>NZ_NPEV01000005.1 GCF_003258835.1 Rhodobium orientis | reverse complement strand
AGTCGTTTGGTTGGGCGTTGGTCACGATCCTGGTTCTGGCGGCAGCCGGCTATCTGGTCGTCGACCGGCTGAGGAAACGGATGAAGACCCGGCGCGAGGTGGTGCTGGGCGAAATGATGGACCGGCACGGCCTTGAGATGAAGCGCATCGTCGACGGCGGCCTCGAAGAGGAACTCGTCGCCTGCGCCCGTCAATGCATGAACTGCCAGCACTACGACACCTGCCTGGAGCGCATGGAGACGGAGGAAAAGCCGGCCTATTGCGACATTTGCCCCAATGCCGATTTCCTCGACGGCCTGAAGGGCCAGCAGGCCTGAGCGGCGTCCCTCACCCGCCGAAGGCCGGCTCCGGCCGCGGTGCCGCCCGCTCCTGCACGACCAGATGGGCGATGGCCGAGAGCACGCCGAGGGCGATCGCCAGGTACCAGACCTGGTCGTAGCTGCCAGTGCGCTCGAAGAACACGCCACCGAGCCAGACCCCGGCGAAACTGCCGAGCTGGTGGGACAGGAACACGAAGCCGAACAGCGTTCCCATCGCCCGCGGCCCGAACATCGTCAGCACCAGGGCACTGGTCAGCGGCACGGTGGAAAGCCACAACACCCCCATGACGAGCGCAAAGATCATCACCGAGGCCGGCGTCACCGGCAGCGTGATGAAGGCGAGGATGACGACGGCCCTCAGTGCATAGATTGCGGCCAGCACATAGGGTTTTGGGAACCGCGTGCCGAGCCGCGAGGCGAAGAGCGTGCCGAAGATGTTGGCAAGCCCGGCGAGCGCCAGCGCCCGTAAGCCCAGCGCCCGCAACTCCGCGGCCGAGGCCGTCGACATACAAAAATTCTGCACATAGTTCGGCAGATGCGCGGTGATGAAGGCGAGGTGGAAGCCGCAGACGAAGAACCCGGCGGCCAGCAGCAGATAGCTTGAATGCCCGAAGGCCTGGCGGATGGTCCGCGTCATCTTCTCCGCATCGGCGGGTGCCGCCGCCGGACCCGTCCTGACCTTCAGGAACGGGATGCAAAGCGCCATCGGCGCCAGCATCGCGGTGATGACGATGAGCGTCATCCGCCAGTCGAGGAACTCGATCAACCAGGCGACCATGAGCGGCAGGGCGACCTGGCCGGCCGATCCGATGGCCGATGCAATGCCGAGATAGCTGGCGCGCTTTTCCTCCGGCGCCGAGCGACCAACGACGGCAAGGACTGTGCCGAATGCGGTTCCGGAAATCCCCATGCCGACGAGGACGCCCGCCCCCATGTGCTGGGCGAACGGCGTCGTGCCGATAACGCAGATCAGCATGCCCGCCACATAGCAGCCAAATCCGAGCCACAGCGCGCGCCGGTCGCCGAACCTGTCGGCGACGATGCCGAACGCCGGCTGGGCGAGCCCCCAGACAAGGTTCTGGATCGCGATCGACAGCGAAAAGACGTCGATCCGGCCGCCGAAGAGATCGTTGGACAGGGGCTCGACAATGCCGCCGAAGACCGATCGCACGCCGAAGGCGAGCGCCAGCACGATGCCGCCCGCAACGACGATCGTCATGGCGTCCCGGTTGTTGTCCGCTGCAGTCCCCGACGTCGTCGCCATGTCCTTGGTGCCGCTCCTCGCCTTGCCCGGGCCGGAGCACCCGAAGGCCGCTCCGCGATATTGACCGCAAGGCTAGCAACATCATAGACTTTCGAATAGCGAAAATGATTGAACTCAGACATTCGGTTTCCTGAAGTGAACTCCACCTTCGACATCGACGCCCTGCGCACCATGGTCGCCGGCATCGAGCTCGGCAGCTTCGCCCGGGCGGCCATACAGCTCGGCCGGTCGCAGTCGGCGATCAGCATGCAGTTGAAGAAGCTGGAGCAGCAGGCCGGCACGCGCCTCTTCGAGCGCAAGGGGCGAGGCCTCGTTCCCACCGAGGCCGGCGAGGCGCTCGCCGCCTATGCACGGCGGATCGTCGCCCTCAACGACGAAGCGGCCCGCGCCCTCGGTGCCGCGGCCGTGCCGGCGACGGTGCGCCTCGGCCTGCCGCAGGATTTCTTCGACGACATCATGCCGGCAACGCTCGCGGCATTCGCCGAGCGCCATCCGGGGGTCCATGTGGACGTCCGCGCCGGCCCGAACCACCTCCTGCAGGACCACGTCCGCGCCGGCCGCCTCGACGGCGCCATCGCCTTTTTCGCCGAAGGCGCAGCCGGCGACGGCGAGCGCCTCGGCACGATGCCGATGCGTTGGCTCGCCCATGAGACATACGCTCCGGCGGCCCCCCCTGTCCCCCTCGTCCTCTTCGACCACCCCTGCCTGTTCCGCCAGGCGGCCCTTGCGGCCCTCGACCGGGCGGCAACGCGCTGGCGTGCCGCGGTGACGACGCCAAGCCTGCCCGGCATCTGGGGTGCGCTTCGCTCCAGCCTCGGCATCGCCGTGCGCACCGGCCACGGCCTGCCGGACGATATGATCTGCCTTGGCAAGGATGCCGGCCTGCCGCCCCTTCCCGCTATAGACCTCAGGATGCTCCGCTCCGACAACCCGCAGGAACCGGCCGGCGACCTCTGCACGCTGCTGAAAGCCGAGACGCTGGCGCGGGTCATTCCGGCCTGACCTCTCCGAAAGAAACCGAAAAGACCCGCATGCCCGATATCGCGACCACAAGCCCTCATCCCTACCCCATTCCGGCGACCATCGCCGCCGTCTGGCACGAGGACCGCATCCTCCTCGTGCGCCGCGCCAATCCGCCCGATGCCGGCCGCTGGGGCTTTCCCGGCGGCAAGATCGAGGCCGGCGAGCCGATCGAACGCGCCGCCGTCCGCGAACTCTTAGAAGAGACCGGGATTGAGGGCCGCGCGCGCCAGGTCTTCACCGCCGTCGACGCCTTCGACAAGGACGACGACGGACGGCTGCGCCGGCACTACGTGCTGATCGCGGTCCTGTGCGATTTCGTTGCCGGAACGCCGGTCGCCGGCGACGACGCGCTGGAGGCGCGCTGGTTCCAACTCGACGATCTGGAGGACGCCGGCCTCGCGCTCAGCCTCGACGTCGCCGACGTGGCGCGCCAGGCCGCCGCCCTCGCCGGCGCCTAGCGGCGTCGCCGTCGTCCCGCGGCGTCAACACAATCGCAACCAGTTCGCCCCTCACACTGGCCGCATCGAAACATTGCCAGGGAGAATCGCCCATGTCTTTCGCCACGCCCACTCGTGTCCTCGCCCTCGCCGCCGTGCTCGGCACCGCCATTGCCATTCAGCCGGCCCCGTCCTTCGCCGGCAACAATCAACAGGTGTTCATGGAGCGCGCCATCCAGCACCTGCTCGAGGCCCGCAGGGAGCTGGAAAAGGCCAGCCGCAACAAGGGCGGCCACCGCGTCAAGGCGATCCAGTTGACCGACATGGCGATCGACGAGGTCAAGCGCGGCATGCGCTTCGCCAAGAATCACTAGCCGGAACAATCGGCGGGCCAACGGGCCGGCGAAAAGCGCCGGCCCGTTGGCCCGTTGTCATGCGCGCGGGCCGTCCGCCTTCGCCCCCGCGTAAAGCCGGCCGAGGATCAGCGGCGTCAGGTACATCGGGATCTGGTAGCAGCCGATGAAGAGGAGCAGCGGATCGGTGATGGCGGCCGGCAGCGCGGTCAGGAAGAGCGCGATGTTGCGATTGCCGGCGACGATGGAAAACGCCACCCGCTCGCGGCTGACACCCAGCGCGCCGAGGACGACGAAGGCGGCGATCTGAAGTCCGAAATTGGCGGCAAAGGCAAAGGCGAGCGTGCCGACGAGGCGCAAGGGCTCTTCGCGCAGCGCCGGACCGACGGCCGCCATCAGGCCGATGACGGCGACCGCCAGTGCCAGCGCCGAAATGCCATCGACGACCTGCAGCGCCTCCGGCGTCGGGGTTTTGAGGATCAGCCGGCGCAGGACAAAGGCGGCCGCACCGGCCCCGACGATCAGGATGAGAAGCCTCAGGGCGGCCGCTGCGACGACCCCGGCATCGCCGAGCGCCGGCGTCGCCCAGAAGACGGGCACGACCGTCAGAGGCACGGCAGCGGTGCCCATCAGCAGGAGCCGCAGGGCCGGCGCCGGATCGCTGCCGGCAAGCAGCGTCAGGTTCGGGCTGCCGGAGATCGAGGGCGCTGCCGCCATCAGCACGAGGCCCGCGGCGAGCGGCGCGGAAATCCCAAGGAACAGAAAACCGAGGGCAAGGCCGAGCGGCAGCAGGAGTTGGTAGAGCCCGACGATGCCGGCGCCGGAACCGAGGTCGCGCAGCTTTCCCGCCGCCTCGCGCGGGCCGATCCGGAACGCGGCGATGAAGAGGAGCCCGGCGACGATTTCCGGCAGGTACGGTTTCATCGCCGCGGCAAGGCCGGGAAAGGCGACGCCGCAAACCAGCCCGGCGACCAGCACCAGGCGCCCGTTCGCCGCCACAAGGCGCAAGAGACGGGCGATCATTGCCGGCCGCGCCGACAAACAGCCCCGTTCATGTGCCGTGCCCCCATCGTACTAGCCGCCCGGCCGCGTGCGCATATTGTCCGGCAGCCAGGTGGCGAGATCCGGAAAGGCGATCAGCACGAAGACCATCACCACCATGATCAGGAACATCGGAAAGGCGGCGCGGGCGATGACGTTCATTTCGTGGTCGGTCATGCCCTGCAGGACGAAGAGGTTGAAACCGATCGGCGGCGTGATCTGCGCCATCTCCACGACGACGACGATGAAGATGCCGAACCAGATGACGTCGATGCCGGCGGCGCGGATCATCGGCTCGATGACGGCCATGGTAAGGACGACGGAGGAGATGCCGTCGAGGAAGCAGCCGAGTACGATGTAGAAGACGAGCAGCGCCATCAGCAGTTCGAACCGCGTCAGCTCCATGGAGCCGATGAAGGCGGCGAGCCCGCGCGGCAGCCCGGTAAAGCCCATGGACAGCGACAGGAAGGCGGCGCCGGCGAGAATGAGCGCGATCATCGCCGAGGTTCGGGTCGCACCCATCAGGCTCTCGATGAAGGTCGAGAACGTCAGCGAGCGCTGGCCCGCGGCAAGGGTCAGGGAACCGATGACGCCGAAGGCGGCCGCTTCCGTCGCCGTGGCAAAGCCCAGATACATGGAACCGATGACGAGCAGGATGAGGCAGATGACCGGGATCAGGAAGCGCGAGTTCTTCAGCTTCTCCCAGAGGCTCATCTCCGGGTCGGGCGTCGGGTCGAAGTTGCGCGCCACTTTGGAGTAGACCGCCACATAGGTCATGAACATCGCCGCCAGCACGATGCCGGGAAGAACGCCGGCCATGAACAGCTTGGTGACGGATTCGTTGATCGAGACGCCGTAGACGATGAGCGTCAGCGAGGGCGGGATCATCAGCCCGAGCGTGGCGGCGCCGGCCAGCGTGCCGATGATCATGTGTTCGGGATAGTTGCGCTGGCGCAGCTCCGGGATCGACATCTTGCCGACGGTGGTCAGCGTCGCCGCCGACGAGCCGGAGACCGCGGCAAACACCGTGCAGCCGACGATGTTGGTGTGGATCAGCCCGCCCGGCAGCCGCGCCATCCATGGCGACAGGCCGCGGAACATGTCCTCCGACAGGCGCGTGCGGTAGAGGATCTCGCCCATCCAGATGAACAGCGGCAGCGCCGTAAGCGTCCACGACGAGGACGACGTCCAGATCGTCGTGATCATGGCATCGCCGGGACCGCGGCTGGTGAAGAGCTCCATGCCGACGAACGCGACGCCGAGCAGCGCCAGCCCGACCCAGATGCCGGTACCGAGAAGCAGGAAGAGGACGAAAAGGAAGACGGCAATCGGCGCAAGCTGTTCCATAGGTCCGCCCCTATTCGCCGTGGCTCTGGTCGACCGTGTCGGCCGTGATGCCGTGCTGGCCGGTGAGGATGAGGCGGATCAGGTGGTCCCAGAACGCGACCGCCAGAAGCACCGTTCCGGCCGCCATGGAGAGCTGCGGGATCCAGACCGGCGTCGCGTCGAGCCCCTGGCTGATGTCGTTCAGCTTGTGCGACCAGTAGGTGCCGCGGACGGCGAACCAGGCGAAATAGCTGGCCGTCGCCGCGCCGATGGCAAAGCACCAGATCTCCAGCCAGCGCCTATGCTTGCCGAGCGCGTTGAGAAGGATCGAGACGCGGATATGGGCGCCGTGGTTGAGCGCATAGGCAAAGGCGAAGAACGACGCCCCGGCCATGCAGTAGCCGGCATAGTCGGTGGCTCCGGGAAAGACGTGGCCGGTCCAGCGCGCCAGCATCTGCAGGACGATGATGACGAGGATGGCGATCATGAAGAGCGCCGCGATGACGCCGCCGCCGAGATAGAGAAGGTCGAGAACGCGCCTCAACGTCCGGCCGATCGCCGCCATGAAACCCCCGTCCGGTTTGAGATGGTGTCCGCCCAAAACGGGGCCGGCGGCAAAGCGCCGGCCCCGAAAAAAGCTGCGCGGTCACATGGCCTTGTAGGCGTCGATGACGGCCTTGCCTTCGTCGCCGGCGCTTTCCAGCCATTCGTTGGTCATGGTATCGCCGATCGCCTTGAGATCCTTGACGAGCTGGTCGCTCGCCGGACCGACGGTCATGCCGCCTTCCTTCAGGCCATCCAGCGTGAACTGGGTGTAGTCCTTGGCGCGCTGCAGGCCGTTGGCCTTGGCCGTCGCGGCGCAGTCGGTGAACACGGTCTTTGTCGCCTCGTCGAGACCGTCCCAGCTATCCTTGTTGACGAAGATGGCGTTGCGCGGCAGCCAGGCGTCGACCTCGTAGAAGTGCGACAGGTGCTCCCAGACCTTGCGGTCGTAGCCGGTGGCACCGGACGAGATGAAGGCCTCGGCAACGCCGGTGGCGAGCGCCTGGCTGAGTTCGGCCGCTTCCACCTGCACCGGCAGCATGCCGGTCAGCTCGGCCATGCGGGCGGTGGCGGTGGAATAGGAGCGGAACTTGATGCCCTTGAGGTCTTCCACCGAGTCCACCGCCTTGTTGACGTAGAGCCCCTGGGGCGGCCACGGCACGGAATAGAGATAGACGAGGTTCTGCTCTTCCAGGGCCTTCTTGACGGTGTCCTGGGCCGCCTTCCAGAGCTTTTCGTGGGCGTCGAACGAAGTCGCCAGGAACGGAATGGAATCGACGCCGAAGATCGGGTTCTCGTTCTGGTGGGCGGACAGGAGGCGCTCGCCGATGGGCGCCTGGCCGGTCTGCACCGCGCGCTTGATCTCGTTGCCCTTGAACAGCGAGCCGGACGGATGGGTGACGACCTCGATCGCGCCATCGGTGCCCTTGGTCACGCAGGCGGCGAATTCGGCGGCGTTCTCCGAGTGGTAATTGGTTGCCGCATAGGCGAGCGGCATGTCCCACTTCTCCGCCAGGGCGGACGTGGCGCCGACCGCGACGAGTGCTGTCGTCGCAAGAAGCGTTGCGAGTCGTTTCATCGGTGTTCTCCCTCTGTTGGACGGCATACTGGTCCGCCTGATCCTATTGAAATCGCGAAGGCGCATAGGGTGCAAGGTCGATATTCGGCGTCTTGCCGGAAATCATCTGCGAAATCAGCCGTCCGGTCTTCGGCCCGCCGGTCAGGCCCACATGGTGGTGGCCGTAGCCGAGATAGGCGTTTTCAACGCCCGGAACCGGGCCGATCAGCGGGATGGAGTCCGACGGCGCCGGCCTGTGGCCCATCCATTCCTCGGTCTTTTTCCAGGTCAGGCCGGGGATCGCCGCCGTGATGTTGCGCATCAGGAGATCGAACGGAGCGCGCGAGGGCGAGGCCTCAAGGCCGCCGAATTCGACGATACCGGCAAGCCGGAGCCGGCCTTCCATGGGCGTTGCGACGAACTTGCCGGACGCAATCATCGACGGCGACTTCGGCATCATGCTCGGCTCGAAGAGCTCGATGTGGTAGCCGCGCTCGCTTTCCAGCGGCACGGTAAGGCCGAGCTTGCCCGTCAGGTCCTTCGACCAGGAGCCGGTCGCCAGCACGGCGGCCTCGCACGGGATCGTCTCGCCGCCGGCGCGGACACCCGTCACCCTGCCGTTCTCACGGGAAAAATCGGTGACCTCGGCGGTGATCCGCCGCCCGCCATTGGCGACGAAATGGGCGGCGAGGTCCTTCACATAGCGACCCGGATCGGCGATCCGCCCGTGGTTCTTCAAGACCGCGGCAAAGCCGATTTCCTTTGCGAACACCGGGTCGTAGGCCTGGAATTCCGGTCCTTCCAGTTCGTCCCATTCGAAGCGGTGGACCTTCCGGACCGACCAGCCGAAGGCGTCTTCCTCGAAATGGGCGCGGTCGCGGTAGAGGTAGAGATAGTCGCTCGGCACCAGCCATTTTTCCGCCGGCGTGCCGGCGGCAAGCGCCTGGTGGTCGGCAAGGCTGTCGCCGATGATGGGGCATAGCGCCTCGGCGATGCGCTTGGTGTCCTTGGCGTTGGCGTGGCTGATGTAGCGCAGCAGCCAGGGCATCAGCTTCGGCAGGTACGACCACTTCAGGAACAGCGGCTCGTTGGGGCTGAACAGCATCTTCGGGGCCTTCAGGAACAGCCCCGGCACGGTCACCGGCACGACGGCGCAGGACGCCAGAATGCCGCCATTGCCGTAGCTGGTGCCGTCGCCCGGTTCGCCCCTGTCGATCAGCACCACGTCGTGGCCGTCGCGCTGCAGCCACAGCGCGCTCGCCACCCCGACGATCCCCGCACCGACGACCGCAACGGTCTTGCGGCCGGTTTCCCGGTCTTGTCCACCCTCAGCCATGTTGTTCCCCTGGCGCTTTTGCGCCTATTGCGGTCATGGTATCACCGATCGGTATTTTAACAACAAATCATCGACATATTATCGATGAATACTGTCGCACCGGATCACGCCACCCATTCCGAGACCGGCGCCGCCGCTTCGTGCAGCGGCTGGGAAATCACGTCGACGAGCGTCGGCCCGTCATGGGCGAGTGCCTCGCGAAGGACGCCGGAAAGCTCGGCCGGATCCTCGACCCGCCAGGACTTGATGCCGTAGGCGGCCGCCACCGCGGCATGGTCGGTGCTCGAAAAGTCGACATTGTAGAAGCGCTGGCCGAAGCCGGAATTCTGGCCGGCCTTGATCCAGCCGAAGACCGAATTGGAAAAGACGATCGAGGTGATCGGCATCCGGTAGCGCGTGATCGTCTCGAACTCGCCGACGCAGAAGCCGAACGAGCCGTCGCCCATCACCGCCACCGTCCTGACGTCCGGCCGGCCCACATGGGCGCCCATGGCGGCCCCGAGGGCATAGCCCAGTCCGCCGTGGCCGCGGTTGGTGATGAAGTGGCGCCCGGCCTTGCGCCAGCGGTAATGGGCCGAGAAATAGGGGCACGGCGTTCCCGGATCGGCGACGATGATGGCATCGTCGTCAAGGAGCTCGGAAAGCGCCTGGATGACCCGCTCCGGGCGGATCGGCGTCTCGGTGCTTGCCGCCAGCGGCGCGAAATCGGCCAGCTTCGCCTTCCAGGCGGCGGCGGCCCGTGCCCGCCCGTCCTGCGGCTCTGCTGCGCCCATCGCCTCCAGTTCGGCGTTGAGGGCGGCCAGCGCCAGCCTGGCATCGGCGGCGATGGCGACCTCGGTGGGGTAGTTGGCGCCGATCACCATCGGATCGCTGTCGATATGGATGACCGGGCGGCCCGGCGGCGGCGAGCGCCAGCGCTCCGTCGTCACCGAACCGGTGCGGCAGCCGACGAAGACGACGAGGTCGGCGGCATCGACGACGGCGCGGGTCGCCGCCACCCCGCCATTGGAGCCGACGACGCCGAGCGCCTGGGGATCGGTTTCGGCGATCGCCCCCTGGCCGGACACCGATGTGGCGACCGCCAGGTCCAGCCGGTGGGCAAGCGCCTTCAGTTCGGCCTCGGCACCCGAAATCACGGGGCCGCCGCCGCAGACGAGGACGGCGGAGCGGGCATTGGCGAGAAGCTTCGCCGCCTCCCGGATGGCCGCCGGATCGGGCGCTGCGGGTTCCGCCGGAAAGGTCCTGTGCCGTTCGTCGACCCAGATCTCCTCCCCGTCGACCGGCCCCTTCTGGGTGTCGAACGGAAACGCCAGATGCGCCGTTCCGGGCCGCCCGGTGGTCATCGCCCGGAACGCGGCGCGCACCATCGCCGGCAGCCGGCCGGCATCGTCCAGCGAGGCGTTCCACTTGGTCAGCGGCCGGAACAGCGCCGTCTGGTCGAGTTCGGTCAGCGGATAGCGGCCGCGCGCCGTCGTCGAGACGTCCGTGGTGATGGCAAGGATCGGGATCGAGCTTTCATTGGCTTCCACGACGCCGGGAAGGATGTAGGTCGCCCCGCCCCCGGACGGGCCCTCGCAGACGCCCGGCCGTCCGGTGACCCGGGCATAGCCGTCGGCCATATAGGCGGCATGGCGTTCGTCGCGGGTCAGGAAATGGGTAATGCCGTGGTCGAGCCGGGAAAGCGCATCGTAGAACGGCAGCGTGGTGTCGCCGCACAGTCCGAACATGTGCTTCACGCCGTGGCGCTGGAGCATGAGGACCATCGCCTCCGCCCCGGTCAACTGATTGGAAAAGGCCTGGCCCATGTGACGCTGGAACTCCTTATGTCCTGACCTTTTGGTGGTATCGTTAAGCTGGACCATTGAGAGTAGGCACGGCCTTGGCCATGGGGTCAAGCAACTGAAAGGAGTTCCCATGAGGGTAACGGGTGGCAAATCGATCTATGGCGCTTCCGTCGGCATCCTGATGCTGGATGCCAAATTTCCGCGCATCCCCGGGGACATGGGCAATGCCGAGACGTGGCCCTTCCCCGTGCTCTACCGGGTCGTGCGCGAGGCCTCGCCGGACCGGGTGGTGCGCAAGCGGGCGGAGGGCCTGCTCGATGCCTTCATCCGGGCGGCCCGCGACCTGGTTGCCGACGGCGTCGACGGCATCACCACCAATTGCGGCTTCCTGTCGCTGTTCCAGCAGGAGCTCGCCGATGCCGTGGAGGTGCCCGTTGCCACCTCGTCGCTGATGCAGGTCAACCTCGTCAACCAGCTCCTGCCGAAAGGCCGGCGCGCCGGCATCCTGACGATTTCCGGCTCGACGCTGACGGAGGAGCATCTGTCAAAGGCCAATGTGCCGCTCGACACGCCGATCGGCTCGACCGAGCGCGGCCGGGAGTTCAGCCGGGTCGTCTTGTCCGACGAAATGGAAATGGACGTGGAGGCCGCCCGCCGCGACAATGTGGAGGCCGCCCGCGACCTGCAGGCGGGAAATCCCGACCTCGGCGCCATCGTGCTGGAATGCACCAACATGATGCCCTATGCCGACGACATCCGGGTCACCACCGGGCTGCCGGTGTTTTCGATCGAGAGTTTCGTGACCTGGTTCCAGGGCGGGCTGCGGCCGCGCCGCTATCCGCTCAACCACCTGTAAGAGCGCTCGACACGACACGTCAGGGCCGGGCGGCGGCAGCCACCCTCCCGTCGCCGCATCGGCCCTTCCGTCACGATATCCGATAAGAGATGGGACCGCAGCGGGACCCGGCGCTTGGCGTCAGGCCGGTTCCTTCTTCTTGGCGAGGATGTAGTCGCGGTACTTCATGTCCTCGGTCATGATGTGGTTGCGCAGCCATTCCACCAGGAAGTCGTTGACCACCTCGCCGACCTGGAACGGGCTTTCCGCCGCCCGCCGATAGGTCTTCTTGATGGTCTCAAGCCATTCCACGAACGCCTTGTGCTCCTCGATGTGGTGCTTGAGGTCGGGGAAGCCCTCGTCGCGCATATAGATCTCTTCGCGCGCGAAGTGCTCTTCCGCGTAATCCTCCAGCTCGGCGATGATTTCGGCCATGTCGATCTCGCTGCGATCGGCATGCTGCAGCATGTCGATGAGCTGGAACAGACCCTTGTGGTCGTCGTCGATGGCCTCATCGCCGACGCTGTATTCCTGTGACCATTTGGATTCGATCATATGATGAAATCCTAGAGCAATCCGAGCGCGAGCCAAGGGAAGAGGATGAGAAGACCGAGCCGAACCATGTCGGAAAGGACGAACGGGAAGACGCCCTTGAAGATTTCGCGGATCGGGACTTCCGGTGCAACCGTCTTGATGACGAAGACATTCATGCCGACAGGCGGCGTGATCAGGCCGAGTTCCACGGTGATGACGGAGATGACGCCGAACCAGATCGGATCGAAGCCCGCCGCCGTCACGATCGGGAACACGACCGGCACCGTCAGGAGCAGCATGGCGATGCTGTCCATGACACAGCCGAGCAGCATGTAGAGCAGCAGGACCGCCAGCAGGATGGCATAGGGCGGCAGGCCGAGGCTGCCGACGAACTCGACCAGCGTGAAGGAGATGCGCGACACCGTCAGGAAGGTGCCGAAGATCTCCGCGCCGATGATCATGAAGAAGATCATGGCGGACAGGAACAGCGTCTCCTCGATCGCCTCGCGGAACTGGACCAGCGACAGGCCGCGGACAAGGGCGATGAGGAAGGTGCCGGCGGCGCCGACGGCGGCAGCCTCGGTCGGCGTGAAGAAGCCGCCATAGATGCCGCCGATGATGAAGGCGAAGATGCCGCCGAACGGGGCAAGGCCCTTGAGGCCGACGATCTTTTCCTTGAGCGTCGTCGGATCGCCGGGGGTCGCAAGGTTCGGCCGGACGGCGACGAGGATGGCGATCGCCACGCAGTAAAGGATGAGGCCGAGGATGCCCGGCATGATGCCGGCAATGAACATCTGGCCGACCGACTGTTCGGTGATCAGCGCGTAGAGCAAGAGCGCGATCGAGGGCGGGATCATGATGCCGAGGGTGCCGCCGGCGGCAAGCGTTCCGGTCGCCAACGACGAGGCATAGCCGCGCTTTCGCATCTCCGGCAGCGCGACCCGGGCCATGCTGGCGGCAGTCGCCAGCGACGAGCCGGAAATCGCGGAAAAGACGCCGCAGGAGGTAACCGCGGCAAGCGCCATGCCGCCCCGCCAGCCGCCGAACAGCGTTCGCGCCCCGGAGAACAGCTCCGCCGACATCTTCGCCTTGGAGGCAAACACCCCCATCAGGATGAACATCGGGATCGGACTGAAATCGAAATTGGTGAGCGTTTCGAACGGCCCGGTATCGAGGATCGAAAAGGCCGGCGGGAACGCCACGATGAGGCCGAAACCGACGAAGCCGGTTGCCGCCATGGCCAGCGAGACCGGGCAGCGGACCGCGATCAGCGCCAGCATGCCGGCGATACAGATATATCCAATCACCGACGCACTCATGAGGTCTTCAGCCCTTTGCCGATCTCATCGATGGCGACGAACAGCCCGCGCAAGCCGAGCATGAAGGTCGCAAACGCGCTGATCGCATAGATGTAGGTGAGCGGGATCAGCAGGTCCTGGGTGGTCTCGCCGGTCATGGCGACCCGTTCGACGCTCTCGTAGAAGCGGGTGGCCATTGCGAACCCCAGGAAGCTGAACCCGAGCGTATAGATGCCGGCGAGCAGCATCTTCAGCCGCTCGCTCATGTTTTCGGTAAAGAGGTCGACGATGACCTGGCCGCGGCTGACCGAATAGGGCAGTGCAAACAGCACCATGAACAGGAGGCTGTAGCTGACGATCTCCACGCCGCCGCGGATGGTCAGATCGAGGCCGCCGTCCGTCATCCCGAACAGGGCGCGGGTAACGACCTCGATCAAGACCGTCACGGCCATGACGATGAGGAGAACGCCGGCCACCATGTGCATGGCGTGCGCAATACGGCGGATGACGTTCGTCAGGAGGCGCACGATCGCTTAACTCCCCTCGTCCGGCTGCCTAGCGGCAGCTCTGGGCCAGTTCCAGGGCCCGGTCGTAGACCTTCTGGCCGGGCAGGCCCTTGTCTTCGAGCTCCTTGATGTAGGCCTCGGTCGCACCGGTCAGCGCCGGCTTCCAGTCCGGATTGTCGATGCCGCCCTCGATCTCGATGATCTCGTGGCCGGCCTCCTCGGCCTGCTTGCGGCCCTTGACGTCGAGCGCGTCGAAGACCGCGCCGCCCTTCTCGGACCATTCCTTGCCGCTGTTGGCGTCGATGATCTTCTTCAGGTCGTCCGGCAGGCCGTCATAGACGCTCTTGTTCATGGCGACGACGAAGGAGAGCGTATAGAGGCCACCGACCTCGGTGTGATGCTTTGCCAGTTCGTTGAGGCGGAACGCCAGCGCGCCCTCCCAGGGCAGCGCCACGCCGTCGATGACGCCGCGCTGCATCGACTGGTAGGAAGCCGGGGCCGGCATGCCGACCGGCTGGGCACCGAAGTCCTCCAGCAGCTTGGCGACGACCGTGGTCGGCCGGCGGATGCGCAGGCCGGCGAGATCGGCCGGCACCTTGACGGCCTTGTCGGCGGTATGGATCAGGCCGGGGCCGTGCGTCATCAGGAACAGCGGATGGGTGTCGGCATATTCGTCGGCGAGTAGGCCTTCGTCGTACAGGCCCTGCAGGATGCAGGAGCCGTGCTTGCCGTTCTTGGCAAGGCCCGGCAGCTCCACGATCTGGGTCAGCGGAAAGCGGTTCGCCGAATAGCCCTGGATGGTCATTGTGGCATCCATGATGCCGGTCTTCACCGATTCGTACTGAGCCGGCGGCTTGGCCAGGGTCGACGAGGGATAGATCTCTACCGAGATACGGCCCTCGGAGTCGGCCTCGACCTTCTCGCCCCATTTCGCCAGGAGATCCTTGTGGATGCCGGCGACCGACGGCCACAGATGGCCGAGGCGGAGCGTGACGTCGGCGGCACTGGCCGGCGCGAAGCTGGCGAGCGCAACGGCCGTGGCCGCTGCGGCAGTCATCAGGATTTTCTTCATCGTGCTCTCCCTTTGGGTTTCCTTGATGTCATCCGGCCGGTTTTTTTCTTGGCGCGTCCGACCGGTCGTATGGGATCGTCAGACTTCGCTTTGCGCGAACTCCTCCGTATCGATTTCCTTTTGCGTTCCGGCCGGATAGCGCGGACCGTGCACCGTCTTTTCGTTGATGAGCGCCTCGCAGCGGGCAATCGTCTCCGGCGAGAGCGTCACGTCCGCCGCGCCTGCATTCTCGGCCAGATGGTCGAGGCGGGTGGTGCCGGGCAGCGCGATGATGTGGTCGCCCTTGGCCAGCACCCAGGCAAGCGCCAGCTCGGCCATGGAACAGCCCGCGTCTTTCGCGATCTCCGCGAACCCGTCGAGCAGCGCAAGGTTCCTGGCATAGGTGTCCGGCTGGAACCGCGGCATGCCCTTGCGCAAATCCTTGTCCTCAAGCACGGCGACGTCCCGCAGCGTGCCGGTGAGGAACTTGCGGGCCAGCGGCGAGAACGCGACGAAGGCCGCGCCGATTTCCGCGCAAGCCTCGATGACGCCGATTTCCGGGTTCCGCGTCCACAGCGAGTATTCGGACTGCACCGCGGTGACGGGGTGGACGGCATGGGCCTTCTTCACGGTGGCGGCCGAGACCTCCGACAGGCCGATCGTCCTGATCTTGCCTTCGCCCACCATGTCGGCGAGCGCACCGATGCTCTCCTCGACCGGCACGGACTTGTCCCAGCGGTGCAGGTAGCAAAGGTCGAGGACGTCGGTCTTGAGGTTCCTCAGCGAGTTCTCCACCGTCCGGCGCAGCACGTCCGGCCGGCCATTGATCTCGCGCTTTCCCTCCGCGTTCTTGTCCATGCCGCACTTGCTGGCGAGCAGGAACGCGTCGCGCCGCGCCGACAGCGTCCTGCCGACCAGCTTCTCGTTCTCGCCGAAGCCGTAGAGCGCGGCCGTGTCGAACAGCGTGTAGCCGAGATCGAGCGCCTTCAGCAGCAGCTCGGACCCCGCCTCCTCGCCCGGCGGCGTGCCGTAGGCGTGGGACAGGTTCATGCAGCCGACGGCGACCGCGGAACTGTCGAAGGGGCCGAGTTTGCGCTGTTGCAAGGCTGTCTCCGCTGTTTCGCTGCGACTGGCTCGCCTAGGACTGGAACGACTTCTCGATCTTGTCCAGAGTTTCCATCGCCGGCAGGCACTGGGCAACCGAGCCATTCGGCTCACACCCCTCGGCGATGGCGGAGACGAATTCCCGGTCGATCAGCTCGATGCCGTTGTTGGAGACGGCGACGCCGGAAAGGTCGATCTGTTCTTCCTTGCCGTTGAAGAGGTCGTCGTAGCGGGCGATGTAGGTGCCGTTGTTGCAGATATAGCGGAAATAGGTGCCGAGCGGGCCGTCATTGTTGAAGGACAGCGACAGGGTGCAGAGCGCCCCCGACGGCACCTTCATGACGATGCCCATGTCCATGGTGATGCCGAGCTCCGGATGCACCGGCCCCTGCACGCCCATGGCCTCGGAAGCCGTCTCGCCGGTCTGGTACTGGAAGAGGTCGACCGTGTGGCAGGCGTGGTGCCACAGCAGGTGGTCGGTCCAGGTGCGCGGCTCGCCGAGCGCATTGAGGTTGGAGCGGCGGAAGAAGAAGGTCTGCACGTCCATTTGCAGCACCTTGATCTCGCCGGCCTCGATCTTGTTGTGGATCCACTGGTGGCTCGGATTGAAGCGCCGCACATGGCCGGCCATGGCGGTCAGGCCCGTTTCCTGCTGGACCTTCACGACTTCCCGGGAGTCCGCCAGGTTGTCGGCCATCGGGATCTCGACCAGCACATGCTTGCCGGCCTTCATGCACTGGATCGCCTGGGCGGCGTGGATCTGGGTCGGGGTGGCGAGGATCACGGCCTCGACGTCGTCGCGCGCAAGGCTATCGGCGAGATCCTTGGTGGCGTGCGGAATGCCGCGCTCGGCCGCGAAGGCGTCGATGTCGTCCGGTCCGCCGCCGACGACGGAGACGACCTCGACCTCGTCGATCTTGGCCAGCGCATCCAGATGCTTTCGCCCGAAGGCTCCGGCGGCGCCTGCAACACAGATTTTCATCGAAAAGACTCCACTTGAATTCTTTGACTTATTTCGGTTCCAGCACCAGGTGCCCGACGGCCGTGTTGGAGGCCGGGACGTGATAGTGCCGGTGCAGCTCCTTGACGTCATCGCCGAGCGCGCCGCGCATCACCAGCCACATGACCAGTTCGATGCCCTCCGAGCCGGCATCGCGCAGATAATCCACATGGGGGATCGCGGCCGCCGCGTCCGGATCGTTGACGAGCAAGTCCAGAAAACGCTGGTCGAATTCCGGGTTGATGAGGCCGGCGCGCTGGGCCTGGAGCTGGTGCGACATGCCGCCGGTGCCGAAGACGACGACCCGCATGTCGTGCGGGAAGCTCTCGATCGCCTTACGGATCGCCTTGCCGAACTGCAGGCAGCGGTTGCCCGTCGGGGGCGGATACTGCACCACGTTGACGGCGAGCGGAATGACCGCGCAGGGCCAGGCATGCGGCTGGCCGAAGGCGAGCGACAGCGGCACGGTGAGCCCGTGGTCGACCTCCATGTCGTTGACGATGGTGATGTCGAACTCATCGAGGATGACCGACTGGGCGATGTGCCAGGCAAGCTCCGGATGGCCGTGCACCGTCGGCACCGGCCGCGCGCCCCAGCCCTCGTCGGCGGGGGCGTATTCCGCCGCGCAGCCGAGCGCAAAGGTCGGGATCAGTTCCAGCGAGAACGCCGTCGCATGGTCGTTGTAGACGACGAAGACGACGTCCGGCTTCACCTCCTCGATCCACTTGCGCGACCACTCGTAGCCGGCAAACACCGGCTGCCAGTACGGCTCCTCGGTCTTGGCCTGGTCGATGGCAACGCCGATCGCCGGCACATGGGAGGTGGCGTATCCGCCGACAATCTTAGCCATTGTCCCAGTCCCCCTTCGTCCGGTTGCCCTCGATGGGCCGCCCGCCGGCAAGCATCATCTCGCGATAGGCGTCGCGGTCCATGCCGGTCATGATCGCGGCGAGGTCCTGGAAGGTGATGCCGTCGGTCGCCGCCAGCTTCGAGGTGTAATAGATGTTGCCGCCGAGCCGCAGCATCTCGTTCCAGTCGCGGCTCAGCACCGCCTGGCGCTGCTCGGCCGTCATCGGATAGCGGTCGAGATAGGCCGCCTCGTCGGCTAGGAACGCCTCGCGGTTCTTCGCCTGCCTCAACGACATGCAGAACATGTTGAGGTGATAGCCCTGCCGGGACTGTTCGGCGTCGAACACGAAGGTCCCCGGGATGTCGTGGTAGTCGTTGCCGCTCATGCCGCGTCCTCCCTGGATATCAGCTTGGCGATCAGCGCATCGGCGAGCGCCTGGTAGTCCCCCTGCCCGTCGGCTTTTATTCCGAGCTCGCCGACCTGCTGTTGCCAGTCGACGGTCGCCCGGGCCATCCGGCCGGTCAGCCCCAGCTCGTCGACGGTCAGCGCCACCTCGCGCATTTCGGCAGCCCGGCGAAGCCCGTGCGTCGCCGACCGCTCCAGCATGTAGGCCGCGCGGCGCGCGAACCCGAAATCGGGGAACGTGTCATCGAGCGAGGCCAGAACCACCTCGTCGACGCCTGCACGCCGTCCGGACAGGACGCACTCCAGAAACAGCGCCTCCAGCCCCTTCATCATGACGGAACGGATCATCTTGATCGACGAGGCCGCCCCGACATCGCCGTCGACGACGGTCGCCGCCATGCCGAGATCGGAAAGCACGGCAAGTCCGGCCTCGGCATGCGGGCCGCTGATCAGCATCGGTGCCTTGTGGCGCTTCGGATAGACCGGTGCCACCACAGCCGTGTCCACATAGCGACCGCCGGCCGCCTCGATCGCCTCCGCCGCCTTCCTCTTGGCGCCCGGCGAGCAGGAATTGCAGTCGAAATAAAGAGCGCCCCCGGCGATATGCGCCGCGGCGCCCTCCGCGACGATCAGCGCCTGGTCGGCGGTCACGGTGGAAAAGACGAGCGCCGCGCCGGAGAGCGCTTCTGCGGCGCTGTCGCATCCGACGATGCCGACGCGGGCATAGTCGGCGCGCTTGCCCTCGGCAACGGCCGCCTCGCTGCTGTCGGTCTTGATGTCATAGGCGCGAACGGCGCCCGCATCGACGCCCTCGTCCGACAGCCAGCCGGAAGCGAAGGCCTCGCCCGCTTCGCCGAACCCTATGAATGCCGCTGGATGTGTCGTCGTCGGGGCCTGTCGCACCGCTGTCTCTCTGGTTGTGGAACGCGATCCGCCAAAAAACTTTTAGGACTTTCCGGGACGTTCCTATCAGTCTTTTAGCATTCAAACTTTCAAGATCGAAATTGATTAGGTTTCCTCGCTATTCAAATTTTGAATAGAGAAAATGTTATCTGCCGTATCTTTTTGCAGCCCTTTGCAGGCTTTGGCAACCCTCACGCGACCTCCGCTCCGCCGCTGAGACGCCCCGCCTCGCGCAGGCAGTCGAGGAACCGGCTCTGGGTCACCGTCGGCCGCCAGCCGCGCCTCAGCGTGACGCCGATCGGCCGCCACATCCCCGCCGGTAGGTCGACATTGAGCGGGGATAAGAGCCCCATGCTGCGCTCGTGGCGGATCTGGTGGGCGGAGGTCAGGGTCAGCCGGTCGCTTTTCAACAGGAGCTCACGGATCAGCACCATGGAGCTCGATTCCACGATCGATGCCGGCATCGGCCGGCCGGAAAAGAGCCGGTCGAAATAGGCTCTGGTCGGCGTGTTTTCCCGCGGCACGGCCCAGGGGTAGGCGGCGAGATCGTCGAGCGTGATCTTCGCCTTGCCGGCCAGCGGATGGTCAGTGCGCGCGACCACCAGCAGCGGATCGGAGAACAGCGCCTCCTGCGAGACGTCGTCGATTGGCACGGGATCGCGCAGGGCCCCGACGAGAAGGTCGATCTCGCCATGCCGGAGATCGTGCAGGAGGTCATTGTAGGGCCCGTCGACGACACTTACCCGCACCTCTGGCCGTTCCTGCGTCAGAAGGTTGATCGCCGCCGGCAGCACATAGGCACGCGGCAGCGGCAGCGCGCCGACGACGATGGTCGCAGCATCGATGCCGAGCGTTTCCTCGATTTCCGAGAAACCCTGCTCCAGCTCGGCAAAGGCGAGCTTGACGGCCTGGGAGAGCGCCACGGCGGCCGGCGTCAGCTCGATGCCCTGGCTGGTCTTTGAGAACAGCGTCAGGCCGGAGAGCCGCTCCAGGTCCCGCGCGGCGCGGTGCAGCGTCGGCTGGGAGATGCCCACATTGCGCGCGGCAAGGCTGAAATTGCCGGCCCGCGAGACGGCGACGAGTGCGCGAAGCTGCGCCGTCGTCAGCAACTGGTCGAAATTGGCAAAGCCGCGCCCGCCCTTCTTGGCGCCGATCCTGACCGCTTCGCGCGCGCCGGTGCGAATAAGTCCGAGCGCCCGTTCCGAACGTCCCAGAAACATCTCACCCGTCTCGGTCGGGATCATGCCGTCGCTACGCCGCTCGAACAGGGCCGTACCGAGCTGTTCCTCAAGCTTGGCGATCGCCTGGGTGATCGCCGGCTGCGACAGGTGCACGCGGCCGGCCGCGCCGCTGACGCTTCTTGTGGCGGCAACCTCGCGAAACGCGCGCAGGTGCCGGAAATTGGGAACCCTCATATTCATTTTTTCTTGAGTGCCTAAAAAGTGCCAACTCCGTATTCACTCGTATATAGCAGTTTCTTATAGCGGATGAAAAACAATCAAATAGCTTTTCCGCCCCGATTGCGGATGATAGCGATCGCAAAAACCCCGCCGGCCGCAACCGCCGGGGATAAATGCAGGGACGATCCGGACCCTGCCCCGCAAAACAGAAGAGGCGTCGATGACCGACAAAAAAACCGCCCTCGTAATCAGTGCCCACGCCGCCGACTTCGTCTGGCGCTGCGGCGGCGCAATCGCGCTCCACCAGGAAAAAGGCTACGAGGTCACCATTGCGTGCCTCTCCTTCGGCGAGCGCGGCGAGTCGGCAAAGCTGTGGAAGCAGGACGGCATGACGCTGGATCAGGTGAAGGTCGCCCGCAAGGGCGAGGCCGAAGCCGCCGCCGCCGCCCTCGGCGCCCACGACATCCAGTTCCTCGATGCCGGCGACTATCCGCTGGACCTTGATCGCGACCAGAAGTTCAAGCTCGTCGACCTGATCCGCAAGGTCCAACCGAGCTTCATGATGAGCCACTCGCTCTACGATCCCTACAACACCGACCACATGTACGCGACCAACGTCGCCATGGAGTGCCGGATGATCGCCCAGGCCTGGGGCCACAATCCGGGCGAGAAGGTGCTGGGCGCGCCGCAGCTCTACCTGTTCGAGCCGCACCAGACCGAGCAGATGGGCTGGAAGCCCGACGTCTTCCTCGACATCACCCCGGTCTGGGACAAGAAGCGCGCGGCCATCGAATGCATGCAGGGCCAGGAGCACCTGTGGACCTACTACACGAACGTCGCCGAAAATCGCGGCAACCACTTCCGTCGCAATTCCGGCGGCCAGGCGGGCGGGCGCGCGGCGAAATACGCCGAAGGCTTCCAGTCGATCTATCCGCGCACCGTGGACGAGCTGTGATGGGTGGCGTCGTCGTTCAGAACGTGCCCCGTGCGCCCCGCGAGATCGTTGAGGCGCTCGGCAAATGCGGTGTCGCCACCGTCCATGAGGCGCAGGGCCGCAAGGGCCTCCTCGCCCCCTACATGACGCCGATCTATGCCGGTGCCCGGCTCGGCGCCTCGGCCGTCACCATCTCCGCGCCCCCGGGCGACAACTGGATGGTCCATGTGGCCATCGAGCAGGTCAAGGACGGCGACATCCTCGTCCTTGCCCCGACCTCGCCCTGCGAGGACGGCTATTTCGGCGATCTGCTCGCCACCTCCATGCGCGCCCGCGGCGGCCTCGGCCTCGTCATCGATGCCGGCGTGCGCGATGTGCGCGACCTCACCGAGATGGGCTTTCCGGTCTGGTCGAAGGCGGTCCATGCACAGGGCACGGTCAAGGAGACCGTCGGTTCGGTTAACATTCCGGTCGTGTGCGCCGGTGCGCTGGTCAATCCCGGCGACATCGTCGTCGCCGACGACGACGGCGTCTGCGTCGTTGCCCTTGCCGAGGCCGAAGAGGTCCTGAAGAAGGCCCAGGACCGTGAGGCCAAGGAAGAGGACAAGAGAAAGCGGCTGGCGGCCGGCGAACTCGGCCTCGACATCTACGGCATGCGCGAGCGGCTCGCCGAAAAGGGCCTCAAATATGTCTGATGGCATTCGCTGCATGTGGATGCGCGGCGGCACGTCCAAGGGTGGCTACTTCCTGGCCGACGAACTACCCGCCGACCTTGCCGCCCGCGATGCGTTCCTGCTCGGCGTCATGGGCTCGCCCGACCCGCGCCAGATCGACGGCATGGGCGGCGCCGATCCCCTCACCTCCAAGGTCGGCGTGGTCAGGAAATCGACGCGCGACGGCGTTGATGTCGACTATCTGTTCCTGCAGGTTTTTGTCGACCAGGCCATCGTCACCGACACCCAGAACTGCGGCAACATCCTTGCCGGCATCGCCCCCTTCGCCATCGAGCGCGGCCTCGTTGACGCCGAGGACGGCGAGACGCCGGTCACCATCTATATGGAAAACACCGGCCAGATCGCCGTCGCCAGGGTCCAGACCCCCGGCGGCACTGTCACCTACAAGGGCGATGCCTGCATCGACGGCGTGCCGGGAACGGCAGCCCCCGTTCCGGTCTCCTTCCGGGACACCGCCGGCTCCACCTGCGGCGCGCTGCTGCCGACCGGCAATGCGGTCGATGTGGTCGAGGGCGTCGAGGTCACCATGATCGACAACGGCATGCCCGTCGTCGTCATGCGCGCCGCCGACCTCGGCATCACCGGCACGGAAAGCCGGGCCAAGCTCGACGACGACGAGGCCCTGAAGGCGCGGCTGGAGAAAATCCGCCTTGCCGCCGGGCACCTGATGAATCTCGGCGACGTGACGGAAAAGTCGGTGCCGAAGATGACCATGGTCTCCAAGGCGACCAAGGGCGGGGTTCTCTCCACCCGGACCTTCATCCCCCATCGTTGCCACGCCTCCATCGGCGTCCTCGGCGCGGTCAGCGTCGCCACCGCCTGCATGCTGCCGGGAAGCCCGGCGGCAGAGATCGCCGAGATCCCGGAGGGCACACGCAAGACGCTCGAGATAGAGCACCCCATCGGCGCGATGTCCGTCGTCGTCGAGGTCGACGGCGACGGTGCCATCCTCGATGCCGCGATCCTGCGCACGGCGCGAAAATTGTTCGACGGCGAAGTTTTTGCGCCCTGAGCGCGACGGAGTTTCTTGATGAGCTACATGCCCTTTCACCCGAACCCGTCGAAACCGGCCTTCACGCCGCCCGTCGGCGCGGTCGATGCCCACTGCCACGTCTTCGGGCCGGCGGACAAATTCCCGTTCGCGCCGGAGCGCAAATACACGCCCTGCGATGCATCCAAGGACCAGCTTTTTGCACTCCGCGACCATCTCGGCTTTTCGCGCAACGTCATCGTCCAGGCGACCTGCCACGGCAAGGACAACCGCGCCCTCGTCGATGCCCTGAAGAGCGCCGGCGAACTTGCCCGCGGCGTTGCCTCGGTCGGACCGGACGTCACAGACGCTGAATTGCAGGCTATGCACCGCGCGGGCGTGCGCGGCGTGCGCTTCAATTTCGTCAAGCGCCTGGTCGATGCCACCCCGAAGGAAGTGTTCCTTGGGATCGCCTCGCGGATCGCCGAGCTCGGCTGGCACGTGGTGGTCTATTTCGAGGCCGAGAATCTGGAAGAGTTGATCCCGTTCCTCAAGGAAATCCCGACGACCATCGTCGTGGATCACATGGGCCGGCCGGACGTCGCAAAGGGCGTCGACCATCCCGATTTCCAGCGCTTCGTCGACCTGATGGCCGATGAGCAAAAAATCTGGACCAAGGTGAGCTGCCCGGAGCGTCTCAGCGTCGAGGGCCCGCCCGACTACAGCGACGTCGTGCCGTTCTCGCGGCTCCTGGTCGGACGCTTCACCGACCGGGTGCTTTGGGGCACCGACTGGCCGCACCCCAACATGAAGAGCCACATGCCGGACGACGGCAAGCTGGTCGACGTCATCCCGAACATTGCGCCGGAAAAAGACCAACAACAGGCGCTGCTCGTCGACAACCCGATGCGCCTTTACTGGAGCTGATGAGGATCAAACGGAGAGGAACCGCCATGACCCACAACAAGGAGCCGATCCCGGGCACCGTCATGTTCGACGGAACCCAGGCCATGAAGGGCTATGCCCTCAACAAGATGTGCTACTCGTTCAACAACAAGCAGAACCGTGAGGAATTCCTCGCCGACGAGGAGGCCTACATGGACAAGTACGGCCTCAACGATGAGCAGAAGCAGGCCGTCCGCGACAAGGTCGTGCTCGACCTGATCGCCGCCGGCGGTAACATCTACTACCTCGCCAAATTCGCCGGCATGTACGGCCTCAACGTCCAGGACGTCGGAGCCCAGCAGACCGGCATGTCGGTCGAGGATTTCAAGGAAAAACTGCGGCGCGCAGGGGAGTAACGACCATGGCACGTATCGTCGGTGGACTGACCACCTCCCACATCCCGGCAATCGGCAACGCCATTGCCCGCAAGATGTTCGAAGACCCGTACTGGAAGCCGTTCTTCGACGGCTACCCGCCGGTGCGCGAATGGCTCGACGAGGTCAAGCCGGACGTCGCCGTCGTCATCTACAACGACCACGGCCTCAACTTCTTCCTCGACAAGCAGCCGACCTTCGCGATCGGTGCGGCGCCCGAATACCGCAACGACGACGAGGGCTGGGGCATCCCGACGATCGCCCCCTTCAAGGGCGACCCGGCATTCTCCTGGCACCTGATCGACAATCTCGTCCATGACGATTTCGACCTGGTGACCTGCCAGGAAATGCTGGTCGACCACGGCTTCACCGTGCCGATGCAGCTTTTCTGGCCGAACTATGCCGACATCGGCATCAAGACCGTGCCGCTGGTCATCAACACCGTGCAGCACCCCCTGCCCTCGCCGCGCCGCTGCTACAATCTCGGCAAGTCGCTCGGCAAGGCGATCGAGTCCTATCCTGAGGACCTGAAGGTCGTGATCCTCGGCACCGGCGGGCTGTCGCACCAGCTCGACGGCCAGCGGGCCGGCTTCATCAACAAGACCTTCGACCGGATGTGCATGGAAAAGATCGTCGACGATCCGGAGCACTTCCTCGACATGTCGATCCGGGACCTGGTCGTGGAAGCCGGCGCGCAAGGCGCCGAGTTTATCCTCTGGCTGGCCATGCGCGGCGCGCTGACCGGCAAGGTCACGGCCCGGCACAGCAACTACCACATCCCGATCTCCAATACGGCGTCCGGCCTCCTCTGCCTGGAAAACGCCGCCTGAGCGGACCGTTGCCGCACATTTTTCCGCCGGGCGGTCCGTAACGGGCGCGCCCGGCGTTTTTGTTTTGAAAAAACCGATGGAGACGCCGCCATGGTCACTCGCAGCCACATGATCGAGAGCATGACGCTTGAGGCTGCCCAGATGTTTGCCGACACCGCCGTCGACGTCGCCCTTGAAAAGGGCCTCAAGATCCACGTCACGGTGGTCGATGCGGCCGGCCACGTGCTGGTCTACCAGCGCATGGTCGGCGCGCCGTTCCCGGCCCGGGAGTTTTCAGAGAAGAAGGCCTACACCGCCGTCAGCTTCAAGAAGCCGACCTCGGCCTGGAAAGACCGCCTCAACGACAACCCGCATCTGGCCGCCGGCCTTTCCCAGCACCCGAAGGTGGCAATGATCGGCGGCGGCGCCCCGGTGTTCTACGGCGACGAGTGCATCGGCGCCGTCGGCATCGCCGGAGGCCTTGAAGGCGACGACATCGAGGTCGTCAAGGAAACGCTGAAGCGCACCGGTCACGAGACCTGACCGATCTCGCCCGTCACCGGTGCAGGATCGCCGGCGCAGACCGCCCGCACCACGTCGCGAAACCAGCGATGGGCCGGATCGGCATCGAGCCGCGGATGCCAGAGCATGGAGATCGTGAACTCCCTTGACGCTACGGGAAGCGGGAAACTCGCCATCCCGGCGCGGAGCGTCTCGGTGTGGCGTTCCGGAACACAGGCGACAAGGTCGGTGGCACGGGCAAGGCTGAGGGCGGTGGCAAAGCCGCCGACGACGATCGCGGCCTTGCGGGCAAGGCCGAGGGGCTCCAGCGCCGTGTCGATGTCGTCTGTCTTGCGCCGGCGCCGGGCGACCAGGATGTGGCCGGCGGCGGCGAAACGCTCCGCCGTGACGACGCCTGAAGAGAGCGGATGGCCGCTTCTGACGACCCCGATGAAACGGTCTCGGAACAACGCCCTTGCGCGCAGCTCCGGCCCCATGTCGGAGCCGATGACGCCGATTTCCAGATCGATGATGCCATCGCGCAAGAGCGAACTGTCCTTGTCCGGCTTCGGCTGCAGCCACAGGCGCACGCCCGGCGCCTCAAGGCCGATGCGCGCGATCAGTGCCGGCCCGAAGGTCTCGGCGAACCCCTCCCGGCTGCGCATGCTGAAGGTGCGCTCCAGCCGCGCCGGGTCGAGCCTTTCTGCCGGCCGCAGCGCGGCCAGGGCGCTGTCGACCAGCGGCCCGACCCGTTCCTTCAGCTCCAGCGCCCGCGGCGTCGGCACCAGGCCGCGCCCCGCCCGCACCAGAAGCGGATCGCCGGTCGCGGCGCGAAGCCGGGCGAGCGAGCGGCTCATCGCCGACGGGCTGAGCCGCAGCCGCCGCGCGGCGCCGGCAACGCTGCCCTCGGCAAGGAGCGCGTCAAGGGTGACGAGGAGGTTGAGATCGGGATGGTCCATGGGACCAGACTACCACGGCAGGCCGCAAATGACATGGCGCTCCATGCACTGATTGAATGCAAACGATGCGCCTTCCGCAATTGAGGATGTGTCCATAGCTTCCAGGAGTCCTGATCCTTTCCAAGATGGAGACCTCCTTGAAGCCGATACCCGCCGAACAGACCATGGCGACGGACGGCGACACGTCCGTCCCGACCCGATGGGCGCTCGCCAGCCTGGCGCTTGCCATGCTGATGTCCTCGCTCAGCATCAGCAGCGCCAATGTCGCCCTGCCGACCATCGCCCAGGCCTTCGCCGCCTCCTTCGGCACCGTGCAATGGGTGGTCCTGGCCTATCTCCTGGCGGTCACCGTCTTCAGCGTCGGCGCCGGACGGCTCGCCGACATCGTCGGCCCGCGGCGGGTGCTCCTTGCCGGCATCCTGGTCTTCACGGCGGCCTCGGCCGCTTGCGCGGCCGCCCCCACCCTCGCTGTCCTCGTCGTCGCCCGCGGGCTCCAAGGCCTCGGCGGCGCCGTCCTTCTGGCGCTGACCGTCGCAATGGTCCGCGCAACGGTCCCGCGGCAGCGAACCGGTAGTGCCATGGGCCTGCTCGGAACGATGTCGGCGGTCGGCACGGCGCTCGGCCCCTCCCTCGGCGGCGCCCTCATCGCCGGTGCCGGATGGCGGTCCATCTTCCTCGTCATGGTGCCGATGGGATGTCTCGCGGCCGTCCTTTGCCTCAGACATCTGCCGCGCGACCGGCAGGCGGGCCGGCCGGACCGGAAGGCCTTTGACGCAACCGGCACCCTCGTTCTGACGCTGACCCTCGTCGCCTATGCCCTGTCGACCACGACGGGGATCGACATCGGCGGCGGCACGACCGTGCTTGTCGCCGCCTCCATCGCCGGTGCCATCCTGTTCCTGCGCATCGAAGCGCGCGCGGCCTCGCCGCTGATCGATCCGAAGACCTTTGCCGACCCGGCGCTCCGGTCCGGCCTTGCGGCCAATCTGCTGGTGTCCGCCGTCATGATGGCAACGTTCCTGGTCGGCCCGTTCTACCTGTCGCGCAGCCTCGGGCTGGGCGAGGCCACGGTCGGCCTCGTCATGTCGGTCGGCCCGACGGTCTCGGCGCTGACCGGCATTCCCGCCGGACGCATCGTCGACCGCTTCGGCGCGCCGCGGGTGGTCGTCTTCGGGCTTGTCGAGATGGCAACCGGCGCCCTGTTGCTGGCCCTGTTGCCGGGGATCGCCGGCGTTGCCGGCTACGTCACGGCGCTTGCCGTCCTGACGCCGGGCTACCAGCTCTTCCTGGCCGCCAACAACACAGCCGTCATGACCGGCGGTGCGGAGGATCGCCGCGGCGTCGTCTCGGGAATGCTCAGCCTGTCGCGCAATCTGGGCTTCATCACCGGCGCCTCGGTTCTCGGCGCCGTCTTCGCCTTCGGGGCGGCAGCACCGGTCGCCTCGGCCTCGGGCGAGGCTGTCGCCGCGGGCTTGCGGCTGACGTTCCTGGTCGCGGCAGGTCTGATGGCTATCGCCTTGGTGCTCATGCTCCGCAGCCGGGGTGTGGATCGCCGCGCGACATCGGCGCCGGAAGACGCCTGATCCCGGCCGGCGGCCGCCCTCTCAGCTCAGCTCTTCCGGAAGGCAGACGACGAAGACTGTCGCCTGAAGAGCCGTCGGACAAGGGCGGCATCACGCCGCTAGCGCGATACGTTGCCCAAGACGTGTTCCCGCTAGTTGTTTTTCTGAACGCAATCCCAGACGCCCAGCAGCGCATTCTTCATGGCGCCATTGGGAAACTTCCAGGTCATCGTCCGCTTGCCCTGCTTGATCCGGATCGCCCTCTTGGTGTTCAGAAAGGCCGAGGTCTCCTTGTCGAAGACGACCATCGTTAACTTCTCGTCATTGAACAGCATCGGCACGGAGTGCTTGCGAAAGACCAGGCGCTGCTTGCCATCGAGGATCACGGTGACCGGAAAGGGTGCCACGCCGGTAAAAGACGCGTTCCCCGTTCCCCTCGGGCTCTTGAAATGGAAGCTCTTGCTGCCCCCTTTCTGCAATTGGAAGCGCAATTGCCCGGACTTTGAGCGGATCGTTGCGCTGCACCCGGTGAAGCCATTTCCCAAATAGTCCTTGTTGACCTTAAAGGGGCCGAAGGACTTGTAGTAGAGGTGGCCGACCTGGGCGCTCGCCGTCGTGGCAGCAAGCGTGGTTGCGAGACAGCCGAGTAGCACGACGCATTTTTTCAACATCGATATTCCCCCCTTCAGCGCATCTCCTTGCGAAACAATCGCGGACCGATTGGAGACGGCGCAGATGAAACATGTCCGCATTTCTCCGACCGGGCCGAAGAAACGGGATGAGTTTTATTGGGACCGCGTCTTGATGAGACCGCGTTCGGATGATCTGCCGTGGCAGGCACAAGAGGACAGCGGAATGTGGATGGTCATCGTTGAAATCTTCGAGTCATCGCGGAGCGGATCGGCCGGAAATTTCGACCGCCACAACCAGACCACAAAAGCCTATGGGCACTGGAAGCTTTTCACAAGTGGAATTGTAATAATACCGGTTCCAGTTGACACCCCTCGCACGGGATCTCACCCGGATCCGTCGCAAATCAGCTCTGCTCTTCCGGCAGGCGCACGACGAGGCCGTCGAGGTCCGGCGTCATCTTGATCTGGCAGCCGAGGCGGGAATTCGCCTCGCGCTGGGCCACGGTGCAATCGAGCATCTCGTCTTCCGCCTCGGCAATCTCCGGCAGCCGGTCGACGAACGCCTCGTCGACATAGAGATGGCAGGTGGCGCAGCCGCAGGAGCCGCCGCACTCGCCCTCGATGCCGGTGACGCCGTTCAGCAGCGCCCCCTGCATCAGGCTCCAGCCCTCCGGCAGGTCGACCTCGAACCGGCGGCCGTCATGTTCGATATAGGTTACCTTCGGCATCGATCGGTCTCCGAAATAAGCGGATCGCTCCGGGCGACGGCGACCGCCGCCCGGCGCATCGATCCGCCGTCGCTGCCTCAGGCGGCGGCAAGATCCAGCTTCATCGGGCTGCGGAAGTTGGAGGACGGCACCCACTTGGTGGTCTCGCCGACGCGCTCGAACTCCGGATAGCGGCCGAGGAACTCCTCGAACGCGATCTTCGTCGCCACCCGCGCCAAGGCCCCACCGAGGCAGGCATGCACCCCGCCGCCGAAGCCGAGATGGCCACGCGGCTTGCGGGCGATATCGAAGACGTCCGGGTTCGCAAAGCGCCGCTCGTCCCGGTTTCCAGAACCGTAGACCAGCATGATGAAGTCGCCCTCTTTCATGATCTGGCCGTGGTTTTCCACGTCTCGCGTCAGGCAGCGGCGGAAGCGCTGGGCCGAGGTGTTGAAGCGCAGCGACTCCTCGATGGCATCGGGGATCAGCGACGGGTCGGCGACCAGCGCCCGGCGCGCATCGTGCTGTTCCGCCAGATTGTAGGCCATCATGCTGAGGAAGCCGGAGAGCGACTCCACGCCGGCCATGATCAGCGTCGTCACCGTCATCTGGATTTCCCGGTCGGCAAGGCTCTCGCCGTCGATTTCCGCGGTGATGAAGTTGGACAGGAGATCCTCGCCCGGCGCCTTCTTGCGCTCGGCAATCAGCTCGTTGGCGTATTTCGCCATCCACTCATAGGCACCGATGTGCTCCGGCCCCTTCTGGCGGGTCACCGGATCGGTCTGCACCATCAGTACGGCGTTGTCGCGCACGGTCTGGCGGCCGGATTCCGGCATCGCGAAGAGGTCGAACAGGAGATCGACCGTCACCTTGGAGGAATATTCGGCAACGAAGTCGAAGCTCTTCCTGCCGTCCAGCGCATCGAGGTGCTTCTTGCACATGCCGCGCGTCGGCTCGACGATGACGTCGAGGGCACGCTTGGTCATCGCCTTCTGGATCAGCGCGCGCAGCCGGTCGTGGCGCGGCGGATCGGTGGTGCCGAGCGTCGCGCCAGCGCGGTTCGGCAATTCGTCGACGAGATTGCCCTTGGCCGAGGAATAGGTCTGCCAGTCGTTCAACGCCGCGATGATGTCGTCATAGCGCGAATAGACCCACATGCCGGCCTCCTCGCACCAGAAGGCGGGATATTCGTCGCGCAGCGTCTTGTAGGCATCGAACGGATCGGCATCGTTTGCCGGAGAATAGGGATCGAAGCGGAACACGCGTGTTTCCTCCCGGGATCGTTGTGCAATTTCTTCTTGTTCCACTTTGAACGTTATGGACGAACGGGCCGCCGTGGAATGGACGAAATGGAATATGTCTTGTACTTTTCGAACGTTTTAGCAAAAGGCGATCCGCCATGGCCCGACACGATCCGGCGCTAGCGACCATTTCCCATTATGTGCTTTTCGGCGACGAGCAGCCGGACGACGATCCCCAGTTCATCCATATCGAGGACATCCGTACCCGCTCGCGGCTCTATGAGTGGCAGATCACGCCGCACACCCACCGGCGGATGTTCCAGATCGTCTTTCTGACTACCGGATCGGCGGGCGTCTGGATCGACGACCGCATGGAGACGGCCGACGCGCCCGCCGTCGTCTGCGTCCCCGCAGGCGTCGTCCACGGCTTTTCCTTCGAGCCCGAAACGGTCGGCTGGGTGCTGACGATGTCGGAGCTCCTCCTGATCGATGCCCGCTACCGACGCAGCCGCAAGCTCTTCGAGCCGCTGTTCGGCGAGCCGACGATCCTGTCCTTCGCCGACAACGAGGACGGCGCAAGGCTGATCTCGGCGACCCTCGACGAGATGCTGCGCGAGTTCCAGTGGCCGCAGCTCGGCCGCGGCTCCATGTTCGAATGGATGGTCCGCATCGTGCTGATGGCGATCCGGCGCGAGCACGATCGCCAGCAGCCGCTGCGCCAGCCGGTGGAGGAGCGGCGCGAGCTCTTCACCCGCTTCCGCCACCTGCTTGAGGACAACTACAAGCACCACTGGCCGGTCGCCGACTACGCCTCTTCCCTCGGCGTCAGCCAGGCCCGTCTCAACCGGATGTGCCGGTCCTTCGCCGGCAAAGGACCGAGCGATCTGATCCAGGACCGGCTGGTGCTGGAGGCCCAGAGGCACCTGATCTACACCTCGGCAACAGCCTCCATGATCGCCTACGAACTCGGCTTCCAGGACCCGGCTTACTTTTCGAGGCTGTTCAAGCGGCGCACCGGGCTCGCCCCCGGCCGGTTCCGCGAGGAAAAGATGGCCGAGCCCTTCCCGCACTGAAGGACCGGCTTACCAGCCTTCGAAGCCTTTCAGCTTGGCGTCGTCTACCCGTCCGGCCGCGGCATCCGAAATGGCTTGCGAAATGATTGCGACCGCCTCGTCGGCCTCCGCCGCCGACAGCGTCAGCGGCGGCGTCAGCTCCAGGACGTTGGAGTTCATGCCCACATAGTAGACGACGAGGCCGAGCTCGAAGGCGCGGTAGACGACCTTGGCGGCAAGCTCTTTCGCCGGTTCCTTGGTCGCCCGGTCGGTGACGAGTTCGACGCCGATAGCAAGCCCCCGTCCCCGCACCTCGCCGATCTCGGCGTGTTTTTCTTTCAAGGCTTCCAGCGAGGACAAGAGACGCGCGCCAATGGTGGCGGCGTTGTCGATCAGCTTCTCGTTCTCGATGGTGTCGAGCACCGCATGGGCCGCGCCGCAGCAAATGGCGTTGCCGTGCAGGGTCTGCATGGAAAAGCAGACGGCGAAGTCGAGGATTCTTGCGGGCCCGATGACCGCGGAAATCGGCACGCCGCCGCCGAGACCCTTGCCGCAGACGACGATGTCGGGCGTGAAGTCTTCATGCATGTAGCAGTGCAGCCGCCCGGTCCGGCCCATGCCGACCTTGACCTCGTCGCTGACGGTCAGGATGCCGTAGCGCGCACAGATCTCCGCGAGCCGCTTGAAGAAGCCCGGCGGCGGCACGATCAGCCCGCCGTCCGACTGGATCGGCTCGATGAAGAAGGCCGCCGTCTCCTCACCGGGACAGGGGCCGGCTAGCAACTCCTCGATCTGGTCGAGGAGCGCCGCACCGCTCGGATCGTCGGCGAATGGCCGGTAGGGATCGGGAAACGGCACCAGCGTCAGGCCATCCGCCTTGTCGGACCCTTCCTGCGCCGAATGGCCGGAGACCGCCATGGAGCCGGCCGTGCCGCCGTGATAGGCCCCCGTGAACGACATCAGTCGCCTGCGGCCGGTGGCGGCGACGACGGCGCGCGCCACGGTCTCGTTGGCGTCGGACCCGGAATGGCCGAGCCAGACCCGGCGCTCGCCCGCACCCGCCGTCAGGGCAAGCAGGCGCTCGCCGAGCCGGATCGCCGGCGCGCTCGCCGCCGACAGGATGCTGGCGCCGGCCGGGTTGGACGCCGCCGCGGTGATGGCTGCCACATAGGCCGGATGGCCGTGCCCCAGGCTCGCCGCGCCCCAGGAGGCGGAAAGGTCGAGCAGCTTGCGGCCGTCCTCGGCCGTCACGTAAGACCCCTTGCCGCCGGTCACGGCAAGCGGAAAGAAACGCAGGTTCTGCAGCTTGGAGAGCGTTTTCTGGTCTTTTTCGTAGAGCGGAAAAGACATATCAGTAGACTTCCTCATAGGCGGCGCAGACGTCGCCCTCCTTGCGGCCCTTGAGGTAGTCGATTTCGCCCTTCTTGTGCTTGGCGTAGACCTCGGCGAACCGACCCGGGAACCAGCCGGTCACTGTCTCATCGCCGGAAAAACGCTCAAGTGCTTCTTCAAGAGATTGCGGCAAGCGTATGAATCCACGCTTGTTGAGCTCTTCCGTCGACAGCAGAGAGAGGTCCTCTTCGGTGGCCGCCGGGGGCGTCAGCCCCTCCTCGATGCCCTGGACGCCGGCATGGACGATGGCGGCCAGCGCCAGATAGGGGCTTGCCGCCGCGTCGCCCGCCCGGAACTCGAAATTGAACTGCTCGGCAACCGCGATATCGCTCATGCCGGAGACCGGGCAGATGCGCACCGAGGCCTCGCGGTCGCGATAGCCGAGATTGTTGAAGGCCGCGCTCCAGCGGTGCGGCGTCAGCCGCGTGTAGGAGATGACGCTCGGCGCGGTGATGGCGACGATGCGGTCGAGATAGGCGAGCACGCCGGCGACGAACTGGCCGGCGACCTTGGACAGCCCGTGCGGGCCGTCGGGATCGTAGGTGGCGGGTGTGCCGTCCGCGTGGCGCATGCTCATATGGATGTGCACGCCGTTGCCGACGCCGGCCGGATCGCGCAGCGGCGTGAAGCTCGCCTGCCGGCCGACGCGGTCGGCGGTGATCCGCACCAGTTCGCGCAGGATCACGGCATGGTCGGCCCCGGAGATGCCGGCCGCCGGCTTCATGGTCACCTCATACTGGTCGACGCCATATTCCTTCATGATGGTGTCCGGCCCCAGATGCGCCGTGCGCATCGCCGCCGTCAACGCCTCGGCAAAGTCCCGTTCGGCGCGAAAGCCGGAGGCGCTGTAGGCGGAGCCGAGCGGGCAGTTGCCGCCCTTGAAGTGGAACTCGTGCTCGAAGGCCGAGACCAGCGAGACGCCGGCGACCCGCTCCAGCCGCTCCAGCGCCCCCTTCAGGATCGAGCGGGTGCAGCACTCCCAGGCATCGCCGGTCGTCTCGCGGATATCGCCGAGGACGAACCGCTCCGGAGGGCGCTCGTCCATATAGTCGGCGACCACCATGGTGTCGGGATCCGGGATCATGACGAGGTCGCCGAGCGCGCCATAGGGGCTGTCGGCGATCGCATCGAAGCAGGTGATCTGCACATTGGTCGGCGTCCAGCCGATGCCGCGCTTCAGGCGCTTTTCGAAATCGCTTTCGGGAAACGCCTTGCCGCGCACCTTGCCGGCGATGTCGCTGGTGCACAGAAAAACCAGGGATTCCTGCTTCACGGATCAATCTCCTCAATGTCCATGTCCGGTCCGGGCGGCCCGAGCGTGATGCGGGCGTCGTCCCATTGTTCGATGCGTTTGCGCGTCGCCTCCCAGTCGCGCTCCGAGATCGCGACGATCATCGCCTCGATCAGCGTGACGGCGGCGGCCTGGCCGTCCCAGGCGGTGCCGGTCTCCGTCGGCACGACGAGCACATGGCCGGCATGGCGCGAGGCCGGCGCCAGCCATTTGTCGGTGACGACGACAACCTGCGCCTGGCGGCGCTCCGAGACGAGCCGGGCAAGCTCGGTCAGGCTCGGCTGGTAGCGGCGGAAGTCGAAAAGGATGAAGACGTCCTGGCGTCGGATGCGCAGGACGTAGTCGGGCCAGATTTCCGGGTCGAGCGGCAGGTGGTGGATGCGCCCGCGGATCTGCCTGAGATGCATGGAGAGCATCCGCGCGATGGTGTCGGAGATGCGCCCGCCGATGAGGAAGATGTTGCGGGACGGGTCGGCGATGAGGTCGCAGACGGCGTCGAACTGCTGCTGCGGGATCGCGGCCGCCATGTCCTTGATGAGAGTTGCCAGGCGATCGGCATAGTCGGCGAGGAACCGGTCCGGCGTCGCCGGGTTTTCCTCCGGTTTCAGATCGACCGGCGAGCGGTGGCTTTCCTTCAGCTCCGCGATCAGCCCGCGCTGGAACGCCTGGTAGCCATGGTAGCCGAGCTTGGCGACGAAGCGCGTGATCGACGGCGCGGAGACCTTTGCGCGGTCGGCGAGTTCCTGGATGGTCTGCAGCCCGGCGAACGGATAATCCGCCAGAATGACGGTTGCCACCTTCCGCTCGCTGGAGGTCAATTCGGGGACCATTTCCTCGATCCTGCCGCGCACACTCACCAACATCTACCCTCCCCGATGCCGTTTTTCATCGTGTTTTTAAGCGTTTCGCACCGCCGCATTGCATTATTGAAAATGAAAATTTTTTGTCAATGCGCACTAAACTATTGACTTTGAAATTTTCCTTTTGCTGAAATGTGACGGTAATTCCGGCGGTCTGACGCCCCCTCCCAGGCGAAACGGCGAGCCCAAGAGATGATGGCCAACGAGATGGTGGCATGACGGTACTCCCCTGGCGCTTTCTGGCGATCGCCGTTCTCGTGCCGGTCCTCCTGGTGATCGCGGCCGCAATGGTCGGCGCCAATGTCGGCGGCGGCGTCGAGCGCACCCTGATCGTCTTCTTCATCAACCTGGCCGCTGTTGCCGGCATGGGGCTCTACTGCGGCAATTCCGGCATTCTCAGCTTCGGTCACCTCTCCTTCATGGGCATTGCGGCCTACACCTCGGCGATCCTGTCGCTGCCGGTGGCCATGAAGAACATGACGCTGCCGAACCTGCCGCCGGTCCTCGCCGCCATCCACCTCGATTTCGTGCTGGCCCTACTCGTCGCCATCGCCTTCTCCATGCTCGTCGCTTATGTCGCCGGCCTGGTCATCGCCCGGCTCGAAGGCGCGGCGGCAACCATCGCGACGCTTGCTCTCCTCATCATCGTCCACGGCGTCATCATCGGCGCCCGCGACATCACCCGCGGCAGCCAGTCCTTCTTCGGCGTGCCGCGCGAGACCGACATCTGGGTCGCCGCCGCCGTCTGCGCCGTCGCCCTCGTCATCGTCCGCCTGTTCCGGGATTCCGTACCCGGCCTGAAGCTGAGGGCCGCCCGCGAGGACCTGATCGCGGCCAAGGCAAACGGCATCGGCGTCAAGCACGAGCGGATGCTCGCCTGGGTGCTCAGCGCCGGCCTCGTCGCGCTCGCCGGCGTCGCGCTCGGGCACTTCCTCGGCGCCTTCTCGCCGAAGAAATTCTATTTCCACGACACCTTCGCGCTGCTCGCCATGCTCATCGTCGGCGGCATGACGACGATGACCGGAGCCGTCGTTGGCGCCGTCTCCATTACGCTGGTCTCGGAGATCCTGCGGCGACTGGAAGGCGGCATCGACCTCTTCGGCTACCAGCTCCCGGAGGTCTTCGGCACCACCCAGATCGGCATCGGCCTCATCATCCTCCTCGTCATGTTCCGCCGCTCTGACGGCCTTGCCGGCCTCGACGAATGGGACGAACGGCTGCTGCCGTGGCTGTTCCGACGAAAGATGCCGGAAGGCGACGACGCGCCAAAACTGGCGGCGACGAAGAACGAGGACACCCTTGTCGCAGACACCGTGACCAAGCGCTTCGCCGGCCTCATCGCCGTCGACAAGGTCTCCCTGTCCCTCGCGCCCGGCGAGATCGTCGGCCTGATCGGTCCGAACGGCTCCGGCAAGACGACGCTCCTCAACCTCATCTCCGGCGTCCTTCCGGCAACCAGCGGCGTCGTCACAAAGGGCGACACCGTCATCACCGACATGCCGGCGCACAGGATCGCCGGCCTCGGCATCGCCCGCACCTTCCAGAATATCCGCCTGTTCCGGACCCTGAGCGTGCGCCAGAACGTGCTGGCCGCCGCCCTCAACGCCTGGCCGAAGCGCAGCGTCGCCGAGGCGGAAGCCGCAAGCGCCGCCGCCCTCGACTGGATGGGCATCGCCGACAAGGCGGAATCGAAGGCCAACACCCTTTCCTATGGCGACCAGCGCCGGGTGGAGATCGCCCGCGCCCTGGCGCTGGAACCCGACTTCCTGTTCCTCGACGAGCCGGCCGCCGGCATGAACCGCGAAGAGACCGATGCGCTGATGGAGACCCTGCGCAAGCTCCGCGACACGCTCGGCCTCGGCCTTCTCGTCGTCGACCACGACCTGCCGCTGATCGTGCGGCTGTGCGACCGCGTCGTCGTCCTCAACGAGGGCAAGCTCATCGCCGAGGGCGCTCCCGGCGACGTGCAGAAGAACCCCGATGTGATCACCGCCTATCTGGGCCGCAAACGCCAGGACGACATCGCGGCCTGACCGGAAAAGAGACACCACCTCCGCCCAAAAGAAGGGAACCGACATGAAGAAGTTTCTGACACCGCTCATCCTCGGCACGGCGCTGGCATTGCCCGCGTTCGGTGCCGCTTCGGCTGCCGATGACACGCTGACCATCGGCGTCGCCACCGCCCAGACCGGCAGCCTCGCCCCGTTCGACGGCCCGGTCATCGAGGGCTTCAAGATCGCCGTCGACGAGATCAACGAGGCCGGCGGCATCGACGGCAAGATCAAGATCGAGACCATCGACAAGGACGTGCGGTCCGACGCCGCCCAGACCTCGATCGCCACCCAGGAACTGGTCGATGCCGGCGTCGACGTGCTGGTGCTGCCCTGCGACGCCGATCCGGCATTTGCCGCCGCCTCGATCTCCGGTGCCGCCCAGATCCCGGCCTTCTCCACCTGCGCCTCCTCGCCGACGCTGCCGGTAATGGGCGGCGACTACATGTTCGCCAACTTCCCCGGCGACAACGTCCAGGCGACCGTCTCGGCCAAATGGGCCTTCGACCAGGGCCACCGCTCCGCCTACCTGCTCTATTCGCCGGACACCCAGTACACCACCCTGCCGCTCTATTTCGGCGACGTCTTCGAAGCGCTTGGCGGAAAAATCCTCGGCAAGGCCACCTACAAGCTCGACCAGCAGGACTTCTCCGCCGAGGTCACCAAGATCAAGGCGCTCGATCCCCAGCCGGACGTCATCATGACGTCGGCCTATGAGCCGAACTTCCCGGCTTTCATCAAGCAGCTCCGCGCCGCCGGCGTGAGATCCCAGGTGATCGGCTCCGACGGCATCGATTCGCCCACCACCTTCTCGCTCGGCGAAGCGGCCGAGGGCGTCGTCTTCTCCACCGCCGGCCACCCGACGGCAGGCAGCCCGCTGGAGAAGTTCAACAAGCTCTACGAGGAGAAGATGGGCAAGAAGTCCGAGACCGTCTTCAACGCCATCGGCTACGACCTCGTGAAGGTCATCGCCGCCGCCGTCAAGGAAGCCGGCACCACCGATTCCGTCGCGCTGCGCGATGCCATCGCCAACCTTGAGAACGTCCAGGGCGCGACCAGCCTGATCACCTACAAGGGCACCATGGGCATGCCGGTGCGGGAAGTCTCGCTCGTGCGCGTCAAGGACGGCAAGCGCGAACTCGTCGGCCAGCCCTCGCCGGATGCGGACCTCATCCCCGCCCCCCGGATGCAATAAGCGACAACGGAAAGTCCCCGGCATGCCGCTCCTGACCGTCTCCGATCTGAAAGTCCGCTACGGCCCCGTCGAAGCGGTCAGGGGCGTATCGCTCAACGTCGAGGAAGGCGAACTCGTCGCCCTCCTCGGCGCCAACGGCGCCGGCAAGTCGTCGACGCTGAACGCCATCGTCAGCCTGGTGCCGGCGGCGGAAGGATCGATTTCCTTTCGCGGCAAGGACGTCACCAAGCTGCCGACGGAAATGCTGGTGCGCCGCGGCATCACGCTCTGCCCGGAAGGCCGGCGCGTCTTCTCCGGCCTGACGGTCGCGGAGAACCTGCGCCTCGGCTCCTACGGCCGCGCCGACACCTCGACCTTGTCCGACAGCTACGACCAGGTCTTCGAGCTGTTCCCGATCCTGAAGGAGCGCGAGCACCAGTTCGCCGGCACCCTTTCCGGCGGCCAGCAGCAGATGCTGGCGATCGCCCGCGCGCTGATGATCGATCCCAAGCTCCTGCTCCTCGACGAGCCCTCGCTCGGCCTTGCGCCGCAGATCGTGGAATCGATCTTCGAGCTGATCGCCAAGCTCAGGGCCCAAGGCATCACCATCCTCTTGGTGGAACAGAACGTCGCCATGTCGCTGGACATCATCGACCGGGGCTACCTGGTCGCCGGCGGCGCCGTCGTCGCCTCCGGCACCGCGGAGGAGCTGAAATCCTCCAACATCGTCGAAGAAGCCTATCTGGGAGCCCACTGACCCCATGGAACTGTTCCTGCAGCAGACGGTCAACGCGGTGGCGCTCGGCGGCACATACGCGCTTCTCGCCCTCGGCCTTGCCATCGTCTTTTCCGTCATGGGGATGATCAACTTCGCCCATGGCGAGCTGATGACCATTTCCGGCTACACGCTGATGTATTGCGGCATTGCGGGCGTGCCCTTCGTCATCTCCGTGCCGCTGGCGATCCTGGCCGCCATCCTTGCCGCCGTGCTGATGGAGCGCATCGCCTTCCGGCCCGTGCGCAATGCCTCCGGCGCGACCATGCTGGTCACCAGCTTTGCCGTCGCCACCATCCTGCAGATCCTGTTCCAGAACCTCATCGCCACCCGCTCCAAGCCGGTGGCGCTGCCGGAAGGCCTTGCCCAGAGCGTCGCCTTCGGCGACTTCCTCATCGGCGTCAACAAGCTGGCGGCGATCGGCGCGACCATCGTCATGCTGATCTTCCTCAACTGGTTCCTGAAGCGCACGTCGGTGGGCATCGCCATGCGCGCCGCCGCCGAGGACTTTCCCGTCGCCCGCCTGATGGGCGTGAGGGCCAACGCCGTCATCGCCGGCGCCTTCGCGCTCTCCGGGCTGCTTGCAGGTGTCGCCTCCGTGCTGTGGGTCTCCCAACGCGCCTCGGTCGACCCGCTGATGGGCTTCGTGCCGGTGCTGAAGGCCTTCATCGCCTCCATCCTCGGCGGCCTCGGATCGCTCACCGGCGCCGTTGCCGGCGGCTTCCTGCTCGGCTTCATCGAGATCTATTCCACGGCCTTCCTCCCGGAGAGCCTGCAGGAGTTCAAGGAGCCGATCGGCCTTGCCGTTGTCGTGCTGGTGCTGCTGTGGCGGCCGAACGGCCTCATTCCCTCGGCCAATTTCGGCACGGAAAAGGTCTGACCGATGGGAGAAGCTTCGCGCAATGCCGGCGCGGTCGCCACCGCGCCCCTTCTCGGCCCTGACGAGCCGAGGCCCTTCGAGGTGGCCAATCCGACCGGCGCTTCGCCGGTGTTCCTGACCTGCGAGCACGCCGGGCGCCGTATCCCGCGCGCCCTCGGCGATCTCGGCATCGCGCGCCAAGAGATGGACCGGCACATCGCCTACGACATCGGCGCGGAGGACCTGGCGCGGCGGCTCTCGGCCCGGCTCGATGCCCCGCTCGTCCTGCAGCCCTACAGCCGCCTCGTCGTCGACTGCAACCGCCCGCCGGAAAGCCCGCAATGCGTGCCGGAGGTGAGCGACGGAACGGCCATCCCGGCCAACCGGGGCATCTCGCCCCTCGCCCACCGCCGGCGCGTGGAGGAGGTCCATACGCCCTTCCACGGCACGGTCGCGAGCCTCCTCGACGAACGGCGGGCCGCCGGACAGCCGGCCCTCCTCGTCGCCGTCCATTCCTTCACTGCCGAGCTTGCCGCCAAGCCCGAGCCGCGGCCCTGGCATGTCGGCCTTCTCTACAATCGCGACGACCGGCTGGCGCGGCACCTGATGGCGGGGCTCGACGTCCACGCCTCGGCGTACCTTTCCACCTTCAACGAGCCCTATACGGTCGAGGACGACAGCGACTTCACGATCCCCGTCCATGGCGAGAAGCGCGGCATCCCGCACGTCCTCCTGGAAGTGCGCAACGACGAGATCGCAACACCGAAGGGCCGCGAGACCTGGACGGAGGTCCTTGCCGCCGTCATCGACCACGTGCTTGCCAACCAGAAGGGACTCCTATGACCGCTGCCGAAGGCCTGACCCGCGAGGTCCCGCTCGTTGCCGCAGAGGCGGCGCTCCTCTTCATCGACGTCCAGAACTTCGCGGTGAAACGCGACGGCGCGGAGTTCAAGGACATCCCCGACGCGGAGATCGCGACCAAATACGCCTATTATTTCGAGCGCCTGAAGTCGCTCGCCATCCCCAACATGCAGAAGCTCCAGGCAGCGTTCCGCCAGGCCGGCATCGAGGTCCTCTATACGACCATCGAGAGCCTGACCAAGGACGGCCGCGACCGCAGCCTCGACTACAAGATCTCCGGCTTCAACGTCCCCAAGGGTTCCTGGGACGGCAAGGTCATCGACGAGCTCGAACCGACCGACGACGAGATCTGGCTGCCGAAGAGCTCGTCCTCCGTCTTCGTCTCCACCCACATCGACTACATCCTGCGCAATCTCGGCGTGAAGCAGCTCGTCATCGCCGGCCTAGTGACCGATCAGTGCGTGGAAAGCGCGATCCGCGACGCCTGCGACCTCGGCTATCTGGTGACGGAGGTGACCGACGCCTGCGCCACCTACACCCAGGAACGCCACGACTTCTCGCTGCGCGCCATCAAGGGCTATTGCCGCCAGGTGACGACCGAGGAGTTGATTGCGGAGATTTCGTGAGACGGCGCTGTCGCCGGGGTTCGAAAGGCGGTCCTCTGCGAAACCGCCCCATGGATTGCCGCGTCGGCCTGACGGCCTCCTCGCAATGACGTTGATAGGCCTCAGGAATCTCCGCCGTCATTGCGAGCGCAGCGAAGCAATCCAGTTCGGCTTTGCAGACCAATACTTTAGATAGTGCGAACACTCGGCCCAAGCCGTGAACGGCGTCGGAGGGCCGAGCGCCCCCACTCACCCGCCCTAGAGCCGCATCACCCGCGGATCATCCGAATAGAGCAACTCCACGAGGTCGGCGCGGTTGTCGATGGCCGCGCGCTGGTTGATGTAGCCCTTGTCGGTGATCTCGTTTTTGTCGATCGACGGCGGCGTCGTCATGATCAGCACCCGGGCGATGCGCAGGCTGGAGCCGGCATGGGTCTGGTTGTAATGGCCGATCCCGCGCCGCAGCTTGTCGCGCACCGCTTCGGCGACGACCAGTTCGTCGAGCGGGGTGCTCGGCTCCCGGCCAGAAAGCTTGGCACAGCCGGCAACGTTGGGAAAGACGAGGATGCCGACCTCGTCCCGGTCGTGGCCGGTGACGACGCAGTCCTGGATCACCGGCGCACCGGCGGCAATGGCGGCAACGCGGATGTTGCCGACGCTGACCCAGGAGCCCGACATCAGCTTGAAGTCCTCCGCGACCCGCCCGTCGAAGACGACGCCTGCTTCCGGATTATCCGGATCGGCCAGCCGGCCCGCATCGCCGATGCGATAAAACCCGTCGTCGTCGAAGGCCGCCTTGGTCAGGTCGTCGCGCAAATAGTAGCCGGGCGTCACCAGCGGCCCGCGCACACGCATTTCCAGCTTGTCGCCGTTCGGGGTGAATTTGAGGTCGACCCCCGGCAGCGGCAGACCGATCACCCCGGCCCGCTCGATCGGAAAATGGGCGTTGGTGACGGCCGGCGCCGTTTCGGTCGCGCCCCAGGACGAGGTCATCGGGATTTTCGAGCCGCGCGCGGCGACGGAGAGCTGTTCCAGCCGCTCCCAAAGATTCTGCGGCAGGGCGGCCGCCGCATAGAAGATGAGATCGAGCTCGGAGAAGAAATAGTCGCGCAGCCGCTCGTCCTCTTCCAGGTACGGCAGCACCATGTCGAAGCCGCGCGGCACGTTGAAATAGAGCGTCGGGGCGACGTCGCTGAGATTGGCGATGGTGCGGTCGATGAGGCCCGGCACCGGCTTGCCGTGGTCGATGAACAGCGTGCCGCCATTATAGAGCATCATGTTGAAGTTGTGATTGCCGCCGAAGGTATGGTGCCAGGGCAGCCAGTCGAGGATGACCGGCGGGCGCCGCTCCAGGAACGGCCAGACCTGCAGCATCATCTGCTGGTTGGAGACCATCATCCGGTGGGTGTTGATGACGCCCTTCGGCTGGCCGGTCGAGCCCGACGTAAAGAGGATTTTTGTTGGCGCGTCCGGCCCGGCGGACCGGTAGGCGGAATCGACGGCAGCGCCGGGCACGGCCTCCAGAAGCTCCGAGAAGTGCGTTGCCGGCCGCGCCTCGTTGGCGGCGATGACCAGTTCCACACCGGTCAGGTCGAGGCTCGACAGCGCCTTTTCAAAGCGCGCGCCGTCGGCGGCAAAGATCAGCTTCGGCCCGACCAGGTCATAGATATAGTTGAGCTTTTCGTGGTCCTCCGACATCAGCGAATAGGCCGGCGAGACCGGCGTTGCCGGAATGCCGGCATAGATCGATCCGAGCTGTAAGAGCCCGTTCTCGATGGAATTGTCGGAAAGCAGCATCACCGGCGTGTCGGCCGTGATGCCGCGGGCAAGGAGCGCGGCCGCAATCGCCCTGACGCTGTGCAGCGCCTCGGCATAACTCACCCGCCGCCAGGCGCCCTCGCCGTCCCGTTCGGCAAGGAAGGTGCGGTCCGGAACCCTTTCCGCCCAGTGGTGCAGGCAGGCGCAGACGTGGTCGGGATAGGAGGCGAGCGGCATCGGCGAGGACAACACGAAGCCGCCATCGGCAAGCTCGGTGCGCTCCACACGGGCGGGCGCGAATTCCAGGCTGCCGCGCTCAACGATTGCCATTCTTGGTCCCCTCGAATGCCCGATCGGCGCAACCTTCGGCGGCCGCCCCGATCAGCGTTGCGGGCAACTATGGCAAGCCGAACCGGCCCTGTGAAGGGGCTGGATACAATCGCCAGTGCACGACTCGCCGCCCGTTCAAAAAGGCCGAAAAGGCTGGCCGGACCGGCCAGTCAGCGGCTCTCGACCTTGAGGACGACGGCCATCGCCGTATCGCCGGCCGCGCAGCCCTCAAAGAGCCCGTAGCCGCCGCCCCGGATCACCAGTTCCTCAATCAGCTCGACGATGGAGCGGAGCCCCGTCGGCGCCTGGGGATGGCCCCAGATCAGCGACGAGCCGTAATTGTTCATGGTCGAAAGGTCGCAGCCGGTCTCGCGGGCAAAGACGATGTCGTTGACGGCAAAGGGGTTGTGAGACTTGATGGCCGCCATTTCGGAGATACCCAACCCTGCCTGGTCGAGCGCGCGCCGTGCGGCCGGAATGGTCGCCTCGGGCATATGGGCAAGCTCCGTGCGCGCCTGGCCGAAACCGAGAAGCGAAATCCGGATGGACGGATCGCGGGACAGCTCCCGCGCCCTCTCCGCACCGGCAACGACCACGGCAACGGAGCCGTCGGCCGGATGGGTCTGGCCGCCGAAGGTAACGGTGCCGCCGGGAACCACGGGCTTGAGGCGCGCAAGGCCTTCGGCCGTCGTCGCCGCGATCCCCTCGTCGCCGGCGATGGTCGTGGCGATTTTCTTGAAGTTCGGTGCCGGCACCTCGAACGGCAGCGTCATGTAACGGCGCTGGAAGGCCCGGTCGTCGGCGGTCGCCATCGCGTATTGCTCGTGGCGGCGGAGCACGACTTCATGCTGCTCCTCCGTTGAAATCCCGTGCTTTTTCGCAACGTTCTCTGCGGTCGTCACCATGGCGTGGCCACCGAGCGGATCGCAGCCGAAATTGTCCATGACCCAGTCTTCCGAGGCCCCGGTGCCGCCGGGCCCCCGCGGGTTGGGATAGTAAAGGTGTGGGCCGTTGGAGGTCCGATCGCAGGTGGCGATGAGGCTGACGCCGGCCATGCCTGAACCGATCTCCAGGGCGCCGGCAAGCAGTGCCCGTGCGCCGGTGGCGCAGGCCTGCATGACGGTCGGGCCGCCCACATGGCCGGCGCCGATCAGCCCCATGAACCAGGGCGCGCCGTAGAAGGAATGGTGCTGCGGCACGCTGATGCCCAGCACCGCATGGTCGAAGACGCCGGGATCGATCTCGCGCCGCGCCAGCTCCTGCCGCGTCACATGGGCGCCGAATTCGACGCTGTTGAGGGACGCGAACGCTCCCTGCCACTTGGCGAACGGCGTCGACCAGTAAAGGCCGTAGGGAATTTCCGCGAGCGCTGTCACCGGCGCGTCTCCTCAAATCGATCAGTCAACGGCAATCGGCCGCCACTGTGCCGAGGCCCGCAACACAACGCAACCGGCTGAGCAGAGACTGCGCCACGCCCCCCAAAAGAAAACGGGCCGCCCCGATCGGAACGGCCCGTTTTCCCGGTGCAAGGACCCGGCTCCGCAGCGGCCCTCAGGGCCGCGCGGATCGGGCGCCAACGGTTCAGCCGTTGACGGAATCCTTGAGGCCCTTGCCGGCCTTGAACTTCGGCGTCTTGGACGCCGGAATCTTGATGGTCTCGCCCGTGCGCGGGTTGCGGCCTTCGGTGGCGGCACGCTGGGTCACGGAGAAATTGCCGAAACCGATGATGCGGACCTCGTCGCCCTTCTTCAGGGCATCGGTCACCGCAGCAAAGGTCGCATCGACGGCTTCGCCGGCAGCGGCCTTCGTCAGCCCCGTGCGCTCGGCAACGTCGGCGATGAGTTCGTTCTTGTTCATCAGAAATCCTTTCGTGTCTTGCGGGCGTGCCTGATTCGCCGCTTGCCCGCCAAGGTTCATACTTCTGGGGAAAAGCCGACGAAAGCAAGGCTGTTTCTCGCAGAAATCTGCGGTTTTTCACCATTTTCGATAAAAAACCCCCGGCCGGACGGCCGGGGGCACGTGGGTGTTGCAGCTTTGTCGCTTAATGGGCGGTTAAAGCGGCGCTGTCGTCGTCGGAAACGGCAGGATTCTGCTCCTCGTCCGCCGCGTCCCATTCGATCGGTTCGAGCTCGCCGGCAAGGGCGTTGGCCAGCACCTCGTCCATGCGACCGACCGGGATGATCTCCAGCGCGTTCTTCACGTTGTCCGGGATCTCGGTCAGGTCCTTGGCGTTCTCATCCGGGATCAGCACTGTCTTGATGCCGCCGCGCAGGGCCGCAAGGAGCTTCTCCTTCAGGCCGCCGATCGGCAGCACCCGGCCGCGCAGGGTGATCTCGCCGGTCATGGCAACGCTCTTCTTGACCGGAACCCCGGTCATCACCGAGACGATCGCGGTGACCATGGCAACGCCGGCCGACGGGCCGTCCTTCGGTGTCGCGCCTTCCGGCACGTGGACGTGGATGTCGCGCCGGTCGAAGAGGCTCGGCTTGATGCCGAAATCGACCGAACGCGAGCGCACATAGGACGCCGCCGCCGAGATCGATTCCTTCATCACGTCGCGCAAATTGCCGGTCACGGTCATCTTGCCCTTGCCGGGCATGTCGACGCCTTCGATCGTCAGGAGCTCGCCGCCGACCTCGGTCCAGGCAAGGCCGGTGACGACACCGACCCGATCCTCGTCCTCGGCCTCGCCGTAGCGGTAGCGCGGCGCACCGAGATACTCCTCGAGTTTCTTCGGCGTCACCTTGATGCTCTTCTTCCTCGACGTCAGCAGCTCCTTGATCGCCTTGCGCGACAGGGTCGCGATCTCGCGTTCCAGGTTCCGCACGCCGGCCTCGCGGGTGTAACGCCGGATCAGGGTCTTCAGCGCGGCTTCCGTGATGGAGAACTCGTCGTCGGCAAGGCCATGATCCTTCTGCGTCTTCGGCATCAGGTGGCGCTTGGCGATCTCGACCTTCTCGTCCTCGGTGTAGCCGGCGATGCGGATGATCTCCATGCGGTCCATCAGCGGCGCCGGGATGTTGAGGGTGTTGGCCGTGGTCACGAACATCACGTTTGAGAGGTCGTATTCGACCTCCAGATAGTGGTCCATGAACGAGGAGTTCTGCTCCGGATCGAGCACCTCAAGCAGCGCCGACGACGGATCGCCGCGGAAGTCCATGCCCATCTTGTCGATCTCGTCCAAGAGGAACAGCGGGTTGGACTTCTTGGCCTTTTTCATCGACTGGATGACCTTGCCGGGCATCGAGCCGATATAGGTCCGCCGGTGGCCGCGGATTTCCGCCTCGTCGCGCACGCCGCCAAGCGACATGCGCACGAACTCGCGGCCCGTGGCCCGCGCGATCGACTTGCCGAGCGAGGTCTTGCCGACGCCCGGAGGACCGACCAGGCACAGGATCGGCCCCTTCAGCTTGTTGGCCCGGCTCTGCACCGCCAGGTACTCGATGATCCGCTCCTTGACCTTTTCCAGGCCGTAGTGGTCGGTGTCGAGGACCTCCTCGGCATAGCCGAGGTCGTTCTTGACCTTGGAGCTGCGCGACCACGGAATGCCGAGCAGCCAGTCGAGGTAGTTGCGCACTACCGTCGCCTCGGCCGACATCGGGCTCATCTGGCGCAGCTTCTTGATCTCGCCGAGGGCCTTTTCCTTGGCTTCCTTGGTCAGCTTGGTCTTGGCGATCTTGTCTTCCAGTTCCTGGATCTCGTCGCGCCCGTCCTCCGAGTCGCCGAGTTCCTTCTGGATCGCCTTCATCTGCTCGTTGAGGTAATACTCGCGCTGGGTCTTCTCCATCTGGCGCTTGACCCGGCTGCGGATGCGCTTTTCGACCTGCAGCACGGAGATCTCGCTCTCCATCAGGCCGAGGATACGCTCCAGCCGGCCGCCGACGGAGACGATCGACAGGATTTCCTGCTTCTCCGGGATCTTGATGGCCAGGTGCGAGGCGACGGTGTCGGCGAGCTTGGAATAGTCGTCGATCTGGCCGATGGCGCCGAGCACCTCCGGTGACACCTTTTTGTTCAGTTTGACGTAGTTTTCGAACTCGTTGACCACGGAACGGGCAAGCGCCTCGGCCTCCACCTCGTCGCCCTCGTCCTCCGGCAGCACCTGGATGCGCGCCTCGAACAGGTCGTCGCGGTCGCTGAATTCGACGATCTCTGCCCGGTCGCCGCCTTCCACCAGCACCTTCACGGTACCGTCCGGCAGCTTCAGGAGCTGCAACACGGTGGCCAGCGTGCCGACCTCGTAGATCTGGTCGGTCGACGGGTCGTCGTCGGAGCTATTCTTCTGCGTGGCAAGGAGAATCTGGGTGTCGCCCTGCATCACTTCCTCAAGGGCGCGGATCGATTTCTCGCGGCCAACGAAGAGCGGGACGATCATGTGCGGGAATACGACGATGTCGCGCAGCGGCAGAACCGGGAACACGTTCTCGTCTTGCTTCTTTTCCGGAGAGCTCGAATCAATGGCGGACATCGGATCATCCTTTTCCTGAACGGTGACGAACGTTGCACGAGACGTGCCAACAGTCCGCGCACCCGCGGCAATGTAAGCGGTGTCGGGAGGAAATCGGCAGGCACCAGATGCCCCGGTACGGGCGCATCCGGCGTCTCCGGCACTGCCGCTTGTTCGTATTAGGTGGCGCTCGGCCCTATGGGTGTCAAGGCACGTGAACGGCGATGCCTCGACCTATCCCCGAAAGTTACGCGGACGTGGCGGAATTCTCCGCACGATCCTCGTAAATGTAGAGCGGGCGCGCCTTGCCGTCGACGACCTCGGCGGCAATCACGACTTCCTTGACGCCCTCAAGGCTCGGCAGCTCGAACATGGTGTCGAGGAGAATCGTCTCCATGATGGAGCGCAGGCCGCGGGCGCCGGTCTTGCGCTCGATCGCCTTGCGGGCGATCGCGCGAAGCGCCTCTTCCTGGAAGGTCAGCTCGACCGACTCCATCTCGAACAGCCGCTGGTACTGCTTGACCAGCGCGTTCTTCGGCTCCGAAAGGATCTCCACCAGGGCGGCCTCGTCGAGGTCCTCCAGCGTGGCGATGACCGGCAGGCGGCCGACGAATTCCGGAATGAGGCCGAACTTCAGAAGGTCTTCCGGCTCCACGCCGCGGAACAGCTCGCCCGTCCTGCGGTCTTCCGGCGCCAGCACCTGGGCCTTGAAGCCGATGGAGGTGGACCGGCCGCGGTCGGAGATGATCTTTTCAAGGCCGGCGAAGGCACCGCCGACGATGAACAGGATATTGGTGGTGTCGACCTGCAGGAATTCCTGCTGCGGGTGCTTGCGGCCGCCCTGCGGGGGAACGCTGGCCACCGTGCCTTCCATGATTTTCAGAAGCGCCTGCTGCACGCCCTCGCCCGACACGTCGCGGGTGATCGAGGGGTTGTCGGACTTGCGGCTGATCTTGTCGACCTCGTCGATATAGACGATGCCGCGCTGGGCCCGCTCGACATTGTAGTCGGCCGACTGCAGCAGCTTCAGGATGATGTTCTCGACATCCTCGCCGACATAGCCGGCCTCGGTCAGGGTCGTCGCATCGGCCATGGTGAACGGCACGTCGAGGATGCGCGCCAGCGTCTGGGCGAGCAGCGTCTTGCCGCAGCCGGTCGGGCCGATCAGCAGGATGTTGGACTTCGCCAGCTCCACGTCGTTGTTCTTGGACGCGTGGTTGAGGCGCTTGTAGTGATTGTGCACGGCAACCGACAGCACCTTCTTGGCATGGCTCTGGCCGATCACATAATCGTTCAGGACCGTCGCGATCTCGTCCGGACTCGGGATGCCGTCGCGCGACTTCACCAGCGAGGTCTTGTTCTCCTCGCGAATGATGTCCATGCACAGCTCCACGCATTCATCGCAGATGAAAACCGTCGGACCCGCGATCAGCTTGCGCACCTCATGCTGGCTCTTTCCGCAGAAAGAACAGTAGAGCGTGTTCTTGTTGTCGCCGCTGACCTTGCTCATTCAATCATCCTCACGTCGTGGGAAGGCAATGCGCCTTCCTTGTCGGAATGGAGGGCCGGACCGGGAGGCGATCCTGCTCCTTTCGTGCCATCCCACACGTCTTCGAACGTCCGCCGTCGTCGAACGCATGATGCGATGACATCATGTTAGACGGCCAACACTCAAGAGAAACTTAATGGCCCTTACGCTAAAGAATAGAGGCCTGCGGCACAACATCCGAGATTTTCCGTAAGGTGCGCCCGCAAGGGCACACCCGCTTTCGGCAATCCCGGCCCGGTACGCCGCCATTTCCGGGCCCCTGCAACGCCGTCCCGGCCGGCCGCCGGGCGATCAGCTTTCCGCACCGCCGGATATCATATCGCGGTCGGAAATCACCTGGTCGACGATGCCGAACTCCTGCGCCTTCTCCGCCGTCATGAAATTGTCGCGCTCCAGCGCCGCCTCGATCTTGTCGAGCTCCTGGCCGGTGTGCTTGCCGTAGATCTCGTTGAGGCGCTTCTTCAGCGCCAGGATCTCCTGGGCGTGCAGCATGATATCGCTGGCCTGGCCGCGGAAGCCGCCGGACGGCTGGTGCACCATGATGCGGGCGTTGGGCAGCGCAAAGCGCATGTCCTTCTCGCCGGCCGCCAGCAGGAGCGAACCCATCGAGGCGGCCTGGCCGAAGCACAGGGTCGAGACCGCCGGGCGGATGAACTGCATGGTGTCGTAGATGGCAAGGCCGGACGAGACGATGCCGCCGGGCGAATTGATGTAGAGCGCGATTTCCTTTTTCGGGTTTTCCGATTCCAGGAACAGGAGCTGGGCGCAAACCAGCGTCGCCACCGTGTCCTCGATCGGACCGGTGATGAAAATGATGCGCTCCTTCAAAAGGCGCGAGAAAATGTCGTAGGCCCGCTCGCCGCGGTTGGTCTGCTCGACCACCATGGGGACCAGGGAATTGACGGTGTAATCGACGGGGTCGCGGTCGGCCATAAACAGTCCTTGTCGTCGTCGCGGCGGGGCGGTCCCCCGCCTTGCGCGGTGCGATCGGGGATGCCCCGATTCGGATCGGTGTCTGGTCCTATTTAGTCAAACCCCGTCCGATAAAAAAGCGTCATTCGACCGCCGTGGTTAGCGGCCCGGCCGCGCGGCACCGGGAACGCCCGCAAAGAGCGCCCGGGCGAAAGCCGTTCGGGCGCCCTGCCGATGGCGGTCACTTCTTGGCGTCGTCCTCGTCCTCGGCAAAGAGCTCGTCCTTGGTGACGGTCTTTTCCTCGACCTCGGCGAGCTCCAGCAGATAGTCGATGACCTTGTCCTCGTAGATCGGCGCCCTGAGGCTGGCCATCGCGGTCGGGTTCTGCTGGTAGTACTCCACGACCTGCTTTTCCTGGCCCGGAAACTGGCTGACCTTCTCGTAGAGGGCCCGCTGCATTTCCTCTTCGGTGACCTTGATCTCGTTGCGCTCGCCGATTTCCGACAGCACCAGACCGAGGCGGACGCGGCGTTCCGCGATGGTCATATACTCCTCGCGCGCCTTTTCCTCGGTGGTGTCCTCGTCCTCGAAGCTGTGCTTGGCCTGGGCCATGTTGTCGGTGAGCTGGTTCCAGATCTGCTCGAACTCGCTCTCGAGCAGCGTCGGCGGCAGCTCGAACTTGTGCAGCGCGTCGAGCTTGTCGAGGAGCTGGCGCTTGACCTTCTGGCGGCTTTCGCCGGCGAACTCGTTCTCGATCTGCTGCTTGACGGTCTCGTTGAGCTTGTCCATCGACTCAATGCCGAAGCGCGAGGCGAAGGCATCGTCGAGCACGACCTCTTCCGGCGCCGCCACTTCCTTGATGACGATGTCGAATTCGGTTTCCTTGCCGGCCAGATGCTCGGCCGGATATTCCTCGGGGAAGGTCACCTTGATGGTCTTTTCGTCGCCCACCTTGGCGCCGACGATCTGCTCCTCGAAGCCCGGAATGAAGCGGCCGGAGCCGAGCACGATCTGCCCGTTCTCGTCGCTGCCGCCCTCGAAGGCCTCGCCGTCGAGCTTGCCGACATAGGACATGGTGACCCGGTCGCCGTCCTCCGCGCTGGCACCCTCTTCGCGCGGCGCGAAGGTCTGGTTGCCTTCCGCGATCTGGCGGACCCGGGCCTCGACCTCCTCGTCGGTGACCTCGGCCACCGGGCGCTCGATGTTGATCGACTTGAAGTCGCCGAGTTCGAACTCCGGCAGCACCTCGTACTTGATCTTGAAGGTCAGGTCGCCGTCGCCCTTCAGGACGTTGTCGAGGGTCTCGTTCTCCACGTCGACATCCGGCTGGAAGGCCGGCTTCTCGTCCTTGCCGTCGATGGAGGAGCGAATGGTTTCGGTGATCGTCTCGTTGACGATCTCCTTCATGGCCTCGGTGCCATAGACGCGCTTCAGATGGGCGAGCGGAACCTTGCCGGGCCGAAATCCCGGCAGCCGGACGCGGTCCTTCAGGTCGTCCAGGTATTTGACAAGACGGCTGTCCAGTTCGTCGGCGGGAACGACGACGGAAAGCTCCCGCTTCAGCCCCTCGTTCAGGGTCTCGTTGATCTGCATTACGTGCTCTATCCTTGCGTATCGCGCGTCTGAATGTTCGCCGAACCGCCCGACCGGCCCATGGGGCCGTGGGGTTCGCTCGGGAGCAGCTTGGGGGTACCGGCGGACAGCTTGGTGCGGGCGGAGGGATTTGAACCCCCACGGCTTGCGCCACCAGGACCTAAACCTGGCGTGTCTACCAATTCCACCACGCCCGCAACGGGCGCCCGAACCGACCGAAGCCGAGGCGCCGCCTCTATATCACCCGATGTTCGGCCATCAAAGGAAAAACGGCGCTTTTCCATCAGAAAAGGGCCGCAGGGCAGCCGCGCGGCGCACGGCAGCGGGGCTCCTGGGGCGCCAGTTCGAACGCAAAGCGTTCGCAAGCCCGAACGGGCGCCGGCCGGCCGGCCGCCCTTGTCGGAGCGGTGAGCGAAGCGAACCCGCGTGAGATCCAAAAAATACCGCGGTTCAGATCTTGGCCAGCGCCCAGATGACACCTGTGGTGGCAACCGCGAACCAGACAAGGGTCATCGGCAGCCGGTCGACGTCGAAACCCGCCTCGTAGAACAGCACCGCGCCGATGGCGACGGCGATCGCTGCAAAGAATTTCATGGTCCTCGCGCCTCCCGTTCGAAAACGGAACACTCCGTTGATGATGGGCCAGAAGCTGCAATGCCCGCGCCATCGACGGCGCTGGTCGCGGCCGGCTTCACCAAAGGACAAACGAAGCGTTGACGGGATTTTCGAAAGGTGCGGTAGCCGCTTAATCGGCGAGGCCGAGAAGGTCGGCGAACACCGCCGGAAGCGCCGGGGCAAGGTCCTCCGCGATCATGCCGGGACCGAAGCGCGAGGCCGCTTTTCCGTGCATCCAGACCGCCATGGCCGCCGCCTCGAAGGGCGGCATCTTCTGGGCAAGAAGCCCGGCAACGATGCCGGTGAGCACGTCCCCGGAGCCGGCAGTCGCCAGCCACGGCGGCGCGTTGGCGTTGATCGCGACACGCCCGTCCGGCGCGGCAATGACCGTATCGGGACCTTTGAGGACGACAACGGCGCCGCTCCTGGCCGCCGCGACGCGCGCCCTGTCCGGTTTCGAGACACCGCAAGCACCTCGGTCGCCGCCTCCCAGGTCCGGAAAAAGCCGGGAAAACTCGCCCTCGTGCGGCGTCATCGCCACGCCCGGCCCGGAGTGTCCCGCAATGGCACCGAAGAGGCCTTGTGGCTCATTCCGGTATGCCGTCAGCGCGTCGGCATCGAGCACCACGGCCCGCGTACCGACGAGGCAGGCGCCAACGAGGTCTTTGGTCCCGGACCCTGTCCCGATGCCCGGACCGATGGCAACGGCGTTAAGCCGGGCGTCGGACAGCAGCTCCGCGAGCCCCTGCGCGCCGCGGAAGGATTTGACCATCACGGCCGTCAGGTGCGCGGCGTTGACGAGCACGGCGCTCGGCGGCGAGGCGAGCGAGACGAGCCCCGCCCCTGCCCTCAGCGCCGCCATCGCCGCAAGCCGTGCGGCCCCCGTGGCGGATGCCGGCCCGGAGACGACGACGGCATGGCCGCGCGCATATTTGTGGCCCTCGGCGACCGGCGGATGCCAGCGATCGCGCCACAGCGCCGGCTCGTTGGCAAAGGTTTTTGGGCCGATCTCACCGAGGACGCTAGAAGGAATGCCGATGTCGTGGACGTCGACGGGTCCGCAAAGCCCGCGTCCGGGATAGAGCAGATGCCCGGGCTTCTTGCGGAAGAAGGTGACGGTGGCGTCGGCGCGGATGGCGGCGCCCTCGGCCAGCCCGGTCTCGCCGGAGACCCCGCTCGGCAGGTCGACGGCAAGGACGGCGGCCGGATCGGCATTGACGGCTTCGATCAACACGCCGGCGGCCCCCGTCACCGGCCGGGCGAGCCCGGCCCCGAACAGGGCGTCGATGACGAGGTCGTGGCCGGTGACGCAAGCCGGCGTCGCCGCACCGACCGCGCCGCCCCAGGCCGCCGCGGCAAGCGCCGCATCGCCCTTGAGTTTGGCCGCATCGCCGAGCTGGCAGACAGTGACGGCGCAGCCGCGCCCGGCCAGCAGCCGCGCCACGACATAACCGTCGCCGCCATTGTTGCCGGGACCTGCAAGGACGAGGACGCGGCGGGCGTCCGCGAAGCGGTTGCTGACGGTCTCTGCGATCGCCTGTCCCGCCGCCTCCATCAGCGCGATGCCGGGCGTTCCGGCGTCGATCGCCGCCGCATCGGCCCGTCCCATCTCCTCCGGCGTCAACAGCTCGATCACGGCACGGCCCTTCCCTCACCCAAAAACAAGCGCCGCCATTGTCGGAGGCACCGCCTGACTGTCAAGGCAGGTGCCAGCCGGACTGGTCGGACAAAAAAACAAAAAAATGGGCCGGAGCGCTTGCGCTCCGGCCCGGCTTTCCCCTCTGACGGCGACAGTCGTTGCTGTCGCCGGAAATGCGATGCTTAGACCGAGTAGTAGAGGTCGAACTCGATCGGATGCGGGGTCATCTCGTAGGCGAGGACCTCTTCCATCTTCAGTTCGACATAGGCATCGATCTGGTCGTCGTCGAAGACGCCGCCGGCCTTCAGGAACTCGCGGTCGGCATCGAGGCACTCGATGGCTTCGCGCAGGCTGCCGCAGACGGTCGGAATGTTCTTCAGCTCCTCCGGCGGCAGGTCGTAGAGGTTCTTGTCCATGGCATCGCCCGGATGGATCTTGTTCTTGATGCCATCGAGGCCGGCCATCAGCATGGCGGCAAAGGCGAGATACGGGTTGGCGGCCGGATCCGGGAAGCGAACCTCGACGCGCTTGGCCTTCGGCGAGGTCGCAAACGGAATCCGGCAGGAGGCCGAGCGGTTGCGGGCCGAATAAGCCAGAAGCACCGGCGCCTCATAGCCCGGGACCAGACGCTTGTAGGAGTTGGTCGACGGGTTGGTGAAGCCGTTCAGGGCCTTGGCATGCTTCAGGATGCCGCCGATGTAGAACAGGCATTCCTCGGACAGGTCGGCATACTGGTTGCCGGCGAACACCGGGGCGCCGTCCTTCCAGATCGACTGGTGGCAGTGCATGCCCGTGCCGTTGTCGCCGAACACCGGCTTCGGCATGAAGGTCGCGGTCTTGCCGTAGGCATGGGCGACCTGATGCACGACGTATTTGTACATCTGCATCTTGTCGGCGTTCATGGTCAGGGTATCGAACATGATGCCGAGCTCGTGCTGGGCGGCGCCGACCTCGTGATGGTGCTTTTCGGTCTTGATGCCCATGTCGGCCATCACCGAGATCATCTCGGAGCGCATGTCCTGGGCCGAGTCGACCGGCGGCACCGGGAAGTAGCCACCCTTGGTGCGCGGACGGTGGCCGAGGTTGCCGGCGTCGTATTCGGTGCCGGAATTGATCGGCAGCTCGCCGGAATCGATGATGAAGCCGGTGTCGTAGGGATCGCGGGAGAAGCGGACGTCGTCGAAGACGAAGAACTCGGCTTCCGGACCGAAGAAGACGGTATCGCCGATGCCGGTCGACTTCAGGTAGGCCTCGGCCTTCTTGGCCGTGGAGCGCGGATCGCGATTGTAGTCCTCGCCGGTGGACGGCTCCAGAATGTCGCAGAAGATGGCGAGCGTCGACTGGCCGAAGAACGGATCCATGTGCGCGGTCGTCGGATCCGGCATCAGGCACATGTCGGACTCGTTGATGGCCTTCCAGCCGGCGATCGACGACCCGTCGAACATGGTACCGTCGGCGAACATGTCCTCGTCGACGATGCCGACGTCCATGGTCAGGTGCTGCATCTTGCCGCGCGGATCGGAGAACCGCAGGTCAACAAATTTAATGTCTTCGTCCTTGATCTTCTTAAGGACGTCGCTGGCAGTGCTCATCTGCTACATTCCTTCACGTGTTGGATTGGTCTTGTCTGGTCCCGTGCGAAAATTGTCGGCCGGGACCGGTCAGTTGAGAAAGCAGGCGGGGTGCGCGAGCGGTATCCTAGACCGCTTCGAGGCCGGTTTCACCTGTTCTGATGCGGATAGCCTGTTCGACCTGCGAGACGAAAATCTTGCCGTCGCCGATCCGCCCGGTCTGGGCGGCGCTGCGAATGGCTTCGACGGCCTTGTCCACCAGATCGTCGGCAAGGACGATCTCCACCTTCACCTTCGGCAAAAAGTCGACCACATATTCCGCGCCCCGGTAGAGCTCGGTGTGACCCTTCTGCCGGCCAAACCCCTTGGCCTCGATTACCGTGATGCCCTGCAGGCCGACATCCTGCAGCGCTTCCTTCACCTCGTCGAGCTTGAAGGGCTTGATAATTGCTTCGATCTTCTTCATCGCCTCCGCCTTTTCCCACATCCCTTAATCGTCGCCGCGGCCGTGAGTGGGGAAACCCCGGCGCGATCGCCCCCGTCCTAGCACGCGGCATGCCAATTCGAAAAACCGCGCCCAGGTAAAAAACATCCGGCAAACCGCCGCTTTGAGCGGCGTCCCGGCGCCCGATGGAGCACTGCTGATGGCCAAATTTGTTGCAGTTGCCGAATTGTTAGTCAAACCCGTTCCGCCGGTCGGGGAAAACCGGCGCAGGACGGGTCGCAGGAGCAATCGCCAGGACCCGGATTGAGTATCTTAGTTGCTCGACTGAACTGGTCTGCGGCGAAACGCCCGACCGCAAAAGGAAACGATGCAATGGAGAAACGGGCAGGCGTCCTGATTGCCGGACTGTTCGTGTTAGCACGGCCGAGGCCCGCCGCCGAACCGGCTCGGCGCCGGGCCTGTCTTCGCCGTTTGCTTTAGTCCGTCCCTAAAACGCGGAACCGGCTCGCACAGCTCGCCGGCTATGTGGGCACGGTCGGGAACGACTGCACGCAGCCGATGACCATCTTGCCTCAGTTGTTCTCCGGATCGGTCTCGGCTTGAAAAGCCATAACGGTGGCTTTGACGAGGCCGTAAAGGCTCGGAACACCGACCAGGGTACCCAGAACGATCGTCGGCACCATCCCCAGCCCGAAGAGGCTAGAGATCGACCAAACCACGGCCGCACCGGCAGCGGCGATCTCGGAGGCCAGGAAGACAGCGACGGAGATGAAGCCCAACAGGCTCCAGAAATTAATGACACGTTTCATTGGAAATCCCCTGCACCCACGCGGGCGCGATGAGAACGGCAGCCATACAGACGGCCGACCAGGCAGGCGCGCAGCGCATTCGGCGCGCCATTTGTCTTTCCGATGATGTCGGATCTTCAGGCGAACAGCGGCGGCGCTCTCGCCCGGTGAACGGAGGAAGTGGCGGAAAAGCGGGGCTTTTCGGGACGTGCGGGCGCACGCCTCGGTTTCGACACCTGAGTCGACCGAAGGAAGGATCCGACGGGAAGCGCTACCGCGCTTCCCAAGCCGTTTTCGCTTGCCGCATCCTTGTCGCGGGACAGTGAGCCGACATGAGTGACGGCCTCCCGGAGGATCGCAGAAACGTCATGCGATCCTTGCTGGGCAAGATTGGCTTCGTCGAGGGCCGATATATTCGGCGGAGAGTAGCAGGCATCCACCCCTAGCCAGAAAACGGCCAAGAGCAGGAAGCAGGCGCGCTCGAATGGGACCGACTTCACTGAAGACTGTTCCGCAGAGTATCGCCGATTTCTACAACGGATCAGGGTGTTTGGCGAGATGGATTATCTGGCTTGCCCGCGCATTTTGAAGAATGGCATTGACCTGGACTAAGCCCCGAGACGGCCCCGCGCCTCGACCATCTTGGCGCGAAGCTGGACGAACTCCTCGCGCTTTTCGCGCTCGCCCTCGACCACCTCTTCCGGCGCCTTGGCCAGGAACTGCTCGTTGCCGAGCTTCTTGTCGATGCGGGTGATGTCGCCGTCGATCTTCTTCAGTTCCTTGTCCAGCCGGGCCCGCTCCGCATCGAGATCGACGACGCCGGCAAGCGGCAGACAGATCGTCGCAGCCCCGATGACGATCTGGGCGGATTCCGCCGGCGCCGTGTCGGCAAATGCCAGGTCGTCGACCCGGGCAAGCCGCTCGATCGCCGGCAGTTGGGTGTCGAACCGGGCCTTGAGCGCCTCATCCGCCCCGAGCACCACGAGCGGCGTGCGGGCACCGGCCGGCACGTTCATCTCCGCACGGACCGAGCGCACGGCCGAGATCACCTCGACCAGCCAGTTGAGTTCGTCTGCCGCATCGGTGTCGGCAAAGTCGAGCTCCGGCCAGGCCGTGTGGATCAACATGCCCTCGCGGGCCGGACCGTCCTCGCCGGTGCGCTGCCACAGCTCTTCCGTCACGAACGGCATGAACGGGTGCAGGAGTTGGAGGATGCGGTCGATCGCCCAGGCAGCGGTTGCCCGCACCTCGTCCTTGGCCGCCCCGTCGGGGCCGGTCAGGATCGGCTTGGCCAGTTCCAGGTACCAGTCGCAGAAGGTGTTCCAGACGAAGCGGTAGAGCGAGCCGGCCGCCTCGTTGAACTTGTAGGTCTCAAGCCCGTCGCGGACGGCGGCGGCGCAGCGCGCCGTCTCCGTCGCGATCCAGCGATTGACCGGCTCCTTGGCCGTCGCCGGATCGAAGCCGGCAACCCGGACGCAGCCGTTCATCTCGGCAAAGCGGGTGGCGTTCCACAGCTTGGTCGCGAAGTTGCGATAGCCGGCGACCCGTGTCGGCGCCAGCTTGATGTCGCGGCCCTGCGCGGCCATCGCGGCCAGCGTGAAGCGCAGGGCGTCGGCGCCGTATTCGTCGATCAGCTCCAGGGGATCGATGACGTTGCCCTTCGACTTCGACATCTTCTGGCCCTTCTCGTCGCGGACCAGGGCGTGGATGTAGACGGTGTGGAAGGGTTCTTCATCCATAAAGTGAAGACCCATCATCATCATCCTGGCAACCCAGAAGAAAATGATGTCGAAGGCAGTGATCAGAACGTCCGTCTGGTAGTAGCGCTGCAGCTCCGGCGTCTGGTCCGGCCAGCCGAGCGTGGAGAACGGCCAGAGCGCAGAGGAGAACCAGGTGTCGAGGACATCGGGATCTCTCCAATATGGATATGAGATCGGATCCGTACTGCCCGGCACATATTTTTTTGCAGTCTCCCGCAAGACCTGTTCTGCTTCAGATGGAGACGAAACCTCTATCCATTCGATCTTCCGATCACCGAAAGTCTGAGCAAACATTTTGTCCGCAGTCGACAGCGCATCCGCTTCGGTTTGTTCCACAAAAAAAACGGGATCGTGCGGGAAAAATAACAGCTTCCCGTTATCAATGCGGGGCGCAGGAGCGTACCAGGCCGGGATCTGGTGCCCCCACCAGAGCTGGCGCGAGATGCACCAGGGCTGGATGTTCTCCATCCACTCGAAATAGGTCTTTTCCCAGGTCTTTGGGACGAACGCCGTGCGCCCTTCGCGGACCGAGGCGATGGCGGGCTTGGCCAGCGTCGCCGCATCCACATACCACTGGTCCGTCAGATACGGCTCGATCGGCACGCCGCCGCGGTCGCCATGCGGGACCATGTGCGTGTGGTCCTCGATGTGGTCGAGCAGCCCGGCAGCATCCATGCGCTCCACGATGACCTTGCGCGCCTCGAAGCGGTCGACGCCATGAAGCTTCAGCGTCTCGGCAAGCTCGGCGCTCTCTTCCAGGCTGGCAAGGAAATCGCCATTGCCGTCGAGCACCAGGTTGGCCTCGATGTCGAGAATGTTGATCTGCGGCAGGTCGTGGCGCTTGCCGACCTCGAAGTCGTTGAAGTCGTGGGCGGGCGTGATCTTGACCGCGCCGGAACCGGCCTCCGGGTCGGCATGGTGGTCGCCAACGATCGGGATGCGCCGGCCGGTGAGCGGCAGGACGACGTTCTTGCCGATCAGGTCCTTGTAGCGCGGATCTTCCGGATGGACCGCAACGGCCGTGTCGCCGAGCATGGTCTCCGGACGCGTCGTCGCGACGACGATGTAGTCGCGGGTCTCGAACGCGGTCGGCGTTCCTTCCTCGTCCCAGGCGACCGGCGCCTCGTAGGTCGCGCCGCCCTCCAGCGGATAGCGCAGGTGCCAGAGATGGCCCTTCATCTCGACCTGCTGGACTTCCAGGTCCGAGATCGCCGTGTGCAGCTTCGGGTCCCAGTTGACCAGCCGCTTGTCCTTGTAGATGAGGTCGTCCTTGTGGAGCGCCACGAACACCTTGAGGACGGCCTTCGACAGGCCCTCGTCCATGGTGAAGCGCTCGCGGCTCCAGTCGCAGGAGGCGCCGAGGCGCTTGAGCTGGTTGATGATGGTGCCGCCGGAATGGGCCTTCCACTCCCAGATCCGCTCCACGAACGTTTCGCGCCCGAGAGTGCGTCGGTCCGGCTCCTGGCGCTCGGCGAGCTGGCGCTCGACGACCATCTGGGTGGCGATGCCGGCATGGTCGGTGCCCGGCTGCCACAGCACGTCCTTGCCGCGCATGCGCTCGAAGCGGATCAGCACGTCCTGCAGGGTGTTGTTGAGGGCGTGGCCCATATGCAGCGAGCCGGTGACGTTCGGCGGCGGGATGACGATGCAATAGGTGTCGTCGCCGCCCCGCGGTCCGGCGCCGGCGCGAAAGGCGCCGGTGTCTTCCCAGAGGTCGTAGATGCGCGACTCGATCGAGGCCGCGTCATAAGTTTTGTCGAGCATGAAATCCGGTCCGCGAAGAAGGTCCCTTGCCGCAAGGCCCTGACAGCGCCGCAAGGCACTGGCATTGCTGCACGGCGCTGGTAAAGCGAATGGGCGGGGCGAAGTCAACCGCCCCACCCATGCGTTCGCGTCGCGGCAGGCCCCGGCGCGGCGAAACGGACGGCAAATCCCCGACGGACGCGACCGTCCGCCGGCGGCGAATGCCTCGGATCAGCGGCCGCGCGAGACTCGTTCGATCTCCTGGCGCACGAGGCGTTCGACCAGCGCCGGCAAATTGTCGTCGAGCCAGGTCTTCAGCATCGGCCGCAGCATCTCGCCGACGAGATCCTCCAGCGTGCGGGCGTTGTTGGACAGGATCGTGTGGGCGAGATTGCCGAAGGCGGCTGAAACCGCCGCATCGGAGGTCGGCGACAGCAGCGGCTCGTCCGGCGCCTCGGCGCGCGCGGCCGAGGCAAGAGCCGCGAGATCCGGCTGCGGTTGCGGCTCCGGTTCAGGTTCGGGCTCAGGTTCCGGCTCGGCTTCTGCCTCCGGCTCTTCCGCTGCCTCGAACTCGGCGAATTCCACATCGAAGCCGCCGTCGTCCGTCTCCACCAGGTCCTCGGTCAGGTCGAGGACATCGGTCTCCGGCTCCGGCTCGGGTTCCGGCTCAGGCTCAGGCTCCGGTTCGGGCTCAGGCTCCGGTTCGGGTGCTGTCGGCGCGTCGAACAGGGCATCGAGATCGTCCTGGGAAAGCTCGGTGTCCGGCTCCGGCTCGGGTTCCGGCTCAGGCTCCGGTTCCGGAGCAGGCGTATCGAACAGGGCGTCCAGGTCGTCCTGGGACAGGTCGGCATCAGGCTCCAGATCGGGCTCCGGCGGCGATGCCTCGGCAACGGCAGCATCGCCGGGCGCAGGAGCGCTCTCGTCGTCGGAAATGATCCGGCGTATCGACGCCAGGATCTCCTCCATCGACGGCTCTTGGTCCTGATTGACTTTGGCCATTTGCCCGCTTGCTCCCGCGCTACTCTTTCCACTTACCCACCGATGCTTTCGGCGATTCGGTCAACCCACACTATAGACGCCGCACCGGCGGTAAGGAATCCCGCCGGCCGGACGGCCCACATGTATTCACCGGAATTCTTTGTTGTGGAAAAGCGCGCTTTGCGGGCCCCGCGACAGGCTCAGCGACCGTCCGGAGTGCGCAGGCCGAACCACTTGTCCTCGACCTTTTCGAAGTGCGCCTCGGGGTTGTAGGCCGTGACCTGAAGCCCGAGGCTTTCCGCCTTGAGGCGGCCGACCGTGGACAGCAGCGCATAGGCGGCGACCACCTTGTTGCGCTCCGCCGTGACCAGCGACACGCGGGCGTTGATCAGCTCGCGCTGGGCGTCGAGCACGTCGAGCGTCGTGCGCTGGCCGACCTTCTGCTCCTCGATGACGCCGTCAAGGGCGAGCTGGTTGGCGGCGACCGCTGCCCGCCCGGCGACGATGGAGGCCATGGCGGCCTGCAACTGGCCCCAGGAGGCGACGATGTTGGCCTGCACCAGATCGCGGTTGACGTCGAGCTGGATGCGGGCAACGCCGAGCTCTTCCTTGGCCTGGCGCACCCGCGCCGAGACGCCGCCGCCCTGGTAGAGCGGCACCCGGATGCGGCCGTAGATGGAGGCGGTATCGACGCGGCCGTCGAAGCTCGACGACGGCTGCCACTGGCGGCTGAGATTGCCTTCCAGCGTCATCGTCGGCAGCATTTCCGCCTCGACCACCTTCACCGCATAGAGCGCGGCGTCGATGTTCATCTCGCTGGCGCGGATCGCCGGGTGTTCCGCGCGGCCGATCTGCAGCGCGCCGTCGACCGATTTCGGCAGCGTGCCGTAGACCTTGGTGCGGCCGACGAGCCGCTGCGGCTTGATGCCGATGATCTGCTGGAACACCGCCCGGCTGGTCGTCAAATTGGCGCGCGCAAGGTTCAGCTCCGAACGGGCGCTGGCGGCGCGGGCCTGTGCCTGGGAGACGTCGGTGCGGGTGCCCTCGCCAACCTCGAAGCGGTCGCGCGAGGCGCCGACCTGCTCGTCGAGGAATTCCAGGTCGCGCTCGCGAAGCTGCACGATGGCGCCGTCGCGGATAACGTCCATATAGGCGGTGACCGCGTCGAGCAGCACCTGCTGCTCGGTGTTCTTCAGGGACTCGCGCTGGGCGAGAACCGACGCCTCGGCCTGCTTGATGCTGTTGCGGGTCCGGAAGCCCTGGAAGATCGGCTGCACGATCTGCAGCGCCACGGTCGAGGGATTGTAGTGCGAGGAATAGTGCGGCAGGCCGTTGCCCGGCGACGTCGACCAGCTCGACACATGGCCGTGTTCCAGCGATGCGGTCGCCGTCGGCCGACCCGTCGACTTGGCGATCGGCACGCCCTCGTCGGTGACCCGGAGCTGGGCCCTTGCCTGGTTCAATGTCGGGTTATTGTTGTAGGCCTCTGCCAGCGCCTGCATCAAGGTCTGGGCGCGCGCGCCCTGGCCGACGGAAAGGGCGACGGCAAGGGCGAGAAGCAATGTCAGGGTGGCCGTTTTTACGCGCAACACGGAAGCGAACCTCACGCAGACTCATTCAGCCGGGGCAAAAGCACCGCCTCCTGCCCCTTCGTCTGTCACTGGGGGATACAATAATGAAAAGCCGCAGTACCCGAAACAGGCACCTTAAGGGCATCTTAAGAAATCGTCAGGTGTGCGGCTAAAGCGCAACAGGTCGATTCGCCACAGACCGCAACCGGGCGCCCCGCCCCCGATATCGATAGGCCGAGTGTCCGGGACAACCGCAAGAAATCGCGATTACACCGTACTAGAACGTGAATTCCGGCTCTTTCTCGAAGCCCGGCAGCGACCGCAACGCCAGATTGAACCCGAGCCGTCCGCTGACCTCGTCGTCGGAGCGGGTGTAGACGATCGCCTTGCCGGCAAGGCCGTGGCCCTCCACGGCAACAAGGCGCCCGTCGTCCTTCAACTGGTCGAGCAATCCGTCGGGCAGCTTGTCCACGGCGCCGTCGACCAGGATAACGTCATAGGGTCCCTCGCCCGGCCACCCGGCCTGGAGCGGCCCGACGACGACGGCCGCATTGTCGATGCCGAGTTCGTCCAGCGTCTTGCCGGCTTCCTTGGCCAGTTCCTCGTCGCATTCCAGCGCCACCACGGCACTGACCATCTTCGCCAGAACGGCAGCGCCATAGCCGCCGCCGGCGCCGACCAGAAGCGCGACGTCGTCGGCCTCGGGCGCAACGAGCTGCACCAGCCGGGCGAACGGCGCCGGCCGCGTCAGGTAGCGCGCCGGCTCGCCGGCATCGGCGTCCTTCAAAAGCAGGTCTTCGTCGATATAGGCGAGCGAGCGCTGGGCCGCCGGCACGAAATCCTCGCGCGGCACCTCGCCCATCGCCGCCAGCACCCCGTAATGGGTGACGTTGCTGGTGCGAAGCTGGCTGTCGACCATCTTCCTGCGCGCTGTGGTGAAATCGACCATCTGGGGTCTCCGCCGCTTGCCGGAGCCGCCGGCGGTGCCGGTGACGTCCCTCGCCTCAACCGATCGTCCGGAGGAAAAGATGCCGCAGCGCCCCGTTCCGGCGATCCGGCCGTCGCCGGCCGTGCCCGATTGATTAGCCCCGCCAACGGCCGCTGGCAAGAAGAAGCCGCAATCCCGCCGGCCTCGATGCCGCCCGGCCATTTGCCGCATCGGCCGCGAAGGGTCCGTTTCTTCACCTTGTGAGTTTTTGCGATTGAGGTCGGACACAAGCTTTGATAATGACGCTGCTACCATTGCTGTTTCACGAACGTGTGAACGCGACGGCCACGTGGCGGAGTGGTGACGCAGCGGACTGCAAATCCGTATACCCCGGTTCGATTCCGGGCGTGGCCTCCAATTTTCCTTTCCGGTTTTCCAAAGCCTTTGCCGATTGTCCGGCGCCGTCGCGGCGCGCGTCCGGACTGCGGGTTTTTCCGCTTTTGCCAGGCGCGCCGATGCACTAACGAAGGGCGAAATCCTGCAAAGCCGGCCCCAGGACCTCCATGTTTCCCGAAACGCTCGCAGCCCTTCTTCTCGCCCTCATTGTCGATGCGCTTGTTGGCGATCCGGATCCGGTGTGGCGCCGCCTGCCCCACCCCGTGGTGCTGTTCGGACACCTGATCGACGTCCTCGACCGCAAGCTCAATCTGGAAGACGCCGCCGACGGCCGCCGGCGCGGCGGCGGCGTCCTTGCCGTCCTCGTTCTCCTCTGCGTCGCCGCAGGCATCGGCATCGCCCTGCAGATGGGGTTGTCCCGCCTGCCTTTCGGCGATTTCGCCATCGGCCTCCTCGCCTCGATCCTGATCGCCCAGCGCGGGCTCTACGAGCACGTCGCCATTGTCCGCGACGCGCTGTTGGCCGACGGGCTCAAGGGCGGCCGCGAGGCGGTCGCCAAGGTGGTCGGCCGCGATCCCGACCGGCTGAACGAATCGGGCATCGTGCGTGCGGCGACCGAATCGCTGGCGGAAAATTTCTCCGACGCCGTGGTGGCGCCGGCCTTCTGGTTCGCGATTTTCGGCCTGCCCGGCCTCCTTGCCTATAAGGCGCTCAACACGGCCGATTCCATGATCGGCCACCGCAACGCCCGCTATTCGGAGTTCGGCTGGGCCGCGGCCCGGCTCGACGATACCGCCAACCTCGTGCCGGCCCGGCTCTCCGCCCTCGTCATCGCCGGTGCAGCCTTGCTCGCCGACCGCGCGGCCGCGAAAAAGGCGCTCCGCACCGCGCTCCGCGATGCCAGGAAACACCGCTCGCCGAACGCCGGATGGCCGGAGGCCGCCTTTGCCGGCGCCCTCGACATCGCGCTTGCCGGCCCGCGCGTCTATGCCGGCGTCGTCATCGACGACGACTTCGTCAACGACAGCGGCAAGAAGGAACTGGCGGATGGCGACCTCAACCGGGCCCTGGGGCTTTTTGCCGCCGCCAGCGTCTTCCACGCCGGCATCTATGCGGTGCTGATGATCGGCGCCCTTGCCCTCGGCGCGACGGTGCTCATCGCGCCCTGAGGCGACATTTCGCTCAAGAGCCGTTTTCGCGCGCGGTCCAGCGGCCCTTCTCGGTCTCGCCGTTGCGGCGCCGGCGACGCTTTTCCCACCACACCTCGACGCGCCGCCGGAGCCGGCGGACCGGCGCCAGATCGATGGAAAGCACCAGGATGCCAAGCGGCAACATCCAGAACCCGACGACGGGCAGGAAGCCGAGCACGCCGCCGATGACGAGGAGCACGCCGATGACGATGCGGGCAATGCGCGATCCCGGCAGCGAGATGCTGCGATTGCCGAGGCGGACCTTCGTCATGCATTGACCTTTCGACAGCAGCCCGCCCGGCCAGAAAACCGGCGGAAGGGACGTCCGCCGTCCTTGCAGGTGGAAAACGTTTCGCTGTGAAAAAACATGGCGATTTGGGCCTTGGCAATTGCGACGGGGATTTGATATAGGACGGGCCTCGGTCGTTCGCGACCGTCTGTTCCCCGGTAGCTCAGTTGGTAGAGCAAGCGGCTGTTAACCGCTGGGTCGCTGGTTCGAGTCCGGCCCGGGGAGCCACCTTATCTCCCAGACCCTCCAGACATCTTCCGCTCGGCCCCTGCGAGCGCTTTCGCTCGGCGCCTATTTCTTGGCGTCGTAGCGGGCCTGCGCGGCCTCGATCCGGGCCATGTTGCGGAACGCCCAGGTGCCGACGGCCTCGATCGGTCCGGCGAGCGAATGGCCGAGTTCCGTCAGTTCGTAGTCGACCCGCGGCGGGATCGACGGCGTCACCGTCCGCGTCACCAGGCCGTCGCGCTCCAGATTGCGTAGCGTCAGGGTCAGCATGCGCTGGGAAATGCCCTCGATGCCCCGCTTCAGTTCGCTGAACCGGAGCGGGTGCGTCCTGAGCAGCATGATGACGAGCACGCTCCACTTTCCCGCAATGCGCGACAGCACCTGCGAGGCCTTCATGCAGTCGGCCGTGTGGCGGATGGGCATTTCGGTTCCGTGCATGTGACCCCGGTATCACCTCTGTGCCGTCTTGCGGCGCCTGATCAGAGCCTAATATCTATACCGAGTTACAAAGAAGAACCAAGTGCTGATCCGGAACGAACGCATGCCGTTCCCCGTTCACCGCACTTCCAGGAAAACGTCAGGACGAGGCAAGACATGACCGAAACGAGCAAGACAGTGGTACTCGCGGGGGCAACCGGTGACCTGGGCTCCCTGATCGCAGAGCAGCTTCTGGCAAAGCCGGAGGTGAAGCTGCGCGTCCTCGTCAGGCCCGAAAGCGTCGCCAAGGTCGCGGCCCTTCGCGAGCGCGGTGTCGAGGTCGTCGAACTCGACCTGGCGACCGCGGACCAGGGCGCCGCGCTGGAAGAGGCCGTGGGCGGCGCCTTCACGGTGATCTCGGCCGTCCAGGGCGGTCCCGACATCATCGTCGACGCCCAGCTCCGCCTGCTGGAGGCGGCACGAAAGGCGGGCGTGCGCCGGTTCATCCCGTCCAACTTCTCCTACAACATCTTCGGCCTCGACGAGGGCGACAACATCAATTCCGACGATCGCCGCGCCTTTGCCCGCGCTGCAGAAGACGCGCGCGGCGACGTCGAAGTCGTCCAGATCCAGATCGGTGCCTTCAACGACAAGAAGGTCACCTTCGGCTTCCTCGGCGCCTTCGATCTCGGCGAAGGCCGCGCCTTCCTCTGGGGCGACGGCGACAAGGAAATGGACTTCACCACCTACGCCGACGCCGCGCGCTTCACCGCCGAGGCCGCCGTCGACGACGCGCCGCTGCCGGGCGTCCTGTCGGTCGCCGGCGAAACGCTGGATTTCCATGGGCTGGTCAAGGCCTATGAAGAGGGCTCGGGCAAATCCATCACCGTCGAAAAGATGGGCAGCCTCGCCGATCTCGACGCCGAACTGGAACGGCGCCGGCAGGCGGAGCCGGCAAACATGTACGCCTGGCTGCCGCTGATGTACTGGCGCGCGATGCTGTCGGGAAAGGCCAAGCTGCAGTCGATCGCCAACGACCGCTATCCGCACATCCAGCCGACCGGCGTCGCGGAGTACGTGCGCAGCGAAGGCCTGTGAGATGGCGGAGATCATCGACCTTGCAAAGGCCCGTTATCCCGACCTTGGCGACCGGCGCGTCGTCATCGCCGGGGGCACGGGCGATGTCGGCGAAGGCATCGTCCGCGCCTGGCTGAAGACCGGTGCGCACGTTGTCGTACCGTCGCGCACCGAGAGCAAGGTGGAGCGCTTCCGGCAGGTGCTGTCCGACCTCGGCCGGCCGGAACGGCTCGATTTCGTGGTCGGCGACTACACCGGGTTCGAGGCGGCCGACGCGGCGGCCGAGCGGATAACGACCGACTTCGGCGCCGTCACGGACGTCGTCGCCTCGATCGGCGGCTGGTGGCAGGGCAAGCCCTTGTGGGAGGTCTCGCAGGACGAGTGGCAACGGTATTTCGTCGCCATGACCACGGCCCATATGGCGACGGCCCGGGCCTGGGTCCCGCGCCTGCCCCGCGCCGGCAGCTACCAGGTGATCCTCGGCGGCAGCGCGGTGACGCCCGTGAAGGACGCATCGATCATCAGCATGCAGCAGGCAGCGCTCCTGATGATGCGCCAGGTCCTTTCCGTGGAAGCCGGCGACGGGCCCCGCATCGCCGCACAGGTGCTGGGTCCGGTGATCACCTGGGCGCGCAAGCGCTACCAGCCGGACTGGGTCTCGAACGAGGAAGTCGGACTGGTCACGGCGGCCATCGCCGCCGACCCCGGCGCGACGGACAAGGACTTCGTCAGCCAGGACAAGAACGAGATGCTGAAGACCCTGCAAGGGCTGAACGTCTATCCGGCTTGATCGCGGCGGAGCCGGCGCCGCGGCTTAGCGGACCCTGCCCGACGCCAATCGCGGCTGCTTGTGGTTCGCCGCCGCAATGCGCAAATTCTGTCTGCCATCCGTCGGCAGCAGCGCCTCAGGCACATTGCGTTTTTTCTCAAACACGCAACATGCCTTAGGTTTTTGTTTGGAGGCGATTTCTTCTCCAAAAGGTCTGTCAGCTTTTTGGGAAAGCGCCTAGATCGCCCGCAACCGAACCCTGTTTCCCCAGGGGTCCTCGACCTCTATCCCTCCGGCGATGGGCTTGAACGAGACGCCCGCCGCGCGCAGGCGCGCTTTCCGATCCTCCAGCGCCGAGCGGCCCGCAATTGCGACCGAAAACCACGACAGTCCGAGTTCGGCCTCGCCGCGTTGGCCCGCACCCTGGCTCTCCCAGATATTCACCGCCACATGGTGATGGTATTTGCCGGACGACATGAAGACGACGCCGGGCGCGCGCCGGGTCGCCTCGAAGCCGATCAGGCCGGAATAGAACCGCTCGGCCGCCGCAAGCTCGCCGACCCGCAAATGGATATGGCCGATGCGCATCGCCGCCGGCGCACCCGAATACGCGTCCTCACTCCGGTCGACCAACTCTAAGAGCGGATCGAGGTCGAGGTCGAAGACGCCCATGGCGACCTGCCCGCCCGCCCACCTCCATTCCGCCTCCGGCCGCGAGGCGTAGACCTCGATGCCATTGCCCTCCGGATCGTCGAGATAGACGGATTCGGTCACCCGATGATCGGCCAGGCCCGACACCGGAAAGCGATGCCTGGCGGCATGGACGATCCAGCGCGCCAGATCCGGCCGTGTCGGCATCTCCAAGGCGAGATGGTAAAGGCCCGCCGCCCCCGCCGGCACCGGCGTCCCCCCGGGGTCCCGCACCAGCTCGAGGAGCCCCACACCGCCGGTGCCGAGGACGGCACCCTGCTCGGTCCGACTGAGGACCTCCAGCCCGATGACCTGTCGGTAGAAGAGGATCATGCCGTCCAGATTGCGCACCCGCAAACCGGCACGATCGATGCACATCGGTCGCCGGTGGGAGGGGATGCGATCCGCCCTGCCCGCCAGCGCCCAGCCCGTCCCATGGACCCCGGTCAGGACGCCCGCGCACAGGGCGCTCGCGGCTGCCGCGAGCACCGATCGGCGGGTCGTCATGCGTTTGCCCGTTGCCGGCATCGCCGTTCTCCTTTCGCGCGGTTCCGCCGGATTCAGCTCGTTGCCGGCGTGGCGGGCAACACGACAACCTTCGTGCCGACCGGCACACGCCGATAGAGATCCATGATGTCCTGATTGAGCAGCCGGATGCAGCCCGACGACACGGTCGTGCCGATCGTCCATGGCTCCACCGTGCCATGCAGCCGGTAGTAGGTGTCGCGGCCATCCCGGTAGAGATAGAGCGCACGCGGGCCGAGCGGATTGCCAGCACCCCCCGCAAGGCCGTCCTTCAAGGGGCCGTACCTCTTGGGATCGCGCTTGATCATGTCCGGCGTCGGGCGCCAGCCCGGCCATTCGGCCTTTCGGGCAATCGTCGCCTCACCCCGGAAATTGAGCGCTTCCTCCTTGCCGACACCGACGCCGTAGCGAAGCGCACGGCCGTTCTCCAGCACCAGATAGGCGTAGCGCGCGGCGGGATCGACGACGATCGTACCCGGCCATTCGTTTGTCCGATACGCCACCTCGCGGCGTAGGAACTTCGGTTTGACTTTTCTCAGATCGATCGCGGGCACGGGGAACGGCTCCGTGTCGACCGCCGCGTACATGGAAACGTAGGAGGACCCGATGGCCGGTTCTGCCAGGGACTGCCGACCCGTGGTGCAGCCGGCCAGGACGAAGGGAATTGCGGCCACAAAGCCACGTCTGCTGATAGTCATGCCGCGTCTGCACCTCATGAGAGCCAAAAATCCCGGCGATCAGAAACAGATGGCGCAAGGCGCGTCTATACGTTATGAGGTAATTGCATTCATAACCAATGGCTATGATAGAGCAGTACGATGGGGCGGGCGGTGCGACCCAACGCGCCGGGCGGATGTTCCGGGCGCCGTCGCGCATCGCCTGCAAGCCGGGACATCGAGGTCAGAACCGATGGATATCGCCGCGGCACTGAGAGCTTTCGTCCGCACCGTCGAGCGCGGCTCCGTGACCGCCGCCGCCCGCGACCTCGGGGTCTCCCAGCCCGGCGTTACCAAGCACCTGCGCAATCTCGAACGCCATGTCGGCGCACGTCTGCTTGAGCGCTCGGCACGGATCGTGCGGACCACCCCCGAGGGCCAGGCCCTTTACGACACCAGCCGCGAGGCGCTGGCCACCATCGAGGCCGCGCTTGAGGGCGTTCGTCGCGACATGGGCGCGGTCGAAGGAAATCTACGCGTTCACGCTCCGTCGTGCCTTGGGGCGAAGCATCTCCATGGCATCGTCATGGCCTTCCAGCGGCGCCATCCGGATGTCACGGCCGATCTCGTTCTCGACAATCGCGACGTCGACCTCGTCTACGAGAATTTCGATCTCGCGATCAAATACGGCCGTCCGGTCGATCAGGAACTCATCATCCGCCGTCTTGGCGCGGTCCGCCGCATCCTCGTCGCCTCGCCGGACTTTCTCGACCGGTCCGGCCCGATCGACACCGTGCAGCGGCTGTCGGAGGTCGGCATCATCACCAACGCCGCCCTCCTCGCCTCGCGCGATGTCCTCCCGCTCCGGCATCGCGACGGCCGGCTGGTCGACGTTCCGGTTCGCGCCGTTCTGCGCACCAATAATGCCGAGGTCATCGCCGCGACGCTGATCGAGGGCCATGCCGCAGGTCCCGTGCAGCAGCTCCTCGTCAACGACGAGCTCGCAGAGGGCCGTCTCGTGCGCATCCTGCCGGACTATGAGGTCAGGCCAACGGAGGCGTTCCTTGCCTATCCATCCGTGCGTTTCATGCGGCCGGTCGTGCGCGCGTTCACCGACTTCGCGGTTCCGGAGCTGCGTTCGGTCGACGGCATCGTGAGCGCAGGGGAAAGTCCGCCGAGCGAAGAGTGCCCGCAGAGTTCAATGGCGGCAAGAACGGCAGCCGACGTCTGAAAACGGGAGTTACCGGCAGAGGCCAAGTTTTGCGGCCATTCTCACTTCATCCGCACCTCGGAGACGGTGCGGGCCGAGATCATTCCCACTCGATCGTCCCTGGCGGTTTCGACGTGACGTCGTAGACGACGCGGTTGATGCCGCGGACCTCGTTGACGATGCGCGCCGACACCCGGCCGAGGAATTCCATGTCGAAATGGAAGAAATCCGCGGTCATGCCGTCGACAGAGGTGACGGCCCTAAGGCCGCAGACGAACTCGTAGGTCCGCCCGTCGCCCATGACGCCGACGGTCTGCACCGGCAAAAGCACGGCAAATGCCTGCCAGATGGCGTCGTAGAGCCCGGCCTTGCGGATCTCGTCCAGATAGATGGCGTCGGCCTGGCGCAGGATGTCGAGCTTTTCGCGTGAGACCCCGCCCGGGCAGCGGATGGCGAGCCCCGGCCCCGGGAACGGATGGCGGCCGACGAAGGCCTCGGGCAGGCCGAGCTCGCGCCCGAGCGCGCGCACCTCGTCCTTGAAGAGTTCGCGGAGCGGCTCCACCAGCTTCATGTTCATGCGTTCCGGCAGGCCGCCCACATTGTGGTGCGACTTGATCGTCACCGACGGTCCGCCGGTGAACGAAACGCTCTCGATGACATCGGGATAGAGCGTCCCCTGCGCCAGGAAATCGGCGCCGCCGATCTTCTTGGCCTCTTCCTCGAAGACCTCGATGAAGAGCCGGCCGATGGTCTTGCGCTTGGTCTCCGGGTCGCTCTCGCCCGTGAGCGCGTCGATGAAGGTGTCCGCCGCGTCCACATGGACGAGCGGGATGTTGTAGTGATCCCGGAACAGGCCGACGACTTCCTCGGCCTCGTTGAGACGCATCAGGCCGTGGTCGACGAAGATGCAGGTGAGCTGCTCGCCGATCGCCTCGTGCAGGAGCACCGCGACGACGGAGGAATCGACGCCGCCGGAAAGCCCGCAGATCACCCGGCCGTCGCCGACCTGGGCGCGGACCTTGGCAATCGCCTCGTCCCGGAACGCGGCCATCGTCCAGTCGGCCGTGCAGCCGCAGATATCGACCACGAAGCGCTTCAGCAGCGCCGCGCCGTCCGGGGTGTGGTAGACCTCCGGATGGAACATGGTGGTGTAGATCCTGCGGTCCTCGTCGGTGGCCACCGCAAAGGGCGCGTTCGGCGACGTGGCGCGCACGGCAAAGCCCTCCGGCAACCTTGTCACCCGGTCGCCATGGCTCATCCACACCTGGTGCCGCTCGCCGACCGACCAGATCCCCTCGTAAAGGGTCGACGGCTCGTGGATTTCCACGAAGGCGCGGCCGAACTCCGCCGCGTGGCCGCCCTCCACCATGCCGCCGAGCTGCAGGCAGGTGGTCTGCTGGCCGTAGCAGATGCCGAGGATGGGAAGACCGGCCTCAAAGACGATGGGAGGCGCCGAAGGCGCGTTCTCGTCCAGCACCGAGGCAGGCCCCCCCGACAGGATGACGCCCTTCGGCTTCAGCCGCTCGAAAGCCTCGCCAGCGCTCTGGAACGGAACGATTTCGGAGTAGACCCCGGCCTCGCGCACGCGCCGCGCAATGAGCTGCGTCACCTGGGAGCCGAAGTCGATCACAAGAACGGTGTCTGTCATGGACATCGCATAAGCGAGCTTCGGCCCGTCCGCAAGACCGAGGGGCCGGCTGTCACGCGTTTTGTTTTCGCAGTGCGGTATTGGTGGAGCGGCCGGTCATTCCGCTCGCTGCATGAGGGCAACGAAAAAGCCGTCGGTTCCGCTCGTTGCCGGGGTGAGTCGCGCGCAATCGCCACGGTCGCCGACGGCGGCCCGCAGACCCTCGGGCATCGCCTCTCCGGTCGCCGCCAGCCAGGCATCGCCGGGCGCCGCCAGCCGGAAGCCGGGATTGGCATCGAGAAAGGCAGCGATGCGGCCCTCGTTTTCCGCGGCAAGCAGCGAGCAGGTGGCATAGACGAGGTGACCGCCGGGCTTGACCAGCCGCGCCGCCTCGGCAAGCACCGCCTCCTGCTCGGCAATCCTCAGCTCCAGGGCTCCCGGCGCGACCCGCCATTTGGCGTCCGGCCGCCGGCGCCAGGTGCCGGTGCCGGTGCAGGGCGCATCGACCAGCACCGTGTCGGCGCGGCCCTCCAGGTCTGAGAGCGTGTCGCCGTCCGGACCGCGAAGCTGGACGTTGCGCACGCCCGCCCGCTTCAGCCGCTCGCGGATATCGCCGAAGCGTCGCTGGTCCGCGTCGTGGGCGTAGATCTGGCCGGCGTTGCGGGATTGCGCGGCGAGCGCCAGGGTCTTGCCGCCGGCACCGGCGCAATAGTCCACCGTCTGGCCGCCGCCGAGCCCTCCGGCAAGCAGCGCGGCGAGCTGGCTCGCCTCGTCCTGGATCTCGAACCAGCCCTTCCTGAAGGCGTCTTCCGACTGCACATGCGGCAGCCGCTTCGGCCCGTCGGGCGCGGCGATACGCAGCCCCACCGGCGACAGCGGCGTCTCAACGGCGCCGAACCGGGAAAGCGCCTTCATCACCTTCTCACGGTCGGCCTTCAGCGTGTTGACGCGCAGATCCAGCGGCGCCCGGTCGGCAAGCGCCCTGCCCTCGTCGACGGCGCGCTCCCCGAAGGCGGCGACGAATTCCGGCCACAGCCAGTCCGGCACGTCCGCCAGCACATGGTCCGGCGCGCCGTCCCGGACCTCGCCGGCAAGCGCCGCCCGTTCCGCATCGCCGAGCGGCTCCGGCGCGTGACGGTCGTCGCCGAGCACCGCATCGAGGTCGGCAAGGTCCTTACCCCACATCGTCACATAGGCACCGAGCACCAGCGCGCGCCCATTGTCGTCACCCATGCGCCAGGCGAGCGACAGGCGCCGGCGCAGCGCGTCGAAGACGAGATTGCCGATCGCCGCCCGGTCGCCGGAGCCGGCAAACCGGTGGGCAAGGCCCCAGTCCTTCAGCGCATCGGCCGCCGGCCGGCGCCGCGAGAGGATGTCGTCGATGATTTCAATCGCCGCCATCAGGCGGCCGCCGTCCTTCATGCCGGGTCCCTTTTGTGTGGCGGCGGGAACGAAGGGTCACCCGGCGCAGGTCTCTGCCACCGCCGGTATCGGCTCTGGCGAGCAGCGGTCAAGAAGCTTCTTTGATAAGCCGTCCGAATCCGGTCAGAAAACATTGCAGCGCCCGTGAAATGGGCATCGACTAACTTTGCCCTTGTAATAAACAAGAATGCTTCTAAAATTATTTGCTAGGTATAAATCGGGAGCCTCCCATGCAGCGCCTCGCCCTTGAGCGCCTGTTGCGCAAGGCCGGCCTCAAGCCGACCGAGAAGCGCATCGCCATTGCCGGCCTTCTTTTCGACGGGCCGACGACCAAACACGTGACAGCCGATGACGTCATGGAAACGGCGCGACGCGCCCGCGTGCGCGTCTCCCAGGCGACCGTCTACAACACCCTCAACCAGTTCTGCGCCGCCGGCCTCCTGAAGCGCATCGTCATCGACAACTCCAGCACCTTTTTCGACACCAATACGGACGATCACCACCACATCTACAACGAAGACGACCATCACCTGGTCGACCTGCCGATGATGGCGATCGATACCGACAAGCTCCCGCCCCTGGGAGACGGCGAGACCATCCGCTCGGTGGATATCGTCGTGCGCGTCGGCAACAAGTAAGCCGTCCCGGACTTTCCCACAGCTCTGCGACATGGAGTAGCCGAAGGCGGGCAGTCGCCGCCTTCGTGCGAAGATGGCTGCCGTCATCGCAAGGCATTGCCGGCGCACATCTGGACCGGAGATCGGACAACGCTCGACGGCGGTATCCGATGCGGCGTGGCTTAGCGGGTGATCAGGTCGACCGAACGGGCCGAGGTAATACCCGGCTGGATGATGTTCAGGAACTTGCCGAATTCGGCCGTCGGATGATTGGCGACGTAGAGGATGTCCTTGTCGCGCAGTTCGAAATAGCGCGCGTAGAAGAACGCTTTCGGATCTTTGAAGTTAAGCCGGTAGACGACAGGAACTTTGTAGCCGGACACGGCCTGCAGATCGACCTTGTCGCTGAGTTGACGCGCAACTTCCACGTCCTCGAAGCGGAACAGGAACACGCCGCCCGCATCGGCCCGCTTGTCGTCCAGGCCGCCGGCTCGTGCCAGGGCCTCCGCCAGCGTGATGGTGCGCGATTCGAACCTGTACTCCTTGGTGGAATCGACCGCGCCAAAGGCCGTGAAGCTGCGCGGCGCGTGGGCCAGGAGGATGTTGTCGTTCGGCGACAGGAAGATATTGTTTCCCGGATAGTCGAAAAGGTTCTCAAGCACGGTGGTCGCGGTGCGGTCCTTGCGCTTCAGCGTCACCACCGTCTCGTAGGTCGGATATTTCGATCCGCCCGCACCGGCGATCAGATCGAGAATCCGCGTGCCGCGCAGCGAGATCGGATAGCGGCCTGGCTTGGAGATGTCTCCGACGATGACCGCGCTGTTGCTGACATTGCCCTTCACGTTCACCAGAACCTGCGGCTGGATCGCCTTGTCGACCAGATTGGCCTCGATGTTCTGGCGCACCGTTTCCACGGTCCGTCCCGCCACGCGCATCCGCCCAGCATAGGGAATGAAAATCATGCCGTTCTCGTCGACGACGGATTCGACATTCGTGTTCTTGCCGTTGACCGTGGAGAACAGGCCGTTCTCGCCCGCTTCCCAGATCGTCACGGCGATCCGGTCACCGACGCCGAGACGCTGGCCGTTGCCTGGCGCGCCGACCTTGAAATTGCGGGAGAACTCCGTCAGCCGGTATTGGCCGGCCACGTTCGCGCTGTTGGCGTCAATCGGGACGAAGATGTACTCGGTCTGCGGCAGCGACTCGATGTCTGCCGCGCTGATGTCCATCGCCGACGGCCCTTCGCTCGGAAGCCCCGAACAGCCGCCCAGAATCCCGACAATGGCAAGCGCGAAAAGGAGTTTGTGATGCATGGGTTTATATCGTTATTGCACGCCGTTGCTTACCACCGTCATGGCGCATCCGCCATATCCGCGAATTTAGTCGGACGGGTTTCCGAGATCCCCGTTGCAGCGGCGCCACACTATCGCGCCCACCCTCTTTGCCGTCGTCCCCGCAGGTCGCAAGAGACGGTTATTTTCGGATCGGCGCAAGGCGTTTTTTCCAAAAAAGGCGATGCGCCGCCGATGATCCCCACGCCCAGTGTCACCGCATCCTGGTTAGCATGCGGTGAAGGGAAAAGGTAAATGCCATATGAACCGCCTGTCCAGGAACGCCGGACGGCGAACCGTCAAATCATGTGATCGCGGACACTGGCGATCGCCAGCGAGCCGACACCCCAGATCAGGAAGGCGCCGCCGAAAATGATCAACGTCCAGCGCAGGCGTTCCGGATAGAGGGCGTCCTGCGGCAGCCGCGGATTGACGAACACGGCCAGATAGCGCTGTTGCCGGTCGGCCTCGATTCGCGCGCGCTCCAGCGATCCCAGCGTCGACACATAGGCCTTCTGGGCGAACTCCTGTTCGGTAACCAGCTCCTCGTAGCGCTTCAGGTTCTCGTTCAGGGATTCGCCGCCGGCAGAATCGCGAAGCGCCAGTTTCGTCCGCTCGTCGAGAATCTGCTTCTTCAACGCCTCAATCTGGGTCCGCATGTGGATGACGCGCGGCGCCGTGTCGCCCATCGACATCAGCGCCGTGCCCAATTCCGTTTCACGCTTGGCCAGCTGGCCCTCGAGCGAGGAAACGATGGCGTGCTCGGTCTTGGCCGTCATCGACGGGTCGATGATCTTGCTGACCTCGCGGAAACGGGCGATCGCGACGCGCGCCAGGCGCAGCCGGTTTTCGGCTCTGGCCACTTCGGAGCGTGCTTCGTTGACCGCATCGTCCCGTATCTTGCGGGAGAGCTCGTTGATCAGCCGTTCGCTGCGACCGATCACGTTCTCGGCGACCAGCTTGGCATCGGCCGGCGTGAACGCCCGCACTTCCAGGAGGATGATCCCTTCGGTCGAGTCGAAATAGACGCTGACCATGCTCTTCCAGTAGTCCATGAACGACTCGACCGACCGGTTGTCGCCGGCCCGGGCGAGGAAGTCGGCCTCGTCGCGATTGTAGATCTGGCGCAGGTTGATCGCCTTTTCGAGCTCGTCGACGAGTTCGCGCGAATAGATGTACTCCGTCACGATATAGGCGTCGGATGCAGTCGACGACGTGCTGCCGACGCCGGCGAGGAGACCGCCGATGAGGTCCGGGCTACCGCCGGATTCTGCGCTGCGGATCGCGAACCGCGCTTCAGCCGCGTACTGGTCCGAGGCGATGAAGAAAAAATAGATCGCGGCGAGCAACCCCGGTACCACGACGAACAGCGCCAGCGACTTGCTGACCGAAAGGCGCGGCTTTTTCTTGCGCTGGGTCTTTCTGCCGGCGCGCTTGCGTTCCGGCTTCATCCGCGCGTCGTCGTTCTTCTTGGCGTCGGTGGTGAAGACCGACGGGTCCAGTGCCAGCCGTTTCAGCCTGTCGGCAGAATTGGGGATTTCCAGCATGAGCTAAAGGGCCTTGTAGATTTCGATCGCCTCGTGGAGATCGTCATAGAACTCCAGCCGGCCGTTGTTCAAGACAGCCGCGGTATCGCAGTAGGAAATGATCGTCTGCACCGAGTGCGAAATCATGATGACGTCGGCCGTCTCGCGCCGGGCGGAGAACTCCGCATGACATTTGTCCCTGAAGCGCTTGTCGCCGACCGCGGTGAGCTCGTCGATCAGATAGCAGTCGAACTCGATCGCCATGCTCATGCCGAAGGCCAGACGCGCCTTCATGCCCGATGAATAGGTCTTTACCGGCATGTCGAAATAGTTGCCGAGTTCGGCGAAACTCTCAACGAAGTCGATCACTTCCTCCGGATCCGCATTGTAGATGCGGCTGATGAAGATGCAGTTTTCCCGGGCCGAGATGTCGCTGGCGAAGCCGCCGCCGAAGCCGAGCGGCCACGACACACGGCCGCCGCGCCGGATCGAGCCTTCGGTCGGATGCTCGACGCCGGCCAGCAGGCGCAGCAATGTCGACTTGCCGGTACCGTTCTGGCCGAGGACGGCGAGGCTGCGGCCGCGGTTGACCTTGAAGGTGGCGTCGCGAAGGATGGTCTTCGTGCCCTTCTTGGTCCGATAGGTCTTCGTCACCCCGTCGAATTCGACGATGTAATCGTTCCGCTTCTCGCGTCTGCGGACCGGCGACAGGTAGCCGATCTTGCCGGCGAACGCGCCCACCTTTTCCCCGATGGCAGCGCGCTTTTCGACAATTGGCGCAAACCGTTCGACGCCGCTCTGAAGCAGGCGCGTCGCATGATTCCTGGCGCTTTCAACGATCGCGTCGGCCAATAATGCCCCCTCGGAGTACGATTTGTAGGTGATGCCGATCGCATATTCGCCAGACGATCATGACCTTACGATGGCAGCCGCCACCTCACCTAACCACGAGAACCCAAAGAAAGGATTACAACATTACCCGCCCGCCCGTCCACCGTCGCGGGCGGCAACAAGCCGGTCAGCCCGAAAAAAACAGGTGCAAACGGGCGGCCCGCAAGGCCGGTCAGACGCCGAGATAGGCCTCGCGGACGCGCTCGTCGCGCATCAGGTCGCCGGCCGGACCGGAAAGCGTGATGTCCCCGGTCTCGATGACATAGCCGCGGTCGGCGATGTTGAGCGCGGCAAAGGCGTTCTGTTCGACGAGGAACACGGTCGTGCCGGCATCGCGCAGCCGTGTGATCGCCTCGAAGATCTTGTCGACCAGGATCGGCGCAAGACCCATCGACGGTTCGTCGAGGAGAAGGAGCTTGGGATCGCTCATCAGCGCGCGGCCGATCGCCAGCATCTGCTGCTGGCCGCCGGACAGGCCGGCCGCAAGCGACTGGCGGCGTTCGCGCAGCACCGGAAAGCTTTCGTAGACGTGCTCAAGGAATGCCGTCGTCGCGCCGCGGTTGCGCCGGTAGGCGCCGAGCCGGAGATTGTCCTCGATCGTCAGCGAGCCGAAGATCTGCCGGCCCTCCGGGACCTGGGCAATGCCGCATTCGACCCGCCGGTGCGGCCCCAGCCGGGTGATGTCGGCGCCCTCAAAGAGCACCTTGCCCCGGGTGACCGGCTGCACCCCGGAAATGGCGCGCAGGAGCGTCGTCTTGCCGGCGCCGTTGCCGCCGACGAGCGAGACGATCTCGCCTTCGTTGACGGCGACGTCGACGCCATGCAGCGCCTCGATGCGGCCATAGGCCGAGCCGAGCCCCTCAACCGAAAGCACGGGCGGCCTCCTTCGATCCGTGGCTGCCGAGATAGGCGGCGATGACGTCCGGGTTCCGCCGCACGGTCTCGGCCGTTCCCTCGGCCAGCGTGCGGCCGTAGTCCAGCACGTGCAGCCGGTCGGAAATGCGCATGACGAGCTTCATATCGTGTTCGACGAGGACAACGGTGACGCCGTCCGCGGCAATCTGGTGGATAAGCGCGTCGATTTCCTCCGTCTCGACCGGATTGCAGCCGGCGGCCGGCTCGTCGAGCAGGAGAACCTTGGGGTCCGCGGCGAGCGCCCGGGCGATCTCCAGCCGCTTCAGCGCGCCATAGGGCATGGAGCCGGCGACGGTGTCGGCGTATGCGGCAAGGCCGACGCGCGACAAGAGCGTCAGCGCCGCCGCGCGCGTCGCCTCGTTCTGGCGGGCGACAGAGGGCAACGCCAGGAGATGTGCGAAGACGTTCATCCGTTCATGCCGGTGACAGCCGACCATGACGTTTTCCAGCGCCGTCATGCGAAAGAAGATCTGCAGGTTCTGGAAGGTGCGCGACAGGCCCTTGCGGGCAAGCAGATGGGGCCCAACGCCGGTGACGTCGCGGCCTTCCAGGAGCACCTTGCCGTGCTTGGGCGTGTAGACGCCGGAGATCAGATTGAAGAGCGTCGTCTTGCCGGCGCCGTTCGGGCCGATGATGGAAAACACCTCGCCGGCCTCGACCGCAAAGCTGACATTGTCGACGGCCTTGAGGCCGCCGAACTCGATACCGAGGTCTTCCACGGACAGAATGCTCATGCCGCGCCCCTCCCGGCAACGAGCGCCCGCAGGCCCGGCACGATCCCGGCCCTCAGGAAAATCATGAACACCATCATCAGGAGGCCGAGCAACAGGTGCTCGTAGTCGTGGAACATGGTCAGGAGCTGCGGCAGCACGACGAGGACGGCGGCGCCGACGACGGAGCCGAGGATCGAGCCCATGCCGCCGAGCACGACCATGGTGACGAGCTCGATGGAGTGCAGGAACCCGGCGGTGTCCGGCGTGATGAAGCCGTTGAAGAGGGCGAGCGCCGATCCCGCGAGCGCGGCATAGACCGCCGAGACCACGAAGACGACGAGCTTCATGCGGGCAACGTCGATGCCGGCGACCCGGGCCGCGATCTCCGAATCGTGCACGGCGCGCAGCGCCCTGCCCGTCGGCGAATCGACCAGGTTGACGGCGACCCATGCGCCGACGACGAGCATGGCGCCCGCGATCCAGTACCAGAGCTCGGCCGTCTTCACCTTCAGCCCGAAGGCGGATTTCAGCAGCTTCTTGATGCCGAGGGAGGCAACGGCGATGCCGTCCGGACCGCCGGTGATCCACGCCTCGTTGTTGATGACCATGGCAACGAGGATGCCGAAGCCGAGAGTGGCGACCGCCAGATAATGCCCCTTCAGGCGCAGAATCGGACGCCCGACCAGATAGGCGATCAACGCCGAGGCAACGGCGCCGATGACAACGGCGAAAATGCCGGGAACGCCCAGTTGCGCCGGCAGCACCGCGGCGGCATAGGCGCCGATGCCGAAGAAGCCGGCATGGCCGAGGCTGACCTGGCCGGCATAGCCCATCAGAAGGTTGAGCCCGATGACGGCAAAGGCCGAGATCCAGACCAGCGTCGCGATGCGCAGGTAAAAGCTCGACGGCAGCACCAGCGGCAAGAGCGCGACGAGGACGATGAGCACGGCCGGCACGGCGAGGCGATGGTTGAGGAGCGCAGACATCTAGACGCGCTCCACGCTGGCCCGGCCGAACAGCCCGGTCGGCAGGACGAAAAGGGTGATGAGGATGACAACGAAGGCGATCGCGTCCTTGTAGTCGGACGAGAGATACCCGGCACCGAAAGCCTCCAGGAGGCCGACGACGAGCCCGCCGACGACGGCGCCGAGCGGATGGCCCATGCCGCCGAGCATCGCTGCGGCAAAGCCCTTCAAGGCCAGCAGCGTGCCGACCTCGTAGCTGGTCAGCGTGATCGGGGTGACGAGCACGCCGGCAACGGCGCCGATGGCCGCCGACAGCGCAAAGGCAAGGCTCATGATCATGCCGGTGTTGATGCCGACGAGCTTGGCGGCCAGCCGGTTGGCGGAGGTGGCGAGCACCGCCTTGCCGATCAGAGTGTGATTGAAGAAGGCCCACAAGAGGACGACGATGACGACGGCGCCGCCCATCACCCAGAAACTCTGGGGCAGGATCGAGGCGCCGCCGACGACGATCGGTGTGTCGCCGGAGAACGGCTGAAGGGTGTGGAACTGCTTGTCGAACACCACCTGGGCAAGGCCGCGGAGAAAAATCGAGGCGCCGATGGTGATGATGATGAGGGTGACGGACGACGCGCCGCGCGCCGGCTCGATGGCGAGCCGGTGCAAGAGGAGGCCGACGACGACGGCGCCGAGGATCGCCAGCACGACGGCGAGCGGGATCGGCACGCCGAGGGCGGTCAGGAACACCGTCGCCATGCCGCCGATCATGACGAACTCGCCTTGCGCGAAATTCACCACGTCGGACGCGTTGTAGATGATCGTGAAGCCGAGCGCGACGAGCGCATAGACGGCGCCAACGGTCAGGCCGGAGAAGGCGAATTGCAGGAATTCGGCCATCTCTTCCCCCTTACGGAAAAGCGGATTGCGGAAATGCCAAGGAAAACCGCGGACCGGCGGCTGGTGAAGGCGCCGGCCCGCGAGATGGCCCCAAAGGGGCTATTCGGCGATCGTCCAGTCGCCGTTCTTGACTTCCAGCATCCGGAATGCCGTCAGGTCGAGGCCGAGATGGTCGTCCGCGCTCATGTTGACGACGCCGGCCGTTCCCATGAAGCCGGAGGTCTTCTCGATCTCGTCGCGGATCGCGGCCGGATCGGCCGAACCGGCCCGCTTGATCGCCTCGACCAGCATCATCAGGCCGTCATAGGCATGGCCGCCGAAGGTCGAAACCGGCTCGCCGGTGGCGCCCTCGTACTTGTCCTTGTAGCCGACGACGACGGATTTCTGCGGATCGTCATCCGGCAGCTTATCGGCGACCAGGAGCGCGGCAGCCGGCAGGCGCACGCCCTCGGCGGCATCGCCGGCAAGCTCGATGAAGCTCTTGGAGGCAACGCCGTGGCTCTGGTAGAGCGGCACGTCGATGCCGAGCTGCTTGTAGTTGCGGGTGACGATCGCCGGGCCCTGGCCGAAGCCGGGATTGACGACGGCCTCGAGCCCCTCGGTGTTCTTGATGTTGGTGAGCTGCGGCGTCATGTCGGAATCCTTGGCGCCGTAGGTCTCGTCGGCAATGATCTCCACGTCGTAGTTGCCGGCAACGTCCAGGCACTGGTCCCGCATCGACTTGCCGAAGCCGCCGGTGCCGGAAATCATGCCGACCTTGGAGATGCCCCGCTTCTGCATGTCCTCGAAGATCTTCTCGCAGGCCATGCGGTCGGTATGCGGGGTCTTGAACACCCATTTCTTCACCGGATCGATGATGACGACCGCGCCGGCGAGCGAGATGAACGGGATCTCGGCATCCTCGAAGACCGGGATCATCGCCATGGTGGTGCCGGTGGTCGAGCCGCCGACGACCGCGACCACTTCGTCCTCTTCCACGAGGCGGGTGGCGAAGGTGCGCGCCTTGCTGGCATCGACGCCGGAATCATAGGCGACAAGTTCCAGCTCGTTGCCGTCGACGCCGCCGGCCGCGTTGATCTCCTTGACGTAGAGTTCGAGCGTCTTCATCTCCGGATCGCCGAGGAACGACGCCGGACCGGTGGCAGACAGCACCGTGCCGATCTTGATGGTGTCGGCGGAAGCGGCAAGCGCCCCCATCGACAATGCCGCGACCGACACCGCGGCAGCTCCCAGAAGGTTGGTCAGTTTCAGGGTCATTTTTTTCCTCCCAAATGCCCGTTATTGGACTTTATTGGTCTTATTTTTAGCGACACGCCGGGGCGAAAGCCGTGCGGCGCATCGTCTTAAGCGGGTACGCTCCGGCTTTATGCCTGGCGGCGCACCGTGGCAACGCGGAACCGGTTGGCGACGAACGCCGCATCGGTCAGGCACGCATTGCCGGCCGGGTTGGCCCCGGTCACGTGGTAGTCGCTGAAGGCGGCCGACTGGTTGACGTAGATGCCGCCCGTCAGATTGACCGACAGCGGCACGCCGGCATCGGCGAAGGCCTCGCTTGCAGCATCGATGACCGCTTCGTCGGTCGAGTAAATCGCCGCGGTGATGGCGCCGCGCGATTTGGCCGACCCGGCGGCCCGGGCGATGGCCGCCGCCGTCTTCGCGGTAGCGATGACGAAGGAGATCGGCCCGAAGCGCTCGGCGAGGTAAACGTCCTCGTCCTGCGCGTTGAGGGCGAGAATGAGCGGCGTTGCCGTGCGCGCCCCGCCCGCGACCTCGGCATCGACCGGTCCGGAATCGCGCACGATGCGGCCGAGGCCGCGGCTGTCGGCGACCCGCTCGGCCGTTGCCGGATTCTGGATCGCACCGAGGATGCCGAGCGCCCGGTTCGGCTCGCCGAGGAGCTTGTCGACGGCGGCCGCGATGCCGTCGGCCACCTCGTCGAAGGTCTTCCTGCCCTCGTCCGTCTCGATACCGTCCCTGGTAACGTAGATGTTCTGCGGCGCGGTGCACATCTGGCCGGAATAGAGCGACAGCGAAAAGGCGATGTTGGCGCACATGCCGCGGAAATTGTCGGTGGAGTCAACGACGATGGAGTTGACGCCCGCCTCCTCGGTGAAGACCTGCTTGCCGGCGCCGTGCGCGCGAACCCATGAGCCGAAGGCCGGCGAGCCGGTGAAATCGACGATGGCGATGTCCGGATGGGTGACGAGTTCCTGCGTGATCGGCGCGTCCGCCTCGTCGACGGCGAGGAGGAGCACATTCGGATCGAAGCCGGCCTCGGCGAGCACCTCGCGACCGATCCTGACCGTCAGCGCCAGCGGCAGGATCGCCTTCGGATGCGGCTTGACGATCACCGGATTGCCGGTGACGAGGCTGGCGAAAAGGCCCGGATAGGTGTTCCAGGTCGGGAACGTGCTGCAGCCGATGACGAGCGCGATGCCGCGCGGGATCACCTTGAACGTCTTGTCCATGACGAGCGGGCCATGCTTGCCCTGGGGCTTTTCCCAGCGCACCGCGCCGGGCACCAGCGACATCTCGTGATAGGCGTAGGCAACGGCCTCAAGGCCCCGGTCCTGGGCGTGCGGGCCGCCGGCCTGGAACGCCATCATGAAGGACTGGCCGGAGGTGTGCATGACGGCGTGCGCCATCAGGAAGGTCTGAGCGTTGATGCGGGAAAGGATTTCAAGGGCAACGCCGACGCGGTCTTCCACGCTCGCCGCCGCCCAGCCCTTGCCAGCCGATTTCGCCGCCGCGATCAGCGTATCGGGCGTTGCCGCCGGATAGGTGATGCCGAGGGCAAGGCCGAACGGCGAGTCCTCCTTGCCGGCAAGCCCCGCATCGTTCGGCTGGTCGAGGTCGAAGGGTTTTCCCAGCAGTGCCTGGAACGCCGCCTCGCCGTCCTCCTTGGCGGTCTCGCCATAGACCGACTTCGACGGCACCTCCGGATAGGGCGTCCAGAAGCCGCGCGTCTTGGCGGCCTCAACCGCCTTTTCCAGGGTCTCGCGATGCGTGTCGAAAAACGCCGGCATTCCGTCTCTCCCTTTGTCGGCGCGTCGTCGGACCGGCAGCTCGAAAGCTCCGGCCCGCGCGGCCTTTTTTCTCGGTAAGGAAGCCCCAACCCGGCGGATTTCCGACGATCGAGGTCGTTTCGTCACAACCGTCGCTACGCCGTGTTGACTTCCTCAAGTCTCGTCCATAATAATTTACCGACCGGACGGTCAGTCAAGCCCTCATTTTGGCAATCGTCAAAAAAGACGGGCGATCGAAACGGCATGCAGAACATGACATGCCGGCAACAGGGAGAAGAACGAGAAAATGGACGAAACCCCCATCCTTGTGGAGCTGCGCGAGGGCTATCGCGTCATCACGCTCAACCGGCCGGACCGTCTCAACTCATTCAACGAAGCGCAGCACAAGGCGTTCTTTGCCGCCGTTGCGGACGCCGAGGCGGATGCAGCCTGCGGCGCGCTCGTCATCACCGGCGCCGGCCGCGGCTTTTGTGCCGGCCAGGATCTCTCCGACCGGGTGACGGCCGAAGGCGACGCGCCGCCGGATCTCTCGGTCACCATCGAGACGTACTACAATCCGCTTTTGAAGAAGCTGCGCGCCCTGCCCTTCCCGACGATTGCCGCGGTCAACGGCGTTGCCGCCGGCGCCGGCGCCAACATCGCGCTCGCCTGCGACATCGTCATTGCGGCCAAATCCGCAAAATTCATCCAGGCCTTTGCCAAGATCGGGCTCATTCCCGATTCCGGCGGCACCTGGTCGCTGCCGCGCCTTGCCGGCGCCGCCCGCGCCCGCGCCCTGGCGCTGACCGGCGACCCGCTGCCGGCCGAGACCGCAGCCGACTGGGGCATGATCTGGAAGGCCGTCGACGACGATGCCCTGATGAGCGAGGTCACTGCGCTGGCCGAGCGCTTCGCGGCCGGCCCGACCGTCGGCTACGACCTCATCAAGCAGGCACTCGATGCCTCGGAAACCAACGACTTCGCCACCCAGCTCGACCTGGAGCGCGACCTCCAGGGCAAGGCCGGCCGCACGCCGGACTACGCCGAGGGCGTGCGCGCCTTCATGGAAAAGCGGCCCCCCAATTTCGTCGGCCGGCGCAAGGGCTGAAGGAGAAATCTCTTGAACATGAGCGATCCGAACGTGCTCGCCCGCGCCTGCGCCGATGCCATGTGGCAAGACGACAAGGCCGCCCAGGCGATCGGCGTCACGGTCTCCGACGTGGCGCCAGGCCGGGCGACGACCACCTTCACGGTGACGGAGGCCATGGTCAACGGCCACGACATCTGCCACGGCGGCTACATCTTCATGCTCGCCGACACCGCCTTTGCCTATTCCTGCAATAGTTACAACCAACGAACCGTCGCCCAGCACTGCTCCATCGACTTCATGGCCCCCGCCCATAGCGGCGAGACCCTGATCGCCCGCGCCGAGGAGCGCTCGCGCGGCGGCCGCTCCGGCATCTACGACATCTCCGTCGTCACCTCCGAGGGCCGCAAGATCGCCGAATTCCGCGGCCTGTCGCGCACCATCAAGGGGACGCTCGTCAACGACCCGAATAGTGAAGGAACGCCCCAGTGAGCGAAGCCTATCTCTGCGCCGGCATCCGCACGCCCATCGGCCGCTATGGCGGCGCGCTCTCCCCCGTGCGCCCGGACGACCTCGCCGCCCATGTCATCAGGACGCTGATGGCGTCTGTCCCCGGCCTGCCGGCGGACAGAATCGACGACATCATCTTCGGCTGCGCCAACCAGGCCGGCGAGGACAACCGCAACGTCGCCCGCATGGCCGGCCTCCTTGCCGGGCTGCCGGAGACCGTCCCCGGCACCACGGTCAACCGCCTCTGCGGCTCCGGCCTCGATGCCCTCGGCATTGCCGCGCGCTCCATCAAGGCCGGCGAATGCGACGTGGTCATTGCCGGCGGCGTGGAATCCATGTCCCGCGCCCCCTTCGTCATGAACAAGGCGACGAGCGCCTTTTCCCGCAATACCGAGGTCCACGACACCACCATCGGCTGGCGCTTCGTGAACCGGCTGATGAAGTCCCAATACGGCATCGATTCCATGCCGGAGACGGCGGAAAACGTCGCCGAGGATTTCGACATCTCCCGCGCCGACCAGGACGCGTTTGCCTGGCGATCCCAGCAGCGCGCCAAGGCCGCTATGGAAAGCGGCCGCATGGCAAAAGAGATCGTCCCGGTAACGATCCCGCAGCGAAAGGGCGACCCCATCGTCGTCGACACCGACGAGCACCCGCGCCCGGCGACGACCCTGGAACAGCTCGCCAAGCTGCCGACGCCGTTCCGCGACGGCGGCTCGGTCACGGCCGGCAATGCGTCCGGCGTCAATGACGGCGCCGCCGCGCTGCTGGTCGCTTCCGAGGCGGCCGTGAAGGCCTATGGCCTGACGCCGATCGCCCGCGTCACCGGCATGGCAACGGCCGGCGTGCCGCCGCGCATCATGGGCATCGGCCCGGCCCCGGCGAGCGAGAAGCTGCTCGACCGGCTCGGCCTCAAGATCACCGACATCGACGTCGTCGAACTCAACGAGGCGTTTGCCGCCCAGGCCCTCGCGACCTTGCGCCGTCTCGGCCTGCCCGACGATGTGGAGTACGTCAATCCGAATGGCGGCGCCATTGCGCTCGGCCATCCGCTCGGCATGTCCGGCGCGCGCCTGGCGCTCACCGCGGCAATCGAAATGACCGAGCGCGATGCGACCCGGGCCCTTGCCACCATGTGCATCGGCGTCGGCCAGGGCATCGCCCTGATGCTGGAACGCCCCTGAAGACTTGCGACAAGGCCGCGACCGGCAACGACCGGTCCGGCACCGAGAATGAAAACGACAAGGCCCGCGCACCGCGACAGCGGCGACGCGGCCGATGAAAAACGGGAGAAACGCCGTGGACGACCTGACGCCCGCAAGGGACACCCTTGCGCCCATCGAGACCGCCTCGCGCGACGAGATCGCCGCGCTTCAACTCGACCGCCTGAAATGGACGCTTCGCCACGCCTATGAGAACGTGCCGCACTACAAGACCCGGTTCGACGCCGCCGGCGCCCATCCGGACGACTTGAAGGAGCTTTCCGACCTTGCGCGGTTCCCCTTCCTGCAGAAGCAGGACCTGCGCGACAACTACCCTTTCGACCTCTTTGCCGTGCCGATGGAAAAGGTCGCCCGCGTCCACGCCTCCTCCGGCACCACAGGCCGGCCGACCGTCGTCGGCTACACCAGGAAAGACATCGATGTCTGGTCGGAAGTGGTCGCGCGCTCGATCCGCGCCGCCGGCGGACGCCCGGGCTGGAAGGCCCACATCGCCTATGGCTACGGCCTCTTCACCGGCGGCCTCGGCGCCCACTACGGCGCGGAGGAACTCGGCTGCACGGTGATCCCGGTCTCCGGCGGCATGACCGAGCGCCAGGTCCAGCTCCTCACCGACTTTCAGCCGGAACTGATCATGGTGACGCCGTCCTACATGCTCTCCATCCTCGACGAGTTCCGCCGCGAGGGGATCGATCCGCGCAGCACCTCCCTGAAGGTCGGCCTGTTCGGCGCCGAGCCCTGGACCGATGCCATGCGCCGGGAGATCGAGGACGCCTTCGACATGCATGCGGTCGACATCTATGGACTGTCGGAGGTGATCGGCCCGGGTGTTGCCCAGGAATGCGTGGAGACCAAGGACGGCCTCCATATCTGGGAGGATCATTTCTACCCGGAGATCATCGATCCGCTGACCGGCGAGGTGAAGGAGGACGGCGAGGAAGGCGAACTGGTCTTCACCTCGCTGACCAAGGAGGCGATGCCCGTCATCCGCTACCGCACCCGCGACCTGACGCGGCTGATGCCCGGCACCGCCCGGTCGATGCGGCGCATGGAAAAGGTGACGGGGCGCTCCGACGACATGATGATCATCCGCGGCGTCAACGTCTTCCCGACCCAGGTCGAGGAGCAGATCCTGAAATGCAGGGCGCTGGCGCCCCACTACCAGATCGACCTGACCCGCGACGGCCGCCTCGACATGATCACGGTCAATGTGGAGGCCCGCGACATCGACGTGACCAGGGACGGACGCGACGGCGCGGCGAAGGAGCTGGCCCACCACATCAAGTCGGTGGTCGGCATTTCCGCAAGGATCAACGTCACCGACCCCGATTCCATCGAGCGCTCGGTCGGCAAGGCAAGGCGCGTCATCGACAAGCGCCCGAAGACCTGAACACCAGCGGCCCGGCACCGCCGGGCCGCACCCCATTGGCGACAAAGCGAGGACCGACATGGCAAGACCGCGCGCCCAGGACCACACGGAAAAGCGCGAAGCGATCTACCAGACCGCGGCCCGGCTGTTCGCCGAGCACGGCTATGACGGCACCTCCATGAGCCAGATCGCCGAGGCCTGCGGCGTCTCCAAGGCCCTGCTCTACCACTACTACGACAACAAGGAGGCGGTCCTCTTCGACATCGTCGACGACCACCTGGAGCGGCTGCTCGAGGCCGTCGGAAAGGTCGGCGAGGAGCACGCGAGCCCGCGCGAGAAGCTGGAGGCGCTCTGCATCGCGCTGCTTGAGGCCTATCGCGACGCGGACGCCGAACACAAGGTCCAGATCAACGACCTGAAGCGCTTGCCCCAGGCCCGCCAGGACGAGTTGAAGGCCAAGGAGCGCGCCCTCGTCGCCGTCTTTTCCGATGCCATCCGCGGCGCCGTGCCATCGCTGGGCGGCGGCAACCCGCTCCTGAAGCCGGTGACCATGTCGCTCTTCGGCATGCTGAACTGGCAGTTCCTGTGGTTCCGCCCCGACGGCCCGATCAGCCGCCGCGACTTCGCCCGCCTTGCCACCCAGCTCGTCATCGAAGGCGCCACCGGCGTCGAACTGGAAGACCTGAAGCGGGGCGATTGAGGGTTCAGGTCTCCCCCTCCCACCCGCACAGCCTCAGCGCCGCCGCCATGTCCTCCGGAACCGGTGCCGTGACCGTCACGGCCTTCTGGCCCTTGCCGCCCGGCAGCGCAATGGAGCGCGCGTGAAGGTGCAGCCGCGGGCCGCCGGCAACGCCCTTGCCGTAGATCGGGTCGCCGAGGATCGGCCAGCCCTTGGTCGAACAATGGACCCGGAGTTGGTGCGTGCGTCCGGTCTTCGGGGAGAGTTCCAGGAAAGAGAACCGGTCGGAGCGGCCGAGCACCTGAAAAAAGGTCTCAGCCGGCTGCCCCTTCGGGTCGACCCGCATCCACCAGCCGCGGCCCTTCGTGCGCTTGGAAAGGTTGAGGGCGATGCGCCCGCGGTCCGTCTTCGGATGCCCCTCGACGACGGCCCAGTAGGTCTTCTGCACCCTTCCGGAATGGAACATGCGGCCGAGCCGGTTCAGCGTCTCCCGGTCGCGGCCGAGGACGAGGCAGCCGGAGGTGTCCTTGTCGAGCCGGTGGGCAAGCCCCGGCCGGCGCGGCCCGCCGAGCCGCAGCGCCTCCAGCCCGTCCTCCAGCGTCAGCCCGCCCTTCGGCCCGGCATGGACGGCAAGGCCCGCCGGCTTGTCGAGGACGATGATGTGGTCGTCGCGATAAAGAAGCCGGTCGAGCAGCCCGAGCGGGTCGGCCGCGTCCCCGGCAAGTGCGATCGGTTCGAAAGAATCTTCAACGGGCTGCCGGACCGGCCGCTCCGGCCGGCGGCCGGGGCGCTGTCGCCGCTGCCCTCCCCGCTCTTTTCCGCCTCCCGCCATGGTCAGGCGAACCGGGAATGGAACTGCGGTCCCGGCGCCGGCAGCGGTCCCGATTCGGACGCCGCGTTGGCATCGAGCCATGCCTCGGAGGCGCCGACCAGCGCGCGATAGATGCGCCCGCTCATTGCGCGGGCTTCCGTTCCCGGCCAGTCGGCCGGCAGCAGCTCCGCCGGCAGGGCCGGATCGCGTAGGAGGATGCGTCGGAATTCGTGGATCATCAGGATGCGCGCCAGCAGCGCATCGAGCGGCGGGAAATCGGTGCCTTTGTGGAGGGCCACGTCGAGACCGGCAAACTGGCCGCAGAACCGCTCATAGCCGCCGGCGATGCGATCCAGCGGCCAGACCCGCGCCGCCAGCCGGCGCGCGTCCTCCGGCTCGCAAGGGACGGCGTCCAGCGCGATGGCATCGGCATGTCCGAGCTCCGGTCCGGAGCGCCCCTGCGGCGCGATCATCACCATCGGTGCCAGGAGCCCGTAGCCGGCGTCTTCAAGGGGCTTTCGCGCCGCCGCCCGGTCCGGATCGCTGCCGTCGTCGAGGACGGCGATGCGGAACCGGCCGTTCCAGGTGCCGCTCGGGGCGTTGTAGATGCGCTCTGTCGCCGCGGCAAAGGCGTCGCGCCCGCGCGCCGACAGGGCGTAATAGCTGCGCCGACCGATCCGGTGCCGGGTGAGCCAGTCGTCGGCGGCGAGCCGCGAGACGGCCGTGCGCACCAGCCCGGGCGCCACGCCGACCGCTTCCATCAGGGTAATCAGCGTGCCGACCCAGAGCGTTCCCCCGCGCGGCACGATGGCATCGCCATAGATCGTGACGATCAACGACCAGGTGCGGATCGGCGTCCTGGCGTGAAAGGCCGAAATCAGCGCCTCGACCTCGGGTCGAAGCGGCGGCGCGGTTTCGGCGGAAAGGAGCGCGGGGTCAGGCATGACCGGTGGATAAGCCCAGCGGTTCCGATTGGCAACACTTCACGAGCGAACGTGCGGGCGTCGATAAGCCGGCTTGAAAAGCGGCGGCGAACGCGATCTTCTCCGCGGGAAGACGGACCAGCCGGACGGGCGAAAGGACAAGACGCGTGATCATCACGGTCGGCGAAGCGGTGGTGGACTTCCTGCCGGAGCGCAATCTCGACGGCGCCCGCACCTTTCGTCCCGTGCTCGGCGGCTCGGCATTCAATGTGGCCCTCGGCCTCGGCCGGCTTGGCGTTCCCGTCGGCTATGTCTGGGCGCTTTCCAGCGATCTCTTCGGTGCGCGCTTTGCCGAAGCGCTCGAAGAGGCCGACGTCGACACCGGTCGCATCGTCTTCGCCGACGAATCCTCAACACTCGCCTTCGTCGGCATCGACAAGGGCGAGCCGCGTTTCGATTTCTTCGACGTCGGCTCGGCCGGGCGCTACTTCGATCCCGCCGACACCAGCCCCCTTGGCGGCGATGTCGCGCTGGTCCATTGCGGCTCTTACGTGCTCGGCACCGAACCGGTGGCCTCATGCATCGAGGACTTCATCTCCGATGAGGTCGAAGAGCGGCTGATCTCGCTCGACCTCAACGTCCGCCCGAAGCTGGTCGAAAACGAGAGCGCCTATCGCCAGCGCCTGGCGCGGATGGTCGACCAGGCCGACATCGTCAAGGCGAGCATGGACGACATCCGCTGGCTCTACCCCGGCCAGCCGCCGGAAATGGTCATGGAATACTGGCTGGAAGGCGGCGCCACCATCGCCATCATCACCCGCGGCGATCTCGGCGTGCACGTGGCGACGGACGATTTCGTGCTGTCGAAGCCGGCCCACGCCGTCGATGTGCGGGACACGCTGGGCGCCGGCGATGCCTTCATGGCCGGCTTCCTCGCCGGCCTGACCGATGCCGACGTTCTGACCGCAGAGGGCTTCAAGGGCCTCAACGAGGACCGGCTGGAACACGCCACCATCCTCGGCCAGCGCGTCGCCGCCTATGTCTGCACGCAAGGCGGTGCCGACATGCCCTGGCGCTACGAGGTCACGGGATAACGCGCGTATCGGGCTTCACGGAACAACGGGAGCGACCCGCAGCCCCTCCGGCACCAGCGCCTCGCGGCCGTTGACGGTCTCCGCATCGATACCCGCCATCTGCCGGTATTTGGCAATCATTTCCAGGAGTTCACCGCGCGGCGCCACCTCCTCGACGGCCGAAAAGCCGTCCGGTGCCCGCTCATCGGCGATCTGCAGGATCTGCTCCGGACCATTCTGGCGGTTGGCGAGCGTGATCCGCTTGGTGGTCAGGCGCCGGGCGATCTCGTAATCGGTGAGCGCCGCCGCGGTCTCGCCGGCAAGCGCCACGGAACGGGCGACGATGCGCGCATCGATGATCGCCTCGCTGGCGCCGTGGGTGCCCACGGGGTGCATCGGATGGGCGGCATCGCCGAGAAGCGTCGCCCGGTTCTTCGACCAGCCGTGCAGCGGATCGCGGTCGATCATCGGAAATTCGTAGATGCCCTTGGCGGCGGCGACGAGCCGCGGCACGTCGAGCCAGTCGAACCGCCAGTCCTCGAAAGCCGGCAGGAAATCGATCGGCTGGCCGGGCCGGTTCCACTCCTCCTCGCGCCACTCGTGCTCGGAGCGGAACCGCAATTGGGCGATCCAGCTCACCGTCGGCACGTCCGGATCGGCGCCGGCCAGCGGATAGCAGACGAATTTCTGGCCGTCATTGCCGGCGACCGCGATCGTCCGGCCATCGAGGAGACCGATACCCCGCGACATGCCGCGCCACAGGATGGCGCCGTTCCAGATCGGCTCGCCCTCCTGCGGGTTGAGCGACCGGCGCACCGTCGAGGCGATGCCGTCGGCGCCGATCATCAGCGAACCGTCGAAGCGGGCCACATCGCCGTTCTGCGACTTGTCGCGGAACGCGGCGGAAACCCCATCCTCGCCATTGTCGAAGGAGAGAAGCTCGCAGCCGAGATGGACGTTGTCGCGGCCGATCCGACGGCGCGTCTCGTTGACCAGCGCCGTCTGCAGCACGTCGCGCGGCACGGCGTATTGCGGCCAGCGATAGCCGCCGTCGAGACCGCAGGGCTCATTGAGAATGCCCTGACCGAGGCGGTTGTAGTAGGCGACCGAGGAGAGCGGGATGCCGATCTCGGCAAGGAGGTCGGAAAAGCCGAGGTCGTCCAGTTCCCGCACGGCGCCCGGCGACAGCACGATGCCGACTTCCAGCGGTCGCGCATGCAGCACCCGCTCGAACAGCTTCACCTTCACGCCGACCTGGTGAAGGCTAAGCGCGGCGACAAGCCCGCCGATACCGCCCCCGACGACCAGCACACCCATGGCGTCCCCCCTGGGATCGCGTCATTTGGTACCGCGCCCGATCCCGACAATGATCGTCGGCGCGGCCTGACTGGGCCGCAGCCTAAAACATAACGGGCTGTTTTTCCTAATCGGAATGTGTTCCGGCGTATTTCGCGACGAGGTCGCGGGCGGCCTTGGTCAGCGCCGCACCGTCGATGCCGCGCGCCGCCATGTCCTTCTCCCAGGCGGTAACCACGGACGCAGCCGCCGCTTTCCAGCGGTTGGTCTCCGCCGCGTTGAGGGTGATGAAGGTGTCGCCCCGGTCCTGGGCGCGACTTTTCGCCCGTCGGTCCGCCTCGTCCATGATCCGGCCGATGTCAGCCGAGACATCGGCTCCGGAATTGGCCTCGATCACAGCCTGCAGGTCCTTCGGCAGTGCTTCGAAGCGCTCCCGGCGCATGGCGAAGACCAGCGGCACCGTATAGAGGCCGCGCTCGCCGCTGAATTCGGTATGGGCATCGACGGCGTCGATGATGCCGAGTGTCCCGATGATCTCCCAGGGGGCGAGCGTCCCCTCCACTAGGCCCTTTTCCAGGGCCGGCATGACATCGGAGACCGGCATGCCGACGGCGATCGCGCCGAGCTTGACCATCAGCGCGTTGACCATGCCGGTCGGGCCGCGCAGCTTCAGCCCCTCAAGGTCTTCCAGGCTGGAAACGCCCTTGCCCTTGACGTGGATGCGCCCGGGGCCGTGCACGTTGATGGCGATGATCTTGTAGTCCGCATATTCCTCGCCGAGATGGGCCTTAAAGAAGTCCCAGGCCGCCCGCGAGGTCACTTCCGCGCTCGCCGGCAGGAACGGCATTTCCAGCGCCTCGGTGCGCGGAAACCGTCCGGGGGAATAGCTCGGCACGGCATAGACGATGTCCGCCGTGCCGTCGGCAAGCTGGTCGAGCAGCGCCGGCGGATGGCCGCCGAGCTCCATATCGGGATGGATCGCAAAAGCGATGCGCCCATTGGAGGCGGCCTCGACCTTCCTGGCCCAGGGACCGATGAACTCGGACGGCACGGCCGCATCGGCCGGCAGGAAGTGGTGGATTTTCAGGGTGACTTCGGCGGCAAGGGCCGGCCGCGCCAGCAGCATCGCCGCGACGACGACGCCCGTCAGCAGCACTGCAATGCCGGACGACGGCCACCTGCGGCGACCGTGCAATGCCGCGCCCTCTGATCGAATCGTCATGCCGCACCTGCCCTTCCGTTCGGACGGAGCCGCACCGGCAACGACTCGCATCGGCGGGCCCGGCGCCCAAGGGTGAGCAAGCATTAGTCGTTCGAACGGAGCCCCGCAAGCCCGGCAGGAATCAGGGTTTGCCGAACCTTACCGGAATGGCGCAAAGGGATCAGCGCCGGCGCGGCCGCACCGTGGCGTAGGCGCGCTGCGGGGTCTTTTGGGGGAAAAGCGGCGGCAGGCGCTTGCGGTGCCCGGAGTCCGGGCCGTCGTCGGTCGGAAGCCGCATCACGGCAACGCCCATGGCGACGCTCGCCAGGGTGATGGACAGGCTGGCAAAGAGCAGCGCCACCGGCAGTACCGGGCTCGACGAATTGGCGATGAGATGGCCGAGACCGCCGACATCGGTGATGAGCAGACCGGCCGTCAGGATGGCGGCCGCGGCAATTCCGGCAAGACCGTTGGCGAACAAGAGCCGGAACAGCGGGTTGGTCTTCAAAGCCTTGGAGATCATCGGAGCGTCCTTCTGATGGCGCAAATAGCGGCCGCTTATTAGATCTCTTCAAATATTAGCGTTTCATTGAAGGACGTCGAGCCCTAATTTCCGGTTTTCCTCCCTCCGTCCATTGCGCACCCGCTTTCCGCGCCGTCCGGCAGCTTGCCGATCTGCCAGCCCCGGCCGCTCAAATTCGCGCCACCGTGCGTCGTCCATATATCGAACCGATACATGTTTGATTGAAATATATCGAACGAACATATATCTGCCATGAACGGGGTGTTGATCGGGGCGACCGTCGCGCCCTTGCCGGCCGTGAGGTCTGGCGGCTGCCCGAAACCCGATATTTGCCCGAGCGCGGGATACCGACATGAACGTCAGAACGCTTTGCCTTGCCATCCTCTCCTTCGGCGAGTCGACCGGATACGAGATCAAGAAGCAGTCGGTGGACGGCAAGTTCAGCTATTTCGTCGATGCCAGCTTCGGTTCGATCTATCCTGCCCTCGCCCGGCTCGAGGCGGACGGGCTCGTCACCTCACGCCAGGAGATCCAGCCGGGCAAGCCGCCGCGCAAGATCTACGCGATCACCGATGCCGGCCAGGCCGCCCTCGTCGAGGCACTGTCGGAGCCGCCGGGGCGCGACATCTTCCGCTCCGAATTCCTGCTCATCGCCATGTGCGCCAAGAGCCTGCCGCAACACGTCGTCACCGGGGCGATCGAGGCGCGGATCCAGGCCATCGAGGAAGAGGTGGAGCAGCTCCGACACGTGGTGGCGGAACTCGACGACGAGGCCGCCATCTGGACCGCCCAATACGGCGTCACCTGCAAGGCCCAGGCCCTCGCCAATCTGCGCGAGACCCGCGCCGACCTGGAAAAGCTGGCAGGCAGCCGCCTTTCGAACACGAACGCCAACGCAGCCGAATAGGCGACACCTTCCAAGGACTGGAACCATGCCGTCTGGAATTCGCTCTTCCCACATTCTCGCCATCGCCATCATCGGCGGCGTCGCCGCCTGGATGTACACCGGCAATGTCGTCATCGGCGGCGTCAGCGACAGCGGCGAGCAGGCCGCCTCCCCCGCCGAACGCAACGCCGAGGCCGCCGAAAAGCCGTTCCGGGTCGGGGTCACCGAGATCCATGCCGCCGACCGCCAGGTGACGCTGGAGATACGCGGGCGCACGCGCGCTGACCTGCGTGTCGAGGTTCGCGCCGAAACCTCCGGCCAGGTCGAGGAGCGCCCCGTCACCGAAGGCCAGCGCGTTGCCGTCGGCGATGTGCTGTGCAAGCTGGAAAACGGTACCCGCGAGGCCCGCCTGCTGCAGGCCGAGGCGCAGCTTGCCCAGGCCGAACTCAGCCACACCGCCTCCGACACCCTCAGCAAGAAGGGCTATTCGGCCCGCACCACGCTGCGCGCCGCAAGGGCCGCCCTCGATGCCGCCAAGGCCGCCGTCGCCGAGGCGAAGCTGGAAATCGAGCGCACCACCATCCGCGCGCCGATTGCCGGCGTCATCCACGAACCCTATGCCGAGATCGGTGACATGCTGGCCATCGGCGGCACCTGCGCGACCATTCTGGACGCCGATCCCATGCTGATGACCGGCCAGGTCTCCGAGCGCGACGTCGGCGCCCTGAAGACCGGCATGCCGGCCAGGGTCTCGCTCGTCACCGGCGAGGAGATCGCCGGCACCATCCGCTACATCGCACCGGCGGCGGATGAGAAGACCCGCACCTTCCGCGTCGATATCGAGATGGCGAACGACGACGGCGCCCTGCGCGATGGCGTCACGGCGCTGGCCGAGGTGCAGCTTGCGCCGACCCGCGCCCACCTGATCTCGCCCTCGATCCTGACCCTTGCCGACGACGGTTCGGTCGGCGTCCGGGTGATCGAGGACGGCAACACGGTCGCCTTCGTGCCGGTCCGCATCCTCGGCTCCGGCAACGAGGGCGTCTGGGTCGGCGGCCTGCCGGAGACGGTCCCCGTCATCACCGTCGGCCAGGACTACGTCCGGGCCGGCGCCACGGTCGAGCCGGTGTTCGAGACGGCGGAGGCGAAGTAACGATGGCATCGCCCCTTGAGACGATCCTGCAGCGGCCGCGAACGGTGCTGACCATGATGGTGGTCATGGTCGTGGCCGGCGTCTTCACTTACATCAACATCCCCAAGGAATCCGATCCCGACATCGACGTGCCGATCTTCTACGTCTCGGTCGTCCAGCAGGGCATTTCGCCCGAGGACGCCGAACGGCTGCTGGTGCGGCCGATGGAGACGGCGCTGCGCGGCATGGACGGCCTGAAGGAGATCACCGCGATCGCCTCGGAAGGCCATGCCGGCATCATCCTGGAATTCAACATCGATTTCGACAAGGACGAGGCACTCGCCGACGTCCGCGACAAGGTCGACCAGGCCAAGGCGGAAATTCCCGCCGAGGCCGAGGAGCCGACCGTCACGGAAACCAATTTCAGCCTCGTGCCGACGATCATCGTGGCGCTCTCCGGCAGCGCCCCGGAGCGCACCCTCTATCGCCATGCGAGGAAGCTGAAGGACCAGATCGAATCGATCCCCTCGGTGCTGGAGGCGAACCTTTCCGGCCACCGCGAAGAGCTTCTGGAAGTCGTCATCGACACCATGAAGCTGGAGTCCTACCAGGTCACCCAGCAGGAGTTGCTGGACTCCCTGTCGCGCAACAACCAACTCGTTCCCGCCGGCTTCCTCGACACCGGCAAGGGCCGGTTCAACGTCAAGGTTCCGGGCCTGCTTGAAACCCGCCAGGACGTTTACGAGCTGCCGATCAAGCAGAACGGCGAAGGCGTCGTCACCCTCGGCGACGTCGCCGAAATCCGCCGCACCTTCAAGGACGCCTCGCGCATCACGCGGGTCAATGGCGAGCGGGCGATCAACCTTGAGGTCGTCAAGCGCCTCGGCACCAACGTCATCGAGAACAACGCCGAGGTCCGCCGCGTCGTCGCCGCCTATACGAAGAACTGGCCGGACACCATCAAGGTCCACTACCTGCTCGACAAGTCCAAGAGCACCAACGAGATCCTGCAGTCGCTGCAGTCCTCGATCATGACCGCGATCTTCCTGGTCATGGCGCTGGTCGTGGCTGCCCTCGGCCTGCGCTCCTCGCTGCTCGTCGGCATCGCCATCCCGACCTCCTTCATGGTCGGCTTCCTGATGTTGGGCGCCATCGGCATGACCGTGAACATGATGGTCATGTTCGGCCTCGTTTTGACCGTCGGCATGCTGGTCGACGGCGCCATCGTCATCGTCGAATACGCCGACCGCAAGATCCACGAGGGCATGCACCCGGACGAGGCCTATGTGCGCGCCGCCAAGCTGATGCTGTGGCCGATCATGGCCTCCACCGGCACGACGCTGGCCGCCTTCCTGCCGCTTCTGTTGTGGCCCGGGGTCGTCGGCGAGTTCATGAGCTATCTGCCGATCATGGTGGTGATCGTGCTCTCCGCGGCGCTGGTCACGGCGATGATCTTCCTGCCGGCGACCGGCGCCGTGCTGGCCCGGGTTTCCGCATGGGTCGGCCGCAAGGCCCATATCATCGTCCCGGCCCTCATCGGCTACGGCCTTGCCGCGGCGCTGTTCCTGGGACTGGTGCCGGCGCTCGTCGCCGCCCTCTCCGGCGGGGCGCTCACCGCGCCCGGCGCCGCCGGTCCGGTGATCGACCTCCTCGCCGCCAACATGGAAACGGCCGCCATTGTCGCCACGGTCGTCGTCGGCACGCTCTTCACTGCCCTGCTGTTCCCGGTGCTGCGGCCGGTGATCGTGTCGGCCCGCAAGCACGCGGCCGAGCGCGCCGAGCGCGACGCGGAAGCCGCCCGCAAGCTCTCCGGCCCGGGCCATTTCCACCCGGAGAACGTCGCCGGCCCGACCGGCGCCTATCTGAGGTTCCTCGCCCCGCTGGTCGCACACCCCATAGGCAACATCGCCGTCGTCGTCGCCGCCGTCGCCATCTGCGGGATGATCCTGATGACCTTCATGCAGCACAACAACGGCGTGGAGTTCTTCGTCGACGAGGAGCCGGAGATCGCCGTCATCCTCGTTGCCGGCCGCGGCAACCTGTCGGCCCTTGAGGCGAGCGATCTCGTCGGCACGGTGGAGAACCAGATCCTTCAGGTCCACGGCATCAAGAGCGCGGTGACCGCCGCCTACACCTCCGGCGGCGAGAGCACCGGCCAGATCCTCGGCGGCGTCCAGGACAAGCCGAAGGACACCATCGGCGAAATCCAGATCGAGCTCGCCGACTATTGCTGCCGCCGCAAGGCCAAGGAGATCTTCAAGGAAATCCGCGAGCGCACCGGGTCCTTCCCCGGCATCAAGGTGGAAATCCGCAAGGTCGAGGGCGGCCCGCCCTCCGGCAAGGACGTCCAGTTGCAGATCACCTCCCCGTCATACGAGGAGGTCGAACGCATGGCCGGCCGCGTCCACGCCCACTTCCAGGAGATGGACGGCCTGCGCGACATCGAGGACGACCGCCCGCTGCCCGGCATCGAATGGCAGCTCACCATCGACCGCGAACAGGCCGGCCGCTTCAACGCCGGCATCGCCTCGGTCGGCGCCATGGTGCAGCTCGTCACCAACGGCATCCTCATCGGCAAGTACCGGCCGGACGACTCCGAGGACGAGGTCGACATCCGCGCCCGCCTGCCCGAGTACCAGCGCACGCTCGACCGCTTCGACCAGCTCCGCCTGCTGACGCCGAACGGCATGGTGCCGATCTCGAACTTCGTCACCCGCAAGCCGCAGCAGAAGGTTTCCTCCATCACCCGCAAGGACGGGCTCTACGCCATGTCCGTGCGCGCCAATGCGATCACCGAACAGGGCTTCACCAAGGAGCAGAAGGTCGCCGAGCTGGATCAATGGCTGAAGACGCAAGCGTGGCCGGAGGACGTCCGCTTCCGGTTCCGCGGCGCCGACGAGGACCAGAAGGAATCCCAGGCCTTCCTGCAAAAGGCGATGTTCGCCTCGCTGTTCCTGATGTTCATCATCCTGGTGACGCAGTTCAACTCGTTCTACCAGACCTTCCTGACCCTCTCGACGGTCATCATGTCCGGCTTCGGCGTCATCCTCGGCATGCTCGTCACCGGTCAGAAATTCTCCGTCATCATGACGGGCACCGGCGTCGTCGCGCTGGCCGGCATCGTCGTCAACAACGCCATCGTCCTCATCGACACCTACAACCGGTTCCGGGAAGACCACGACATCGATCCGATCGAGGCGATCCTGAAGACGGCGGCCCAGCGCCTGCGGCCGATCCTCCTGACCACGATCACGACGATTGCCGGCCTGATCCCGATGGCGACCCAGACCAATTTCGACTTCATCAACCGGGTCGTCTCGGTCGGCTCGATCACCGCGGTCTGGTGGGTGCAGTTGTCGACGGCGGTCATTGCCGGCCTTGCCTTCTCCACCCTGCTGACGCTGGTCGTCATCCCGACGATGCTCGCCGTCCCGTTCGTCTGGTCCGAAGCGTTCGGGCGCTGGTTCGGCGGACGCTCGATGGAGCCGGCTATGGCCACGGCCGGCGCCCCGGCAGCGGCCGCCAATGACGAGGAGACGGCCCGCCCGGCCGTCCCGCCCGCTCCGGCGGCAGCAGACGGCGACTCCCATCGCCGTGGCAAAGGCGTCAGCGACGCAGCGGAGTAGACGACAGCTATCGGAGACGCGGGTTTTTCACTCTCCCGTCTCACCCCTCTCCTGCGTCATTGCCGGGCTTGACCCGGCAATCCATGAGGCGTTCGATTTCAATTACTTAGGCATCAGCAAGTCGCAAAGCATCATGGACCACCGTGTCGAGCACGGTGGTGACGCCGAGGGGGTGGGCATGGCAGCGCAAGAGCCTCAACGGCAGAGCGCGGTGCTCAATCCGGAAACACGATCGTCCGCATGCCGTTGAGCAGCACCCGGTCTTCCAGATGACTGCGCACGGCCCGCGCCAGCACCCGGCGCTCGATGTCGCGGCCCTTGCGGACCAGTTCCTCCGGCCGGTCGCGGTGGCTGATGCGCTCGATGTCCTGTTCGATGATCGGCCCCTCGTCGAGATCGCTTGTGACGTAGTGGGCCGTCGCGCCGATCAGCTTGACGCCCCGCACATAGGCCTGGTGGTAGGGCTTGGCGCCCTTGAAGCCGGGCAGGAACGAGTGGTGGATGTTGATGCAACGCCCGAGGAGCTTGCGGGACAGGTCGTCGGAGAGGATCTGCATGTAGCGGGCGAGCACCACGAGATCGATCTTCTCGTCCTCGATGATCTTCAGGAGCTGCGCCTCCTGCTCCGCCTTGGTGTCCCTGGTGACCGGGAGGTGCCGAAACTCGGTATCCCGGAACGACAGGTTCGGATAGGTCGTCCGCGGGTGGTTGGAGACCACCCCGACCACCTCCATCGGCAATTCGCCGATACGCCACCGGTAAAGCAGGTCGGCGAGGCAGTGGTCGAATTTCGAGGCGAGCAGCAGCACCCGGCGCCGCGCATCCGCATCGCGCAGCTTCCAGGTCATGCCGAAGCGTTCCATGTCCGGCTGCAGCCGGGCGAGCACCGCCTCCTTGGTGATGTCCCCGTCCACCGCGGCAAACGCGATGCGGGCGAAGAACTGGTCCGTCTCGTGATCGTCGAACTGCTGCAGATCGTCGATGTTGCAGCCCATTTCGAAGATCGCCGTCGACAGGGCGGCAACGATGCCGGGACGGCTCTGGCAGAAGGTGGTGAGAACGAAGGAAGCGGTGGTCACGGCAACCTCTCAAAGCGTTTTGGGAAATGTCGGGGGAGCGGCGGGCCGTGGCCCTTCGGAATGGCGGGCCGGACGGGCGGACCCGTCCGGCGATGGCTAGGATCAGGCGGACTCTTTCCACTTGATCGAGCAGCCCATGGAGGGGATCTGGATCTCCGGCCCCTCGCCGGTCTCGGCGACCATCTTCATGGCCTCGACCAGCTCGCGGTCGGCATCGGCCGGCGGCGGATCCTTTCGTCCCTCGTCGAGCCGGCCGCGATAGCGCAGGGTCAGGCCGGCGTCAAAGCCGAAGAAATCCGGCGTGCAGACGGCGTCATAGGCCCGCGCCACCTCCTGGCTCTCGTCCTGGAGATAGGGAAAGGTGAAGCCGGATGCGGCGGCAAAGTCCTTCATCTTGTCGAAGGAGTCTTCCGGATAGCTCACCGTGTCGTTGGAATTGATGGCGATGAGGCGAACGCCGAAGGCGGCCATGTCGTCCGCGGCCTTCACCAGCCGTCCGGTGATCGCCTTGACGTAGGGGCAGTGATTGCAGATGAAGACGACGACGGTCCCCTTCTCGCCCTTCAGCTCGCTGAGCGAATGGGTCTTGCCGTCGACACCGGGCAGCGTGAAGTCCGGAGCGGGAATTCCGAGTTCCGGCGGCGGGGGCGTTGCAGCCACGAAAACCTCCATCGGTGCGATTGCAAAGGACGCTACCCAAGAAACCAGTTTTGCCAGCGATTGGCCATGGCCGTTGGCCAGCGTCCGACATCTTCTGCGCCGCCAGCGGATTTCGTCCGGAACAAGCCGCGAACGCCGATCTCGCCTTTACTTTTCCGTCATGCCAGAATGCGATCCGATTCGCTTGCCCGCGAAATTCCCCGCAACGCCCTGGAAGTTCCGCTAGAAATGGCCAAATCCGAAGACCTTTTCGCCAAGCTCGAGGAGAGCGTCGCCGACCTGAAGGCGCAGAACCGCCCGGCCAAGCGCAAGCAGGCCGCGGCAACGCCCGCGCCGAAGAAGCCTGTCGCGCGCGCCGCCGCGCGGGGTATTGGCGATGGCAGCGAGGCCGGCTATTCCGCCGCCGACATCGAGGTCCTGGAAGGCCTGGAACCGGTGCGCCGGCGGCCCGGCATGTATATCGGCGGCACCGACTCCAAGGCGATGCACCACCTCTTTGCCGAGGTCATCGACAACTCCATGGACGAGGCGGTGGCCGGCCATGCGAGCTGGATCGAGGTCGAGCTCGATGCCGAAGGCGCGCTGACGGTCAGCGACAACGGCCGTGGCATCCCGGTCGACCCGCACCCGAAATTCACCGATAAGTCGGCCCTGGAAGTGATCATGACGACGCTCCATGCCGGCGGCAAATTCGATTCAAAGGTCTACGAGACCTCCGGCGGCCTGCACGGTGTCGGCGTTTCCGTCGTCAACGCCCTGTCGGAACAGCTCGAGGTCGAGGTCGCCCGCGGCCGACGGCTCTATCGCCAGAGCTTTTCCCGCGGCGTGCCGGTCGGCGGCCTGGAAGAACTCGGCGAGGTCATGAATCGGCGCGGCACCCGCGTGCGCTTCGTGCCCGACACGGAGATCTTCGGCGCCAACTGCAAGTTCCAGCCGGCCACCCTCTTCCGCATGGCCCGCTCCAAGGCCTATCTCTTCGGCGGCGTCGAAATCCGCTGGTCGTGCGCGCAAAACTGGCTGGAAGGCGCCAATGCGCCGCCGGCCGCCGCCACCTTCCATTTTCCCGGCGGCCTCAAGGACTTTCTCGCCGAGAGCCTCAATGGCGAGCGCAAGGTCGTCGACGACATCTTCGCCGGCAAGACCGAACGTCCCGGCGGCCACGGCTCGGTGGAATGGGCCGCCGCCTGGTTCGCCGGCGACGGCTTCACGCGGTCCTACTGCAACACCATCCCGACGCCGGAGGGCGGCACCCACGAGACCGGGCTCCGGAACGCGCTCCTGAAGGGGCTGAGGGCCTATGCCGAGCTTGTCGGCAACAAGAAGGGCGGCATCGTCACCGGCGACGACGTCCTGACCTCGGCCGGCGCCATGCTCTCCGTCTTCATCCGCGAGCCGGAATTCGTCGGCCAGACCAAGGACCGGCTGGCGACGACGGAAGCGAGCAGGATCGTGGAAAACGCCGTCCGCGACGCCTTCGACCACTGGCTCGCCGCCTCGCCGAACCAGGCCAACCGGCTCCTGGAATGGGTCGTCGACCGGGCCGAGGAGCGGCTGAAGCGGCGCCAGGAAAAGGAAGTCAACCGCAAGTCCGCGGTGCGCAAGCTCAGGCTTCCGGGCAAGCTTGCCGACTGCTCCAGCGGCCAGGCCGCGGGCAGCGAGATCTTCATCGTGGAGGGCGACTCGGCCGGCGGCTCCGCCAAGCAGGCGCGCAACCGCGCCACCCAGGCCGTGCTCCCCTTGCGCGGCAAGATCCTCAACGTCGCCAGCGCCGGCCGCGAGAAGCTGGCCCAGAACCAGCAGCTCGCCGACCTCGTTCAGGCGCTCGGCTGCGGCACCAGAGGCCAGTACCGCGAGACCGACCTGCGCTACGAGAAGGTCATCATCATGACGGACGCCGACGTCGACGGCGCCCACATCGCCTCGCTGCTGATCACCTTCTTCTATCGCGAGATCCCCGACCTCATCCGCGAGGGCCACCTCTTTCTCGCCGTGCCGCCGCTCTACCGGCTCTCCCAGGGCGGCAAGACACTCTATGCCCGCGACGACGCCCACAAGGACGAACTGCTCGCCAGCGAGTTCAACGGCCGCGGCAAGGTCGATATCGGCCGCTTCAAGGGTCTCGGCGAGATGCTGCCGGCGCAGCTCAAGGAAACCACCATGGCCCCCGACAAGCGCACGGTCCTGCGCGTCGACATCGTCGAGGACGACGACGGCCTGACGCGCTCGACGGTCGACCGGCTGATGGGCACCAAGCCCGAGGCCCGGTTCCGCTTCATCCAGGAAAACGCCGAATTCGCGACCGACCTCGACATCTGACGTCGATATCGGCGCAACGCCTTTCCGCGCTTTCGCTTTTTCCCCGTTTCGGCTAAACCGGCGGCGCCCATCAGCCAGCATCTTGGCGATCCAATCCGCCGCATGTTCCGGAGCGACGTCCTTGGCATCCTTTTTCGGCAATCTGCGCGAACGCTTCCGCGGCCCGCCGCCGGCCGCCAAGGCGGAGCATTTCGTCGTCATCCCGGACCTGAAGATCGCCTTTGGCCGGGTCCCCAAGGCCGCCAATTCCTCGATCAAGGCCGCGCTCGCCCGCCATGTCTCCCATGACCCGGACGGGCCGGTGAAGCCGACCCGAGACCAGTTCTGGGCCGAGTGCACCAACGGCCGCACATCGATGATGACGCCGGCCGAGGCCGCCCGGCTTGCCGGCTATCTGATCTTCACCTTCACCCGCAATCCGTTCGACCGGCTGGTGAGCTGCTACAACAACAAGATCGTCGTCTCGAAGGAACTGCCGGCGAGCTTTGCCCGCCTCGGTTTCGACAAGGACATGTCCTTCGATGCGTTCGCCGCCAAGGTCGCGACCATCGACGACGGCCACGCCGACATCCATTTCCAGTCCCAGGCCGCGATGCTGGCCCATGACGGCGACATCGTGCCGGGCTTCATCGGGCGCTTCGAAAACCTCGCCGACGACTGGCACGACCTCGACGCCGCGCTTGCCGCCCATTGCGGCATCCGCCTCGGCCGGCTGGAAAAGCGCAACTACCGGCGCGGCGGCGCCGACGACCTTGCCGGCTATTACCGGTCGAACGAAACCGTCGCCCTGGTGCGCCAGCGCTACGCCGACGACTTCCGCCTGTTCTACCCCGATGCCGGCGCGCCCGGCGGCGCCTGACAAACGGACCGGCCCTTACCCAAGGACTGACATGCTGTTCAACGCCCTTTCCCGCTCCATCCGGCTCGTTCTGACGCCGATCCGCGAACGGCACTTCATTGTCCTGCCGGAAAAGAAGCTGGTCTATGCCCGGGTGCCGAAGGCCGCCAATTCCTCCATCAAATACACCCTTGCCGAACATCTCGACTGGAAGCGCGACCGCCGCGAGGGCAGCCTTGGTCCCAACAACGACCTCTTCTGGCTCGACGGACGGGCCCACGGCACCGACCTTCTCGGCGCGCAAAGCGTCGTTGCACGCCATGCGGACTGCTTCGTCTTCACCTATGTCCGCAATCCGTACGACCGGGTGGTGAGCTGCTACAACAACAAGATCCGCATCAAGGACGAGATCCAGCCGAGCTTTGCCCGGCTCGGCTTTTCCCTCGGCATGAGCTTTGCCGCCTTCGTCGAGAAGGTCGCGGAGACCGGCGATGACCGGGCCGACAACCATTTCCGCAGCCAGATGGACATCCTCTCCCATCGCGGCCGCTACCTGCCTGAGTTCACCGGCCGCTGCGAGGACCCGGACGACTGGCCGAAACTGCAGCTGCGGCTGAGGGAGGAGATCGGCTTCGAGATCGGCCCGCTGCAGACCCGCCACGTCAAGCGCCAGGGCCGCGACGACCTCATCGACTACTATGCCGATCCCGCCCTGGTGCGGATGGTGCGGGAGCGCTACCCGACCGACTTCGAGCACCTCTATGCCGACGCGGCCGACCTGCCGGCAGCGCTGAAGCAACTGAACGCCACCGGCTGATGCCGGCGACGACAAGGCCGGCCCTTCGGTTCATCGAACCGTGATGCGCGCCGGCGACGGATCGCGTAATCTTGTCGTCAGGTCTCGGACGACAACGACCGTCCGAGCGTCAGGGAGGCCATGCCATGTCCGTCAACCGCTTTGCCGCCGTCGCTACCGGTGCGGCCCTCGCCGCCGCCATGTGGTCGGCGCCTGCCGCCGCCGATAACGTCTCCGACGCGATCGCCGCGCTCGATCCGGCGATCACCCATATGCGGATCTTCGGCGAATGGAAGAAGGACGAGGCAGAGGGTCGCTACCGGGCCATCATCCGGCGCGAGGCCGAGCCCGACGTCATCCGCTTCTTCGTCCAGAAGGTCTCCGACGATGCCGTCGTCTCCACGATCGAGCTCTCCGAAATCCACGACCGGAAACTCAAGGTCGCCGGCTACAATTTCGAGATCGACCAGTTCGGCCTGACGCTCTTCGTGGAGGTCGGGCCCGGCGATGCCACCGACATCACCTACGAGGTGTTCTTCAACGAGGACGGCACCTACATGTTTCAGCCGGCCAGCAACTGACGCCGGCAGAAAAAAATCGTCCGGCCGAGACCGCCCGACACCGTTTGCGAACCGCTGATATCTGCGTCGATTTGTGCCCTATGGTTCGCGCCTTCGGCGGCGCACCCTTCGCCGGAACAGAAATTGTGCTCGGGGACGCACCTGGCGCGGGTGAAAACTCTTTGCCGCGACGGGTGACAAAGTTGCATTCGACTGGTAACCAACACGGGAAGAAACGACACGAACCCTGTAAGCACGATTGACAGGCCGCCCGTCCACGCTATGTTCCGGGCAATCTCCAGCATTCAATGAAGATCGTCCGCCCGGACGGAAGGTCATGTCGCAAGAGGCGACCACCACTGACTGAACAACAGAGCTTTTCCGAACTTGGGCTTAGTCCAAAGGTGCTCGACGCCGTAACGGCGGCCGGGTACGAGAACCCGACGCCGATTCAGGCGGGGGCAATCCCTTACGTTCTCCAGCGCCGCGACGTTCTGGGCATTGCCCAGACCGGTACCGGTAAAACCGCTTCCTTCACCCTGCCGATGCTGACGCTGTTGGAAAAGGGCCGGGCCCGCGCGCGCATGCCGCGCACGCTGATCCTTGAGCCGACACGCGAGCTCGCCGCCCAGGTGGAGGAGAACTTCTCCCGCTACGGCATCAACCACAAGCTGACGGTCGCGCTGCTCATCGGCGGCGTCTCCTTCGACGAACAGGACCGCAAGCTGAGCCGGGGCGCCGACGTGCTGATCGCGACGCCCGGTCGCCTGCTCGACCATTTCGAGCGCGGCAAGCTGCTCCTGCAGGGCGTCGAGATCCTCGTCATCGACGAGGCCGACCGCATGCTCGACATGGGCTTCATCCCGGACATCGAGCGCATCTCCAAGCTGATCCCGTTCACCCGGCAGACGCTCTTCTTCTCGGCCACCATGCCGCCTGAGATCCAGCGCCTGACCGAGCAGTTCCTGCACAATCCGACCCGCGTCGAGGTCTCCAAGCCCGCCTCCACCGTCGCCACGGTGAGCCAGCGGCTGATCGCCACCGGCCGCGAGCCGCACGACAAGCGCGAGACCCTCCGCGAGCTCATCCGCTCGTCCGAGGACCTGCAGAACGCCATCGTCTTCTGCAACCGCAAGCGCGACGTCGCCACCGTCGCCCGCTCGCTGCAGCGCCACGGCTTCAACGCCGGCGCCCTGCACGGCGACATGGACCAGCACGCGCGCATGGCCATGCTCGACGATTTCCGTTCCGGCAAGATCGCGATCATGGTCGCCAGCGACGTCGCCGCCCGCGGGCTCGACATCCCGGCTGTCAGCCATGTCTTCAACTACGACATTCCGACACATGCGGAAGACTACGTCCATCGCATCGGCCGCACCGGCCGTGCCGGGCGGAAAGGTGCCGCGATCGGCCTCGTCACGCCGAGCGACAGCAAATACGTCAAGGCGATCGAGGACCTGATCGGCTTTTCCGTCGAATGGATCGGCGATGCCGTCAAGGGCAAGGGCGACGACGATGGCGGCCGCAAGCGCGGCCGGCGCTCCTCGTCCCGGAAAAAGGCAGAGTCCGACACCGGCGGCGGCGGCGGCGGCGAAAGGTCGGCCCGGTCCGAAAGACCTGCCCGGCCCGAAAGACCTGCGCGTTCCGAAAAGTCCGACGAGCCGAAGGACCAGCCCCAGGTCAGCGACGACAAGCGCACCGAGCCCCGGGAACAGCCGAAATCCAGGGCCAAGGGATCCGACCAGGGCAAGTCCGGCAAGAGCCGCCGCTCCGGCCGGAATTCCGGCAAGCATCAGGACGAACCGGTGATCGGTCTCGGCGACCACGTCCCCGCGTTTCTGCTGCGCCCCGTCCGGCTGCCCAAGAAGACCACAAAATAGGGTTTTCTACGGTCGATTTAACGCGCCCTTAACCGCTCCCGACCATGCTCATTAACGCCTAATTCCGAGATTGAGTTCGGAAGCGGTGCGGCCATGGGACGTGCCGCCGGGGGAGGACTATGACCAGTCAAGATGATTTTGAAAGAACGATTTCTTACGGAGAAAACGCGCTCAGTCTGATCAAGCGCAATCAAGTGTCGGCTTTTCCCCGTAACTATGAGTTCTGGTATACCTATTCGGCAGGATTCAACATCGGCCTCAACAAGGCCATCAACGATATCCTGCGCGACCGGGGCCGCATTACCGCCACCGACATCGACAACATCTATGCCGAATATTTGTCGCCGCGCCGCATCGGCGAGCAGATTGAGGACGTCGGCAGCCAGGTGTCGGAAGAGATTTCCCAGGTGATCAGCATGATCGAATGCTCGCTTGCGGAATCGACGGCCTACGAGACGTCCCTCAACGGCGCCAACCAGAAACTCTCCAACACCACCGACCTTTCCCGCATCCGCGAGATCGTCAAGGATCTGATCTCGGCGAATGAGGAAAACAGCGGCATCAACAAGAATCTTCGGACCCAGCTCGAAGAGTCCCAGCGCCAGATCACCGAGTTGCAGTCGAACCTGGAGGTGATCCGCTTCGAGTCGCTGACCGACGAGCTGACGACGCTCGCCAACCGCAAGCATTTCGACCAGTCGATCGACCGGGCGCTGGCCAAGGCCGACGAGACCGGCGAGCCGCTCGCTCTCCTGATGACCGACATCGACCACTTCAAGCGCTTCAACGACACCTATGGCCACCAGACCGGCGACCAGGTGCTGCGCCTCGTCGCGCTCGCCGTGAAGCAGAACGTCAAGGGTCAGGACATCCCCTGCCGCTATGGCGGCGAGGAATTTTCCGTGATCCTGCCGCGCACCCATCTGCGCCAGGCCGTCACCGTCGCCGAGCACATCCGCAAGTCGGTGATGTCGAAGGAGCTGATCAAGCGCTCCACCGGCGAGCATCTCGGCCGCATCACGATTTCGATCGGCGTCGCGCTCTACCATCCGGGCGAAGGCGTCGCGGACTTCATCGAGCGCACCGACCAGTGCATGTATGCCGCCAAGCGCACAGGGCGCAACAAGGTGCTGTGCGAGACCGACCCGGAGGTCGGCGAATACCGCCAGGCAGTCGCCTGAACGTTTCTTGAGTCCAGCATTTGCGCTCAGGAAAGGCCCGCCCGACGGGCCTTTTTGCGTTTCTTGCATGCGTGAGATTGCGAAAAGATACGTCGCGCCGCCGGCCGCTGCGCCGGACGTTCCCCGGCAGCACCCTCAGAGCGCCCGGTCGAGCCCCATCTGCCAGAAATCGGCTTCCAGCCGCGTTGCCTGGTCGAAGATGACGGCGAGCTTGGGGAACCGCGCCTCGGTCAGGCTGTCGGCCGCCAGGCGGTCGAGATTGGCGCGCGCGGCCTCGGCGATCTCCTGGTACTCCGTGCCGGAATATTCCTTGATCCAGACCGCATAGGGGTTCTTTTCGTCGACCCCGCCGGCGACATTCACAAGCGCCATCCCGATTTCCGCATAGCCGATGATGCAGGGCGACAGCGCCACATGCAGGTCGAGGAGATCGCCCCTGAGCCCCGTGTCGAGCACGAAGCGGGTATAGGCCATCGTCGCGCGCGCCTCCGGCGCCGCCTCGATCTCTTCCGGAGAAAGCCCCCACTCGCCGCAAAGCTTCAGATGCAGCTTCATCTCAACGTCGAGGATCGCCGAAATGCCGGCCGCCGCCGCCCGCATGTCGGCGAGATTGCGACCCTTGTAGACGGCAAGCGCATAGGCGCGCGCGAAATGGATGAGGAACAAATAGTCCTGGACCAGATAGTGCCGGAACGCGTCCTGGGAGAGCGAGCCGTCGCCCATCTGCCGAACGAAATCATGGTCCGTATAGGCGCGCCAGGATGCCGGCGTCGCCGCCTTCAGCCGCTCGAAGGTGGTCATGGGCCCTGTCAGTCGTTGGATCAGTGCTGGAGCGCGGTCGGGTCGGCCGCCGTCAGCGCCACCGATTCGCCGCAGCCGCAGGCCGACGTCTGGTTCGGATTGTTGAAAACGAAGCCAGACCGCAGTTTGGTGACCTCGTAGTCAAGCTCCGTGCCGAGCAGGAACAGCACCGCCTTCGGGTCCACATAGACCGTCGCGCCCTCGGCAGTGACGACCTCGTCGCCGGCTTCGGGTTCGACGGCGATATCCATGGTGTAGGACATGCCGGCGCAGCCGCCGTTCTTGACGCCGATCCGAAGGCCGCCGCTGCCGGCCTCGGAATTCTCCACGATCTCGCGCACCCGCGCTGCCGCTTCCGGCGTCAGCGAGAGAACATCGAAGCGGGATTTCATCGCAGTCATGGTCGTCTCCTCTCGTGGAGGCTCATCAATAGAAGAAGTCGAGCTGGACCCGGGCCTCGTCGGACATCCGCTCCGGGTTCCACATCGGGTCGAACACCATCTCCACGTCGACCTGACCAAGGCCCGGGACGGTGGAGACGGCATTGGCCACCCAGCCCGGCATCTCGCCGGCGACCGGGCAGCCCGGTGCGGTCAGCGTCATGACGACGGCGACGTTACGGTCGGCATCGACGGCGACCTCGTAGATCAGGCCGAGTTCGTAAACGTCGGCCGGGATCTCCGGATCGTAGACCGTCTTCAGCGCCAGGATGATGTCGCGGCAGAGCTGCTCGGCTTCCTCGGCCGGCAGCGCCGGGGCGGAGAACGCCAGGTTCATCTCGCCATCCCGCGCCGTATCGTCGGCGGTCGTGGTCCCGGGCTCGTCGACGGTCTTGCGGGCGGTGCTTTCTTCGGTCATGTCCGGATCCTCAAGCGAAGAACTCATGGGCTTTCTGGACCGCCTCGGCGAGACGGTCGATCTCTTCGGTCGTGTTGTAGAGCGCAAACGACGCCCGGCAGGTCGAGGTGACGCCGAAGCGCTTCAAGAGCGGTTGGGCGCAATGGGTGCCGGCCCGGACCGCAACGCCGGAGCGGTCGATGATGGTGGCGATGTCGTGGGCGTGTGCGCCCGCAACCTCGAAGGAAACGATGGCGCCCTTTTCCGGCGTCGTGCCGATGATCCTGACGCTGTTGATCGCCGAAAGGCGCTCGTGGGCGTAGTCCTTCAGCCGCGCCTCGTGGCGGGCGATGGCGTCGCGGCCGATCTCCTCCACATAGTCGATGGCCTCGGCAAGCCCGATCGCCTGGACGATCGGCGGCGTGCCGGCCTCGAAGCGGTGCGGCGGCTCGGCATAGGTGACGCCCTCCTCCGCGACGTCGAGGATCATCTCGCCGCCGCCGAGGAACGGCGGCATCTCCTCCAGCAGCGCCTTCTTGCCGTAGAGCACGCCGATGCCCGACGGCCCGTAGAGCTTGTGGCCGGTGAAGACATAGAAATCGGCGTCGAGGTCCTGCACGTCGACGGGCATATGGACGGCCGACTGGCTGCCGTCGACCAGCACCGGAATGCCGCGCTCATGGGCGATGCGGCAGACCTCCTTGATCGGCACGATGGTGCCGGTCACGTTCGACATATGGGTGATGGCGACCAGCTTGGTGCGCGCGCTGAGGGTCGCCTCGAAATCCTCCAGCGAGAACGCCCCCTCGTCGTCCACCGGCACCCATTTCAGCACGGCGCCGGCGCGCTCGCGATGGAAGTGCCAGGGCACGATGTTGGAATGGTGCTCCATGACGGTGAGCACCACCTCGTCGCCCTCGCCCAGCACCATGCCGCCATAGGACGCGGCGACGAGGTTGATCGCCTCGGTCGAGGAGCGCGTGAAGATGATCTCGTCGCCCGAGGCCGCGTTCAGGTAGCGGCGCACGGTCTCCCGGGCGTTCTCGAAATTCTCCGTCGCCAGGTTCGACAGGAAATGCAGCCCGCGGTGGACGTTGGCGTATTCTTGCGAATAGGCGCGCGTGATGCGGTCGATGACCCGCTGCGGCTTCTGCGCCGAGGCACCATTGTCGAGATAGACGAGCGGCTTGCCGTAGACCTCGCGGGAGAGAATCGGGAAATCCGCGCGAACCCGGTCGACGTCATAATCGTCGTGCTTGAGGGTCATGGCCGCATCGACGTTCATGCCGGCCTCCGCCGTTCGCCGAGCCACATCTCGATGCGCGCCGACAGCGCCTCGCGCAGCGGCTCCGGATCAATTGCATCGACCACCTCTTCAAGGAAGGCGGCGATCAGCATCGTCTCGGCCTCGTCCGCCGGAATGCCGCGGGACATCAGGTAGAACATCATGTCCTCGTCGATCTCGCCCGACGTTGCGCCATGGGCGCACTGGACGTCGTCGGCGAAGATCTCCAGCTCCGGCTTGGTGTCGACCTCGGCACCATCGGAAAGCAGCAGCGCCCGCGACATCATCCGCCCGTCGGTCTGCTGCGCATCGGGGCGCACGACGATGCGGCCCTGGAAGATGCCCTTGGCGCGGTCGTCGATCGCGGCGCGGATGACCTCCCGGCTGTTGCAGCCGGGGACCGCATGGTCGATCACCATGGTGGTATCGAGATGCTGCCTGGCGCGGCCAAGGATGGCGCCGTCCAGCGTTGCCTCCGCGCCGCTGCCGGCAAAGGTCACGAAGCTCTGGGCGCGGGCGACGGACGCCCCGATGGCAAAACCGGTCTGGTGGTAGCGGGCCTCTTCGGCAAGCCGCACCACCGTCGTCGACAGGTGCATGGCGCCGCTGCCGTCCTCCTGGCGCTTCAGGAAGGTGACCGTGGCGCCCTCGCCGACGTCCACCTCGCTCGTCGCATGGACCTGGTAGGCGGTCTCGGCCGGCCCGGAATAGGTCTCCACGAGATTTACCGAAGCGCCCTTGCCGACCAGCACCAGATGGCGCGGGAAGCTGGCCACCGCGCCGGTCGCCAGGTGCAAGATCTCGATCGGCGTTGCGACTTCCGTGCCGGGCGCGATTTCCAGCACGGCGCCGTCCTGCATGAAGGCGGTGTTGAGCGCCACCTCCGGATCGGATTCCGGCACCGGCAGCGCGCCGACGCGCTCAAGGATGACGCTCTTTTCCGACAGCGCCTTGGCCAGCGGAATGAAGCCGACGCCCTCGCCGAGCGCCCCGGCATCGGAGAGGCCGGCGACGAAATGGCCGTCGATGAAGACCAGCCGGTTGACCGACGCATTGCCCCAGCCGGGCGCGCCGGCGACCGTCGCCTGTGCCAGCTCATCCGCCGGCAGCGTGCCGCGCGGCGGCACATCGCGTATCAGGGCCTTCAGGTCCGTGTAGTGGTAGGCCTCGACGCGCCGGTGCGGCAGGCCGGTCCTGGCGAAATGCGCCATGGCGGTCTCGCGCAAGGAGGAAAGGGCGTCGCACGGGTCGCAGTCCGCGAACCGCTTGAGGAGTTCCTCCTCGGCCGGCGTTCTCGGGATATCGGGCTTGACGGTCATTGCGGCGGTGTCCTCAAAAACTTGCTGTGGCGATTGCGGGCGCGGCAGGCGGCCTTACGCCGCCGCCTCGCCGACGTAATCGGCGTAACCCTTGGCCTCCAGTTCCTTGGCCAGCTCCTTGCCGCCGGTCTTCTGGATGCGGCCGCGGGCCATGACGTGGACGATGTCCGGCACGATATGGTCGAGCAGCCGCTGGTAATGGGTGATGACGATCATCGAGCGCTCCGGCGAACGCAGGGCGTTGACGCCATCGGAAACCACCCTCAGCGCATCGATGTCGAGGCCGGAGTCGGTCTCGTCGAGGACGCACAGGGCCGGCTCCAGGAGAGCCATCTGCAGGATTTCCGCGCGCTTCTTCTCGCCGCCGGAAAAGCCCACATTGAGCGGCCGGCGCAGCATCTCCTGCGATACATTAAGTTTCGCCGATTTCTCCTTGACGAGCTTCATGAATTCGGGCGTGGAGAGTTCGTCCTTGCCGCGCTCCTTGCGGACCGCGTTGAGCGCCGTCTTCAGGAACGTCATGGTGGCGACGCCCGGGATCTCGATCGGATATTGGAAGGCTAGGAACAGGCCGGCGACGGCGCGCTCGTTCGGCGCCATCTCCAAAAGGTTCTGGCCGTTGAAGAGAACCTCTCCCGCGGTGATGTCGTAGTCGTCCTTGCCGGCGAGCACGTAGGACAGCGTCGACTTGCCGGAGCCGTTCGGGCCCATGATGGCATGCACCTCGCCCGGCTTCACCGTCAGGTCGATGCCCTTCAGGATCTCGTTGCCCTCGACGGCAACGTGGAGGTTCTTGATCTCTAACATATGTCTCGTCTTCCCTTGCCCTTGCCGGATTTTTTTGCCCCCGGCCGGCCGATAATCGATCTGTAGGTTCCCGTCGGAGACGCGCCTAGCCGACGCTGCCTTCCAGCGAGATGTTGATGAGCTTCTGGCTTTCCACCGCGAACTCCATCGGCAGGTGCTGGATCACCTCCTTGACGAAGCCGTTGACGATCAGCGCCACGGCCTCCTCGTCGGAGAGCCCGCGCGACATGCAGTAGAACATCTGGTCGTCGGAGATTTTCGACGTCGTCGCCTCGTGCTCGAAGACGGCGCTCGCGGTCTTCGCCTCGATGTAGGGCACGGTATGCGCGGCGCATTTGTCGCCGATCAGCAGCGAGTCGCACTGGGTGTAGTTGCGCGCGTTCTTCGCCTTGCCGTGGGCCGAGACGAGGCCGCGATAGGTGTTCGACGAATGGCCGGCCGAGATGCCCTTGGAGATGATCCGGCTGGAGGTGTTTTTCCCCAGATGCATCATCTTGGTGCCGGTGTCGGCCTGCTGGCGCCCGTTGGTGATGGCGATGGAATAGAACTCGCCGACGCTGTCGTCGCCGCGCAGGATGCAGCTCGGATATTTCCAGGTGATCGCCGAGCCGGTCTCGACCTGGGTCCAGGAGATCTTGGAGCGGGCGCCGCGGCAGTCGCCGCGCTTGGTGACGAAATTGTAGATGCCGCCCTTGCCGTCCTTGTCGCCCGGATACCAGTTCTGCACCGTGGAATATTTGATCTCCGCGTCCTCCAGCGCGACCAGTTCGACGACCGCCGCATGGAGCTGGTTCTCGTCGCGCTGCGGCGCCGTGCAGCCCTCCAGGTAGGAGACGTAGGCGCCCTTGTCGGCGATGATCAGCGTGCGCTCGAACTGGCCGGTGTTCTGGGCGTTGATGCGGAAATAGGTGGACAGCTCCATCGGGCATTTGACGCCCTCCGGCACGTAGACGAAGGAGCCGTCCGAAAACACCGCGGAGTTCAGCGTCGCATAGAAATTGTCGGTGATCGGCACGACCGAGCCGAGATATTTCTGCACGATTTCCGGACAACGATGCACCGCCTCGGAGATCGGGCAGAAGATGACGCCGGCCTCTTCCAGCTTTTCCTTGAAGGTGGTGACGACCGAAACGGAATCGAACACGGCATCGACCGCAACGCGGTTTTCCGTGCCCTCCACACCGGCCAGGATCTCCTGCTCCTTCAGCGGAATGCCGAGCTTCTCGTAGGTCGCCAGGAGTTCCGGATCGACCTCGTCGAGCGATTTCGGCCCCGCCTTCTTCACCGGCGCGGCGTAGTAGTAGAGGTCCTGGAAATCGACCGGCGGATAGCCGAGCTTGGCCCAGCTCGGCTCCTTCAGGGTCTGCCAGCGCTGGAACGCCTCAAGGCGCCAGTCGGTGAGCCATTCCGGCTCGCCCTTCTTGGCCGAGATGAACCGCACCACGTCCTCGTTGAGGCCCTTGGGCGCGAATTCCGATTCGATATCCGTGACGAAGCCGTACTTGTAGCGTTCCAGTTCGGCGACCTGATCGACGGTTTCCTTGACGGCTGCCATGTCTGTTCGTCTCCCTTGGACGGCGGGGTCACAAGACCCCGTTACGCCACTTCAAGCCTGTCGGCGCCGAGGCGCTGGCGCCAGCGGCGATAGAGTGTTGCAAAGGCGGTGCAAAAACGGTCCACGTCGTCGTCGCCGGTTTCCCAGCCCAGACTGACGCGGATGGTGGCATCGGCGATCGCCGCCGGAGCGCCCATCGCCTCCAGGACGCTCGACCGCTTGACCTTGCCGGACGAGCAGGCAGCGCCCGCGCTCACCGCAACGCCCTCAAGATCGAGTGTCATGACCATCATGTCGGCCTTCAGGCCCGGCAATGCAACCGCCGCGGTGTTGGAAAGGCGGCATCCCGGGGCAATCAGCACCGGCGCGCTGGCGCCGACGCCCGGCAATTTGCCGACGAACGCCTCGATGCGGTCGCGCAGGGCGGCAACGCGCGTCCAGTCATCCATGCCGGCGGCAGCGGCCCTTGCGGCCGCGCCCATGCCGGCGATGCCGATGAGGTTTTCGGTGCCCGCCCGCTGGCGCCACTCCTGGCCGCCGCCGCGAACGAGCGGGGCGACTGCGGCCGCCGGGCCGCAGACGATCGCCCCGACGCCCTTCGGGCCGCCGAACTTGTGCGCCGAGAGCGTCAGGAAATCGACGCCGAGGGCCGCCATCGACACCGGCACCTTACCGACCGCCTGAACGGCGTCGCAATGGATCGCGGCACCGTGGGCGTGGCAGAGTTCGGCCGCCTCGGAAATCGGCTGGATCGTGCCGACCTCGTTGTTGGCGAGCATGACGGAGACCAGCACGCGCTCCGCTGCCGTCTCGTCCAGCAGGCGGTCGAGAGCCGTGAGGTCGATCTCTCCCGTGGCATCGACGGGAATGACGCAGAGCTTCGCCGGATCCACTGAGGCTGCCGCCTTGACGGAATCGTGCTCCACGGCGGAGACGATGATGCGGTCGTAGAGGTCTGGCCGCACGCAGGTCGCGTTGGCCTCGGTGCCGCCGCTGGTGAAGACGACGCGGTCGGATGCGGCACCGACAAGCTCGGCGACCGCATCGCGGGCATCGCGCAGGATGGCAGCGGCCCTGCGGCCTTCGGCATGGACGGAGGACGGATTGCCGACGACGTCGAACGCAGCCGTCATCGCCTCGCGGGCCTCGGGCCGCAGCGGTGCCGTCGCATTCCAGTCGAGATAGGCTCTTTTTTCGCTCACGGTTTCCTGCATCGCCTTGTGGCCGGTTCGGGCTGACATGGCCAAGGCAGGAAGGCGCTGAAACGCAACGACCTCATGCTTCCCGACAAAACCCGCCTTGAGAAAGTTCGGGCACCTGTCTAAGAAGACGAGTTTGGGAAGGACGAACTCCCCTATGTGCTTTTCGCGCCGCCCTGGCCGGGGTCAAGGTCCGGTCGGACAAGCAAATTAGCTCTTAGCAAAGTTCTAGGGAGCCCCTATATCCAAGTCAAGGATCGCCCGAGGCTGAAGGTCCCTGCGATCGAGAAGAGTAACGTTCCCGTAAAACGCCTCAGAGAGACCCCAACGCACCATGCCGGAAGTCATTTTCAACGGTCCTGCAGGCCGACTGGAAGGGCGGTTTCAGCCCGCCAAGAGCCGCAGCGCACCGATCGCCCTCATCCTGCACCCGCATCCGCAGTTCGGCGGGACGATGAACAATCAGATCGTCTACCAGCTGTTCTACATGTTCGCGAAACGCGAATTCGCGGTGCTGCGCTTCAACTTCCGCGGCGTCGGCCGCAGCCAGGGCGAGTTCGACCACGGCTCGGGCGAGTTGTCCGACGCCGCCGCCGCGCTCGACTGGGTGCAGACCATCCACCCGGACGCCCGCGCCTGCTGGATCGCCGGCTTTTCCTTCGGCGCCTGGATCGGAATGCAGTTGCTGATGCGGCGGCCGGAAGTGGAGGGCTTCATCTCCATCGCCCCGCCGGCCAATCTCAACGATTTCTCGTTCCTGGCGCCCTGCCCCTCGTCCGGCCTGATCGCCCATGGCGACGCCGACAAGGTGGTGCCGGTCAAGGACGTCCAGGCCCTCGTCGACAAGCTGAAGACCCAGAAGGGCATCGTCATCGACCAGACGACGATCTCCGGCGCCAACCATTTCTTCGAGAATCACGTCGAGGAACTGATCGGCGTCTGCTCCGACTATGTCGACCGGCGCCTGGCCGCCATCACCGACGCGGCGTAAGTCCGGCACGGGCTATTTCGGTCCTGCGATCTCGCCGCCAACCATCGGCGCATCGACCGCGGTCGTCATCGGAAAGCTGATCGGCAGGAACAGCATCCGCCGGACCGCGAGATAGCCGAAGGCCTCGGCCTCGATGTGATCGGACGACCAGCCGAGCGCCTCGCCGGTGACCACAGTGAAGATGCCCGTCGCCCGTTCGATCGCCGACAACAGCGACGGATTGTGCGCGCCGCCACCGCACACGACCAGCATGCGCGGCGTCTCCGGGACCCGTTTCAGTCCGAGCGCAAGGGTCTCGGCGGTAAAGGCTGTCAGCGTCGCCGCACCGTCCTCCAGCGAAAGTCCCCTCACCGGATCGAGGGAGAAGGCGTGCCGGTCCAGCGACTTCGGCGCCGGCAGCCCGAAATAGGGATTGTCGAGCAGGGCAACGAGCGCCGCCCGGTCGACGGTGCCCGACGCCGCAAGCAGGCCTTCCGCGTCATAGGCGGCGCCGGAATGGGAAAACACCCAGTCGTCGATCAGCGCGCTCGCCGGCCCGGTGTCGCAGGCGACCATCGCGCCATCGCGGCCGATCCAGGTGAAATTGGCAACGCCGCCGAGATTGATGATGGCGAGCGGGCGCTCAAGGCCGCTCTGGTCGGCCAGCGCCCGGTGATAGACCGGGACCATCGGCGCCCCCTGCCCGCCGGCAGCGACATCCGATTTGCGAAAATCGAAGACGACGGGAATGCCGGTCGCCCGCGACAGTGCGTTGCCGTCGCCGAGCTGGATGGTCAGGTGCCGGTCGGGCGCATGGAAGACGGTCTGGCCGTGAAAGCCGATGATGTCGATCTCCGAACGGTCGCGGCCGGCCGCGGCCAGGATGACATCGACCGCCTTGGCGTGGGCCTCCGTCACCACCTGCTCGGCCTCGGCCAGCTCCGGGGGACGGGCGTCGCGGTCGCTTTGCTGCGCCGCCACCGCCATCGCGGTCCTGAGAATCTGGCGCTCCTCGTCCGTGTAGGGCTGGGTCAGACCCGGGCCGGTCGCAAAAACCTTTTCGCCGTCCGTTTCGATGATGGCCGCGTCGACGCCGTCGAACGACGTCCCGCTCATGAGCCCGATGGCCCGAAAGGTTTTCATTTGTTTTTGTGACCTCCCAAGGAATGCCCCCAGTGAACCAGCTTATCGCGGTCCTTGCCCAAGGCGCAGCGACAAATTGTATTGGCTGTATGCAAAGAGGGCGTTAATTCCCCCGCCGATTCCGGCGCATTGCCGGTTCGGACATATCGCACCGGCTGCCCCCCGTGCCTTTGCCGAAAAGTTGCGCTATAGAGCGCCCCGGGCCCCTTGATCCGGCCCGCCGATCCCCGATCCTTTCCAGGGAAGTTCCGGTCATGACCGAGTTTTCGTCCGAGTTTCTCGCCACGCTTGCCGAGCGCGGCTTCATCCATCAGTGCTCCGATCCGCAAGCGCTCGATCGCTGCCTGACGACGGAAACGGTCAGCGCCTATATCGGCTTCGACTGCACGGCGCCGAGCCTGCATGTTGGCTCCCTGGTTCAGATCATGATGCTGCGCTGGCTGCAGAAATGCGGCCACCGGCCGATCGTCCTGATGGGCGGCGGCACGACAAGGGTCGGCGATCCCTCCGGCAAGGACGAATCGCGCAAGCTCCTGACCCCGGAGGCGATCGAGGCCAACAAGGCCGGCATCCGCCAGGTCTTCACGTCCTTCCTGACCTTCGGCGACGGCGCCGGCGATGCGATCATGATCGACAACGCCGACTGGCTGCTCGGCCTCGGCTATGTCGACTTCCTGCGCGATGTCGGGCGTCACGTCTCGGTCAACCAGATGATCCAGCGCGACGCCGTCCGGATGCGCCTTGAGCGGGAACAGCATCTGTCCTTCCTCGAGTTCAACTACATGGTCCTGCAAGCCTACGATTTCGTCGAGCTTTTTCGACGTACCGGCTGCCGGCTGCAGATGGGCGGCTCGGACCAGTGGGGCAATATCCTGTCCGGCATCGACCTCGGGCGCCGTCTCGCCGGCGCCGAGCTGTTCGCCGTGACCACGCCGCTGATCACCACGGCCTCCGGCGCCAAGATGGGCAAGACGGCCGATGGCGCCGTCTGGCTCAACGCCGACGCCAAAAGCCCCTACGAATACTGGCAGTTCTGGCGCAACACGGAGGATGCCGACATCGGCCGCTTCCTGAGATTGTTCACGGAATTGCCGATGGACGAGGTCAAACGCCTGGAAGCGCTGGAAGGTTCCGAACTAAACGATGCAAAAAAGACGCTTGCAACCGAAGCGACCGCCATGCTGCACGGGCGCGCCGCGGCCGAGGCTGCGGCCGAGACGGCCCGTCTGACCTTCGAGGAAGGCGCCCTGGCGGAGAACCTGCCGAGCGTCGATGTCGCGGCCGCGGACCTTCAAGCCGGCCTCGGCGTCCTTGCCGCCTTCGTCCATGCCGGCCTTGCCGCCTCCAACGGCGAGGTCCGTCGCCAGGTCCGCTCCGGCGGTATCCGCGTCAACGACAGCGTCGTCACCGACGAGCGCGGCACGCTGACCATGGCCGACGTTACCGGCGACGGCGTCGTCAAGCTGTCGGTCGGCAAGAAGCGCCACGTGCTCCTGCGCCCGGTCTGAACCGGGCGTAGGGCCGCCTTGGCACGGCTCAGTACTCGAAGATCTTGCGGAAAATGCCCGGCGCGACGACGGACATCGGATTGACGGTCATCTTGGTGTCGCCGACCGGCCCGTCGATCTTGAAGGTGACGCCGATCAGCCCGCCATTGCGGCCGCCGCCGAGCGCCTGGCCGAGCAGCGGCACCCGCCCGAACAGATTGTTGATGCCGTAGGCCGGCACCATCGTCCCGGCAATCGCCATGCGCTTGTTGCGGAAATCGACGGTGCCTTTCATGGTGCCGCCGATCACCGCGCCCTTCAGCAGCGCATCGGTGATCACCATGCGGTTGCTCTCCAGCCGGAACTTGACGTCGAGCTTTTCAAAGACCGTATCGCCGCTCTCCGCGATCGGCCGGATGTTGACCGGCCGGTCGCCGCGCAGCCGATCCTCGAAATTGCCGCGGGCAACGAGTTGCTTCAGGGCCGGGTCCTCGGTGACCCGGAAGTCGCTGATCCGGAACCGGCCATTCGAGGCCGTGCCATCGCCAAGGCTGGCGGTGATCTCGCCGGAGCCGCCCTGCATCCGCTTGTAGATGTTGAGGAAGCGCAGGAAGTCACCGACATTGTCCGACTCGACATAGAGCGCGCGCCGAGCGCCCTCCGGTTTCAGCGTCAGGTCGAGCCGGCCGCGCTTGCCGGAGCTGCCGGTGAGCCGCAGCGCCTTGAGGCTGCCGCCCGCGACCGTCACGTCCAGGTCGACGCCGGAGAAGTTGGCCGCATTGAAGCCGATCAGCATGCCGATCTTGCCGCGGATGCGGAAATCGCCCTCCAGGTCGGCGCCCTCGCCCTTGCCACGCACATCGGTAATGCCCTTGAGGATGGCGCGGGCATCGATCGCGCTTGCGGTGAGGACGATGTCCTGGTCGGCGCCGGAGGCTCGCATCACGGCCCGGTCGATGACGGTCCGGCCGAGCCGCGCCGAGGTCAGTTCGCCCGATTTCAGGTCGCCGTTGTCGTCCAGCACGACATGGCCGGTGATCGCGAAATCCTTGCCCTCGATCCTGAGATCGTTGACCTCGTTCTTGCGGGCGCCGGAGATCCGGAACCGGGCCGTCGCCGGAACGCCCGGCTCCTTGGACCAGCCAAGGGGGGCAACAACGAGCCGCGCGTCCTTCAGGTCGATCTCGTACTTGTCGGCACCGCCGCCGTCGGAGGCAATCGAGACCTCGATCGGACCGGACACCAGCCCCCCGAGGTCGAGCCCCTGTTCGCGCCGTTCCGCATCGGTCAGCTTCAGGGTGATGCCGACCTTGCTGGCGCCGCCGCTGCTGCCGTCGAGCGGTTCCGTCAGGTCGACCGTTGCCATCGCCCCGTCGAACCGGGCCTTGCCGTCGATGCGGGCGACACCCTCGGCGACCGTGACGGAGAGCGTTCCGTCCGTGACCTTCCTGCCGGAGATCGGCGTTTTTGAGGAAAAGTCGGCAAGGTCCGCCGTCAGACCGTAATCCACGTCGTCGAAGGAGAGCTCGCGCAGGAGCGCGAAGCTGGCGCCCGCTTTCACGGTCACCGTGCCGCCAAGCGCCGCGGGCGTAACGCCGATCGGCGCCAGCGCCTCGATCGGTTTGGCATTGACGACCTCGGCGACGTTGCGGGTCGGCCCGGAAAGCTGCAGGCGCAGGCTCGCCGTCTGTTTCGGCGGCCTGATGTCGGCGATTTCAAAGACCGCCTCCTGGACCGTCACCGTGCCGCCCGACGCGGTCTTGAGGCTGGCCCCGGGGATTTCGACCTTCAGATGGCCGCCGTCGATTTCCCCGCGCGCCAACGGCGCCCGGGCCGTCGGCATCTCGCCGAAGGTCTTCACGACCGCATCCCGCACGGTGAACCGCGCCGTCAGGTCGTCCTCGCCCCAGCCCCAGGTCTCCGGATTGTCGTCCAGTTCCTCCGAGCCGACCGCGGCGCGAAAGCTGCCGTCGACGGTGTCGCCCGAGATGACGTTGTCGAGCATCCAGCGCCGGGCCGGCGGGGTGATGAATTCCGGCCAGATCCGCTTCAGCGTCCGCACCGGGACGGCGTTGAGCCGGCCGTCGACCTCCAGTTTCGGTCCGAACGCGCCGAGATCGACGACGGCCGTCGACTGGATCAGCGGTGTGTCGCCGGCGCCGACCTGGAATTTCGTCACGCCTACCCGCAAGAGGTCGGGATCGAAGGTGCCGGTCGTCACCATCAGGTCGAGCGGCGTCGCCGGCTCGCCCTCGAACGGCGACGCGATCTCGGCATTGCGCGATTCGACGCCGAATTCCCAAAGCGCCGCATCGGGGCCGCGCGGCGGCACGACGATGCCGGTGAAGGGCAGCTTCGTTGCCCCGAATTCGGCAACGGACGGGCCGATCTTGAAGACCTTTTCGTCCGGCACCCAGGCGATATCGACGACCGCTTCGTCGAGTAGGTATGGCGAGCCACCGCCGAGCGGCACATGGCCGGCACCGACGACCAGCTTCATATGCGCTCCCGTCAACCGGCCGACATCGTCATACTGGGCTGCGAAGCTGGGATAGAGCGGGATCCGGGTGGCCGAACCGGTGCGGGCGGCATCGCCGATCCCAAAGACATCATCGACGGTAATGTCGGTGCCGGAGAGCGCCAGCACCGAACCACCGGTTGCCAGATCCGGGCGGTGGACCGCGGACGCCGACCATTTGCCGCCGAAGCCGATGCCGCTGACGTCGAGGGTCGTCGTGCGGCTGTCGTGGGCAAAGCCGAGATCGGCGGCAACGCTGGAATAGGTGCGGCTGTGTCCGTCCTCGTCCGTGGAGCGCATCTCCACCGTGGCGTCCTCGACCCGGATGCTGGACAGGCCAATGGAGCGGGCACCGGCGAGCGTGCCCTTGAAGGCGTGGTCGGCGAACTCAAGCAGCGTTTCCGGCGAGGCGCTGGCGCCGCCGGCCACCGGGATGCGCACGCGGGGCGAGTAGACCCGGATCGCCCGCGGCGCGACCCGCCCGACAAGGAGCTGAAAGCCGTTGAGGCGGACGTCCGCCGTCGGCACTTCGGCCTCGAAGCCCGCATCCGTGTCGCCGATGACGAGGCCGCGCAGCCGCACCCGCGGCCCGCCGTCCTCCGACCAGGCAAGGACGATGGCCGAAAGCCCGACCTTGGCGTCGGGACCGACCGCCTCGGCAATGCGCGCCCGCACGGCTTCGGCAAAAATGTTGAGGGTCAGGGGGCCGCTGGACACCCGCCAGGCGAAGGCGCCGATGGCGATCGCCGTCACCACAACCAGCACCAGCGCCACCCGCAGCAGGATGCCGAAGGCGCTGTGAACGTGATGGGTATGCTGTGTTAACGGCTGGAGCCGTCGCGGCGCCATTCCAGTCCCTGTATCTCTTTTCCCCGCAAGGGCATCGCGGTATGTATTTCCGGGCGACCGCCCTTCCCCATGCCAACCCATAGCGCGAAAATGCCGCCCGGTGCAGGGGGCATGTGGCGCCCTTGCGGCATTTGCAGGCCATACCCGAGTACCGGCCCGTTGCGCCCTCGCCCCCCTTCCCGCGGCGCCGATGCCCGCTGGCAACCCTTGCGGATTTCCGCTACATCAAGCAACGAAAACGCGACCAAACGGAGGCAGCATGAGCGACATCACAGAGGGTGCCAAGGCGCCCGACTTCGACCTTCCGACCGATGGCGGCGGACGCGTCAAGCTCTCGGATCTGCAGGGGAAAATCGTCGTCGTCTATTTCTATCCCAAGGACGACACCTCCGGCTGCACCAAGGAGGCGATCGCCTTTACCGAACTGGCCAAGGATTTCGAGAAGGCCGGTGCGGTCGTCATCGGCATCTCGCCCGATTCGGCCGCAAAGCACGACAAGTTCAAGGCCAAGCACGAGCTCGGCATCGTGCTCGCCGCCGACGAGGACAAGGCGACCATCGAGGCCTATGGCGTCTGGGTCGAGAAGTCCATGTACGGCAAGAAGTATATGGGCGTCGAACGCTCCACCTTCCTCGTCGACGGCGACGGCAAGGTGGCCAGGGTCTGGCGCAAGGTGAAGGTGGCCGGCCACGCCGAGGCCGTGCTGGAAGCCGCAAAGGCACTCTAGGAAACGGGCCGAAGCGCGATGGCCGAAAGCCTCACCGGCCTTGCACGGCGCATCGTCGCCGCTCCGGACCCGGCCGACAAGGTCGCGCTCTCCGGCGAGACCGGCACCGCCTGGTTTGCGCGCCGGCTCGACCGCAGCGCCCCGCGCACCGACGTCCCCTTGCCGCTACGCCCGGGACGGCCGGAAAAGCCGGAGCTGCGGCACCCGCGCGACATGCCGAAGCGCACCTCCCATGGCCTGCGCGGCCGGATCGCCATGATCCATGCGCTCGCCCATATAGAGCTCAACGCCATCGACCTCACCTGGGACCTGATCGCCCGTTTCAACGACACGGCGATGCCGCGCTCCTTCTTCGACGATTTCGTTCGGATCGGCATGGAGGAAGCCAAGCATTTCGGCCTGCTCAGGCAGAGGCTGCGGGACCTCGGCGCAGATTACGGCGCCCTGCCCGCCCATGACGGGCTCTGGCAAGCGGCCGATGCCACAAAGGACTCGCTGATCGCCCGGCTCGCCATCATCCCCCTGGTGCTGGAGGCGCGCGGCCTCGACATCACCCCCTCCATGATCGAGCGCACGGAGGACGCCGGCGACGGCGCTACTGCCGATATCCTGAAAATCATCTACTGCGACGAAAAGGGCCATGTGGCCGCCGGCGCCAAATGGTTCCGGTTCCTGTGCGACCGCGAGAAACTGGAGCCGGAACCGACCTTCCACGCGCTGGTGAGGAAGCATTTCCGCGGCGCCCTGAAACCGCCGTTCAATGCGGCCGCCCGCGCCGCCGCCGGCCTGACGCCGGGCTTCTACAAGCCGCTGGTCGCGACCGCCGGATAAGGCGACTGACTGACAGCCGGTCGAAAGCAAAAATTAACCCTAACGGTTTCTAATCGTCACCGGGATTTGAGAGGGTTCGCCGCCGGGCGGTCCGGACCTGTAACGCGTAGCGCCAACGGTGACAGCACATGGAAAACCGGGCCCCGGATTCACCCAAGACAGCGGCCGCATCTGCGAAAGCGTCCTCGGCGAAGCCCTTCGGACGCCGAAAGGACCATCACCAGATCATCTTCGCCAAGGGTGAGCGGATCACCTCCGTGACGGTGAACCCGCTGATGGTCGGCGCCATCGCCGGCCTGCTGGCGCTGTTCGCGGTCGTCTATCTCGGCGCAACCACGTATCTGTTCTTTCGCGACGACCTGATCGGCGCGGCGATGGCCCGACAGGCCCGCATGCAGCACGCCTATGAGGACCGGATCGCGGCGCTGCGGTCCGAGATCGACCGCATCACCAGCCGCCAGCTCATCGACCAGGAATCCTTCGAGATCAAGCTCGACAGGCTGCTCGCCAAGCAGAACGCCCTGTCCGACCGCCAGGTGCTGGTCACCCAGGTGATCGAGCAGGCGCGCAAGAACGGCATCGAACTCGCTTCCACCATCGTACCGCAGCCCAAGCCCGACGCGGACCTCGACGATGCGGACGTGACCGGCGGCATCGGCGGCGAACTGGAACCGGCCGAGCCGATGAAGTCGTCGATGGCCCTGCCCACCAACGAGGAAGCTCGCGCCGGCGCGCCCGAAACCTACGGTTCGCCCTATTCGCGCAAGCTCGACACCGTGGCCACCGACATGGCGACGATGCTGCACGAACAGGGCCATGCGCTCGACGCCCTCGCCTTTGCCGCCGAGACCGACGCCAACCGCTTCGAAAAGGTGCTGAAACGGATCGGCGTGCGCCTCGCCCGGAGCGAACCGGCGGCCGGTAGCGCGAGCGACAACACAGCGACCGGCGGCCCCTTCGTGCCGCTGTCGCCGCACGGTTTTGCCGACCGCATTAGGCGCGCCGAAGCGGCGATCACGCGGCTGACGGAGATCCGCAACGCAACGACCTCGATCCCGCTGAGGAAGCCGATCAACAGCGCCGCCGTCACCAGCCGCTACGGCCCGCGCATCGATCCGTTTCTCGGCCGCCCGGCCATGCATACCGGCATCGATTTTCGCGGCAGCACCGGCACGCGGGTCAACGCCACCGCCAACGGCCGGATCGTCATCGCCGGCCGCAAGGGCGGCTACGGCAACACCGTGGAGATCGACCACGGCCGCAGCCTCAGGAGCCGCTACTCGCACCTGTCGCGGATTTCGGTAAAGCGCGGCCAGCGCGTCGTCATCGGCCAGAAGATCGGCGAAGTCGGCTCCACGGGCCGCTCCACCGGCCCGCACCTCCACTACGAGACCCGCGTCGGCAAGAAGACCATCAACCCGATGCTCTACCTCAATGCCGGTCGCAAGCTCGGCGACCTGCTCTGAAGGAGCGTGTCAGGGCATTCGCAATGACGGTTTTCTGGATTGCCGCGTCGGCCAGCCCAGGCTCGCGTCACGCGCCGCTCCCCGTCCTTCGGACCCTCGCAATGACGGCGATCTAAATTTCGCTCAATCTTTCAACGTCTTTACGAGCGTAGCGAAGCAATCCAGCCCGCTATCCGAAAAGAAAAACGGCGCCACACGAGCGCCGCTTCCTTCTTCAGGCCATTGATTGCGAAACCAGCCTAGCCGGCCGCCTCCTTTGCCGCCTCGCCGAGCACCCGCTGCGCCAGCGCCGCTTCCATGAACGGATCGAGCGCGCCGTCGAGCACGTCGTTCGGGTTGGTGCTTTCCACGTTGGTCCTGAGATCCTTGACGAGCTGGTAGGGCTGCAGGACGTAGGAACGGATCTGGTGGCCCCAGCCGATGTCGGTCTTGGAGGCCGCGCTCGCCGCCGCCTCCTCTTCGCGCTTCTGCAGTTCCACCTCGTAGAGCCGCGCCTTCAGCATCGCCCAGGCCGTCGCCCGGTTCTTGTGCTGCGAACGCTCGTTCTGGCACTGCACCACGATATTGGTCGGCAGGTGGGTGATGCGAACCGCAGAATCGGTGGTGTTGACGTGCTGGCCGCCGGCGCCGGAGGCCCGGTAGGTATCGATGCGAACGTCGCTTTCCGACACGTCGATCTCGATGTTGTCGTCGACGACCGGATAGATCCACACGCTCGCGAACGAGGTATGCCGCCGCGCCTGGCTGTCGAAGGGCGAGATGCGAACGAGGCGATGGACGCCAGATTCGGTCTTCATCCAGCCATAGGCGTTGTGGCCCTTGATCATCACCGTGGCGGACTTGATGCCCGCCTCTTCGCCGTCATGGACTTCCAGCACCTCGGTCTTGAAGCCGCGCCGCTCGGCCCATCGGATATACATCCTGAGCAGCATGCTGGCCCAGTCCTGGCTCTCCGTGCCGCCCGCGCCCGCATGGACCTCGAAATAGGTGTCGTTGGCGTCGGCCTCGCCGGACAGCATGGTCTCGACCTGGCGCCGCGCCAGCTCGTCGTTGAGGTCTCCAAGCGCCTTTTCCGCCTCGGCGACGATCTGCTCCTCGTCCTCCATCTCGCCGAGCTCGATCAGCTCGATATTGTCGGTGAGCCGCTGCTCGACCGAGCGGATGGAGGTCAGGCCGTCGTCGAGCTGCTGACGCTCGCGCATCAGCTTCTGGGCGGCCTCCGGGTCGTTCCAGAGGTCGGGATCTTCGGCCTTGACGTTCAGCTCTTCAAGGCGTGCGGTTGCGGCATCCCAGTCAAAGATGCCTCCTCAGCAGACCGATCGTCTGCTTGATTTCGTCGACAATGCTCTGCACTTCGGCGCGCATTCGTTACTCGCTCGTTGTTGGTTGAGTCGGGCAGATGCCGGCGCGAAAACGGCACCGGTTCCTGCGGTCGGCGAATGTAGCGAGCCGACCGCTGCCTGTAAACGTCCCGAAAGCCGGGGTGGCAGGCTGTCAGTAGAGCCCGCCGGGCGAGGAAATGACCGCCCTTGCCGCCGCCGGCGAGACCTGCTGCAGGGTGCCGGACGAGCCGTCGAAGCCGATGATCGAGTAGGTGTCGGCCGGGCCGGTGCCGGGCTTGAAGGCCTCCAGGATGACGTCGCCGCCCGAACCGCTCGCCGGCATGCCGGTGCGCCGGTTGATGGCGATCAGCTTGATGCCCGGCGGCACCCGGAACTCCACGGCCGGCTTGTCCTTCAGGGCCGCCTTCATGAACTCCGTGAAGATCGGCGCAGCGACCTGGCCGCCGGTGGCGCCGCGCCCCATCGGCCGCGGCGTGTCGTAGCCGACGAAGACGCCGACGGCGAGGTCCGGCGAGAAGCCGACGAACCAGGCGTCGCGCTCGTCATTGGTGGTGCCGGTCTTGCCGGCGACGGGCTTGCCGACGGCCTTGACCCGCGTTGCCGTGCCGCGCTGGACGACGCCCTCCATCATGGAGGTGATCTGGTAGGCGGTCATCGGGTCGAGCACCTGCTCGCGATTGTCGATCAGGTCCGGCTCGTCCTGGCCGGTCCAGGAACTGGCCTCGCAGGCGTCGCAGATGCGCTCCTCGTGCTTGTAGATGGTCTTGCCGCGGCGGTCTTGGATGCGGTCGATCAGCGTCGGATGGAGCTTGCGCCCGCCATTGGCGATCATCGCATAGGCCGCGGTCAGCCTCAGCACCGTCGTCTCGCCGGCGCCAAGCGCCATGGAGAGCACGGGCGACAGCTCGTCATAGATGCCGAACCGGGTGGCGTATTCGGCGACCAGCGGCATGCCCATGTCCTTGGCGAGCCTGACGGTCATTACGTTACGCGAGCGCTCGATGCCGGTCCTCAGCGTCGACGGGCCGTAGAACTTGCCGCCGTAGTTCTTCGGCGTCCACATCTTGCCGTTGCCCATGGGCAGCGAGATCGGCGCATCGAGGACGACGCTCGACGGCGTGTAGCCATTGTCGAGCGCGGCGGCATAGACGATCGGCTTGAACGAGGAACCGGGCTGGCGCCAGGCCTGGGTGGCGCGGTTGAACTGGCTCTGGGCAAAGGTGAAGCCGCCGACCAGCGCCAGCACGCGGCCGGTATGCGGGTCCATGGCGACGATGGCGCCGGAAACCTCCGGCACCTGGCGCAGAATGAAGGTGTCGGGACCGCCTTCCGGGTCCTTTTCCACATAGATGACGTCGCCGGGAGCAAGCACGTCGCTGACGGCCCGGATCGGCTGGCGGCGCTTCGGACCCTTCTCCCAGCGCGCCCATTTGACGTGTTCCAGCGGGACGACGGCGCGCTTGCGCTCTGTCGACAGCTTGCCGGAGACGAGCTTCTTGGGCTGCAGGCCGATCTGCGCCTCGCCATCGCCGGACGACAGCACCACCGCGAGCCGCCATTCCGGCACGTCGGACAGCGCCTCGACCTTGCCGAGCGGCGGGCCCCAGTCGCCGGCGCTGAGGTCGATCGTGGTGACCGCCCCGCGCCAGCCGCGGCGGCGGCGGTCGAATTCGACGAGGCCGTCCATCAGCGCCTTGCGGGCGAGCACCTGGAGTTGCGGATCGAGCGTGCCGCGGACCGACAGGCCGCCCTCGTAGAGGCCGCGCTCGCCGTAGCGGTCGAGCAGCCGGCGCCGCACTTCCTCGGCGAAATAGTCGGAGGCGAACAGGTGCGGACCGCGGGTGCGCGGCGTCACTTCGAGCGGCCGCAGCTTGGCCTTCTCGCCGGCCTCGGCCGTCGCCATGCCGTTCTCGACCATGCGGTCGATCACCCAGTTGCGGCGCTCGATCGCCGCCTCGGTGTTGTCGAAGGGATGGTAGTTGCTCGGCGCCTTCGGCAGTGCCGCCAGATAGGCCGCTTCCGCCAGCGTCAGCTCCTGCACCGCCTTGTCGAAATAGAGCAGCGACGCCGCGGCGACGCCGTAGGAGCCCATACCGAGATAGATCTCGTTGAGATAGAGTTCCAGGATCTCGTCCTTGGTGAACGCCTGCTCGATTCTGAGCGCCAGGATCGCCTCGCGGATCTTGCGCTGGTAGCTGTACTCGTTGGAGAGCAGGAAGTTCTTGGCCACCTGCTGGGTGATGGTCGAGGCGCCGACCATGCGCCGGTTGGAGCCGCGGTTCTTGATATTGGTGACCACGGCACGCGCGATACCCATCATGTCGACGCCGGGATGCGAATAGAAATTCTTGTCCTCGGCCGCCAGGAACGCGTTCTTGACCATTTCCGGCACTGCCTGGATCGGCAGGAACAGGCGCCGCTCGCGGGCGTATTCGGCGATCAGGCTGCCGTCGCTCGCATGCACGCGGGTCATCACCGGCGGCTCGTATTTCTTCAGCGCCGTGTAGTCGGGCAGGTCCTTGGTCGCATCGCTCAGCACGATCCACAGGCCCGCTGCGACGATCAGGAAAAAGACCGCGCCGATCCCGAAGAAGTAGCCGAACATTTTGACGAAAAACTTCATATCGCCGGTTTCCGTAATTCTCGCTTGGTACGTGTCGCTTGCCGCCCGGGCGCCGTGGCGCCGTTTCTCGGCCGTTTCAATAAGGGTGGCGGTACGGTGCCTGTCGCCGGTTCGGGCGGATCCATCCAACCGCTCCGTTCGCCGGTGCCATTGATTGTCTCAGCACCGGGGTCGACCGGTCAACGACCGACCACCATTCCCGAATGCCGTTATCGCTCAATATCGACAAGTCTGTGGTGATGCTGTGGCACTATTGTTGTGATGGCGCAACACCGGCTATCGAATTTCCGTCTATCGCAGCATCCTGGTGCGCGATTCGCGGCTCAAAAAAACGTGTTATCGCCACGGTGATGGCATCAGCCGCCCGCCCCCGCCATTCGTCGGATGTCAAAAGCTTCTCGTCGTGCATGTTGGAGAGGTAGCCGAGTTCCACCAGGACGGAGGGAACGTCGGCGGCCTTCAGCACGACGAAGCCGGCGGAGCGGTGCGGATTGTTGATCATCTTCACCGCGCTCTGCAGTTCGCCGACCAGCGCATTGGCGAAATAGACCGAGAAATTCTTGGTCTCGCGGCGCGTCAGGTCGATGAGGATGTCGCTGACGTCGTCCGCCTCCTCCTCGAACTCCAGGCCGGCGAGGATGTCCGACTGGTTTTCGTTGCGCGCGATCTGCGCGGACAGCCGGTCCGAGGCCCGCTCCGAAAGGGTGTAGACGGTGCCGCCGCGCACATAGGCCTGGCGCACCGAGTCGGCGTGCACGGACACGAACAGGTCGGCGTGCAGGCCGCGGGCGATTTCCACCCGCTGTTTCAAGGGGATGAAGCTGTCGTCGGAGCGCGTCAACGCGACCTCGAAGCGGCCGGTCTCTTCCAGTTTCCGTTTCAGGATGCTGGCGAAGTCGAGCACCACGGCCTTTTCCAGCGTGCCCTTCTTGCCGACGGCGCCGGAATCGATGCCGCCATGGCCGGGATCGAGCACGATCAGCGGACGGGTCCGCTCCTTGTTGCGGATCGGCTGGCGGTCGCCCTTGCCGGCGGTCACGGCACCGGCCTGCGCCGCGTTGGCGGTGCGCGCCACCTCCTCGGCAAACGCTTCTTCGGTCGCCGTGACGATGTCGAGCACCATGCGCGCCGGCTGGCCGTCGACCTTCGGCAACACGAAGCTCTTGTCGATCAGCGCCGGGCCCTTGGTATCGATGACGATACGGGCCTTGTTGCGGGCGATGCTGCCGTAGCGCCATCCGGTGATCAGGCCGCGCCCGCCCTTGCCCGCCTCCGGCGGCAGCGAGAAGCGTACATTCGGCAGGTCGACGATGATTCGATGCGGATCGCCGAGCACGAAGGGAGCGATCTCCACGGCGTCCGACAGGTCGACGACGAAACGGGTTCGGGTGGCGTCGCCCGCGATTCGGGCGGCCCTGGCCTCAATCTCGCCCGCCTCGGCGGCTAGCACGGAGCCGTTGCCGACGGCGAGCGCCGTGGCTGCGAAAAGCGCCAGAAATGCCAGCGCCAGAACCTCCGGCGTGCGTATCAAGCCTTTGATGCGTGTGCGGAACATTGCGACCCGGTCTCGCGGCTCCCTTGCTGCGTCAGCTATAAGACATAGGACTGCTTTGGTTAACCCGGTATTGACGAAGTCGTCGAGATATTGCCCTCAAAGGACGCTGTCAGCTATATGTCGGCGCGTTTCCACGAGCGCCCCGCGCCGGTTTCGGCGCCTTGGTGCGACCCTTTGCCTGTCATCGCAGCGGCGCGGCCGCGAGCGCCACGCGGCCAACATAACGAACGATCGCATGCGGCTTATGTCTCTCCTCAAGGACCGCCTGATCCGGGCCTTACGTCCTGCCCTTCTGGCAACGGCGATCGCGGCCATGTTCGCCGCCGGCGCCCAGGCGGAAAAGATCTCCAATCCGGTCGCCGTCTTTTCCGGCCTCGACAAGATCACCGGCCGCATCATCTCCTTCGATGTCTATATCGACGAGACGGTGCAGTTCGGCGCCCTGCAGGTCACCCCGCGGGTCTGCTACACGCGGCCGCTGTCCGAAGCGCCGCGCACGACGACCTTCGTGGAGATCGACGAGATCACCCTCGACAACAAGGTGCGCCGCATCTTCACCGGCTGGATGTTCGCCTCCAGCCCGGGCCTGCACGCCGTCGAGCACGCCGTCTATGACATCTGGCTGACCGGCTGCAAGGAAAAGAGCAACGTGCCGCCGCCGCCGGGCACCCCGGCCGCCGAGGCGTCCAAGTCCGATGCCGAGGATCGCGCGACCGAGCTGACGCCGGCGAATGCCGAGCAAGGCAGCGACTATAACGGCCCTGCCCCGACGGACGTGCCCAAGCCCAAGCCCGAACCGCCGACCGGACGCCAGCCGCTGGAGCAACAGGAGTTTGACCAGCAGCCATTGGGTCAGCAGGAGTTCGAGCAGCCGCCGCTGGGGCAACAGGAGTTCGAGCAACAGCCGTTGCCGCAACTCAATCTGACCGATTAGAGCGTATTCCCGAAAAGCGGAGACCGGTTTTCGGACAGGACTGCGCGTCAAAACAAAAAGTTAGAGTGTTTCGGGCAACCGCCGGCGCCGTTACCGGTGCCGCTGGCCCGCCTTGTCCGCCAGCACCTTGAGCACGGCGGCGCCGTCCGCTTCCCTGTCGAGCGCGAAGAAGTCGCCGAAGCCGTTGAGGGAATCCTCCAGGAGCACGTGATAGTCGTGCCGCGGGATCTCCACGGCGCCGAAGCGGCGCAGATGTTCGGTGACGAACTGGGTGTCGAGCAGCGTGAAGCCGCCGGCGATCAGCCGCGCCATCAGGTGCACCAGCGCCACCTTCGAGGCGTCCCGCTCGCGCGAGAACATGCTCTCGCCGAAGAACGCCTTGCCGAGCCGCACCCCGTAGAGCCCGCCGACCAGCCTCCCGTCGCGCCAGGCCTCGACGCTGTGGCAGTGGCCGAGCTCGTAGAGCTCCTGGTAGAGCCGGCGGATGCGGGCGTTGATCCAGGTCTTGCCGCGATCCGGCGTCGATTCCGCGCAGCCGCCGATGACGCCGTCGAAATCACTGTCGATGCGAACGGTGAAGATTTCCTGGCGGATGGTGCGGGACAGCCTTTTCGGGACGTGGATGCGCTCGAACGGGACGATGCCGCGCAGTTCCGGCTCGATCCAGTAGAGCCCCGGATCCTCGGCCGATTCGGCCATCGGGAAGATGCCGCAGGCATAGGCTTTCAGCAGGACCTGCGGCGTGATTTCCAGAACGACGTCGTCAGAACCTGCCATGAGCCGCTATTGCCGAATTCCCGAGTGCCGCAATCCCGCCGGACCGGGCCCGCATTCCGCGAGCCTCCCTGTCAACGCGCCCTACGCATCTTCCGGTTGCGAAAGATATCGTTCCAGCCAGTGGATATCGTACATGCCGTCGGCAATGTCCTGATGGTCCACAAGGTCGCGGAACAGCGGCAGCGTTGTCTTGATTCCGTCGATAATGATCTCATCGAGACAGCGTTTCAAGCGCATCATGCACTCGACACGGTTGCGGCCATGGACGATCAGCTTGCCGATCAGGCTGTCGTAATAGGGCGGGATCGTGTAGCCCTGATAGACGGCAGAATCGACCCTGACGCCGAGGCCGCCCGGCGGGTGGTAGTAGGTGATGTTGCCCGGCGACGGCGCAAAGGTCCGCGGGTCCTCCGCATTGAGCCGGCACTCGATGGCATGGCCCGACGGCAGCACGTCCTCCTGGGAGAACGAGATGTTGGCGCCCGAGGCGACCCGGATCTGCTCGTTGACGAGGTCGATGCGGGTGACCATCTCCGTCACCGGATGTTCGACCTGCAGGCGGGTGTTCATCTCGATGAAGTAGAACTCGCCGTCCTCGTAGAGGAATTCGATGGTGCCGGCACCGGCATAGCCGAGGTCGCCGACCGCCTTGGCGACGATCTCGCCCATCCGCGTGCGCGCTTCCTCGTTAAGCGCCGGCGACGGCGCCTCTTCCCAGATCTTCTGGTGGCGCCGCTGCAGCGAGCAGTCTCGCTCGCCGAGATGGATGGCGTTGCCGCGACCGTCGCCCAGCACCTGGAACTCGATGTGGCGCGGCTTGGCGAGGTATTTTTCCAGATAGACGGCGTCATTGCCGAAGGCCGCCCGCGCTTCGGCCCGCGCGGTGGAGAATGCCATCTCGATGTCGTCGGGCGTCTCGGCGATCTTCATGCCGCGCCCGCCGCCGCCGGCCGATGCCTTGATCAGCACCGGATAGCCGATTTCCTTGGCGACCCGGCGGGCATCCTCAAGCGTCGGCACCTCGCCGTCGGATCCCGGAACGACCGGAATGCCGAGCTTTGCGGCCGTCTTCTTGGCCTCGATCTTGTCGCCCATCAGCCGGATGTGGTCGCCGGAGGGGCCGATGAAATTGATCTTGTGCGCCTTCAGGATGTCGGCAAAGCGCGCGTTCTCCGACAGAAAGCCGTAGCCCGGATGCACGGCGTCGGCACCGGTGATCTCGCAGGCCGCGAGAAGCTGCGGGATGTTGAGATAGCTGTCGGCGGCCGAGGGCGGGCCGATGCACACGCTCTCGTCGGCAAGCCGCACATGCATGGCGTCGGCGTCGGCGGTGGAATGCACCGCGACGGTCGCGATCCCGAGTTCCTTGCACGCCCTGAGGACGCGAAGGGCGATCTCACCGCGATTGGCAATCAGGATTTTTGAGAACATGGGTGCGCCGCTCACTCGATGATGACCAGCGGCTCACCGTACTCGACCGGCTGGGTGTCCTCGACCAGAATCGACTTGATGACGCCGCCGCGCGGCGCCGGGATCTGGTTCATGGTCTTCATCGCCTCCACGATCAGGAGGGTCTGGCCCTCGGTGACCGTATCGCCGACGGAAACGAAGGGCGCCCCGCCCGGCTCCGGAGAGCGGTAGGCGGTGCCGACCATCGGCGAGGTGACGACACCCGGATGGTCGGCGAACTCGTCGGCGCCCTGCCCGGCCTTGCCCGATGGCGAGGTGATGCCGACCGGCGCAATCATCGGCCCCGGAGCGACGGCGGTCGCGACCTGGGTCTGGCGGGCGACGCGGATGCGCAGATTGTCCTGCTCGACCTCAATCTCGGTCAGCTCCGTCTCGTTGAGAAGGGCAGCGAGTTCGCGGATGAGGTCCTGATTGATCGCGTGTTTTTTTGATGACATCTAAGCCTGTCCGTTATGACGATCGCGCCCCGCCGACCATTCCGGCCAGCGCTTCAAGTGCGAGCCCGTATCCCAGCGTCCCCATTCCGCAGATCACTCCGCGCGCCACCGGCGAGACATAGGAGTGATGGCGGAAGCTCTCCCGCGCAAAGATGTTCGAGATATGGACTTCGATCACCGGCAGGGTGACCGACTGAATGGCGTCGTGCAAGGCGATGGAGGTGTGCGAATAGGCACCGGGATTGATGATCAGACCCTTGGCGGCGTCCCCTGCCTCGTGGATCCAGTCGACCAGCATGCCTTCGTGGTTGCTCTGGCGAAAGTCGATCTCCATCCCGAGCGCGTCGCCACGGCGAGCGCATTCCGCCTCGATGTCGGCAAGCGTCGTGGAGCCATAGATCTCCGGCTCGCGCGTGCCGAGGCGGTTCAGGTTAGGACCGTTAAGGATATAGATCGAGATCGCCATGAGCAGCCTTTAACGGTGGCGCGGCCGGAACCGCGCCACGAAGCTCCGCTCTTATAGGGGACCTCATGAACGAGGGAAAGACCCCGCCGGCCTCAGGTGCGAAAACGGTTGCCGCAGGGGTTTTCCGGAGGCGCCCCCGGCGTCAGCAGGAGGTCTCGCCGCACTCGCGCATGGAGGCGATCACCTTCGACATCTGCTCGTAGCCGATCAGGCCGCCGAACACTTCGGTGCCGACGACATAGGACGGCGTGCCGGTGAGCCCCAGACCGTTGGCGAGCGTATAGACCTCTTCCACCGTCTTGAAGATCTCCGGGTTGTCCATGTTCTTCTTCAGCGCGTCCATGTCGGCGCCGAGGTTCTCCGCGACCATCAGCGCCTTTTCCTCGTTGACGCCGCCCTCCAGCGCGAACATGGCGGTGTGGAAATCCAGATACTTGTCGGGATCGGTGAGGTGCAGCGCGATGGCGACGCGCGCCGCCTCCTGGGACGGCCGGCCGAGAATCGGGAACTCCTTGAGGACAAACTTGACGTCGTCGTTCTCCTTCAGGACCTTCATCATGTCGCCGTAGCCGCGCCGGCAGACGCCGCAATTGTAGTCGAAGAACTCCACGACGGTGATCTTGCCGTCCGGATTGCCGAGGACCACCTGGCGCGGGGAATCGAACAGCGCGCCGCTGTTCTCAGACATCATCTCCTTGCGCTTTGCGACCTTCTCCTCCTCCTGCTTCTTTTCCAGGGCGACCAGCGCTTCCTGGACGATCTCCGGATTCTTCAGGAGATAATCCCTGACGACGCCCTCGATGCGGCTGCGTTCCGCATCGGACACCTCGTCGGCAGCCTGGACGGAGGCAACGCCGGCGACGAGGGAAAGCGTGAGGACGCCGGCAGCGGCGGCGCGCACGAGACGGTTCATATGGGTGTTCTCCAGTGTTGGGCCGCCGGTCCTGCGTTGTCACATCGCTCGGCAACGGGTATGTGATCCTGGCGCCGGGTTATAGGGCAGCGCGCGGCCGCCCAAAACCCGCCGCATCGGCAAGAGCTTCAATTTTGCTTGAGCGCAAGCGCATTTGCCCCCCCCCATTTCAGCGGGGAATGCGTGCAAGCCGCAGGGACTTCCACCATGTCCGCCAACGCCCCCGCCCCGTCCTCGCGATGCAATGTCGCACCGTTTCACGCCATGGATGTCCTGGCCAAGGCCAACGCGCTGGAGGCCGCCGGACGCAAGATCGTCCACATGGAGGTCGGCCAGCCGGGCGCGCCGGCCCCGGCCCCGGTCCTGGAAGCCGCCCGCCGGGTCCTCGATATCGGCCAGGTGCGCTACACCGAGGCCCTCGGCATCCTGCCGCTGCGCGAGCGTATCGCGGTCCACTACCGGGACGCCTACGGGATCGACGTGCCGGTGGACCGGATTGCCATCACCACCGGGTCGTCGGCCGCCTTCAACCTTGCCTTCCTCGCCGGCTTCGACGTCGGCGACCGGGTCGCGCTGCCGACGCCCGGCTATCCGGCCTATCGCAACATCCTCGCCGCCCTCGGCCTTGAGGCCGTCGAGATCGAGACGACCGCGGAAAGCCGCTGGGCGCTGACGCCGGAGATGATCCGCGCCGCCCACGCCGAAAGGCCGCTGAAGGGCGTTCTCGTCGCCAGCCCCGCCAACCCGACCGGCACCATGGTCCAGCCCGACGCCCTGAAGGCGCTGACGGATGTCTGCCGCGAGCTCGGCATCTGGTTCATTTCCGACGAGATCTACCACGGCCTCGTCTATGAGGGCCGCGCGGAGACGGCGCTGGCGCTTTCCGACGAGGCCATCGTCATCAACAGCTTTTCGAAATACTACTGCATGACCGGCTGGCGGGTCGGCTGGATGGTGGTGCCGGAGCGGCTGGTGCGGCCGATCGAGCGCCTCGGCCAGAACCTCTATCTCTCCGTGCCGGAGCTGTCGCAGCGCGCCGCGGTCGCCGCCTTCGACGCGACCGACGCGCTGGAGGCGATCAAGGAGGGCTACGCCGCCAACCGCCGGCTGTTGCTGAACCGGCTGCCCGAGATCGGCTTCGACGAACTGCTTCCCGTCGACGGCGCCTTTTACGTGTATGGCAGCGTGCGCCGGTTCTCCAACGATTCCATGGACTTCGCGCAAAAGATGCTGCTCGAGGCCGGCGTCGCCGCATCGCCCGGCGTCGATTTCGATCCGGTTGGCGGCCACAATTATCTGCGGTTTTCCTTCGCCGGAACGACAGAGGCGATCGCAGAGGGCTGCGACCGCCTCCAGAATTGGCTCAAATAGCCGGCGCCAGTGCGCCTGCGTGCCCTTGGCTCCCTCGACGCCGTCAGGCGCCGCAAGCGCAAGAGCGCGCCGGCGCCTTACCTTTTTTCTTCGTGTTCAACGCGGAAACATCCGCGTTGAATGCGCCGTAAAGCCCGCGTGGCGCCTGAGCGCTTTACGCGATCAGAAGAACGAGCGGCGCTGCCACCAGCCGGACCGCTTTGTCCCGCCCTCGCCCTCGTCGTCGTCCGTTTCATCGGACGGCGTCTCGCCAGGGGTCTCGCCAGGGGTCTCGCCAGTCTCTCCGTCGCCGTCAGCGGACGCCGCCACGGGCGTGGTGTCGTCTTCCTCGCCCTCAGCAGCATCGTCGTCCTCTGACGGTGCTTCGGCGGCCGGCACGTCTTCGGCCTCCTCGGCGCGAACGGGCTCGGCCTCGCCGGCATCCGGCGCTTCCGAAGTCTCCTCGGCAACGGACGCGTCGCCGGCGACCTCATCCGGACCGGACGTGTCGTCGTCATTTGCGGCAACGGGCGCCTCCGGGGCGTCGCGAACCTCTGTGTCACCGGCCTCCCCGGAACCCTGACCGACGTCGGAAGCCTCGGCGACCGGCCGGCTGTCGCCGCCCTCATCGTCATCGGCGTCCGGGTTGTCCTGATCGTTGCCGTCCTGGTCGGAACTGTCCTGCCGGTTCTCGTCGTCGTCGGAGGCACGTGCCTCGTCCTTGTCGGAGCGGTTGCGGCGGTTGCGGCGGC
>NZ_NPEV01000059.1 GCF_003258835.1 Rhodobium orientis | reverse complement strand
GGCCGCCCCTGCGGCCGCCGTCATCAAAAGCCAAACGGCGCTGCAAAGATGCAGCGCCGCAACATGTCGACGTATCATTCGATCACCATTCGTAGCTGAGATTGGCCATCACCTTGCGCCCCTCGCCGTACCAGCAATAGGCACCGTTGTAGCAGGACGAGACGTACTCCTTGTCGGCGACGTTGGTGACGTTCAGCGTCCCCTTCACCCCTGCCATGTTCGGCGTGATGGCGCCGAGGTCGAGGGCGAGGCCGAGGTCGACCAGCGTATAGGAGGGAACGGTGATGCTGTTGTCCCAGGTGCCGTAGGATTCGCCCACATGGCGCACGCCGCCCATGACCTCGAGGCCGAAGTCGAAGCCGTACTTCGCCCAGAGCGCCGCCGTGTGCTTCGGCACCCGCTGGGCCTTGTAGCCGGCGTCGGCGCCGTCGGTGATCTCCGCATCCACATAGCCGTAGGAGGCGATCAGGCTGAAGGCCTCGGTGATCCGCGCCCGGCCTTCCAGCTCGACGCCGCGCGAGCGCCTGGTGCCGATCGGCACATAGCCGCCGGAGGCGAAGTCGTATTCGGCAAGGTTGGTCTGCTCGATGTCGAAATAGGACGCCGTCACCAGCACGTCGCCGCCGAGCGGCGCCCATTTGACGCCGGCCTCGTATTGCGTGCCCTCGCTCGGCTCCAGCGGACCGTAGCCGGGCGCCGCTTGGCGCAGCACCGGTTGGAACGAGGTCGAGTAGCTCGCATAGGGCGTGACGTCGAAGGGCAGGCTGTAGGCGACGCCGATCCGCCCGCTCAGCGCCTCGTCCTTGTAGGTCGTGGTCGGTGCCGCACCGGTCAGGTCGACGATGTCTGTGTCGGCCCAGTCGTAGCGCGCGCCGGCAACCAAGTTCAGCCGGCCGAGTTCCATCTGCTCCTGCACATAGAGCCCGGTCTGCCGCAGCCGGAGGTCCTCATTGTAGGTGTTGGTGGGGACCACCGACCGGGCAAAGCTCGCGGGGACGAAGCGGGGATGGGCGAGATCGTAGGTGAGACCTGAGGCCCAGTTGGAGGCGTAGTCGGTCTCCTTGGAACTCACCTGGTGGTCGATGCCGACCATCAGCGTGTGCTTGGTGCCGGAGGTGTCGAAGTCCCAGGTCACGTAGGTGTCCGTCGTCAGCTGCTCCATGACGTCGTCGACGCGGACGACGCCGAGATTGAGCACGTCGCCGGCGACGCTGTCGATCATCACCCCGCGATGGTCCATGCGGATGCGGTTGTAGCGCAGCTTGTGAACGACCTGGAACGCGTCGGTGAAGTGGTGCTTGATCTCGTAGCCGGCGGAGAAGGTCTGGCGGAAGACCTCGTCGAAGTCCGGCGAGACGGAGACGAGGTCGCGCGGGATCCGGTAGCCGCCGGCCGTCGGCACCAGCGTGCCCTCATAGGTGTTGAAGTTCCGGTAGCCGGCGTCGGGCTCGTGCTGGTAGAGCATGTCGACGGTGACCTCGGTATCGGGCGTTGCCTTCCAGGTCACCGAGGGCATGACCAGGAACCGGTCCTGCACGTAGTCGTCGCCCTGCAATTCCTTGTGCCAGCCCTTTGCGACGACGCGGTAGCCGAAATCGTCGTTGAGGAAGACGCCCTCAATGTCCGCGCCGATGCTCTTGTAGTTGTCCGTGCCGTAGCCGACGCTCACCCGTCGCCTGGTCTCCCCGGTCGGATGCTTGAGGATCTGGTTGACCATGCCGCCCGGCAGGATCTGGCCGTAGAGCACCGAGTTCGGCCCCTTCACCACCTCCACACGCTCCATCAGGAACGGATCGAGCTGGCCGTAGGAGCTCTGCCCGAAGACCATGCCGTTGACGTATTTGTCGGCGTATTCGAAACCGCGCACGAACACCTCGTCATGCAGGTTCGAGGTGCCGCGATAGTTGGTCAGCACGTTCGGCGTGTAGGTGAGGGCTTCGGCCACCGACGTCGCGCCCTGGTCCTCGATCTGCTCGGCCGGCACCACGTTGATGGTCTGCGGCGTCTTTTCCAGCGGGGTGTCGGTCTTGGTGCCGGAGACGGAGCGCCTCGCCACATAGCCGTCGACCGGCCCGTCGCCAACCTCGCCACCGCCACCAGGCGCCTGCACGACGACGGCGTCGAGTTGGACGGCTTCTTGCGCCGCCAGCGGCGTCATCACGGTTGAGGACAAAAGGGCCGCCGTGACCCCGAAAACGATGCGACGCGTACTGCTCATGCCGACTCCGATCCACCTTCCTTCAGGGCCGCACCGGCGGGGCGGCCTGAAATTGTTTTTTGTGAGGTGGTCAATCTATTTTCCGGCCGTATACAGTGCTAGATGCAATTCGTTTGCAATAGCGACTCTGTTGTTTGTAGAAATGACAAAACGGATGGAAACGCGCGTCGACGAGGGCCGGAAGGGTACAGCCACGCTGAGAGTGAGATGACCATTGAGCGTTTTCCCGGCGATTTCCGGGTCGGCTTTTTGAACCAGAAAATGCATGGCGTCGGCGATGCGTCGGAGACGCTGCTGTCGCCGAAGCTGCAATTGCTCGTGCTGTTGCGCGGGCGCCAGAAATTCTTTCTCGAGGACGAGTGCATCGAGCTGGTCGCCGGCGATCGCGACGATACAAGGCCGGTCGCCTTCCTGATGCGGATCGACAGGCTGTCGCGGCTGCGCTTTGCCGGCTCCTACGGCGATCCGTTCCGCAAGATCTCGGTCGCCGCGCCGCCCGACTGGCTGGAGCAGTTCCATCGCGACTGCGGCGGTGGCGCGTCCGCCTGCCCGCTCGCCGAATTATGCCGCGAAGAGGGAGCGTGCGCCGGCGACAGCCCGATCCTTGGCCGGCGCTCGATCGGACACCTGCATCACGTGACCTGGCGGCCGTGCCAGGACGTCTGCCGGCTCGCCGCCCAGATCATCTCGCCGCCGCCGATCGAGGACGAGCACCAGGTCGGCCTGTTCCGCATGTCCCGCGGCCTGGAAATCCTGCGCCGCGGCATCGTCGACTGCCGCAACGAGGCCGCCCGGTCCGTGTCGGGTGCGCAGCGCGCGATCCACGAAAGCCTCAGGCTCCATGTCGTCGCCAATCTTCACGGCGATCTCTCGCTCGACCGCCTGGAAGAGGTGTTCGGCCTCAACCGCCGCTCCATCCAGCGTGCCTTCAAGCGCGAATTCGGCATGACGGTGCGCGAGTATATCCGCGCCGAACGCCTGAAACGGGCCAACGAGGCGCTCCAGGACCAAGGCGTCTCGATTGCCGAGGCCGCCCATATCGCCGGTTATTCGAGCCCCGCGAACTTCGCCACCGCCTTCCGCAAGGCCTATGGCATGACGCCGAACTGGGCACGAAGCAGGACCAATTGAACGTGGCGCCGGGCGGGGCCCCGTCTTTGCCAAAAAGTTGACAGACTTCTCGGACAAGAAATCTCGTCAAAACAAAGACTTAAAGCATTTCGCGTGTTTCGGGAAAACGCAACGTGCTTCAGTCGCCGGCCGATCCGGGCTTTCGCCACCAGATGTCGACGAAACCGGTGCGACCGGCGTCCGTGTCGGGATAGCCGAAGCGGTCGCGCCAGGCGACCCATATCCGGTTCGACCGGTAGAGCGGCAGCATGTAGCGACCCCAGCGCATCAGGCGGTCGAAGAGGCGCGCGGCCGCCTGCAGATTTTTTCGGGTGCGGGCGGTGTTCATCGCTTCGATGGCGCGGTCAAGGGCAGGGTTCTTGACGCCGGAAAGGGCATAGCTGCCCTGCCGGTCGGCAAGCGCGGAGCCCCACAGAAGCCGTTCGGAAAGGCCAGGCAGGAGGCCGGGCGACCATTGCCGCAGAGCCGCCATGTCGAAGTCGTGGTCGAGCAACATCTTTGAGGCCAGTCCCGGCTCGCGCCAGCGATAGTCGAGGGTGACGCCGAGATGCTTCAGCCAGTTGGCGTAGGTGGCGAGCACCCGCTCCAGGCCGGCATCGAGGAAGACGACCTGAACGACGAAGGGCACGCCGGTCGCCGGGTCGATGCGGGCGCCGTCCCTCAGCGTGAAGCCGGCGGCGTCGAGAAGGTCGGCCGCGCGCCGCAGCGCCTCGCGGTGCCGTTCCCCGTCTTCGCGGCCGTCCGGACCGGGTGCCTCAAGGGCATCGTCCGGAAGTTCATCGACGCGCGGCCCGAGGATGTCCCTCTCGGCCGCCGATAAGGCGCCGGTCGCGGCAAGCGCGGTTTCGCCAAAATAGCTCGTCACCGGCTGGTAGAGGCCGTGGAAGAGGTTCTCGTTCACCCAGGAAAAATCATAGGCGAGACTGAGCGCCTCGCGGACGCGGCTGTCGGCGAAGGCCGGCCGGCGCAGGTTGAAGACAAGGCCGACGAGGCGGCCCGGCGTCTTCTGCGTGAAAGTCTCACGGCGAATGCGGCCCGCATCGAAATCCGGCCCCCCATAGCCCGTCGTCCAGCGCACTGCGTCATCTTCCACCCTCAGATCGTATTCGCCGACCCGGAACCCCTCCATGGCGACGGTGGCGTCGCGGTAGTAGTTGACGCGGATGCGGTCGAAATTGAAACGGCCGCGATTGACCGGATGATCTGCGGCCCAATAGTCCGGCACGCGCTCCAGCGTCACCGAGCGGCCCTGGGTTGCCGCCGCGATGCGATAGGGCCCGGAACCAAGGGGAGGCGCCATGGCGTCGCGGTCCTCTCCGGCGGCCTCCCAATAGTGTTTCGGATGGATCGGGATGCCGCCGACGAGGCCGACGAATTGCCGGTCCCCCGGCCGTGCCGCCGTGATCAGCACGGTGTCGGGAGCCTCGGCTGTGGCGGTGATGCCTCCCAGCGCCTGGCGGTAGAAGGGAACGCCCTTTTCTGCCAGTTGCTCGAAGGTGAAGACCACATCTGCGGCGGTGACCTGGGTGCCATCGTGCCAGCGGGCGGCAGGATCGAGGGTGAAGCGCACCCAGCTATGGTCCGGCACGGTCTCCACCGTCTTCGCCAGCAGCCCGTAATAGCCGGCGACCTCGTCGGCACTCTGTTCCAGCAGGCTGTCGTAGAGGAGGTCGCGAAGCGTAAAACCCTCGGCGCCTCCGCGCGGCGTGCGGGCCGGCCACGTCAGCGTGTTGAGGGAGGAATAGCTGCCGACGGCACCGAGCCTGAGGGTGCCGCCCTTCGGTGCGTCCGGATCGACATAGTCGAAATGGTCGAATCCCGCCGGGTATTTCAGCGGGTCGATGAGGGCATACCCATGGCCCGGATCGGCGACGGCGGGGCCGCCGACGCAGGCTGCGACAATTGCGACACCGGCGCCGGCCGCAAGCCGGCGGGCGACGCCGATGGCACGGCGAGGGACTTCTAGCGAATACATTGAAAGCGTCCTGAATTGGAGGAAGGATCGCCGGCCACCACCGTCGGCAACGTCGCGCGTTGTGTCTGTTCTCGACCGATGGTCCCGGCGCTGCTGCCGGCTTCGGAGCCGACGATGTTCGAACAGGCTCTGCGATCGGGCCTTGAACGGCGCCCCGGTGCTTTCCGATGGATCGGGCGATCGGCGTTGGACGCCAGGCCATTGACCGAACGGCAGGGCGCGGCCGACTATGTTGCCGACGTCCTGGAAACCGCCCACGATCCGCGCGAGAGCATGACGCACCAAGCAGAAAGGACCGGAAACGAAGACGCGGGTGCCCGCCAGCCGCTGGAGCGTTTCTTTGCACGCGTGAGCGACGATCCCCTGGCCGATGCCTTTGCCGGCGCGGGGACCGTCCACCCCTTTGTCGGCATGACGCCGGTGCCCGACGCCGACGTGGCGGAGGTTTGGCACCGGGTGATGGAAACACCGCGCGCCGCGCCCGGCGTCGCCTATGTCCATGTGCCGTTCTGCGAGAACCATTGCCTCTTTTGCGGCTTCTACCAGAACCCCTGGCGCAGCGACGCGGGAGCCGCCTATGTGGATGCCGTGTTGAAGCACCTTGAGAAAGACGCCGGACGAGCCTGCCTTCAGGGGCCACCGCTTCGTGCCGTCTATCTCGGCGGCGGCACGCCGACCACCCTTGCCGCGTCCGATGTGGCGCGGCTGGTCGAGGGCCTTCGCCGCGCCCTGCCGCTTGCCGGCGACTGCGAGATCACGCTGGAGGGCCGGGTCGTCTCCTTCGACGGGGAAAAGGCGCGTGCCGCGTTCGATGCCGGGGTCAACCGGTTGTCCATCGGTATCCAGAGCTTCGACGACGGGATCCGCCGATCGATGGGCCGGAAGGCCGGCAAGGCGGAGGTGATCCGGTTCCTTGAGGACCTCGTGAGGGCCGACCGCGCCGCCGTCATCGTCGACCTGATCTATGGGCTGCCCGGCCAGAGCCTTGAGGACTTCGCCGCCGATGTGGGGCTGGCGGCCGACCTCGGCCTCGACGGGTTCGACCTCTATGCGCTCAACCTGATCTCGCGGGCGCCACTCGCAAGCGCAATCGCCCGGGGAAAACATCGGCCGGTGCCGCGACAAGACCTCGGCAGATACTACGCCGCCGGCAGCGCGGTAGCGGCGCGGGCGGGGTTTGAGCCGATCACGACGTCGCACTGGCGCCGCGGCGCGCGCGAGCGAAACCTCTATAACGCCGCCATCAAGTCCGGCGCCGACTGCCTGGCCTACGGCGCCGGCGGCGGGGCGTTCCTCGCCGGACACAGCTTCCGGCACACAGCAGACCTCAGCGACTACGAAAAACGCGCCGGCACGGACGCGTGCCTTGCCGCCGGTATGGTCCGTATGTCGCCGCTCGCGCCCGTGCACAACGCCGTCAAGGCCGGGATGGAAGAAGGGTTCCTCGATCCGGTGGAACCGACGCAATATCTCGCCGGTCTCGGCGGCGGCGATTTCGTTGCGCTCACCGCGCCGCTGCTCGGCCAATGGTGCGAGGCCGGGCTGATGGAGCGGTCGGGCCGTGTCTATTGCCTGACGCTCGCCGGCCGCTTCTGGCAGGTGGCGATGACCGGCCGCCTGCTCGCCTGGCTGGAGGAGGAGGCAGGGCCTAGTCTTCGGGCGCCGGCGCCGCAAAGCCCTTCCTGAGCTGTGTCTTCCAGAACCGGGCAACGGTTTTCGGACAGGACCACGCGAGAAAAGCCTATCGAGCGTATCACCAATCACGAGAAACGCTCCCGACCTGGGCTCTTTCACGACCTTGCATCCATGCTTCGGGGTTTCCGCCAATCACCGCGATGGCCGGTGCTGTACAAAGGGCGCCTCACTTGTGGCCGATCCGCCAGTTCGCGGCCTCCGTCCAGTGCCGCCAGAGGCTCGCGTAAAGGCCGCTGCCGGCGACCAGATCGTCATGACCGCCGCGCTCCACGATCCGCCCCTCGTCGAGCACCAGGATGTCGTCGGCGGCGCGGACGGTGGAGAGCTTGTGCGCCACGACGATTAACGTCTTCTCGGCCACCAGCGCCGCTAGCGCCGCCTGCAAAGCGCGTTCGTTGGTCGGATCGATCGCCGCCGTCGCCTCGTCGAGGAGGACGATGGGAGCATCCTTCAGGATCGCCCGGGCGATCGACACGCGCTGGCGCTCGCCGCCGGACAGGCTGGCGCCGCCTTCGCCAACGCGGGTCCGGTAGCCGTCCGGCAGCGCTTCGATGAAGGCGTGCGCTTGGGCGGCTTTCGCCGCCGCCTCGACCTCGTCCTGCGTGGCCGATGCCTTGCCGAAGGCGATGTTGTCGAAGATCGTGCCGGAGAACAGGTAGACGTCCTGGAACACCACGGTGATCAGCCGCGATAGCCGTTCCGACGACATCTCGCGGATATCGACGCCGCCGATCCGGATCGCGCCGCCGCCGACGTCCCAGAACCGCGGCAACAGGTTCAGCACCGTGCTCTTGCCCGCTCCGGACGGGCCGACGATCGCCGTCATCGTCCGCTCCGGAACGGTGAAGGTGAGACGTTTCAGAACGGGCGTCTCGCCATAGCCGAAGGAAAGGTCGTCAAAGGCGATGTCGAAACCGTCCGGCTCTTTCGGCGCGGCCGCCTCGGGCAAGGGCTGTGCGGTCAGGATGCGGTCCATGCGGGTCAGCGAGGCGTCTGCCATGCGGGTCGCCTCCATGACGGCGATCAGGCTGAGCAGCGGGCCATAGGTGGCGTAGATCAGCATGCAGGCGGTGATCGCGGTCGCCGCGCCGATCTCCCCGCCGAGCCAGCGCCAGCCGGCGGCGAACAGGATCAGCGGCACGCCAAGCATCAGGATCAGGCCGAAGCCGACCAGCGGCAGGGTCAGGCGCAGCACCATCCGCACCGACAGGTCGCGGAAGGTCTGCAGCGCCGCCCGAAAATCCTCGGCCCCCTTGGCGAGCCGGTTGAAGGCGCGGATGACGGCGATGCCTTGCACGAACTCGATCATCCGCGCCGCGGCGGCGGCCTGCATGTCCTGGCGGCGGATGCCGAGCTCTGCCAGCCGCCGGCTGGCCTTCAGGTAGACCGGCACGGCAACCAGGATAGAGGCGAGCGCGGCCAGCGCCACGACCCAGTCCTGGAACGCCAGGAAGATCAGGATGGCGATCGGCAGGCCGAAGGCCTCGGCGATGCGCGGCAGGCCGTCGAGCATGAAGTTCTCGACCATCTGCATGTCGGAGGTCAGCATCGTCACCGTGTCGCCGCGGTTGCGCGACAGGTGGAAGCCGAGCGGCAGCCGCCGCAGCCGGTCGAGCATCGCAAGGCGCAGCTCCGCCCCGAGATCGAACGCGGCGAACCACGTGATCTTCGACGACAGGAAGCCGAACAGGAGCTGGCCGAACAGGGAGAGGGACGCAAGCGCGGTCATCGTCAGCGCCCATCCGGTCGTCGGCGTGAAGTCGTCCTTCAGAAGATCCGTGACGAGAAGGATCGCCGTGCCGAAGCCGAGGCCGAGGCAGAAGGATTGCGCGAAGCGATAGACGATGCCGGTGAGGACCGTGCCGCGCAGTGGCCCGGCCAGCGCCCAGAGCCGTTTCAGGCTTTCCAGGTCGGACCGCACCGCGCCGGCATCGGGCGCGATGCCCGTCATCGTGCGTTCGATGTCGCTCATGGCCGATCCTCCACCGTCGCCGGCGTGCCGCGCAGGCTCGATTGGCGCGCCGCCATGAAATCGTCCCAGAGCCGGGCATAGGGCCCACCCGCCGCGACCAGTTCGTCGTGCCGGCCGGTCTCGGCGATGTGCCCGTCCGCCACCACGACGATGGTCTCGGCCTCGCGGATCGTGTGCAGCCGGTGCGCGACGACGATCAGCGTGCGTCCCGCCGCCAGCGCCTCGATGGCCTCCTGGATGGCGGCCTCGTTGTCGGGATCGGCAAAGGCCGTCGCCTCGTCGAGCACGATCACCGGCGCGTCCTTCAGGGTTGCCCGGGCGATGGCGATGCGCTGGCGCTCGCCGCCCGACAGCTTGCGGCCGAGGTCGCCGAGCCGGGTCTCGTACCCTTGCGGCAGGGCGGTGATGAAGTCGTGCGCCCGCGCCGCCCGCGCCGCCGCCTCGACCTCCGCATCGCTGGCATCGGGTTTGCCGAAGCGGATATTGCCGGCGATGGTGTCGGTGAAGAGGACCGTGTCCTGAAACACGAACGCGACCGTGTCCATCAACTGGTCGAGCCCCATCTCGCGCACGTCGACGCCGCCGATCGAGACACGCCCGGAGCGGGGGTCGAAGAAGCGGGGGATGAGGCTGGCGATGGTGCTCTTGCCGGACCCGGACGGGCCGACCAGCGCGGTAACCGTTCCCTCTCGGGCAGTGAAGCTGACGCCGTGCAGGACATCGTGCGCGTCATATCCGAAGCGCACGTCGTCGAACGAGACGTCATGGCCATCGAGCGGCAGCACCTTGCCGGTATCGGATTGCGGCGGTGCGGAAAGCACTTCTTCCAGGAGCGTCGAGCCCATGCTGATATGGGCCAGCTCGTGGAACAGGTTGAAGAGCTTGATCAGCGGCCGGCTGTAATTGGCGCCGAGGACGACGAAGAAGACGAGGGTCGGCAGGTCCAGTCCGCCGCCGGCGATCAGGAAGGCGCCGACCGGCACGATGAAGATCACGTTGGACAGCACCAGCGCATAAAAGGTGCCGCCGAGCGGCAGGAAGGCGTTTGCCCATTCCTTTTCCAGCGCCGCATAGGCGCTGACCGCGTCGCTTGCCTCGCGAAAGCCCTCTCCGGAGCGGTTGAAGATCTTCACCACCGGCATGCCGGCAACATATTCGACGACGGCCGCGTTCATGCGCTGGCCGGCAGCCTGGTAGGCGCCCGCAAAGCGCGAGCCCGACCGCATGGCAAGAACGATGAGGACGAAGGCGACCGGCGTGATTAAGATGACGGCCAATGCCATGCGCCAGTCGACCGCAAAAAGCCAGGCGGAGACCGCGATCCATGTCGCCACTGCGCTGATCCCCTCCGGGATGCCGTGGGCGATGATGAGTTCCAGCTTCTCCGGATCGTCGATGACGAGCTTCTTCGCCTCCCCGCTCTGGCGCATCTGGAAATGGCCTAGCGGCAGGCGCGCAAGGTGCCGCGACAGCGCCAGCCGCAGCCGGAACAGTGCATCAAAGGCGACCAGATGCGAGACCATCATGGCAAGGCCGAGCACGGCATAACCCAGTACGACCGCACCGAGCGCTCCGGCCACGGAAAAGAGAAGCGACGCCGTCGTCAGGTCGCCGACGACCAGCGCGTCGATCGTGCGGTAGATGAGGTAGATCGGCACCAGTTCGAGTGCGACGGATAGCGTTGCCAACAAAACCGCCGCCGCCAATTTGACCCGCTGCCCGGCAAGGTACGGCCAGATCAGCCGGAAACTCGACAGGTAATCCGGGCGTTCCGATTGCTCAGCGGCCCCGACCAGGGGGGCTTCTGCGGTCAAAGCTGCGTCCGCCATCGTCTTTTCCCCGCATGCCGTGGCACGCTTCCTTTTTGCAAATGACTTGCATTATTAGCACGACTGCGATTGGCCACAAGGCGTTGCAAAATGCCGCACGCGCCTGGCATCGGCACGGGCAGGCCGGAACGCCGAAACGCGACGCGGCGCTTCCAGAGCACATGGCTATCCGGCGGTTTGGGGCACCTCTTCAAACACGATGGACGCCGGCGAACCGATGCGTTCCGGGCCTTCCGAAACCCTCTCGCTCAGTTCGCCATTGCGCAGATGAAGACAGCGGTCGGCAAGGGTGCGGGCGGCCGCCGGATCGTGCGTGAACAGAACCAATGCAAGGCCGCTTTCCTCCGTCAACTCCCTGAGAAGGGAAAGGATTTGCGCCCGGGCGCTCATGTCGAGGGCCGATGTCGGCTCGTCGGCGATGAGGTAGCGAGGGTTTGTGGCGAGTGCGCGGGCAATGACCAGCCTTTGAGCCTCACCGCCGGAAAGGGCCGCTGTCTTTCGGGTGAGGAACCCGTCATCGACCGGCAGGCCGACACGCGACAGCATCGATTCGATCTGTCGCCGATCGATGTCGGAGCGCCGGGCACGGGTTCCACGATGCCGTCTCCCGCTCAGGAGAACGGCTTCGCGCAGCACCTGTTCGACGTTGAAATGGCGCGCCAGCGCACGGTGCGGATGCTGAGAGACGAGTGCGGACAGTGAAAAGGCCGCCGGCCCGGCCGCCGGGCACCATTCGATGGTTCCGGACTGCAATGGTTCGAACCCCGTCAGCAGACGCGCCAGGGTCGACTTGCCGCAGCCGCTCTCGCCGAGGATAGCAAGGCATGTCCCGGCCGGCACGAACACGGAAACGCCCCGCAACACCGGGCGGCCGCCATAGCCGTGGGAAACGTTCGATACAAGCAAGCCGGCCCGTCGCGCGGCTCTCTCCGGCACGGCCGGCGCCGTTGGCGCTTTTGCATCCTCAAGCGGCTTCGGTTGGCGCATTCGGGCTGCCGCCGCATCGACAGCAAACTGCAAGAGGCTGCGCGTGTAGTCGTGGTTGGGCCGCTCGAAGACGTCCTCCGTCGGGCCGATCTCCACCAGCCGGCCCTGGTGGAGGACACCGGTGCGGTCGGCAAGGCGCCGGGCAAGGTCGAGGTCATGGGTGATGAGCAACTGGCAGCGGCTCTCGCGACCCTTCATGAACGCGGCGACGGCTCGGTCCTTGTTGGCCGGATCCAGAGAGGCCGTCGGTTCGTCGAGGATCAGGTATGGCGGATCGCCGACCAGCGCCAGTGCGGTGAGGACCCGCTGGATTTCGCCGCCGCTGAGGCCGGCGGGAAGGCGGTGGTGAAGGTCCGCCGGTATGTTGTGGTCGAGGCATGCCGCGCGGGCGTCGATGCCGGCGACATGCTGGACCTTCAGCACCTCCTCCATGTGCTGCAGCACGGTAAGATGCGGGTTGAGCGCATCGGAGAGCGCCTGCACGATCAGGCCCGCCCGGCGGCCGCGATAGGCCCGCATCTGCCGCGGTGTGGCGGTCAGGACGTCGAGGCCGCCGACACGGGCGGACCCCGACCAGTGGAACCCGGCGGTCGAGCCGCGCCTGCATCGCTCGGATGCCCTGCCGTCGAGGAGACCGAGAAGAAGGCGGGCAAGGCTGGTCTTGCCGCCGCCGGATTCGCCGACCACGGCAACGGTTTCGCCGCACCCGACCTGGAAGGTGACCTCATCGAGGATGGTCTTGCCGGCAACGGAAAGCGAGACCCTTTCAAGCGTGATCATGGTCTTGCCGTTGCTCCCGCCATCGTCTGCCGCTCGAGCCGCTGTCCGACGGCGAGCACGATCAGCAGGAACAGCGACAGCGACAGGGCCGGCGGCAACAGCAGCCAGCGCCAGGCATCCCCGTGCAGATGGTCGAGCGAATCCTGCATCATGCTGCCCCATGTCGTCAGCCGCGGGTCGGTCAGTCCGAGGAACGCGATGCCGGCCGCTTTCATGACCGCCTGGCGAATGTTCTGAACATAGAGGCCGACAAGGGTCGGCCATACTGCCGGGACGATGTGATGGGTGACGCAGTAGCTCCAGCCGGCGCCCATGTGTCGCGCATAGCGAACGTTCTCGCGCGTCAGCTCGCGCAACACGATCGCGCGCAGGACGCGGACGTCCTCGTGCCAGGTGGTCAGCGCCAAGAGCAGGACGATGCCCGCAATGCCCGGCTGCAGCCAGGCCGCGAACAACAGAAGCAGGAGGATCGACGGGATGACCTGCAGGATGTCGACCGTGCGCAGCACCGCCGTCGCCACCAGTGTGCCGCCGATTGCGGCCAGGCACGCAAAGGTGGTCGCAGCCGCCAATGAAATCAGCGCCGCCGACACGGCGATGAAAACCGTATTCGGCATCGCGTGCATGAGGCCGATGAGGACGTCCTGTCCGATGTCGTTGGTGCCGAGCCAGTGCTCTGGACCCGGCGGCTGCAGGACGTCGCGGCCGGTCCGGTAGGGCGGCACGACCAGACCGACAGCCATGACGCCGAAAACGGCTGCGGCCGACCCCAGCGCCAGCCCGTTGCGGCGCCGAAACCCTGCCGCGCCGTATCGTATCTGATCGGTCACGCGCTATCCCCGCCTGGCCAGAAGGGCGGCCGCAACGTCGATCAGCCAGTTGAGGGAGAGAACGAGCACCGACAGGCCCAACACCGCACCCTGCAGCAGCGTGTAGTCGCGGTCCATGATGGCGCCGAGGTTCAGGTGACCGATGCCCGGATAGGAGAAGACCACCTCCACATAGAGGACGGCGCCGATCAGCACGGTGATCGAATCGCTCATCCGCGCCAGGATCACCGGCAACAGGTTGCGCCCGTAATAGTCGATCCGCTCACGCCAGCCGGAGATCCCGCGCGCGCGGGCGTTGATCAGGAACGGCCGTGCCGACAGGGCCACCGCTTCGCCGCGGCTGAGAAGATAGAACCGGACGATTTCGTGAACCGCGAGCGCGACGGTCGGCAGCAGGGCATGGCGGAGGATCTCCACGCTTCGGGCGAGCGGCGCCTCGGCGGGGAATATGGGTTGCGCCCCGCCCAACGGAAGGACGGGCCAGAGCACCGCGAAGATCAGCAGCAGGAAGACGGCGACGGTGAATGGCGGCAGGCTGGCCAGCACCGTCATGGCGCCCGTGGCGATGCGGTCGAACCGCCGATGGGGAACCCGGCCGGCCTCGATGCCGGCAAGGACGCCGACGATCAGGTAGAGCGGGATCGCCCCCAGCACCAGCAGCCCGGTCCAGGGCAGCGCCGTCGCCAGCAATTGGGAAACCGGCGCGGCGTGATGGAAGGAATAGCCAAGATCTCCGCTGAGGACGGCCCGGCAGTAGGTGAGGAACTGGTCTGCCCACGAACCGCCCAGACCCATGTCCTGGCGCAGGGCTTCGGCTTCCGCTGCGGTCAGCTCGCGGGTCACGTCGGACGACAAAAGCAGGGACAGCGGATCGCCGGGCATCAGGCGCGGCAATGCAAAGGTCAGCACGACCAGCAGGAAGAAGACGATCACGCGGTTGACGAGATCGTAGATCAGGCCGGCGCGGCGCCTCGAAGGATCAGGGCTTTTCACGATGACGACAGTTCACGTGCGTTGGCGGGGCGGGCCGCAACGTCGCGCGGCCACGCCCCGGTCGTTACCCGTGGGTGATCGGGGCCGGACCCCTGTCACCGCAGGAACATCGATTTGTGCAGCGCGCTCGGGATACCGAATGCGACGCCATCCCCCAGGTAGCGCGGCGTAACCTTGTCGCTGTGCACCGTGGTCCAGATCGGATTGACCAGCATGTAGGCGGGCAGTTCCTCGGCATAGAGCGCCTGGAACCGGTGCAGTTGGTCGAGCCGCTCGGCGTGGTCGAGGGCACCTGCCTGGGCACGGATGGCCGCTTTCATGGCTTCGCTGTCCTGGAACCGGTCGCCGCGCCAAAACATCGGGCTGGTCACTCGCCGAGCGACTCCGTTCGGGTCGCCCATCGTGCTGGCGGTGAACAGTGCCAGATCGAAGTCGCCGGTCCGCACATGTTCCTGTTGGGCGGCCCTTTCCAGGATCCGGAGATCGACGGAGATCCCGAAGGCTTCGAGCTGATCGGCGAGCGCCGTCGCCAGGTTGTTGAAGCTCTTGTCGGCGATCAGGCGCAGGACCACCGGCGATCCGTCCCTGTGCCAGCGGCCGTCGTCGCCGCGCTCCCAGCCGTTCTGCCGGAACAGGGCGGCAGCCTTGTCGGCGTCATGGGCGTAGTCGGGGTCGGCCGTCTCGCGGCGCCATGGCGAGCCCATCTGGAAGTAGCCGGTCTCCGCGACGACGGCGCCATCCTGGTAGACGACGTCGATAAGGGCCTGGCGGTCGATCGCAAAGGCGAGCGCATGGCGCAGGTCCTTTTCGCGGAACATGCCCTGATGGTTGAAGACCAGCCGGACGGGATGATTGCTGCGCGCCGACAGGACGTTGAGGCCGGCCTTTTTTGCCGCTTCGACCTTGGTCCACGGCAGGCTGCCGATGACGTCGACCTCGCCCGCCGCCATCGCCTGGAGCGCGGCGTCCGGGGCCATCTTGACGATCGCCACCTGGCGGAACTTCGGCGTGCCGCGATAGTAGCCGTCATTGCGTTCGAACAGGTAGCGCCCCTGCGCCTTGTCGTAGCTGACGAGCTTGTAAGGGCCGCTGCCGGTGGCCGCCTTCCTGTCGACGAAACGCTCCGGCGCCGGCTGGTCCTGGTAGATGTGCTTCGGCAGGATCGGCAACGAGAGCAGCGGCCCGGACTGAAGCCCCGCATAGGGCCGCTTCAAGGTAATTCGCGCATGGTCTTTCGAGATGGCCTCCACCGTGTCGACCATCGCAACGGACGTGAGCACATAGGGGTGGTCCGTCATGTAGGCGAAGGTGAAGGCGACGTCTTCGGCCGTCACGGGCGTGCCGTCGTGCCAGCGGGCCTTGTCGTTGAGCGTCAGGTCAGCAACGAGTCCGTCGTCGGACAGCGTCCAGGATTCCGCCAGCCCTGGCGTAAGGTCGCCGTTCGCTCCATGGTCGATCAGGGTGTCGAACACGTAGCTCGTGTAGATGTACCCCGGGCCGTTCTTGTGATGCACATAGGGCGCAGGCATGCCGCGATCGCTGCTGGCGTCTGCGATCACGAGCCGATCGCCTACATTGTCCGCATGGACGGGTGGTGCAGCCAATGCCGCGAGTGCGGCGATCACAACAGCGTTGATGTCTCGGCGAATGAACAATCGCATGGCAGACCTCTTCGTCTCGGTCAGGTGTTCCGGGTGCTCCGTGGCTTCCGGCATTGCGAATGGGAAGCACTTGCACTTAATCGCGCCACCCTAGGCCGGCGGTCACGCGTCGCACAATTCGAAAAGCCGGAGGTCTGCGCTCAGGTTTCTTGAGGCGCCAGGGCAGGCGTCGGGGGAGGGATCGAGATCGCACGGCCGGAGAATCCGGCAAATGCCAAGCGCACCGGCTATCAGCCAATCCGAGGCCCGGCCTCGCGAATTTCGATTGGACGGCCAGCCGGCCGGGCCCCAAAGTTCTCCCATGACTTCCGGTATTTTTGCCCTGACCACGACCTGCCGACCGGCCGCAACAGCAGCGGGCCGCGTCAACGGGTCGCTGGCCTGGCCCGTTCGATGACGACGCCGGCCGGCGACGGAGTTTGCGGTGGCGCCCGCCAACCGGCGGCAAGCCGGTCCCGATTGCGGCCGGTCGGGGTGATCGTTGCGCTCGCCGGGCTCAGCGGCCTCGCCGGCGCATTCGTGCTCGACATGCAGATGGCGGCCGTTCTGGCGCTGGTCGTGCTCTGTATCGGGCTCTGGGCCACCGCTGCCATGCCGGAATACTGGACGGCCCTGGCCTTCTTCCTGATCGCGGTCGCCGCCGGGATCGCGCCGGCGGACACGGTCTTTTCCGGATTCCGGTCGTCGACGTTCTGGTTGCTGTTCAGCGGGATCGTTCTCGGTGCCGCGTTCCGCCACACCGGTTTGGACAACCGGCTCGCGGACTCCCTGACGCGACTGCTGGGCGCACGCTATGCCGGTATCATCGTCGGCGGGTTGGTCGTCTTCGGCGTCGGGCTCAGCTTCGTCCTGCCGTCAGCGATGGGCCGCACGGTGCTGGTGATGCCGATAGCGTTGTCCCTGGCTGACCGGGCGGGATACGGCCCGGACAGCAACGGCCGCGCCGGCATTCTCCTTGCAGCCGCCTTCGGGTGCAACGTTCCAGCCTTTGCGATCCTTCCCGCCAACGTTCCGAACATGATCCTGGCCGGCTCGGCCGAGACCCTGTTCCATTACGCACCAGCCTACTGGCCGTATCTGCTCCTGCACTTTCCGGTGCTGGGCGCGCTCAAGGCCGGACTGCTGACCGCGCTGATCCTGTGGCATTTTCCCGACCGGGATCCGGCGCACCCGATTGCCGCGGCGCCCTCGCGCGGACCGCTGAAGCCCGCGCAGCGGCGGCTGACGATCGTCCTCGGCCTTTGCCTTGCCCTGTGGCTCAGCGACGGCGTGCACCACATATCGCCGGCATGGATCGGCCTGTCGGCGGCGCTCTATTGCCTCTGGCCGGGCTCGGGGCTGACGGCGCCGAAGGCGTTCAACGACACGCTCAATCTCGGGCCGCTGTTCTTCATTGCCGGGATTGTCGGGCTCGGCGCGGTGATCGCCGAGGCGGGGCTGGGCGCGGCCATCGTCAACGGTATCAGCGCCCATCTTGGGTTTTCGCCGGACCGGCCTCTTTGGAACGTCGTCGGGCTGGTCGGCGTCGCCAAACTCGTCGCCGTCTTCACCACCATGCCCGGCGTTCCGGCCGTCATCACCCCGCTTGCCGAAGACCTTGCCGGACTGACCGGGTTGCCGCTGACCACGGTGCTGATGACAGAGGTCCTCGGATTCTCCAACATCCTGTTGCCCTACCAATCCCCGCCGCTGTTGGTTGCCGTTCAACTCGCGGCTCTCAAAATGGGTCCGCCGACCCGGCTGTGCCTGTCGCTGTTCGCCGTCACGGCATTCTTTCTGACGCCGCTTGATCTCTTATGGTGGCGTCTGGTCGGCATGCTATGAAACCATCGACGCGGCGCGCGAAATAGGGCAGGGACATGGAGATTCACCAGCTTCGCACCTTTGCGGCCGTGGCCCGGGAAGGCAGTATCACCCGGGCGTCCGAGCTGCTTTTTCTAAGCCAGCCGGCCGTGAGCGCGCATATCAAGGCGATGGAGGAAAGCCTGGGGCTGTCCCTTTTCGAGCGCACGCCGCGCGGCATGGTGCTCACCGCGGACGGGGCCAGACTGCTGGTCAAGGTCGAGGAAACGCTGCGCGTGCACCGCGAGTTCCTGGAGGAAGCCGGCCGCATGAAGGGCCGGCTCACCGGCCGGATCCGCCTCGGCGCCGCACGCAGCACTAATGCGGCGATCCTCGGAAGGTTCCTTTCCCTGTTGTCGTCGCGCCATCCCGAAGTCGAGGTCGAATTGCACCACGGCGGGTCGGCCGAGGTCCTCGGCGGCATCCGTCGCGGCACGGTCGATGCCGGCATCTACGTCGAGGCCGGCACTCCCGACGCCGACTTGGCAACGATCGAGGTCGACCGGTTCGCCGTCTACCTTGCGGCCCCGCCGGGGACAGTGGCGACGGGAGAGCCGGTGGAGATAAGCGCATTGGCCGAACGGCCCTGGATCTGCCCGAACTCCAACACCTGCTGCGGCAAGATCGCCGAATCGCTGTTCGAAACCCATGGGTTCCGGCCGAAAAAGACCGTCAGCGTCGAGCAGGAACGGGTCACGCGCACGCTGATCGCCGGCGGCGTCGGCCTCGGCCTGCTGCACGCACCGAGTGCCATGGAGGCGCGTGATTGCGGCGAAGCGGATTTGATCTGCGAGGTTTGCGACGGGGTCAGCGTCGTCTTCGCCCATCTGATCGGACGGTCCAACGATCCCGTCGTCAGCGCCGCGGATGCGATTATGCGCGACCTGGCGGGGTAGCTCGGCAACGGCCTGGCCGTCCCGCAAATCCATGCGGGACCCGAGCCGAAACGGCAACTCAATGGAGGACCGCTCCGCCCGACGGATCGTCGTCGCCGTCGCGGGTTGCCGCAAGCAGGCGAACCAGCACATGGACGGCAACCGGCAGCATGACCTTGTCGAAGCATTTCAGCGTCAGGGCGAAGTTGCCGGCGGCCGCCGCGACGGTGTCGCACAGTTGCGGACAGCACAGCCGATGGAGGCAGAAAGCCGTCGTCTGGTCGTCGCCGTTCTGAAGGCCTGCGATGAGGCCTATGACCAGCGTTTCGTCGCGGCAGATCGCACGAGAGCCGGAATGGAACCTGCGCAAGGGGCAGGTCGCACACTCTCCAAGCGTCTTGACGAAGTCGGCGAGCGCGATGATGCCCTGTCTGCCGTCGCGATCGCCGAGCACACGGCAATAGAGCAGTTGCGCCTCGGCCCAGGGTTCCGTCGAGCGCGTCGCGCAGCCGCTCGACCAGTAGCGATAGCCTTCAAGCACCAGCCTTTCGGCCGGTCGTTTGAAGGAGGGTTCGCGGCCGAAGCCGTCCTCTCGTTCGCCCTGCATCTGCCACCTCAAGACCCGGCGATTGTGCGCCGACCTTCCACGGGACGCTCGTCAAAGGACCGAGCGGGGTCGGATATCGAAATGTCATTCTTGGTGTTTGTTAAGGCCCATGCGGTCGGACGCATCCTGCGAGGCGCGTGTCAACGGCGCCGGCCCCTGACGAGGCAGTCATACGCGATCCTGACACCCTCGTCGGTGTCGACCTTGCGCTCGATCCGGCCGGCTTTTTCGACGTCGAGGATGTCGCCGGTCGCCGACGTGACGAAATCCGCATTGTATAGCAGATCGGCACGCTGCGGGCCGCCATAGCCATGGGCGAGGTTGTCCGCGTCATGGCCGACGAGCAGGAAGGTGCCCGACGGTACGAGGGCCTGCGCTGCACGCTTGAAGATCGGCGGCAGATCGGCGACCGGAATGTGGAAATACATCATGATGACGAGATCGAACGCCTCCGGTGCCGGCCGATAGTCCGTGAGGTCGGCCGTTTCGAAGGTGATCCGGTCGGTGACCCCGCGCTTTGCGGCCAGCCGTTTGCCTTTTTCGATCGCCTCGTCGGCGAAATCGACGACATGCACCTGCCAGCCCTTTTCGGCCAGCCAGACAGCGTTGCGACCCTCGCCGCCGGCAAGGTCCAGGGCGCGTCCGCAGGCCAATCCCGAGATCTCGGAGACGAGCGTTCCATTGGCGCTGGCCGACCAGATCAGCTCCTTGGCCTCGTATCGCCGATTCCAATCCGCGCGCGTCAGCCCGGAACGGTCGGCCGCCGCGGCCGCCGTCTGGCTGTCGTCGCGGGAGGCCAGCCTGTCATTGTCCGTCGTCATGGTCTGCTCCGGTGCATGCTGCGGCGGGATCGCCGCGAACAGGGACAGCCTACCGCCCGGGCCGGTTGTTCGGAATGCGCATCATTTGCATGTCAATCCTGCAAGAAACGCACATCCGCGACGTTGTCGGCGTCACCCGGCTGTTCGAGTGCGCCGCGGGCACCGATGACAAAAACCGCACCGCATTGTGTGCTGCGGTCTTGTCTCACTTTGTGGCGGGCGGCGGTCCGAAGACGGGGAGCCGTTTAAGGGCGATATAGCCTGAATCCAAAATGCGAAGAAAATTCCGGAGCGTTAGGTAAGAAAAGGGACCGCGACGCACCTCATCGATCGGAACGATGGCCTTGCCATTGTGTTGGGCCAAGAGCAGGAAAGTGGTGTTGGGTGACATCGGACGTTGCACTTTAAAATCGGAATGAAATGAGCCAAATATCACGTTTGTGAGAAATGCCAGTTTGTCCAATCTCAAGGCGATCTAGAATCTATATGTAAATGAATGAAAAATATAATAAATTCGCCATTACGCCGATGATGGATTGGACAGGCATTGCGAAAAAAATAGCAATATCAATAACTAAAGGCGCTCGAATTCACGGAGTTGTACCCTCGTTGTACTGGTCAGCCGGTGGGGGCGATACCGGTAGATCTGCGGGGTAGGGCGCGCGATTAGCAAAGCGTGGCCGAAGGCCGAGCCATGAGGCCCTGGCGGGTCAAAGATCGATCACTGCCAGGCTGGTGCCGAGATATTATTTGATGCGGAAGGCACGAGCCTCGGATAACGCGATCTCGCGCCGTTTGTCGATGTACGAGGCCAGGTCCTGCAGGTGCACGCCCTTGGCGCTTTTCTGGCTCCTCTCCGCCCTGGTAAGCGGGAGGTCGATCTCTCCGGTGCTCACCTTGCGCAGGAACTTGGTGATCGTCAGGTGGGAAAAGTAATCCCTGCAAACGATCTCTGCCGGGACAATCACACGTCCATCATACTGTGCCATGAGCAAAAAAAGCGTGTTCAACAGCGTGATCCGTCTGGAACAATCGGCTCGATAGTCGACGGCGCGGACGAGGAGTTCAATGCGAGCGAACGGCGCCGCCGGGAAAGCGGAGGTGGATATGATGTGTTCGCGGCAGGCCTGGCGAATAGTTTCGTAGTGCAAAAAATGGTTCGTCGCGGTCGCCGCGTTGCTTTCCGGCGCGGAAAACTCAAAACCTTGACCCTGCACGTTCTGCAAACAAGCCTTTCAGGCCGCGGCAATCCGGTGGCGACGGTCGTTGCGACAGTGTTTGCGGTCACACCGTCACGCTTCAGCCCACTGGCCGCTTCGTCTCAGGCGTGGGCGGCGCTGAGGTGGCTCCAGCCGACCAGCACCATGATCAACCCGACGGCGGCGATCAGCGCGCCCGAGAGATAGGGCGCGGCCCTCATCACCCGGTCGAAGCGCGAGGTGCGCGTGGCGACGTATTTCAACCCGAGCGCGGCGGCAACGCCGATGGCGACGAGGGTCACCGCAAGGCCGATCGAAAAGGCGCTGACCAGCGTCACTCCGAGAAAGACTTTGCCGAGATGCAGGCAGAGGATGAAGACGGTGATCGCCGCCGGGCAGGGAATGAGGCCGCCGAGGTTGGTGTGCAGGCGGTTGAGATTATAGTCGACGCACCAAGTCTCGATGATGTCGCGGGGGCGTCGGTAGCTGCGGAACAGCTGTTCGTTCAAGCACTCGTCCCTGAGCCGATCGATGAAGCTCTCGAACAGCCCGTTCGGCATCGGCTTGGCGAGGGCGATGTAATGCCAAGCGATCCGGCGATCCTCGTCCAAGGCGAGGATGGCATTTGAGATCAGTTCCGTGCCGTTGTCCGAGAGGATCATCAAGGGGTAGCCGCGACGCTCGGCGATGGCATCGAGTTCGTGGGCGACCCGCTCGCCGGAGAGCGAGTTGTCGAGGACGGCGGCTAGGCACTCCCGGCTGAAGTCGTCAATGACGCCGAGGATGCGGAAGCACCGGCCGTTTGTCAGCGTGTCCGACGCGAAGTCGAGGCTCCAGCGCCGGTTGGCGTGCTGTGGGATCGTCATCGGCCTCCGGATGCCGAGCGCCCGCTTGCTGCCGCCGCGTTTTTTCACGGTCAGCCGCTCTTCCCTGTAGAGCCGGAAGAGCCTCTTACAGCTCAACTCGACAACCTCGCGCTTGAGCAGCAGATACGGCCGGCGGTAGGCGAAGCGGCGGCGCTCGGGCGCCAGCTCGCGCAATCTCACCCTCGGCGCCGCATCGTTCGTGACCTGAGCCCTAAGTCCCCTCCGGTTTTACGGAGAGTCCTTGTGTTGATCTGGTCGCTCAGGAAAAGGTGTGGGGATTTGCGGACTGGCGTCGACTCTCTGATCAGAGAAAGAGCAAGCAAAGCTATGCCGCATTCTGATCGCTGGCGTCGGAATTGGAGCTAATGGCCACACAATTTCTACCGTTGGACTTAGCTTGGTAGAGAGCGGCGTCGGCATGTTCGACAACTCGTTTTGCATCAAGATCGTCAGATGCTTCGGAGACTCCGATGCTCACGGTCACCTCAATGGTGTTTCCATTGACACCAATCTGTGCGAATTCCACGGCCCGGCGCAAGCGTTCTGCGATCGCGCGTGCTGTAGCGCGATCGGTCCTCCGCAGAATGATCGTGAACTCCTCTCCGCCGATCCGAAAGGCCTGATCAAAACGCCGTTTGGTTTGTATCATGACCTTTGAGATAGCTTGGAGCACGTCATCTCCAGCCGCATGGCCGTAGGTATCGTTGACGCGCTTGAAATGGTCGATGTCGATGGCGAGCAGGCAGCAGGGTTCGCCATATCGCTCAAAACGCGCCCAGGCTTCAGATAACGCGTGCTCGAATGCGCGACGGTTGTAAAGACCGGTGAGACTGTCGAGATGGGCCAACGCTGCCAACGCATCTTCCGACTCGCGAATTCGTCCGATCATAAGATTGAACTCGTCCGCGACGCGCCGCAGTTCAGGCGGCACCTGAACGTCAATTCGATGCTCTCGTTCGCCCTTGGCAAAAAGTGCCGCGCCTTCAACCAGCCGGTCCACGCTTCCCCCGATGATACGACCGATGACAAAAACACCGCAGAAAATTGCCAAAAGCGAGACCGCCCCCGCAATTCCGGCGATCCATATCGACCTTTCGTAGGTAAGGACGGCGATGTCGTGGTCCTGCTGGATTTCACCGGCCAGCTTCGCATAGGCGGCCTGGAGTTTGTCCGACGTCGCGACGATCTCGCCGTGAAATCTCTCCATTGCTTCTATGCGTCGCGGGTTGGCCAGCTCGTTGGGGGCGGAGATCAGCCGAGTTGCTAGCGTATCCGCGGTGGTCCAGCTTTCACGTGCTCGTCGCATAACTGCCTGCGTCGTTGCATCCGTGTTTACCGCATCAAGAAGTTCGGCAAATCCCGTTTCGATTTGCGCGCGAAAGCTTCGGAAAGCTTCGCGGTGAAGCGGGTTCCCGTCCGCGATATACTCATCGACTGGAGTCATTGTATTCCAGATCAATAGTTGCAGGCGTTGTATCGGAATTATCTGGTCCTTTTGCCGAAAGGCGACATCGTGAACCGGAGCGATCACACCGCGGCTAAGGATTAGGTAGCCAAGGCCTGCGGAGGTCGTGAGAGGCGCCAAGGCGACGAGCATGCCGAGGGCGATCCAAAATCGCAGCGATTTGCGTTTCAACATCTCGTTCAATCTAGGTATTCCCGACGTTTGACGACGAAACCACTATAGCAAGGCCGACCTGTCGAATAAGTTAATGGGGAATTTAAGTTCTTACCGGACGGAGCAAAGTAGGCAGATGCGTTTTGGCAAAGGCAAGAATGGCTGAATTCGAGAGGTATGGATTTCCTAGTTATCCATAGTATAAATCACGAAATTTCTTAAAATAAATAATAATATATTCAAAAGAAATTGTTAACTATTTTTGATGATAGTTGAGACAACTCGTGGCGAGTTAAAACTAGTATTACTATCATGGTGTTGTGTGGAATAGTGCACTAAATTACTGTCTAGGGTAAGAAATATGGCAACGGTCGTTCATACAATAATGTGCGGCGGGTCGGGTACGCGCCTTTGGCCCATGTCGCGACGCTCCTATCCAAAACAATTTCTGTCGCTCCTCGGTGAGCGCTCGCTTTTGCAAAATACTGTCAAACGGCTGAATGGACATGTCGACGTCGAAACAATCATCATAGCCAATGAAGAGCACCGTTTTCTCGTTGCCGAGCAATTAAAGACAACATCGGCGGCCGGTGCGGAAATCATCTTGGAGCCCCTGATGCGCAATACCGCGCCGGTTGCGCTAGTCGCAGCGGTCCGGGCTGCCGAGCGCTTCGGTGAGGATTGTCTGGTGCTCTTATCGCCCGCCGACCACTTCATCGCCGATCCTTCAGCATATTGCGACGCGCTCTCAAACGCCATTCCCGCGGCGGAAGCGGGTTATCTTGTTACCCTCGGGATCGAGCCGGACCGGCCCGAGACGGGGTATGGCTATATCGAGATTGGCGAGCCTCTTGCTGATATTCCGGGCGTGCGCCGAGCCAAGAGCTTTCACGAAAAGCCCGACCGACAGACGGCCGAAAAACTTCTCTCCGCCGGCAGTTTCGCCTGGAACGCTGGTGTTTTCCTGTTCTCGCCGAAGCACCTTGTTTCGGTTGCTCGTCATTTTCAGCCGAAGATGCTTGCATATTGCGAAGCCGCTTGTGCAGGAGCGGAGGCCGATCTTTGCTTTTTCCGCTTGGACTCGAAGCCGTATGCACGGATTGACAACATGTCCTTCGACGTCGCTTTCGCCGAAAAACTTGCAGATCGTGTCGCTGTGGTGCCGGTATCGATGGGCTGGTCCGATATTGGCTCGTGGAACTCGATTTACGAAGTGCGCAGCAGCGGTGAAAATGGAGAGAACATCTCCGATGGTCCCGTAGAGCTTTATGACTCGCAGGGTGTATTGGCAGTAAGCGACGGTCCACTCGTCGTTGGGCAAGGCGTTAAAGACCTCGTTATCGTCGCCAATCACGACGCGATTTTTGTTGCCCCTAAAGATCAGTCAGAAAAGGTCAAGGCTGTTGTCGCCGATCTTGAAAAACGCAACCGGCGCGAGGCAGTGACCCATCAGCGCTGCTACCGGCCATGGGGCTGGTACCAGGTGATCAATCTCGGCGAGCGTTTTCAGGTAAAGGAGATTGTTGTGGAGCCGGGTGCGCAGCTCTCTTTGCAATCGCATCATCATCGTTCGGAGCACTGGATTGTCGTGCGCGGCACGGCACGTGTAACTGTTGATGAAGAGGTGCGGTCTGTTAGCGAAAACCAGTCTGTCTACATTCCGCTCGGCTCGCTGCACCGCTTGGAGAATCCAGGCCGCATTCCAATGCACCTAATAGAGGTACAGACCGGCTCCTATCTAGAGGAGGATGATATTGTCCGCCATAATGATGCTTACGGGCGAAGATAACGGTCTTCGCTTAATTTCCAATGCAGGAAAGCCCTTCATGTCGTTTAGGTGTATAGTTTAAACTGTTCTTATCGATTGTGGGGTGACAATATTTCGGTGCCTCGAGTTTCGTTTCTTAGGGAAAGTTATGGCCGCAACCCCCGTTTCTCCAGCTCTGAAGCGTGTTGCCACTCGGTTTGCTGCGCGGTTGCCATCGCGCTTCGACCAGTTGGAGGGCTGCGCCAAAGCGCTTTCGGTAGAGTCCTACGCGTCCGAAATGGACGCCCTTCATGTCTCCTTGCACGAATTCGCCGGCATCGCACCATTGCTTGGCTACAAGGAACTGGGCGATCGCGCCCGTGACGCCGAGACCCTTATCCTGGAGTTGAAGGCGCGGTCTGCGCCTCCGACGCGGGAGGACCTTGCCGCCCTTCGCTCCATGGCCATGGCACTTCGCAATACCGTTCCCGCAGATGGAGCATGACGATGCTAGGCTCGCACTTGCAGAAAATCGCGACGACGTTCGCCATGCTGGCTTTCATGGGAGCGGCCGATCCCGACGAGGCAGCGGCGCAGCGGCTGGATAAAACGGCAGCCAGCATCGCCGAACAATCGTTCGGCGATGCTGCGCTCCAGCGCACGATAACGCTTTCTGAACTAGGCTTTGCGAACGGCGTCGAAATGACGGGCCTGTCCGGAATCCGAGACCTTTATTTCCCCATCGCGCGCCCTTCCACCGTAGAGACGCTCCGCCTGCTTCTGCCTTATCGTTCGGCCGCTGCGTTTGATAGCCTGCGCTACGTCAAAGTGAGCATCGCGGACCAACCGCGCCTCACCAGACCGCTAGATTCGGGCGAGCAATCCGGCGAGATCGAGATTCCCATTGACCAGGACGACGTCCAGAACGGCTTCGTGCATATTCGCATTGAGTATTCGGGTGCCATGACGGAAGACCGTTGCGTCGATCAACGGGTATCCGGCGCCTATTTGTCCCTTTCGCCGTTGGGCGGCGTCATCGCCACACTGCGCCGGGACGCACTGACGTCCGTCGCGGACGTGGCGGCGATGATGCCGCGTAGTCTTGAGATCGTCATACCCACAACTCCGAGCGAGGCCCAGGCCGCGGCAGCGCTGGCACTGGTCGCTGGGAACCCGGACGCAGTATTATTATCGACCGCCGTTCCGGCCTCGAACGGCGGCGAATGGAAAAAGGCGCGTATCATTCTGGAAGGACCGGAAGCACCGTCCTTGCAGACGCGCACCGGCACTACGCCGTCCATCGTTCTTGGCGGCGACGATCCGCTGGCCGCAGCGCAGTTGTTGCGGAGCCGATGGTACGCACTAGCGAGCAAGTCGGAAGTTGGGGGGGTGCGCCGGTCGGATCGGCAGCCGGCCAATCGGTTGGATTTCGGCGATTTGGGCGGCCCGCCTGCGATCCTTCGGATCGTCGATCGCGGCAACTGGAACGTCTCCCTGCCGGCAACGCGAATACCGCCCGGGAAACGCGTTTCTGGCGTGGTCGTCGACATGTCGGTTGCCGGTGACGGCGGCAAAACACCGCCGGTCGTCGGCGTGACGATGAATGGACTGTTGCTGGCAAGCGCCACTGTGACGGACGAGGAAAGGACCCGGCTGCGTGTTGACTTGCCCGGGGGTCTGATGACCGCCCGCAATCAAATCGAGGTCTCCACAACTCGCCAGGTGCGCGGTGGCGATTGCGCCTATGCGCCCCAGGGCTATGACGCACAGTTGCTGCCTTCGAGCCACTTTGTCCTCGACGATGCCGGTCCCGCCGACGACTTCTTCGAGCTCGGCGCGCATTTCGCCAAAGGCGTTACGGTGGTCCTTCAAAACCCGGCAATGCTCAATGGTACGGCGCACCTGTTGCACGGCCTTATTGATGAACATACGCCGGTTCACGTCCGCTATCGGACTGCGCCAAAAGAAGGTCCCTATATCTGGGTGTCCGACCTGGCGCCGCCGGAAGGTGCGCCTAAGATCCGGTTCGATGCTGGCCCCGTGCGTCTCGCCGATACCAGCGGGACCGTCCTTATGGACGGCACAGACTTGCAGTCGCAGACGATCGCACAGCTCCAGGACGGGGACGGTCGGCCGGTCCTCTGGCTTCGGCCCGGAGCGGCATTTGGCAAACCGTTCGAAGCCGCCGCGCCCCAGGAACTGGGGC
>NZ_NPEV01000058.1 GCF_003258835.1 Rhodobium orientis | reverse complement strand
CGCGGCGGCCGCGGGCGGAGCGGCCACCGCCTACCGCCTCGGATCGGCCGGTCAGTCCGGCGCAGCCGGCGTCGCGTCCGGTCTCGGCGCGGTGGCGAGCACAGGCGCGAAGGCCGCGACGTCGCCGTTGCGGAGCGCCGCGGCCAGAGCGTCCGGCAGCATGAAACAGAGTTTCCAGTCAGGCGCCCGGTCGGCCTTCGAAACCACCGGCGGGACACTGGGCGATACCGCCAGCACTGCAGGCGCCGCCGCCGCTCCATCCACACCAACAGACGGCGCGCCTGACTGGGCGAAGCGCATGAAGCGTTCGCAGCGCCTCTCTCACGGCGTCCAGGCCGCCGCGCATGCCGTGCGCTCCGGCGACAGCCATGGCGGCGCCAGTTCTGTCAATCTTTCCGAGGGGAATCGCTCATGAGCTTCTTCAAACGATCCACGACCCACTACGGCAAGTCCCCCGAACCGGAGACGCCGTACCAGCGTGCGACCCAAGTCTGGGACGAGCGCATCGGCTCGGCGCGCGTGCAGGCCCGCAACTGGCGTCTGATGGCCTTCGGCTGCCTGATCCTGTCCGGCGGCTTCGCGAGCGCCCTGGTCTGGCAATCCACGACCGGCACCGTCGTACCCTGGGTCGTCGAGGTCGACAATCTCGGCGAAGCGCATGCGGTCGGACCGGCGGAGGCCACCTTCGAACCGAGCGATCCGCAGATCGCCTTCCATCTCGCTCGATTCATCGAACAGGTGCGCGCGATCCCCGCCGACGCGATCATCGTGCGCCAGAACTGGCTGCGCGCCTACGAATTCACCACGGATCGCGGCGCGTTGGCGCTCAACGACTATGCCCGCGCCAATGATCCGTTCACACGGGTCGGACGTCAGCAGATCGCCGTTGAGGTCTCCAGCGTCATTCGCGCCTCGCCGAATTCGTTCCGCGTGGCCTGGACCGAGCGGCATTACGAGAACGGCCAGTTGTCTACGACAGAGCGATGGACGGCGATCCTGACCATCGTCATCCAGCCGCCGCGCGACGCCGAGAGGCTGCGCGCCAACCCACTGGGTATCTACGTCAACGCCATCAACTGGTCGCGGGAGATGGGCCAATGAGCACGATGGTCCGCAAACCTGCGTTCCCGGTTTTCCGTAAAGCCGCATTGCCGTTTGTGCTGATTTCGGCATCGGCGCTCGCCGGATGCGCCACCTATCGCCCACCGGAGATCAGTTACGATGACAGCGTGCCGCCGCTGCCGACGGTCGAACAACCCGCGACCGATCAACGGCCGAGGCCGCTCCATACGCCGCCGGCCTGGACGGTCGCGCGAGGTGGGCAGGCATCTTCCACACCAACGGGACAAGTCGAGAATGCCAATGTGGCCGCCCGAGTCGAGCCCCGCCGGGAAGGCTATTACAACGCCATCCAGATCTACCCCTGGAGCGATGGCGCGCTCTATCAGGTCTATGCCGCGCCCGGCCAGATCACCAACATCGCGCTTGAAATAGGCGAAGCGTTGACCGGCGCCGGTCCCATCGCCGCCGGCGATACCGCCCGCTGGATCATCGGCGACACGGAGAGCGGCTCGGGATCATCCCGGCGCGTTCATATCCTCGTCAAGCCGACGCGGCCCGACATCGTGACCAACCTGGTCATCACCACAGACCGACGCACCTACATGATCGAGCTGCGATCGCGCGACGATCCCTACATGCCAGCGGTCGCCTGGGCCTATCCCCAGCCGCCCGCCACACAGCGCGCAACGCCGACAACACCGAGGATCCCAGCCGCGTCAGCCCGCCACTATCGCTACGGACTGCAAGGCGACAGCCCGCCCTGGCGGCCGGTCTCGGTCTTCGACGATGGGCGACGGGTCTACATCGTCTTCCCAGCCGGGATCGTGCAGGGCGAGATGCCGCCGCTCTTCGTCCTCGGGTCGGATGGCGAGCCGGAAATCGTCAACAGCCGTATCTACCGCAACATCCTGATCGTGGACCGCATCTTCGCGGCGGCCGAGCTTCGCCTCGGCAGCGGCGACCGCCAGCAGACCGTCAGGATCGTGCGTACCGATGGGAGGCCCGGATCATGAGCGACATCGACAACACCAGCGAAGCGGAAGTGCCGCTCGACGCGCCGACCGACGATACGACCGAACCGATGCGCCTCCGGGGAACCCCGCCGCGCGTCACGCGGCTCTCGCGCCGCGTTCTCGCCGGCCTCGGTCTGGTCGGAGCGCTCGGGGTCGGCGGCGCCCTGATCTACGCGCTTCAGACGCCCGACAATGGCGCTGGCAGCGACGAACTTTATTCGACCGAGAACCGCAATACCGCTGACGGATTGAACGAGTTGCCCAGCGACTACACCGGTCCGGTGCTCGGTCCGCCACTTCCCGGCGATCTCGGCCGACCGATCCTCGACGCCCAGGAGCGTGGACAGCCGGTTCCTCCGCCAGCGATCAACGCGCCAGCCGTCGATCCGGAGGAACAACGACGGCTTGCCGAAGAGGAAGCCGCGCGCACCAGCCGGGTGTTCTTCCAGACCGCACCTGTCGCGGCGCGGGAAACATCAGCGCCAAACATCGCAGGGCTCAATCTCGGCAACCAACCGGGCGCCACACAAAACAACGATCTCGCCTTCCTCAACGCCCCGGTGGACCGGCGTACCGTCGCACTCGACCGCGTCATGCCACCGGCATCGCCCTTCGTGCTGCAGGCCGGGTCCGTCATTCCGGCAGCGCTGATTACCGGCATCCGCTCCGACCTTCCCGGTCAGATAACGGCACAGGTCACCCAGCACATCTACGACAGTCCCACCGGCAGCATGGTGCTGATCCCGCAGGGTACGCGCATCATCGGCGAGTACAGCAACGACGTCACCTTCGGCGACCGGCGTGTGCTGCTCGTCTGGAACCGGCTGATCTTCCCCAACGGCCGTTCGATCGTTCTCGAACGCCAGCCTGGCGCCGATACCCAAGGCTATGCCGGACTTGAAGACGGGGTCGATTATCACTGGTGGGACCTGGCCAAGGCGGCCGGCCTCTCGACCCTGCTTTCGGTCGGGGCCGAACTCACCATGGACGACGACGACCGTCTGATTCAGGCCATCCGCAATGGCGCGCAGGACACGATCAACGATGCAGGCCAGCAGATCGTCCAGCGCCAGTTGCAGGTGGCACCGACGCTGACGATCCGGCCGGGCTTCCCGGTGCGTGTCATCGTCACCCGCGATCTCATCCTCGAGCCCTATGGAGGCTGAGCCATGACCGCCAAGCTGAAGCTCTCATCCGTTCCAGATGACAAACCCGTCAAGCTGACAGTGGAGCTTCCACCTGACGTACACCGCGATCTTCTCGACTATGCCGCCGTGATGGCGCGTGAGACCAGTCAAGCCGCGCCGGAGCCGGCAAAGCTGATAGCACCCATGCTGCAACGGTTCATGGCGACGGATCGTGCCTTCACGAAGGCGCGGAAGACCTTGCACCAGCCTTCGCGACCTCGCGCGCCAGACTCAGAAACCGCCTGAGCGCTGGGTTGTCGTTGTCACCACGCCATCTCAGGCTAAATGGCAGGCATTCCCACTCGCCTTCGACCTTCATGGGCACGAAAGTGACGTCCGGATAGTTTACCCCGCACCAATGCTCACACATTGGACTTACGCCGAGCCCGAGACCTACGAGACTCATGATCCCCTCCCGATCCAGGCGATGGTGTTGAATGCGCGCCTGACGTCCGAGATCACTCACACGTCTGAGAATGTGGTCGGATACCTCAGGTCCCGGTTCGTCAGAGCTGACGACGAAATTCGCCTCGATCAGGTCGCTCCATTGGAGGCTGGCCTTCGTAGCCAACATATGAAATTTCGCTACCGCCAGGAAGACCGGTTCCTCAGTGAACAGCATGGAATCGCCGTCAGCTAAATTTGGTGCGCCTGATGCAAAGACCAGGTCGAGCGTTCGGTGGTTAAGTTGCGTCATCAACTCGCCACGGTCCGCCCTGGAAAATGTCAAATCAATCTGCGGATAGCGACCAACGAAACTTGAAACCAATTCACGCATTGGCCCCTGCGACAAGGACGCTAATACGCCGAGACTAAGGTGGCCGTTGCGTCCTTCCCCGGCAACGCGTGCGGAGGAAATCGCTATCCGCAAATCGTTGACGAGGGCTCGCGCCCGCTCGCTGAAATCCCAGCCGGCGCCGGTGAGCCGCACACCGGCTTGACTGCGCTCGAAAAGCGATACGCCCAGTCCGTCTTCCAATCTCTGGATTCTTCGGGTGACGGCCGACTGACCAATGCCGAGCCCGTAGCTCGCCTTGCGAATACCGCCCGCCTGGGACACGGCAAGGAAGACACGGAGATCCTGCACCGAAATGTGCTTGCACTGATCGGGCAAAGAGGGGAGCAAATCCCTGATCGGTGTGGGAAAGTCGTTCATTGCCATTGCGATACTTTGACGGACACCAAATCCGATTGCGTCACTCCGTCCCGATCACCTTTCCAGCGCTTCCAAAATGTGGTCATTCAACACTTGGCCCGGGAGCTTGCCTTCCTCGGGCTGGTTGTAGCGGCCAGCCGTGATGACGACGACGAGATCGAGAGCCGGGACAACGAAGAGCCGCTGCCCGCCATTGCCGAAGCCTCCGATCACGCTTTCGCCGCTCGGCAGCGCGGTCAACCACCACTGATAGCCATAATCCGTTCCTCCGCCGATCTCCGCATGCGGTGAGTGCGCAGTTTCGAGCCAGGCTTCAGAGATGATGCGCTTTCCGTCCCATGTTCCCCGGTTCAGCACCAACTGGCCGATCTTGGCGAGGTCGCGCGGCCGCATGCGGAGACCCGAGGCGGCAGCGGGTTCGCCATCCGCGCCCTCGACCCATTCGACATCCTCTATTCCAAGCGGGTCGAACAGTTTCTCACGCGCATAGGAGAGGAGAGGCAAGTCGACACCTGTCGCAATCACGCGACCGAGAAGTGCCGTGGCGCCGCCATTATAAACCCAACGTTCGCCGGGTGCGTCCTTCATCGGCCGGTCGAGAATGTAGCGATACCGATCCGGCGCAAACTCCATGGCGATCTCGCTGTTGCGCGGATCGGTGTAGGGAAGCTCCTCGGACCAATCGAGGCCGAGCGTCATAGTCAGGACGTGCTCAATCGTGATGGCGCGTTTCGCGTCGAGATCGGGCATATCGGGATATTGCGGAAATTGCTCGAGAAGCGGCGCGTCGATAGGCGGAGCCGAACCCTCGTCGAGCGCGATGCCATATAGGAGACCGACGATGCTCTTCGAGACCGACCGCAGGTCGTGCTTGGTCTCGGCGTCATGGTCGACCATGCCGAGATCCTGGCCCCAGCGTTCGTCGACACCCGGATAGTAGCGCTCAAGTAGCAGTTTCCCGTGGCGAACAACGACGACCCCGTGCAGACCGTCAAATTCGCCGTCCGCGAAGGCGGCATCCAGTTGATCGCCCAGCGCTTCGTTGAAGCCGGCTTCGGCCAGAGAACCGGTTTCCCAGCCATTTGCTTGCGCTGTACCCACGCCGCCACAGAACAACAGCGCGACGGCCACAATGGTCTGCCAGATATGGCGATGCCTGATCGCATTCGTCATTATTTTCTCCCGTGTTCATTTGTCCGTGTCGAGGCGCCAGGCGATAAGCCGCTTCCTTGTCTCAGGGCGCTCCCAGTGCAGGGCGATCCTGTCGAGGACTTGCCCGTGAAAACTGCCAGTTGTGCTGCGAAGGCCCGCTTATAGGCCTGCCGCGCTTCACCGCGGACGATGTAGGCGGAAAGGTTCGGGTATTCGTCCAGCATGTCCGACGAGTTCCGCAGCCTCAGCAGCACCGACACCATCATCAGGTCGCCGGCGCTGAATGACCCATCGAGCCATTCTGCATCACCAAGCGAGGCGGAAAGCTGGCCAAGCCGGGAGCGGATGCGATCGTCGAGGATCGGCATGCGCTGCGCGCGCCATGGTTCTTCACTCGGCAGAAGCCTGGTATTCTCACGTTCGAGAATCGGCGGCTCCACCGTGTTGAGCGCGGCGAACATCCAGGTGATAGCGCGCGCCCTGGCATTTGCCTCGTCCGGCAGCAGGCCCGCATGATGCTGCGCGAGATGCAGGATAATCGCCCCGGTCTCGAACAGCGCAAGATCGCCCTCTTCATAGGTTGGAATCTGCCCGAACGGATGTAGCGCCAGATGCGCGGGTTCCTTCATCGCCTTGAACGAGACCAAGCGCACATCGTAGGGTTGATCGACCTCCTCGAAGGCCCAGCGCACGCGGGTGTCACGTGCCAGGCCGGCGCCCTTGTCGGGTGAACTTTCGAAGGCGGTGATGGTGGGTTTGCTTTGCCTGGTCATTGTGACGTTTCCTTGTTTCAGTGGTCACAGGCAGTTCAGGCGACAGCTATCTGATGGTTGCGCGCCGGAAGCATGCAGCCATCAGAAACTGCACTTCATTCCGCCGCCGCATATCCATCCAGGAACGGGATCGCGAGTTCGCTGATCGCGGTCGTGTTGATGATGTCGTAGTGCGTGACGTTGGGGATCACCGCAAAATGGTTCTGACCCATGTCGGAGCGGTCCCACTGGGCATCCTGCGCACCGCCGCCGAGAAGTTCGAAGAGTTGCGTGGCCGCACTGATGCGGACCGCATCCCAGTCGGCAACGATAACCAGCGTCGGAGCCGTGATGTTGGGCACCTCGGCGGACCAGTCATAGTCGGTGCCGATAAAGGCGCCGAACTCATTGACGGCGTCCAGCCAGCTCTCTTCGCCACCGGGCGCTTTGGCGACGTAACCCTCATGTTGCGGGGTGCCGATCAAACTCTGCGCTGTTGCTTCGGGATCGGCGTTGATCGCCTTCATGCCCTCGAAATTGTAGTCGTGCCAGTTGCTGTAGGCGTAGGCGGTCGACACAGTGACGAGGCGATCGACAACTTCCGGGTGGTCGATGGCGACACGCATTGCGACCGCCCCGCCCAGCGAATAACCCATGACATCGGCCTTCTCATATCCGAGAGATTTGATGAGTTCGGCGATATCGGTGGCCATGGCTTCGAAGCTCATGGGTCGGCCCAGCGGTCCGGTGCCGCCATGCGCCTGCAGGTCGACGCCAATGACCTTGCGGCCTTGCGCAAGCACCTCGATGTTGGGTCCGAACATCTCGACAGAGCCGAAGCCGCCATGGAGCAGAACCAGGGGCTCGCCTTCGCCATAGGTCTGATACCAGATCTTGACGTCGTTGACCTCGGCGAAGCCGGATTCGGTGGGGGTTGGGAGCTGGGACATCTGAGAAACCTCCTGTGCGTGTGCTAAGCTCGGTGCGGCAAGGCTCAGCGCTGCCACGGCGAAAAGGGAAAATATGGCGTGTTTGGTCATTGTTGATCTCCTTTGGATCTATTCCCAGGACGAACGACCGATGCGCACTACGACATCTCGGGCAAAATTTTTTTGGTACTTTGCCGACCTCACGTTTATCTCGCTGGGACAAGAAGAGCGGATGTCGGAAAAGTGCCGAATACATCGATTGAGATGGTGAAGTTGTGAACACGAACACGAGACATTTAGTTCTCCAGGTTTAGTCCTCATTGAGGAGCATCGGCGAATACTGCTGGTCATTCGATGCTCAACGGCGCGTTGCGATCCCCGACAAGATGATTTCGAGGATCGCCAAGAGGGGGCGCTCCAGATCCCTTGGCTCGCCTTCGGCGGTCGCCCATCGGTTGAGTTCTCCCTGGTAGGCATCGAACAGCACGTGGCCGGTCCGATCCGGGTCGATTTCTACTGCGATATCGCCTGCGTCTTGCCCGTCGCCGATCACTTCAGTGAACAGGCGGGACGTGTCGGATTCCGGGGTCAGCAGGGGACCTCCCGCCTGGAGCCAGGCCCGAACCATGCCCCGTCCGATTTCCGGGCTGTGCTCGAAAATATGAGCGAGTGCGCGGAAGGCCGCGCGCAGTCGCCCCGGGGTGTCACCCTGGCCACCGCTTTCTGCGAGAAGATGGGCGAACTCAGCTCGGCGGTCGGTGAACCAAGCAAGAACGATGTCCTCCTTTCGCGCGAAATAATTGAACACGGTCGCGCGGGATACGTCTGCACGTTCGGCGATGTCGTCCATCGTCGTTGCGCCATACCCGCGCTCGGCGAAAAGTTCTGCGGCACACTCGACGATGCGATTCGTGGCCTCACGCTTCTTTCGTTCACGACGTGTAATCGCGTTTGTCATTTTTATACTCTAGTCCACTTTTAGACTTCCGTCTACAATGGCGAAGGAAGATGCAAGTAGTCCAGTAAGGGCAATCAATGTCGCGGTAGTGTGCTGTGGTTACCGTCGGCGAAAATATTCGAGTTGCATGGCGACGACATTGGTCGTGGCCTCGCCGTATAGTCCGGTGATCGCCTCGAGCGTGCGGTCCAGTGCGTCCGCAGGCCGTTGGTCGGGGTAGATCGAAGCGGTGCGATCTTCCTGCCAGCCGTTTTCGACACGATCCGGCAGGATGCGCGCACCGTTCGCCGTGGTGATGGCCGAAGGCGAGGCAGCGAATGTGACGGCCTGCGACCGATAGGTCCGTGACCAGGCATCGGCGATCATGGCCAGCGAGACCTCGTCCATTCCCGCCTCCAGTTCGATCCCCCAATCATCGTGGTTCCAGAACGCCATACGGTTTGCGAGCACTCGTGTCGCGAAAGGGCGGGTCAACTTGAACGCACCGCTCACGTGCCGCATGTCCCAGGCTTCGACGCCGACATCGCGTGCGACCGCTTCGGCCTTCTCCGGCCCCGCGATAGCGTCTATCAGCGCCAGCATCATCGGCATGGCGGCGGTGATGCCGGTCGTGGTCACGACGTTCCCGTCCGCGACCATTCGACGGTCGGCGACATAGTCAATCGACGGGTTCCGCTCGAGCATCTCGCCGAGATAGTACCAATGGGTGGTCGCACGCCTGCCGTCGAGCAGCCCGGCAGCCCCGACCACCTTGGCGCCAGCACAAACGCCGATGATCGTCGCGCCCTTGCGGGACTGATCCTGGAGCCAGGCCATGACCGCCGGATCGTCGTCGCGGCTCATCGCCGGCACGATGACGTAGTCGGCCCCCTCGGGATGTTCGGCGTCGAACGCGGCGATGGTCGCGTCCGGCTCCACCCTCAACGCGGGATAGAGCTGCACCGGCCCTTCCTCCGTCGCCAGCATCACCACATCGGCAACATCGGCCCGCCTCAGGATACCAGTCGTCGTGATGTAGTCGTTGGTCTCGGTCGCGTCGTTGAGCCCGATGACGGCGACAACGGGGCGTCCTTCTCCTTCGTAGTGGAGAGCGGAAAGCATGGCGTCCGTCTCCTCCTGTGGCACCCGGGGCACCTCCGCCGCGGCGGTTGTCGAAGGCAGGCTGAGTATCCAGCCGCCGAAGCCCGCGAGACCGAGGAGAACGACTGCAATACCCCCAAATACGATGACACGCTTCGACATGACTGTTGCTCCGGGAAAGTTACTGGATGGGGCGCGAACTCATCCGCGCTACCATCGTCTTTTTCGGAATCTACCAGCCGCCGCCTGTGGCAGAAATGACAAACTAGTGGTAATTTCTGCCAATGCACTACGTCGTCTTCATCGTCTATCCGGGGTTCGAACTGCTCGATGTGTCGGGACCGGCATCGGTCTTTAACAGCGCAAATCGCGCACTCGACCAACAGGAAAAGCCCGCATTTTACGCGGTCACGCTGGTCTCTGCCGAAGGCGGAACCATTGAAAGCAGCAGCGGCATCACCGTGGACACGCGGGCGATCTCGGATTTGAAGCCAGGAGGAGCACATACAATCCTGGTCGCCGGGGCGGAACGGGAGCCGCTCATGGCCGCGGTCGCAGACCCGACCCTGCGCGCAGCGCTTCCCCAACTTACCGCCGGTGCCGATCGCTTCGGCTCGGTCTGCTCGGGCGGTTTGCTGCTCGCAGCACTCGGCCTGCTCGACGGCCACCGCATCGCCACCCATTGGGACTCCTGCAAACCGCTGTCCGAAGACTTTCCCGCTGTGACGGTCGACCCCGACGCGCTCTATGTCGTCGATGGCCGGCTCTGGACCTCGGCCGGTGTCACCACCGGTATCGACATGGCGCTGGCGATGATCGCCAATGATCTCGATGCAGCCATCGCCGGAGAGGTCGCCAAACGGCTGATCCTCTATGCGCGGCGGCCCGGCTACCAGTCGCAGTTCAGCCCGGTGCTGCAGGCGCAGGTGAAGGGCGACAGTCCCTTCGGCGATCTGATCGGGTGGATTCAGGCCAATCTCGATGCAACTCTGGACGTCCCGGCGCTGGCCGATCGCGCCGGGCTGAGCGAGCGGACTTTTTACCGGAAATTCGTGGCCGCCACCGGTCAGACACCGGCCAAGTTCGTCGAGACGGCCCGGCTCGACGCAGCGCGCCTTTTGCTGTCGCGCGGCCTCTCGCTTAAATCGGTTGCCGCGCAGGTCGGCCTGTTCCCCGCCGGGCGCTTTTCAGAAGCTTTCGAACGCCGGTTCGGCGTTGCGCCAGGACTATTCCGGGAAATGCATGCCGAACTTTGAACGACGGGTTGCCCGGCCTGGCAAAACCCGCCGGGTCAGTCCCACTCCGTTTCCATCGCGTCAGCGGCATGGATGCAGGTCATGCGCAGCCGCTCGTCTCCGCTGTTGGTGAACTGGTGGGTCTCACCGGTTTGAACGATCACGATATCACCCCCCTGCGCATCAATCCGTTTTCCGTCAACAGTGAACCGGACGCTGCCCTCGTGGACGACAAAGGTCTCGGGATAAGGATGCCGGTGCGGCCCCGGGCCTTTTCCGGGCCCGGAGTCGATGAGGAACATCGAGATTCCCGACCGAAGGTCCGGCTGCTCGAACTTGACGCTACCGGTTCCGGATTCAGACATGTCGTTTCTGGTTATTCGCGCGGGCATCGATAGTTCTCCGTTTTTGAGGCCGCCAAGCCGCATGGATTCACTCTCCGGTCTGGCGCGATATCCACCGAACGAACGGGCGAGCACATCTCCCGTTCGGGGCCCGGGCAGCCTCAGTATCGCTTGCCAAAAAATAGACGGCAGCTTCTACGCGGTAGATGATCCATTCTTGATCACGCGATAGCGCAGGTGGGTCGCCCTGGCGGTATGCACAGGATCCATGGGTTTGAGTTTGCGAAGAACGCCGTCGTTTCCGTCGAACAACCGAGTACCGCCTCCAAGGAGGATCGGGACTACACTGACGACGACTTCATCAATCAGATCATTGGCCATGAATTGAGCTCCTGTATTGGCGCCGCCCATGATCACGATATCACCGTCGCCGGCCGCATGTTTGGCTTCGTGAAGCGCAGCTTCGATGCCCTGAGTGACAAAGCGGTAGACGCTGTCCTCCGGAACCGCACCGGCCGGTCGGTTGGTAACGACGATGACCGGTCGCCTCAATGGACCGGTGGGACCGTCGGCACCCCAGAACGACAAGGATAGATCATAGGTCGTTCGGCCACAGATTACTGCACCGACGCCGCCCATAGCATCCTCCAGAAATGATCGGTTTCGTTCATCGTCCCCCATAGCCCAGTCATGCAGCACCTCTCCCCCGACCCCGAGAGGGTGGTCGGCGTCGGCACGAGGTCCGTTGATGAAACCATCGAGCGAGGTGCTCATGGTGAATGTGACTTTGGTCATCTCTTCTCTCCTTTGTTCGCTGCGCTCGCTGACCGGAGATTTTGCGATCAGCCAGGCGCCATATGCAGAGGACGAATGGGAGGAGACCGATCCGACAGGTATAAATAATTTTTTGCCGCGTGCCGCGAGGTCTTCCTGATCCGGTCAGGGCGCGCGGCCAGGCGGCGGCGGCGCGACTTCCAATTGATCAAGATGCTGGCGGATATGCGCTGCCTCGGCGGGCGTGTTGGCAAGGGCGATGGCACGGCCGAACGCGTCGCGGGCCTCGCGGTTGCGTCCCAACTGTTCCAGCAGGTTGCCGCGCACCCCGTGGAAATAGAAATAGCCTTCAAGAGGCTCGGCCAGCGGCGCGATCATCTCCAGGGCTGCTTCGGCGCCATGTAGCTTCCAGATTGCGACAGACCGGTTGAGCGTGACGACCGGGGACGGAGCGTGACGCTCGAGCGCCTGATAAAGTTCGTCGATCCCCGCCCAGTTCGTTTCTTCGGGCCGTTCGGCACGTGCATGCATTGCAGCGATTGCCGCCTGGATCTGATATGGGCCGGGCTGGCGGTGCAGCATGGCCTTGTCGATCATCGCGAACGCTTCGGCGATCTGGCGCTGGTTCCACAGCGATCGGTCTTGATCTTCCAACAGGATCGGGGCGCCCGCCTCGTCGAAGCGTGCCTTCTGCCGCGAGTGCTGCAGCAGTAGCAACGCCAGCAATCCCATCATCTCCGCTTCGGCGGGGAACAGCCGCAGCATGAGCCGTGCCAGGCGTATCGCCTCGTCACAGAGCTTCGCGCGTTCACTCTTCGGATTGGCGTCGGTATAGCCCTCGTTGAAGACGAGGTAGATCATTGCGGAGACCACAGAGAAACGCTCCGACCGCTCGATTGGACCCGGCGTCTCGAACGGAATGTCGGCCTGGGCAATACGGGCCTTGGCGCGCGTGATCCGCTGTTCCATCGCCCGGTCGCCGACCAGGAAGGCCGCCGCAATGCGGGGAACAGGCAGGCCCGAGACGATCCTGAGCGCCAGCGCGATCTGTTGGGTCGCAGGCAAGTCGGGATGGCAGCACACAAACAGGAGACGCAGGATATCGTCGCGGTAGTCGGCCGCATCCAGCCGCTCCGCAATGTCCGGTTCGGTATCCTCGCGATCCGAAATCGCTTCTTCGTCGGGTAATGCCGTCAGCCGCGCCTGTTTGCGTTTATGGTCGATGGCGGCATTGCGCCCGACCATGATGAGCCAGCTCGCGGCATCGCGCGGTGGCCCGTTCTTCGGCCAGGATTTGAGCGCCCTGAGACAGGCCTCCTGAAACGCTTCCTCGGCCAGATCGAGATCGCGGAAATAGCGCAGCAACGCAGCCACGGCCTGAGGCCGCGCGCCGACGAGCCGCGCCTCGATCCAGTCCGGTTCAGGGGGTTGGGGCATCTTCTATTGCCACTCCGTTCGGGTAGTAGAGCGCGATGGGCCGCAGCTCATAGGCGCCGCCGGGATTGGCCTCGGCCATCTCGCGCGCGATCTGAACCGCCAGCTCGTAGCTTTCCACGTTGAGGACGTAGAAGCCGAGGAGTTGCTCCTTGGTCTCGGCAAACGGCCCGTCCGTCACGATGTTCTCGGTCTTGCGCAGTGTGGTCGCCGCGGTTGTCGGCATCAGCCGCACGATGGGTTCGAAATTCTTCGCCCATTTTCGATTGACCGCCTTGAGGCACTCGATCACTTCAGCGTCCTCCTCCTCGGACCAGGAAGAGGTGATTTCCTCGTTGTGATAGCAAAGTATTGTGTAGCGCATTGTTTAGGTTCTCCGTTCAAGGGTCCGTGCAATAATGCACGAGCCAACAAGAAACGAGAACATCACTCACTTTCACGCCATTAGACCGGCGGCCTATCCCGCACTATTGATTGATCTCGGGTTCCACGAGTTTTGCCAGTTTCCGAAGGCTGTCCTGCCAGCCGAGATAGCAACCCTCTAGCGGAATCAGGTCGGGCACGCCTTCCTGCACGATGGATATGTCCGTGCCGACCGAAACGACCTTCAGCGCCACGGTAACCGTCATCTCGCCGGGCAGGTTCGGGTCGTCGAACCGGTCGGTGTAGACAAGACGCTCGCCGGGAACGAGTTCCTTGTATTCACCACCGAATGAATGGCTGTCGCCGGTTGTGAAGTTGCGGAACGACATCCGGTGCTTGCCGCCGACCTCGGCGTCCAGCTCGTGGACGGTGCAGAGAAATCCGTAAGGCGGCAGCCAACTGGCCACGGCGTCGGGTTCGAGAAACGCGCGATAGACCTTTTCAGGTTTCGCGGCGATGACCCGGTGCAGTCGAACGGTGTTGGCCATGATGATATCCTTTCTTGCTCATCTGACTTGAAGACGTCCGGTCGCACGCAATCCCGACAACGCACAAATTTTTTTCTGTGATCAGCCTGGCTGGCACCGAGAAATCTCAGGTGCAGGTCGACTGTCATCTATGGACACTCTTCAGGAAAGGAATGGGCGCCGTTGATGGCTTGCCCTGATACAACACCCGCCTTATCGCACAGCATTTCCCGCCGCTCTCGGTCGCAATCCCGAAGGCACGGAATTATCAACCAGCTTCAATGCTCAGCCATGCAAACCTTCCAACCTGATAGTCTTGAGTCTGGCGCCTGCATTCACCGGCATTGTCACACACAGCCGTATGCGACTCTCGTTCTCGAAGGAGCTTACGAAGAGGCCGGCGATGCAGGACGGCTGAACGTGTCGCCAGGTGATGTTCTTTTCCATGGCCCTTTTTCCGCCCACCTCGACTACGTTTCCCCCCGCCGAACTGTCGTTCTTGATTTGCCGCTTCCATTCGGGACGCAAGCACATCCCGCCAAGTGTCGAGTTGCTGATCCGGACGCGCTCGTCCGATTAGCTGCGAGGGATGCGACGGCAGCGATCGAACAGCTATTTGACGCCTCGCAGCAAGCGGCATCAGCGCCAATGGATCTCCCAGATTTATTGGCGGAGGCGTTACGATCCGACGCTCCGCCGCGCATCTCGCAATGGGCCGAGGAAAGCGGATACTCCCGAGAGCATCTCTCCCGCCAGTTTCACATCGCCTATGGTGTTGCACCCGCACGCTACCGGGCGGAGGCACTAGCGCGTCGCGCTTGGCGGATGATTTCCGAAGAGAATGAAAGCTTTGCGTCAATCGCTGCCGCCCTTGGTTATGCCGACCAAGCGCACATGGCGCGCTCGATCAAAACCAACACCGGCAGAACTCCCAGAGAATGGAGGTCAAACGCAGTGCGAGCATCTGTTTCAGCCAGAGGAACGTATTGAGGATCGTCTGCGTCGAGTGACGTCACATTTGTTCAAGACCCGGCATCACCCGCAAGCTATGTGACCGCATGAGTAGTTTGCCTGCCGAACGGACTTTCGTTCAACTTTCCGATTTCAAGTTCCGCCTATGGCCAATTCTTGTGGCTGCCATCTTGATGGAAGGCATACTGAGAGGAGGGCGACAGGCGGCCAAATGGACTTTCGTGAACGGCCCTCCAGCTTGGGACGGTCACGTATCCATATTCCTGATGTTAGCGATCGCTTTTCAGGCGTTGCTTGGGCTCGTTGGCATCGCAGTCATGTCGCGACTGGTTCCGCGCGCGGACTCACATTTGCGGTGGCCGCCGGGGCCAACCTATGTCGGTCTCGCCGTTGTGATCGGACTTGGCATGGGCCTCGTTATGCTGATCGCAGACTATTGGCCTGCCCTACTGACCGGGACTCCGCCTGCTTCCAGCTACGCCGAGACGCCGTACAACTGGGATACCGTCGGTTATCTGGCCGGAATGCTTGCCACTGGGACCGCGGAGGAGACGATATTTCGAGGTCTTCTGGTTGGATTCCTGAGTGTATTTGTTCCGGGTCGATTACGGATCGGTTCGGTCGATTTGCCTGTAGCTGGATACATTATCGCGCTTCTTTTTGGACTCGCACATTGGAAATCATTTGTTGTCAGCCCATTTCACGAAGCGCTAGCGCAACAGACCTATGCGTTTGTCTGGGGGCTAACTTATGTATGGTTGATGGAGCGGTCTCGTAGCTTGCTGGCGCCTGTCATCGCTCACGGAGTTGGCAATTTCTCAGAAGTGGCAATGATCCTACTACTCGTCGCTCTGTGGTCGTGACCTAACGAATCGAACATGTCCGGAGTAAGAGATCGTCTGACCTATTTGCTTGCCGCAGGGGCCGTCGCCGGCGCGCTCGACATTGGCTTTGCCTGCATATTTTGGGCAATAAAGGCCGATACTCCGATGACACTCATCTTTCAGTCGGTCGCTGCGGGTCTGCTTGGACCCGTGGCATTTGAAGGAGGTGTCCCTACAGCAGCACTTGGTCTCGCCTTACACTTCTTCATCACGACGCTGATGGCGGCCGCCTATTTCTATGTTGCATCCCACTGGTCTGCGCTTCGGAGACGTCCACTCGTCTTTGGCGGCGTCTACGGCGTCTTTCTCTATGGTCTAATGAACTTTGTTGTCATCCCGCTTTCGGCGGCATCTCCAGGGGCGTCCGATGCTCTCTGGATCGGAATGAGTGTACTCGCTCATATCGTTTTTGTTGGAGTTCCCATCGCACTACTCGCGAGGCGGGCGCCGTGAGTCGTTGATTCCCACCGTTGCAGACAGCCTATGACCGCAGCCTAGCTCATCTCGATGCCAAATTCTGGCGGCGGCTCTATAACGCGACGTAGAGAGGAATGGCGCACCCGACAGGATTCGAACCTGTGACCTTCGGCTTCGGAGGCCGACACTCTATCCAGCTGAGCTACGGGTGCTTAATGACTGGGTATCTCGACCCAATCCGGAACGTCAACTCAGATTCTCGCACGACGTCACGCTGTCGATCGCGGTGAGAATCTGGTGAGTTTTCAATTTCCTGACTTCCTCATGCCTCCTTAACTTATTGTCTACCTTACTATTTTTAGGCCCGAGACCACCACATCGATTGCCTTCGGAGGGCAGCGCTCTATCCAGCTGAGCTACGGGTGCCAAGCGCGGTCATGGTAAAGCAGACCGGCAACCGCGCCTTCATATCCGATCCGGGCGGCGCGGGCAATCATGGAAATCCGGCCAGGAGAACTGTCGTAGCGGCCGGTCCTGATAGGTGAACACCCCGGCGAGCCTCCGCATCCCACTCATCACCCCAAAGGAATCCGGAGGCCGGATGAGCGATGCCCCAAGACATCGCAGCGGCAATCCGTTCGAATGCCGCGTTCCGGAAAACAGGTTTTTGCAGGCCGCGCGATGGATACGCGCGCGTAAAGCCCGTTCGCCTCACGCCCTCAGCGTGCCGCCGGTGGCCTTGGACACCTTGTCGACGATCTTCGCCGCGACGGACTCGATCTCGGCCTCCGTCAGGGTCTTTTCCCGCGGCTGCAGCGTCACTTCGATGGCGACGGACTTCTTGCCGTCGTCGATGCCCTTGCCGCGATAGACGTCGAAGACGCCGGCGTCGGTCACCAGCGCCTTGTCGGCGCCCTTGGCCGCGCGCAGGATGGCCAGTGCCTCGACGCCCTCCTCCACGATGAAGGCGAAGTCGCGGCGCACCGGCATCAGGTCGGAAACGGCGAGCGGCGGCTTCGCCGTTGCCCGGCCCGCCTTCGGCTCCGGCACGTTCTCCAAAATGACCTCGAAGGCGACCAGCGGGCCTTCGACGTCGAGCGCCTCCAGCACCTTCGGATGGAGTTCGCCGAAGACGGCAAGGACGTTCTTGGGGCCGAGGGTCAGGGCGCCGGAGCGGCCGGGATGGAACCAGCCGGGCGCCGCGCGAGAAACCTGCAGGCTGTCGACGGGGGCGCCGATGGCCGCGAGCACCGCGAGCGCGTCGGCCTTGGCGTCGAACGCATCGACGGTCGCGGCCGTGCCGGCCCAGTGGCGGCCGGCGCCCGACGCCTTGGCCGTCAGGCGCCTGAGGCCGGTTGCCGCCGTCTTCTGGTCGTTTGGCCCGTCGCCCTCATAGACCTGTCCGACCTCGAACAGGGCGAGGTCTGCAAAACCGCGGTCGGCGTTGCGCTGCGCGGCCGCGGCCAGGCCCGGAATGAGGCTCGGGCGCATGTCGGACAGGTCGGAAGCGATCGGGTTGGCGAGCGCCAGCTCCGGCTTGCCGCCGCCGAAGAGGTCCGCATGGGGCTTCGGCACGAAGGAATAAGTGACGGCCTCGACCATGCCTCTTGCGGCGAGCGCGCGCTTTGCCTGGCGCGTCCGCTTCTGGCCGGTGGTCAGGATGCGCGGCGCGATGTGGCCGGCGCGCGGCATCGGGGTGACCGGGATGCGGTCGAGCCCGACGATACGGATCACCTCTTCGACGATGTCGGCCTTGCCTTCCACGTCCGGGCGCCAGCTCGGCACCGCCACCTTGACGATGCTGCCGGTGCCGGAGACCCAGAAGCCGAGCCGGGTGAGGATGGCTTTCGCCTCGGCCGGCGGCACGTCGAGGCCGGAGAGCCGCTTCACCTCGGCGAACGGGAAATCGATGATGAGGTCGTTGTCCGGGGCGACGCCGGCCAGCTCCACCTCGCTCGGCGCGCCACCGCAGATGTCGAGGATGAGCTGGGTGGCGATGTCGAGGCCGGGCAGCATGAAGGCCGGGTCGACGCCGCGCTCGAAGCGGAAGCGCGCATCGGACTGCAGGCCCAGCTTGCGGCCAGTCTGGGCTACGTTGAACGGCTCCCAGAGGGCGGATTCGACCAGCACGTCGACGGTCTCCTCGGTACAGCCCGTCTCCTCGCCGCCCATGACGCCGGCAATGGATTCTACCGACTGCGCGTCGGCGATGACGCACATGGTGCCGTCGAACTCGTAGGTGCGGCCGTCGAGCGCCAGCAGCGTCTCGCCGGGGTTGGCGCGGCGCACGGTCAGGTCGCCGTCGACCTTGGCCGCATCGAAGACGTGGAGCGGCCGGCCATAGGCGTAGGTCATGTAGTTGGTGATGTCGACGAGGGCGTTGATGGGCCTGAGGCCGATCGCCGTCAGCCATCTCTGCATCCAGTCCGGCGACGGGCCGTTCTTGACGCCGCGGATCAGCCGGAGCGCGAAGGCCGGGCAGAGCGGATCGCCTTCCGGAAAGGCGAGGTTCACCTTCACCGGGCAGGGGAAGCTCCCCTTGACGATCGGCCGGCGGCCTTCCTTCAGATTGCCGATGCCGGAGGCGGAGAGGTCGCGGGCGACGCCGTGGACGCCGAGGCAGTCGGGGCGGTTCGGGGTGATGGCGATGTCGATGACTGCATCGTCGAGGCCGGCCCAAGCGGCGTAAGGCTGACCGACCGGCGCGTCCTCCGGTAGTTCGATGATGCCCTCATGGGCGTCGGACAGCATCATCTCGCGTTCCGAACACAGCATGCCGCGGGATTCCACGCCGCGGATGGTGCCGATTTTCAGGTCGACGCCGGTGCCGGGGATGTGGGTGCCGGGGGGCGCGAAGACGCCCTTCATGCCGGTGTGGGCGTTCGGCGCGCCGCAGACCACCTGCACCGGATCGCCGGAGCCGGTGTCGACCATGCAGACCTTGAGGCGGTCGGCGTCGGGGTGCTTTTCGGCCGAGACCACATGGGCGATGGTGAAGGGCACGAGCGCCTTGGCGCGATCGTCGACCTCCTCGACCTCCAGCCCGATCATGGTGAGCTGCTCGACGATCTCGTCGAGGCGCGCATCGGTGTCGAGGAATTCCTTCAGCCAGGACAGGGTGAATTTCATGATTGGATTCCCTGGTGGGTGATTGTCGCGGCGGTCATCGGCAGGCGGGAGCGCGCGCCGGCAGGCCCCATGGATTGCCGGGTCAAGCCCGGCAATGACGCGGGGTGTGTTGGGATGCGGAGAGCCCGCGACCGGTTGGGAGCGTTTTTTGGAAGGCGACACGTCCGAAGCCGGTGCGGAGAGTGTGCTGAAGTGTTGAACGCCAGCGTCGTTGTCGCGCTCACATTGCAGTCTCTTTCGGCGTCATCACCGGGCTTGACCCGGTGATCCATGATGCGGCGCAGCTCGCGATCCGCTTTGCAGTAAAGCGGGGCATTGCGCGCGGCACCGTGAGAAACCGGCCGCAAGCCGGATTTCATGCCGATGGGCCTCATGGATTGCCGGGTCAAGCCCGGCAATGACGCCGAGTTTTTGGAAAAGCGGAGCATCTGCTGCCGGTGCGGAGAGCTTGCTGAAGAATTGGGCGCCGGCCTTGTTGCCGCGCCCACATTGCAGCCTCTCTTGGCATCATCACCGGGCTTGACCCGGTGATCCATGATGCGGTGCCACAACTCATGGCGATGCGATGTCATTCCAAAGGTCCCGCCATTTCGGGTTCGCCGCCTCAACGAGGTCCATCTTCCATTGCCGCGGCCAGTGTTTGATGTTCTTTTCGCGTTGAATCGCGTCGATGTTCCGGTCGTAGTGTTCATAGTGGACGAGCCGTTTGACCCGGTATGCCTTGGTAAATCCGCGCCTCTGTTCCTCGCGATGCTCCTGCACCCGGCGCCTCAGGTCGGTGGTCACGCCGACATAGAGTGTACCGCGGGGCCTTGAAGCCAGAACGTAAACCCACGCGGACATCGCATCGCACGGCTCACGCAGACAGCCCGCCGAACAGGGTCGGCAGGTCGAGGGGGCGGAAACCGTAGTGGGTGAGCCAGCGGATGTCGGCGTCGAAGAAGGCGCGCAGATCCGGCATGCCGTATTTCAGCATGGCGATGCGGTCGATGCCCATGCCCCAGGCAAAGCCCTGGTACTCGTCCGGATCGAGGCCGCAGTTGCGCAGGACGTTCGGATGGACCATGCCGCAGCCGAGGATCTCCATCCAGTCGTCGCCCTGGCCGAGGCGGACCTCGTCGCCGGTCCGGTCGCAGCCGATGTCGAGCTCCATGGACGGCTCGGTGAACGGGAAGAAGGACGGGCGGAACCGCATCTTCACCTCGTCGACCTCGAAGAAGGCCTTGCAGAACTCCTCGTGCACCCACTTCATGTGGCCGACATGGCTGACCTTGTCGATGACCAGGCCCTCGACCTGGTGGAACATCGGCGTGTGGGTCTGGTCGCTGTCGCAGCGATAGGTGCGGCCGGGGATAATGATGCGGATCGGCGGCGGCGACTTCTCCATGGTGTGGATCTGCACCGGCGAGGTGTGGGTGCGCAGGAGCCGCCGGGAACCGTCCTCCTTCTCCGGCAGGAAGAACGTGTCGTGCATCTCGCGGGCCGGATGGCCCTCGGGGAAGTTCAGCGCCGTGAAATTGTAGTAGTCGGTCTCGATGTCCGGGCCTTCGGCGATGGTGAAGCCCATGTCGGAGTAGATCGCGGTCAGTTCGTCGATGACCTGGCTGATCGGGTGGATGCGGCCGGCATCGGACGGCCCGGGGCGCACCGGCAGGGTGACGTCGACGCTTTCCCTGGCCAGCCGCTCGGTAAGCGCGACCTCGCGCAATTCCTCGCGGCGGGCGGATATAGCCTCGGTGACGCGGGCCTTGAGGCCGTTCAGCTTCGGCCCCATCACCTTGCGCTCGTCCGGGCTCATGGTGCCGAGGCTCTTCATCTCCTCGGAGATGCTGCCCTTCTTGCCGAGGGCGGCAACGCGCAGCTCCTCAAGGGCGGCCTCGTCGCCGGCGCCGGCGATGGCGGCGGTGAGATCGGATTCCAGTCGGTCGAGATCGGTCATGGTGTTCGCTTCGCTTGGAAAGGCGCCGTGTTTTTAGCAGAATTCGCGGCCGGCGGAAGGGGTGCCGCAAACGGTTTCGGCCCGGCCGGCGAAAAACCGACCGGGCGGACCGGCACCTTAAAGGGTCTGTCGGGTGACCCGGGCCAGGACCCGGGATCGCCGTCGATCAGGCGAGCGCGGAACGCGCCTTTTCCACCAGCGCCTTAAAGGCGTCGGGCTGATGGATCGCCAGGTCGGACAGAACCTTGCGGTCGACCTCGATGCCGGCCTTGTTGAGGCCGTCGATAAATCGACCGTAGGTCAGCCCGTTCTCACGGGTGGCGGCGTTGATGCGCTGGATCCACAGGGCGCGGAACTGGCGCTTGCGGGCCTTGCGGTCGCGATAGGCATACTGGCCGGCCTTTTCGACCGCCTGCATGGCAACGCGGATGGTGTTCTTGCGGCGGCCATAGTAGCCCTTGGCGGCCTTCAGAACCTTCTTGTGGCGAGCATGGGACGTAACGCCCCGCTTGACGCGCGACATGGCTCAATCTCCGAAAAGCGTTGGGTTCAGCTGTAGGGCAGATACTTCTTGACGATCCGGGTATCCGGCTCGGAAAGGACCATGGTGCCCCGCGCCTTGCGGATGAACTTGGTGGTCCGCTTGATCATCCCATGCCGCTTGCCGGCCTGGGCGACCTTGATCTTGCCCGTCGCGGTGACCTTGAAACGCTTCTTGGCGCCCGCTTTCGTCTTCATCTTGGGCATTTTGCTCTACTCCGTGTTTTTGAGGCGCGCCGAACGGAAAAAAGCGCCGCTGGGGGCGCAAACCGTCCGATGCTTTTTCTTTGAGCTTTTCAGAGCCAACACGGCATGCCCTTACGCCGGCCGGCTCAACGAACGCGGGTTTATAGCGGGGGACGGGGCGGATGGCAAGGGAGAGGGCGTGCGGCTTCGAGGCTCGACAGCCGAGAAGGCAGCTTTGCGTGTCGACCACGACTCTGATCAGCCTGAAGCGGCCAAGGTGAAATTACCAAGTAACGAGGTTTGTTGGGCAACGCTGCCCCGCGTATTGAGGATTTTTCATATATTCTCGCATGACCACTTGCGCTCCGAGACTGCCGGAACCAAGCCCCGGGTTGGCTTCGCCCGCCTCCGACACGAGCTTTTCGTATGTTTTCTTGTCCTCATGCTCCAAAACCAATCCTTTGTCCGCACGCCAGACGAACGAGAAGTCTGTGCCGGACCCATTATCCATGGTGAGGCCATAGAGCGATGTATCAGTGACGTAGATCGCCCATAATTTGTTTGTCAGGAGGGGCGTCCCATCGTCGAATTTCGGCACAACAATAGGTCTCCCGATGGGCCGGCTAAGATCAAAAACCGCCTCGTAGCCCAAATTCAGGCCGTTCTGTAACCGTACGCACTGATGATGCCTGTTATAATAAACGAGAAACGGCCATGCGGAAATTAAGACGAAAAATACCACTACTGGGAATATAAAACACCCTATCGGAGTTTTTTTGTTGAGATGATCTTTCCGCATTCGTCATACGCCACCGAAGTCATATTCAACCAAACTTGCTTATTGAGCTATCGGCATAAATCCGCCCTTCAAATTGTCCGGACCATTCATCCGTAATCGGATAGGGTTCGCCTGTATGGATTCCAAGTCGATCCTGCTTGATCCCTCTGAGCCTGTCAGAAATTATCCGATTGATCCGCTCGCGTATCCGACTTTCTATGGGGCGCTGGATGTTTTCTATAATAGTCTCTTCAAGATCGATAACCTCCAGGCCGATATCCAACGGATCAACAAACTCATCCTCTAACCGAAAATCTATATCGCCCGAAATCTCCAACGTGCCGTGTCTTTCCGCGCAGCTGCCTGAGACATCTGCTCGTATTTTAGTATCTCCTATACTAAATGTCGTCCATGTCATGTCGTAAGTGTTTTCATAATAATCCGAGAAAGAATTGCCCCTATTTTGTCGCGACAATCTGGCAATATTGTTTTTGAGTTTTACCTCAACTTCCTTCATGTAGGCAGATACGATACTGTGAAGGTGTCCGGTGTCCCGCACTTTGACGGCACGACCTTTGCCATTGAAGTAGTGGCCAACGAAATCGCGGCTACTCCAAGGCGAACCGGCATCTGATATATCCGACAGCGTGATTTCAATGCGCTCATCTATATTCGCTAGAAATGGTTCTGCGGTACACCGACATCCATAGTCCTCGCCCGGATGCCCGGTCGGCGGCGGATCATCCCAGGCGAAAATCTTACCGTCGTTGGCGGCATGGCTCGGCCGGACTTTACCATCTCCCCTGGTTCGCCAGACATAGTGCGTCGTCGGCCGCGTTTCCTTCAGGGTCAACGCGAGCGGGATGCCTTTGCGAATATAAGCCTCGAATGCCCGTCGATAGCTAATGCTGCCTGTATCCATATGGGCTTTCCTCGTCTCGCTGCTGATGCGCCATCGCGCGAGCGCCCGCCCGCCGGCGAGATGCTCGTGCATTCAAAGTGAAGTCACTCGCGAAATACCCGTATAAGTAGCAATTTTCCAGAAATTGATCAACAAAATATGATTTTTTTCCTATTACAGGCTGCGGGCCGGGATGCCTGAAAGCGTCTGCGCCCCATTGACGAGGCGCATTTCAAACTGCAGGGCGGATGTGGGAGAGAGGGATTGCCGGTGCCTCCGCCCGTCGCGATCCGGCGCCATTCGCCTCGGTACCTTGCCGTTTGCATAGCCGCCCTTTCCGGTTGCATCACGCCGGCCAACTGACCGATGCTCCGGAGAAAGCCGACCGCAGCGCACTGAGCCCCAATGCGCCGGCCGGCCTGCCGCATCGCCACCGGAGCGGCGGCACCAGAGGGAGGAAATGCTATGAAATCGATTCTTGCCGCCGTCTTCGGCCTCGCCCTTGTCGGCCCCGGCACGGCCGCCCTGGCGGATTGCGCCACCGACGAGGCCGTTGCGGCCTATGTCGCGGACTTTTTGGCGAAGAAGCCGGCAAAGGCGCTCGTTCCGGACGGGACGATGGAGGATGCGGTCTGCACGCAAGAAAAATATGTCGCCGCCCTGTCGAAGGAATTCGGCCCGGTGGTCGGCTACAAGGCCGGGCTGACCAGCAAGGCGGCGCAGGAGCGTTTCGGCGTCAGCGAGCCGGTGCAGGGCGTGCTTTTGCGCGACATGCTGCTGGAGGACGGCGCCGAGGTGCCGGCCGATTTCGGCGCACGGCCGGTGTTCGAGGCCGATCTCCTGCTGGTCGTCGGCGATGCGGGCATCAATGCGGCGACAACGCCCGAGGAGGCGATGGCGCACATCTCCGAGGTCCGGCCCTTCATCGAGCTGCCGGACCTGTCGCTGGCCAAGGGCGAGCCGATCACCGGCGTGACGCTGACCGCCAATGCCGTGGCCGCGCGCCTGGGCGTCGTCGGCGCGGCTATCCCGGTCGATAACCCGGCGGCAATGCTGCAGATGCTCGCCGACATGGAGGTCACGGTGACGGCCGCCAACGGCGAGGTCCTCGCCAGGGCAAAAGGCTCGGCCGTCCTTGGCAATCCGGTCAACAGCGTCTTGTGGCTCGCCTCCAAGGGCATTGTCTTCAAGCCCGGCGACGTCGTCAGCGTCGGCTCCATCGGGCCGTTGATCCCGCCGGCCAAGGCCGGGGGCGGCGCGACGGTGACCTATGCCGGCCTGCCCGGCGGTCCGAGCGTCAGCGTCGTCTTCAAGTGACGGCCGTGCCGGCGAGCCGGCGGGAAACCGATGAATCTCCTCGACGCGGCGACCCTCCTTGGTTACCTGATGGGGCGTTGAACCATCGCGGATCCCCGAAGCATGTTCTCAGCCCACCGCCTCGTTTTTGTGGAACTCTTCGTGGTCGTTGCCGCGCCGCTTCTCATGGCCGGGACGGCGAACCAGGCCGTGCGGTTTTCCGCGATCTTTCTGGTCGCCGCCTATTGCCTGGTCGGGCTCTGGCGGGCGGGGGCGATCAGGGACTATCTGCGGCCCAACTGGCGTGGCTTCGTCGCCGCCCTGCCCGGCGTGCTCCTGCGCTCTGCCATCGCGGCGCTGGCCATTGCCAGCCTTGTCCTCGTGCTGCATCCGAACCGGCTGTTCTGCATTCCGCGTGCCAACCCGGACCTGATGCTGATCATCGCGTGCTTCTACGCCTTCGTCTCGGTGCTGCCCCAGGAGATCGCGTTCCGGGCCTATGCCGCGTTTCGGCTCGACGGGCTGAAGGTCTCCCCGCTTCCCGCCACGCTTCTGTCCGCCGCCGTCTTCGGCTGGGTGCACATCCTCTACGGTTCGTGGATCTCGGTCGCGTTGACCTTCATTGCCGGCATCGCGTTCTACCGCACCTACCGGGGCAGCAGCTCGATCCTTGCCGCCTGGCTGGAACACAGCCTCTACGGCCTTGCGGTCTTTGCCATCGGCCTCGACCATTTGTTCTACAGCGGGCCGGGCACGGCGCGGCTGGAGGCTGCCTGCATGGCGGCACCCTTGTGGCCGTAGCGACAGGGCCTCAATCTGCATTTTGCCTATTGGAGACTTCCGGCTCCCCTTTTCTGCGATCTCCCCGTTTTTCAAGGCATTCAAATCATTAGATGATACTATAAATACGTATTATACATTCGTTTTAACTTGTTCCAGAAAATTATCACTGCAATTATTAATTGTTTTCGATCAACAAAGGCATGTTTTCAGCATGTTTTTGGCTCGAACGCCTATGTCAAAATAGAAAAACAAACACTTTTTGGGAGGAAATACCATGTTATCCACCGGCCCCCGGACGCTGTCCTTTTTCAGGCCTTTGGCGTTGCTTACGCTGATGGTTGCCGTCCTCGCGCTGCCCCTTGCCGGTGCGGCGCGGGCCGACTGCGACGCCCAGCGGCGCGCCTTCGCCGAGGCCGCCGCCGCCCAGGCCGAGGCGGCCGTGGCGCAGCGCGCGGCCTGCGGCGACCTGCGCCTTTGCAAGGCCGACTGCCGCATCCTGAAGAAGGAATGCAAGAAGACGGCAAAATCCGACAAGTTCCTCTGCATTGAGGAATGCAACGCTCTGAGCGGACGAGACAAGCGCCAGTGCAAGCGGGAATGCCGGGCCGACAAGCGGATCGCCAAGGCCGGCTGCCGGCGCGCCATCAGGGAATGCCGCGGCACCTGCCGGGACGTTCACAGGACGCCGGAATGCCAGGCGGCCCGCTCGGCATCGACCCAGGCGGCGATCAATGCGTCCCTGGCCGGCGTGGCGCTGGCGGAATGCGAACGCCAGTCCGGCAACGAGGACGCCCAGTAGCGGCGCCGTCCATCAGGATCAAAGCTCATGAAAAGAAGGGTGGGCCGGCGATGCCGGCCTGCAAGATGCGCGGAGGCGCCTCAGATCTGCTCGAAGCGGTCCGGATAGAGCGCGACGAGACCGTCGGCGTCGAGTTCCAGCACCGTGTCGACGTTCCTGACCCCGCCCTCGTAGCGGTAGCGGCGGCCGGGCTCCAGGCAGGTGTAGCGCTGGGCGACGGGCACCACGTCGAAGTCGTCGGCGCGCAGGTAGGCGACCGAGACGTCGGCGCTCTCGCCCTCGGCGAGGCCGAGCCGGCGGATGACCAGCGCGTTGGTGAAGGGGGTGGCGGCGATGTCGACGTCGAGGCAGCCGTCGATGCCGTTCACCGGCAGACCCTGGCCGTCGTTCCAGCGCCCGTGCGCGTCGGACTGCAGCACGAGGGTCGGCGCCGGGCCGGTGCGGTGGACCTCCGCCAGCCGCGGGCGCCAGGCCCCGTCCATCACCAGCCGGTAGGCAAAGCCGAAACGGGTGCCGTCGCGCTCGCCGATGACGACGCTCTCGCAATGGACGGTCTCGGCATCCTGCCAGATGTGGAGATGTTCCATCCCCGGCGCATGAAGTGAGCGCCAGCGGACGATCCGGTCGACCATGTTCCCGCCTCCGTAGCGACTATGCCTCGGGCGCCGCCGCCGATGGCGTCAACGCGGGCCGACCGGCGACAGCACCATGATCATCTGCCGGCCTTCCATCTTCGGCTCCTGCTCGACCTTGGCGTAATCGGAGGTCTCGTCCTTGACCTTCCTCAGAAGGTCCATGCCGAGGTCCTGGTGCGCCATCTCGCGGCCGCGGAAGCGCAGCGTCACCTTGACCTTGTCACCATCATCGAAGAACCGGCGCATGTTGCGCATCTTCACGTCGTAGTCGTGCGTGTCGATGTTCGGCCGCATCTTGATTTCCTTGACCTCGACGGTCTTCTGCTTCTTGCGGGCCTCGGCAGCGCGTTTCTGCGACTGGTATTTGTATTTGCCGAAATCGAGGATCTTGCAGACCGGCGGCTCCGCATTGGGAACGATCTCGACGAGATCGAGGCCGAGTTCGTCTGCAAGAGAGCGGGCTTCGTCAATCGGTACCGTGCCGCGGTTCGTGCCTTCGGCGTCGATCAGCTGGACACTCGGATTGCGGATTTCGTCATTGACGCGCGGACCCTCTTTTTGGGGCGGTTGCGCTCGGTGTGGACGGCGAATGGTCGTAGTCTCCCGGTATTGTTGAACTCTTCGGCGACACCCTGTTCCAATGGAAACGGCCTCGCACGCCGTGAAACGTCGAGGCCCCGAGCCGGACAATCCATCGGATCAAGCTCGCCGGGTGTGAGAATCCGCCGATTTCGCGTCGAAGTCAACCTAGAGCGTCTCAGTCTCCTGCGGAAGCGCCCAGGATTCGGGAGCCGGCCGGCGTCCCATCCGGGTCATGCGCCGAGCAGGCGCTCATATTGGCGCAGCGTCGCGGCGGTCATTGCGTCCAGCGAGAAGTGCGCCCGGACATGGGCGGTCGCGCGGCCGGCAAGCGCTGCCCGGGCCTCACGGTCGAGGTCGAGCGCCTCTCCCAACCCCCCGGCAAGGGCGGCCGGATCGGACGCCGGCACGCGCCAGCCGGTGCGCTCCGCGGCCGCGACTTCCGGCGGGGCGAGCACAGTCTCCGGCACGGCGCCGAGGTCGGAGACGACGACGGGACGGCCCGCGGCCTGGGCCTCCACGGCGGCGCGGCCGAAGGCCTCCGGCTCGCTCGAGGGCACCGCGACGACGTCGGCAAGGTGCATGGCCGCCGCCGGATCGGCGCAATGGCCGACAAGGCGGACGCGGCCCTCAAGACCGTGATCGGCGATGCGGCGTTCCAGGTTGGCAACGTAATCAGTGCGCCCCTGCGCATCGCCGGCAAGGATGCCGACGACATCGCGGCCCTCGGCGGCGAGCCGGGCGAGCGCGTCGATCAGCACGGTCTGGCCCTTCCAGCCGGTGAGGCGCGCCAGGTGCAGGATTACGGGCGCGTCGCCCTCAAGCCCCCAGGCGGTGCGGAGCGCATCGAGCCGGGACGGCGACATGACGCCTTCGGCATAGTCGGCAAGGTCGGTGCCGCGATGGATGACGACGACTCGCTCTCCCGCGGCCCCGTCCCCCGCGACCTTGTGGCGCGCCGCGATCAGCCTGGCGGTATAGGCGGAGTTGGCGATCACCACGTCGCCGCGGGCCATCACCGAATTGTAGAATCCCTTCAGCGCATTCTTCTGATTGTAGGCGCCGTGATAGGTGGTGACGAACGGCGTTCCGGTCAGCCGCGCGGCAAGGAGCGCCGACCAGGCCGGGGCCCGGCTGCGGGCATGGAGGATATCGACCTCTTCGCTGCGCACGATGCCGGCAAGGCGAAAGGCATTGGCCAGCATCAGGGCCGGGTTCTTGGTGGCGGCGGGAAAGGCGATGTGCTTCGCGCCGGCCGCCTCCAGTTCCGGCACCAGCCGGCCGCCGGCGCTGACGACGATCGCGCGCCAGCCGCGCGCCACCAGTTCTGCGGCGACGTCCACGGCCGTGCGCTCCGCGCCGCCGGTCTCAAGCTCCGGCACGATCTGCAGCACCGTGCGGTGCGCTTTTCTTTCGCGGCTTTCCATGACAGGTTCCGGTCAATCCCGATCCGATCCTTCGGAGGCTTAGAATGGACGACGCCAAACCGCAAATGCTTACCGTGGGCGACGGCGATGCCGCGCGCGAGATCGCAATGATCGACACGCCGGGCGAGGCGCCCGGCGCCCTCTGGCTCGGCGGGTTCCGATCCGACATGGCGGGCTCCAAGGCGCTGGCCCTCGACGACTGGTCGCGGGAAAAGGGCCGTGCCGTCACCCGCTTCGACTATTCCGGCCACGGCGTTTCCGGCGGCGATTTCGACGACGGCACGATCTCGCGCTGGCTGGAAGAGGCAAAGGCCGTCTTCGATGCCTGCTGCAAGCAGCCGACGGTCCTCGTCGGCTCGTCCATGGGCGGCTGGATCGCACTCCTCCTCAACCGGCTCTTGAGGATGGCTGGCGAGAGCGACAGGGTCGCGGGGCTCGTCCTCATCGCGCCGGCGGTCGACTTCACCGAGGAGCTGATGTGGAAGACGCTTTCCAAAGAGGCCCAAGAGCAACTCGTCGAGAAGGGTTTCCATCTGGAACCCTCGGACTATTCGGAAGAGCCCTACCGGTTCAACAAAGCGCTGATCGACGACGGCCGCAACCATCTCCTCCTCGGCGGCACCATCGAGACCGGCTGTCCGGTGCATATCCTGCAAGGCGTCGAGGACACCTCGGTGCCCTGGAACCACGCTGTCGAACTGATGGCGCGGCTTGCCGAGGACGATGTGGTGCTGACGCTGATCAAGGATGGCGACCACCGCCTGTCGCGCGAGGAAGACATCGCGCGCCTGATCGCGGCGGTGGCTGAAATCGCCTGAGCGAAGGCGGTATCAGCGCAATCCGGTGAGGTTGGAGACGAGGGCGGCCTCGGCCCTGCGCACCTTTTCGGCGAATTTGTGCGCCTTGTCCTCGTCGGCGCCGATATGCAGCCTCGCTGCATCCGTGCAGTGCTGGGTGGTCTCGGCGACCGCGTCGATCATCGCCTGTTCGACGATGCGCGAGACGGCCGCGCGTTCCGCGTCGCCGAGCGGGGCGGAAACCGCCTGCTCGATCCGAGAGACGGCGTCATCGGCCAGCTTTTTCAACGGCATGTGGATCCTTCCCCTTTATTCTCGTTGCGATCCCGCGGCGGCAGTCTAAAGCGCTTTACCGAAAAGCCGACAGACTTTTTGGACAAGACGTCGCGGCGCAACGACGGGCCGAAGCATGCCGGGCGCTTGCGATGAACCACACCCTGCTTCGGCGCACCGGCTGGAAGGCGAAAAGGCCGTCCGGTCCCCGCGGGGA
>NZ_NPEV01000057.1 GCF_003258835.1 Rhodobium orientis | reverse complement strand
GGCCGGAAGGTTTCCGGCCGGCCGGTTCGATCGGGTTACCACTCGCCCTTGAAGTTGGCGACGTTGTCGGCGGTGATCTTGGGCATCGGGATGATGTTCCGCTTTTCGGGCAGGCTCTCGCCCTTGGCGAGCTTGATGGCGAAGTCGAGCGCCTGCTTGCCGTCGGTGGTCGGCGACTGGTCCATGGTGCCGTACATCAGGCCTTCGCGGATCGCCTTCAAACCGTCGATGGTGCCGCCCGTGCCGACGACCTTGATGTCGCCGCGTCCCGCCGCCGCGAACACTTCGGCTGCCCCCGCGCCGGAATTGTCGTCCTGCGCGAAAACGCCGTCCAGATCGTCGCCATAGGCGGTCAGGAAGGCCTGCGCGACGTCCTTGGCCTTGACCGGGTTCCAGTCAGCGGTCTGCGATCCGATGATCTCGATCCCGGAGTTGAGCTCGGCGAGGCGGTCCTTCAGGCCGTCGGTCCGCAGGATGGTGGTGCTCTGTCCGGGCGAGCCTTCGATGATCGCGATGCTGCCCTTGCTGCCGAGCACGTCGTTAAGAAGCTCGGCGGCAATCCGACCTTGCACATAGTCGTCCGGTCCGGAATATCCGGCGAGCAGTTCCTGGCCAGCCTCGGCCGGTTCGTTGGACACGGCAAGGATCGGAATGCCGGCGTCGTGCGCCTTGCGCAGCGCCGGAATGACGGCATTGCCGTCGAGCGAGGTCACCAGGAGAACGTCGACCCCGCGATTGACCAGCGACGCGATGTCGGTGCTCTGCTTGGCGATGTCGCCCTCGGCGCCGAGCGTGATCACGTCGACGCCGTCCATGGCCTCGGCCTCGGCCTCGATCACCGCGGTCACCGCCGCGATATAGGGCCAGCCGAGATTGGGTTGGGAATGGCCGATCACGATGCCGTCCGCCGAGGCGGCCGGAATGGTCGTGGACAGCGCCGCAACGACGGCAGCGCTTGCGAGTAGTGACTTGAAGCCGGGCATTACTGGTGTCTCCTCTTTCTTGCTCGGTGGCCGGATCGCCGGCCGCGGCGGCCGTTTTCTCAACTTGACCGCAGGCGCAGAAACGCGCCGTCCGCAACCACCAGGGCGAACAGCATTCCGCCGATCACCATGCTCTGGTAGTAGGACGCCACGCCCAGAAGGTTCATGGCGTTGACAAGACCGCCGACGAAAACGAGCCCGATCATCGCGCCGCCAACCGAGCCCTCGCCGCCGCGCAGGCTCGCGCCGCCGATCAGGGCCGCGGCCGCGGCCGAAAGCGGGGTGGATTCCCCGATGATCGGAGACCCGGTGCCGAGGCGCGCGGCGAGCAGCATGCCGGCGAAACCGGCAAGAGCGCCCGAGATCAGGTAGCATTGCAGCTTGAGACGGCCGACGCGCAGGCCCGACATCGCGGCCGCGGTCTCATCGGCGCCGACGGCATAGACATGCCGGCCCCAGGGCCGGCCGTTGAGCCAGACATGGGCGGTGATCGCCACCGCGACCATGATCATGAAGGCATAGGGAACCGGCCGGCCTTCGCCGAGCGCAAGGAACATGTCGTCGAGGCTGACCACGGGACGGGTATCGGTGTAGGCGAGAATGGCACCGCGCACCATGACCATCACGGCGAGGGTCGAGATGAACGGATTGATGCGCAGCCGCGTCACCAATGTGCCGCTGAGCGTGCCCGCCAGCGCGCCGAAGGCGCCGGCCGCCAGGACGGAGACGGCAAGGCCGTGCGGCAGCAGCACGACGGCGGCGACGCCGCCCAGCGCCATGACCGCGCCGACCGACATGTCGAAGCCGCCGGCGATCATGACGATGGTCATGCCAATGACGACGATGCCGTCGACCGATATGGCTTCCGCCAGGATCCGCATGTTGCCCATCGACCAGAAGCCGGGAATGAACGAGGCCAGGATCAGCAGCGGCACGAGCGGCGGCTTGATGAAGAAGCGCGAGAACAGTTCCTGGGCGCGCGGGCTCATGCCTCACCCCGCCAGTTGTAGTAGGCGACCGCCCCCGTCAGGACGATCCCCTGGACGAGAAGCTGGATCGGATACTGGTAGTCGAGGATCGTCATCACATTGGTGATGATGGCGATGACCAGGATCGCCGCGACGGTGTCGATCGGGCGGCCGACGCCGCCGGTCAGGCGCGTGCCGCCCAGAACCACCGCCGTCAGCGCGGGAAACTCGTAGCCGCCCACCCCCGTCGGGTCGAGATGGCCGACCAGAGCCGCGATGATGACGCCGGACGTCGCCGCGAGCGCTCCGGAAATCGCAAAGGTGGCAATGCCGGTGCGCACGACGTTGACGCCCGACCGGCGCGAGGCATCCGCATCCCCGCCGATGGCATAGACGTGGCGGCCGAAGACGGTGGAACTCATCACGACGGCCAGGACGATGACGAGCGCGGCGAAGATGAACACCGGAAAAGGAATGCCGAGGGGTCGTGCCTGGGCAAGGGCGGTGAAGGCGTCGCCGATGGCCGTCGCCCGCACGTGCCGGCCGGAGACCGTCGCCAGCACGGCGCCGATGAGGAAAAACTGCATGCCGATGGTGGTGACGATGGAATTGGCCCCCGCGCGGTAGACGGCGAGGCCGTTGACGACCCCGACCGTGGCGCCCGCGAGGATCGGCAGGACGACGGCAAGCGTGATGCCGAGCGTGCCGTCGGGTCCGATCAGCAGTGCCATCACCGCCGCCATCATGACGATCGCGCCCGTGGAGAGGTCGAGTTGGCCGCCGATCAGCACGACGGTCATGCCGAGGGCGACGATGCCCGTGATCACGCCCTGCTGGAGCACCGAGGCAATGTTGTAGGAGGTCAGAAAACGATCGGACACCAGCGCCGCGGCAACGATGACGGCGACGAGCACCAGCCAGATCGGAGAGATACGGGACCCTCCGAGGCGACCGGGCGCGAGTGGCCAGATGCTGTTCATGGTGCGGACCCGTCCGCAGGCTCACGCCGGCGGCCGCGGATGATCATGTCGACCACGCTGTCTTCGTCGGTCTCGGCGGCGGTCATGGTTCCGACGATCTCGCCCGCCTTCAGGACGACGATCCTGTCCGCCAGGTCGATGACGCTGCGCACGTCGTGACTGACGAGGAGGATGCCGATCCCCTGTTCCCGCAGGCGCCGGATGAGGGTGCTGACCTGCGCGGTTTCGTGCGGGCCGAGGGCCGCCGTCGGCTCGTCCATGATGAGGACCCGCACATCGAAATGGATGGCGCGGGCGATGGCGACCGCCTGGCGCTGGCCGCCGGACATCTGGCGCACCGGCCGCTCGATGTCGGTGAAGGACGGATTGAGGTCGGCAAGCGCCTTGCCGGCCGCTTCGGCCATGCGGCGCTTGTCGAGAAAGCCGAACCGCGTGCGCAACTCGCGGCCGAGAAAGAAATTGGACGGCGCGTCGAGGTTATCGGCAAGCGCCAGCGTCTGATAGATCGTCTCGATGCCGTGGTGGCGGGCGTCATTCGGCGAATGGAAGCTGACCGGTTCGCCCATGACCCGGATCTCGCCCGAGCTCGGCGGAAAAACCCCCGACAGGATCTGCACGAGAACCGACTTGCCGGCGCCGTTGTGGCCCACAAGCGCCACGACCTCGCTCGCCGAAATGTCGAGATCGACGCCTTTCAGCGCATGAACGCCGCCAAAATTCTTGGTGATCCCCGTCAGCCGGACGAACGTTTGTGCGCTCATGCACGCCTCCCATTGTCCCAAGCTTAGGGAGCGAACGGGGTGGAGTCAATAAATCAAGTTCATTGCTTTACTATAGTCGTCTATGCTCCGCGCATGTCAGATCAAACGAATCCCGAGCACAGCAAGGCGTCGACGAACCCGGCCACGCAGATCCGCCGGCAGAACCGCCGGATGCTCCTCCATGCCTTGCGGGTGCGTGGCTCGCTCTCACGGGCCGAACTCGCCCGGGCAACGGGCCTCACGCCCCAGGCTGTCGCCAACATCATCAGCGATCTCATCGCCGGCGGACTGGTGCGCGAGACAGGGCGGCGCAAGGCACCGCGCGGGCAGCCGCCCATCGCCATCGAAATTGCCGGCGATGGCGGCTATGCCATCGGCATCCGCATCGACGACACGCATTACCATGCCGTTGTGGCGGACCTGTCCGGTTCCCTGATCGAGATGATCGACGGGCCGGTCACGGCGAAGTCCGAGTCCGACTGGCTCGATTTCATCGCCAACATCCACGCCGGTTTCACGGCCCGGTTTGGTGTCGACCGCTGCCTCGGCCTTGGCCTGGTTACGCCCGGACCGTTCGATGTGACATGGCCGGGCGTGCCGTCGCCAGGCGCCGTGCCCGCCTTGCAGAGCCGGGCGGTGGCGGATGCGCTGACCGCCCTCACCGGCGTCGACATCTTCATCGAGAACGATGCCACCGCCTCGGCACTCGGCGAGAAGCTCTACGGCGAGGCCGGCGATATCGACGATTTCTTCTACATCTTCGTCGGCGAAGGCGTCGGCGGCGGGATCGTCATCGGCGGCGAGCCCTATCGCGGGCTCCGCGGCAATGCCGGCGAATTCGGCCATTTCATCATCGATCCGGCCGGACCGTCCTGCTATTGCGGCAATCGCGGATGTCTCGGCCAGTACCTGTCGCTGAGAGCGATGCGGGCGTTTCTCGCAAAGGCCGAGGCCGCCGGCGAGGAGACCGAGGCCGCGACGAAGCGCTGGATCGAGCAGGCCGCCGAGGCGCTGTCGATTGCCCTTGCCAGCGTCGAGAACCTGCTCGATCCGGAAATGGTGATCATCGGCGGCGCCGTACCGCCTGCCTTCCTCAAGGAGCTGATCGCCGAGCTCGGGGACCTCCGGCCCTCCGTATGCCAGGCGCAGGGACGCAAACGCCTCCGCATGAGCGCCCTCGGCGAGCGCAGCGCGGCCCTCGGCGCCTCGGCCCTGCCGATCCTCGCAGCGACGACAGCGGCAAACGGGCTGGAAGACGGTCCGGCAAGCCACTAACCGTTCGACGCGATCGCCATTTCCTCACCGTCTTTTCGTTGATCCCATAGCGCTGCGCGAGTTCCGCGACCGAAGCTTTCGATCGCTGTAGCTCTGCTCGAATGGCGCGTGCTCTTGGCGCTGCCGTGTAGAATCTGTCCCATAGCGCGGCCTCTGTGATGACGACAGATTTACACCATCACACCCCGGGACAGAACATCTAGGCATCGTGCGCATGGACGAGCGCTTGAGACGCTATCGGCGGGGGCATCCGCCCGCTTTCAGTGACCAGCCGGACCGTATCGAGCGCGATCATCCGTTCCTCGTCGGTCGGCACCACCAGGGTCGCGACGGACGCGCCCGGCGCGCTGATATTGGGATGGCCGTCCTGAACCAGAAGGTTGGTGCGCTCGTCGATCCTGACGCCCAGCACCCCGAGGCCTTCGCAGATGCGCGAGCGGATTTCCGTGCTGTTCTCGCCAATGCCGGCGGTGAACACCAGCGCGTCGAGCCCGTCCATCGCAGCGGCATAGGCGCCGATGGTCTTCTTGATCTGGTAGATGAAGATGTTGAGGGCAAGGGCGCAGCGCTCGTCGCCCGCATCCGCCCTCATCACCACCTCGCGCATGTCGTTGCTGACGCCGGAGACGCCGAGAAGCCCGCTCCTTTCGTAGCAAAGCGCCTCGACCTCATCGAGCGGCATGCCCATCTCCTTGACCAGGTGGAAGATGATGGCCGGATCGAAATCGCCGGAGCGGGTGCCCATCGGCACGCCGCAGAACGTGCCGAAGCCGATGCTGGTGTCGACCGACCGGCCGCCCTTGACCGCATCGAGCGTCACCCCGTTGCCGAGGTGGCAGACCACCATGGCCAGATCCTCTATCGGGCGATTGAGAATGTCGGCCGCTGCCTGGCTGACATAGCGGCACGAGGTGCCGTGGAAGCCGTAGCGGCGGATGCCGTGGTCGGCATAGAGCTCGTAGGGCAGTGCGTAGACATGCGCCTCGGGCGGCACGCTCTGGTGAAACGCGGTGTCGAAGACGACGACGTTCGGCACATCCGGGAAGCGCCGTCGGCACTCCTCGATCCCGGCGATGTTGCTGGGATTGTGCAGCGGCGCGAAGCGCACGCACGCACGAAGCTGCTCCATGACGCTGCCGTCGACGATCGTGGACTCGACGAAGACGTCGCCGCCATGGACGGCGCGATGGCCGATCGCCGTGACCGCCTCGGGGCCGTCGATAACGGCGAATTCCGACTGCATCAGGTTCTCGGCCATGATGTCGAAGGCTGCCTTCTGGTCGGCAATGGGGCCGCGGAAGAACACCTCCTTGTCGCCGGCAGTGTGCTTGGAATAGGCGCCGTCTTCGCCGATTCGTGCAACCAAGCCCGTGGCGACGACCTCGGTCAGGTCGGCATTGTAGAGCCGGTATTTCAAGCTCGAACTGCCGCAATTGATGGTCAGGATCATGGTTTCTCCTCGTGTTGCGGCATCGGGGCCGCGGGCGCATTCAGCGTCCATCGGAAGGTCAAGGCGCGGTCGGGCGGCACGGGGCGTTGGGTGAAAGGGAGGACGCCATCGTGCCGCCCGTCGCCGGCGGCATCGCCGTCTTGGTTGATCAGATCGGGATCGGCACGAAGGCCCAGAAGCCGATCGCTGTCAGGAAGTTGAAGACCGTCGTCATGGCCGCGATCGTGCAGGCCGGCGGGTCGATATGGGTGTCGCCGCGGCACAGGAAGACGCGGGCGAAAAACTCGCCGACGAAGGCGCAGACGAGCCCCGCGATCGCCGCCCAGATGATGCTGCCCGATGCCACCCCGACAATGGCCGCCGGAAGGGCGATATGGTGGGTCACCGGCGTCAGCACGCCGAGCGTCAGCAGCAAGAGGCTTGCCGCCGCGATGCCGAAGGCAAGCAGCGCACCGGGCGTGCCGTAGGTCACGCCGAGCCAGCCGCCGAACAGGCCGACGCCGATGCCGATCACCACAAGCTGGCCGACATCGCTCTGGAACGCCAGCCACTTGGTGGCATCGGTCGGGTGAAAGAAGCGCTCGCCTTCCGGCGCCTTGCCGCAAAAGCCGCAGGTGCCCCAGGCAAAGCGCGCAATGAACGCGGAAATCACCACGCCGAGGCCCGGATAGTCGGTCCAGGCAAGCCCCGGCCCGAAACTCGGCACCATGCTGACGAGCCAGACGACCACATAGCCAATGATGCCGAAGATGCCGCCGACCAGCAGCACATCGGGGCTGTTGAGCCCCATGCCGGCAGTCACGATGTTGCGGCCGCTGTCGAGCTTGCCCTTGCAGGCCGCATAGGCGGCGGCGGCGACACCGGAGGCGAAACCGCCTGCCTGCGGGCCGAACGCGTCGAACGGGATGCTGAAGAACGTCGTCGCCTCGGGCGCGACGGCAAGCTGGATGGCAACGCCGAACATGGTCAGAAAGCCGACGAAGGCGAAGGCTGGAAGAGCCCCGATCGCGGCGCCGAAAATACCGCCGCCAAAGGCGGCGAGGAGACCGATCGCACTCATGTTTTCCCTCGTATGATGTCATCGGCACAACGCCGCACGTGATGCTCGTCCGAGGGGATGGTCACCGCTTCAATGTCGCTCGCCGAACCCGATGCGAATGGCTCGGTCTTGCTCGGGCTTCCGCCTTTAACTTCGAAACCGCGCACAAAATCCCCGTTCCCGGCGATGAACATCATCCAGGCTAAACTGATGTGCCTTGGGATACACAGAAACCGAAGTGATCCGTCACCGGATGCTTCGATCTCTGAAATCGTAGGTCTATTTAAATTAATGGGTCAACGAGATGGACTTGGCTTCAGATGGTAATTTCTTGCGAAACCAATATGGCTCGGAGAATATAGCGCTGGAAAACCCCATTTTTCATCGCTGCCGGCTGAAGGCAGCCGGCTCTTGTTTCATGAATTCAAAGACTTAACGACTTGCGGGCGAGGCACCGTCGGGCGATGCCGAGGCGCGGCCACCGCACCGGTCCGCCGCACAGGACAAGAAATTACCCATTAAGTCAAAAAATTACCCTTGCCCCGTCATTTCTTGACCTCGGCAGAACTACCCGGACACCTGTCGAGAATCCAGAATTTCCGCGCTTTATTGGCCCATGCAGGCTGGATCAAATTATTACCAGAACTTGTCAAACTACTCTCGTTGACCGTTTTACGAGATGAGGAATACGTTTTCTCCAAACACACGGTCAAGTTTGGCGGCGACGTATTATGTCCCGAGGCGCAACCCAGAAAATCCTCATGCTCGTCGGAGATTTCTCCGAAGACTATGAAGTGATGGTCCCGTTTCAGGCGCTGCAGATGGTCGGCCTCACCGTCGATGCTGCCTGCCCCGGCAGGCGCGCGGGCGACGCCATCAAGACCGCCATCCACGACTTCGAAGGCGACCAGACCTACAGCGAAAAGCCCGGCCACTTGTTCCGGCTCAACGCCGCCTTCGCGTTCGTCGAGGCCGACCATTATGCCGGCCTTTACATCGCCGGCGGGCGTGCCTGCGAATATTTGCGCCTCGATCCTGACATCCTCGCCCTGACCCGCACCTTCATGGCTGCGGACAGGCCGGTCGCCGCGATCTGCCACGGACCGCAGATCCTGGCGGCGGCCGACGTCGTCAAAGGGCGCCGGCTGACGGCCTATCCGGCCGTCGCCCCCGAAATCCGCGCCGTTGGCGGCGACTACGTCGCGGTCGAACCGGAAGAGACGGTTCTCGATGGCAATCTTGCAACGGCGCCCGCCTGGCCCGGTCATCCGGGCCTGCTGCGTGCCTTCGCAAGGCTCGTCGACCCGCAGATCCTGACCTGAAGAAACCGGCGCCGACGGGCCGAAAGGGTCCGGCGGATCGTCCCAGCCTGGAGAAGATGATGCTGCAGAAGATGATGATTGAGAAGGGTTTTACGACCCCAACAGACCGCGTCATCCGGTTGAAAAACCAGATCCTGAACGCGCGGCCGCACGTGGAATCCGAACGCGCGGTCCTCGCCACCGAAGCCTACAAGGCCACCGAAGGGCTTCCGGCGATCCTGCGCCGCGCCAAGGTGGCCGAGAAGATCTTTAACGAGCTCCCGATCACCATCCGCGACGACGAACTGGTCGTCGGGTCCATCACCAAGAACCCGCGGTCCACCGAGATCTGCCCCGAATTCTCCTTCGACTGGGTCGAGAAGGAATTCGACACGATGGCCACCCGCATGGCCGACCCGTTCGAAATTCCGAAAGAGACGGCGGCGGAGCTGCACGAGGCCTTCAAATACTGGCCCGGCAAGACGACCAGCGACCTGGCCACGTCCTACATGTCGAAGAAGACGAAGGACTGCATGGCCAACGGCGTCTTCACCGTCGGCAACTACTTCTTCGGCGGCGTCGGCCATGTCTGCGTCGACTACGGCAAGATCCTGGCGATCGGCTTCCGCGGCGTCATCGCCGATGCGGTCAAGAAGCTCGACGAGCTCGACCAGATGGATCCGTCCTACATCAAGAAGCAGCAGTTCTATAACGCGATCATCATCACCTACAATGCGGCGATCAACTTCGCCCATCGCTACGCCGACAAGGCCGAAGAGCTTGCCCGCACGGAAAGCAATCCGACGCGCAAGCAGGAACTGCAGCAGATCGCCCAGAACTGCCGCCGGGTCCCCGAAAACGGCGCCTCGACCTTCTGGGAAGCGTGCCAGACGATGTGGTTCATCCAGTGCATGCTGCAGATCGAATCCAGCGGCCACTCGATCTCGCCTGGCCGCTTCGACCAGTACATGGACCCCTATCTGCAGGCCGACACCTCGATCAGCCGCGAATTCGCGCAGGAACTGGTCGACTGCATCTGGATCAAGCTGAACGACGTCAACAAGACCCGCGACGAAGTCTCGGCCCAGGCCTTTGCCGGCTATGCGGTGTTCCAGAACCTGTGCGTCGGCGGCCAGACCTCCGACGGCCTCGATGCCACCAACGACGTCTCGTATATGTGCATGGAAGCGGTCGCCCATGTCCGCCTGCCGGCACCGTCGTTCTCGATCCGCGTCTGGCAGGGCACGCCCGACGAGTTCCTGTACCGCGCCGCCGAAGTCGTCCGTCTCGGACTTGGCGTTCCGGCCGTCTACAATGACGAGGTCATCATCCCGGCCCTGCAGAACCGCGGCGTGGCGCTGGCCGATGCGCGCGATTACGGCATCGTCGGCTGCGTCGAGCCGCAGGCGATCCACAAGACCGAAGGCTGGCACGACGCGGCCTTCTTCAATGTCGCCAAGGTCCTTGAGATCACGCTGAACGGCGGCAAGGCCGGCGACACCCAGCTCGGCCCGGTGACCAGCGGGATGACGAGCTGGACCTCGCTCGACGACTTCTACGACGCCTTCCAGACGCAGATGGCCTTCTTCGTCAAGCATCTGGTGGAAGCCGACAACTGCGTCGACTACGCCCATGCCGAGCGTGCGCCCCTGCCCTTCCTGTCGGCCATGGTCGACGACTGCATGGGCTCCGGCAAGTCCGTCCAGGAAGGCGGCGCGATCTACAACTTCACCGGCCCGCAGGCCTTCGGCGTCGCCGACACCGGTGACTCCGTCTATGCCATGAAGAAGTTCGTCTTCGACGAAAAGAGCCTCAACATGGCCGACCTGAAGGCGGCGCTGGACGCCAACTTCGGTCTCGCCGCCGGTGCCTCGACGGCCGCCGCCAATGGCGAGCCGACCGAAGAACAGGTCTATGCGGCGGTCCGCAAGGTGCTGGTCAACAGCAGCTCGACCGACATGTCGACCCTGAAGGACGAGGTCTACCGGACGCTGTCGGCCAATGGCGGCAACGGCGCCGGCGAGGGCAAGTACGAAAGCATCCGCCGGATGCTCGACAGCGCGCCCGCCTTCGGCAACGACATCGACGACGTCGACCTGATCGCCCGCAAGTGCGCTCAGATCTACTGCAAGGAAGTGGAGAAATACACCAATCCGCGCGGTGGCCAGTTCCAGGCCGGCATCTACCCGGTCTCCGCCAACGTGCTGTTCGGCAAGGACGTGTCGGCGCTGCCCGACGGCCGTCCGGCCAAGGCTCCGCTCGCCGATGGCGTCTCGCCGCGCCAGGGCAAGGACGTCAAGGGACCGACGGCAGCGGCCAACTCGGTTGCCAAGCTCGACCACTTCATCGCGTCCAACGGAACGCTCTACAATCAGAAGTTCCTGCCGTCCGCCCTTGCCGGCGACGGCGGTCTCAAGAACTTCGCCTCGCTGGTGCGCTCCTACTTCGACCACAAGGGCATGCACGTGCAGTTCAACGTGATCGACCGGCAGACGCTGCTCGATGCCCAGAAGGACCCGGAAGCCCACAGGGATCTGGTGGTCCGCGTGGCCGGCTACTCGGCGCAGTTCGTCGTGCTCGCCAAGGAAGTGCAGGACGACATCATCAGCCGCACGGAACAGACGTTCTAGGCACGAAAACCGGCGCGCGGGCTCCTCTCCCGCGCGTCCGATCCCCGGGCGAGGACATCCGGCGGGACCGACCCTTTTGATCGCTCTCGCCGGCCGCCCCGCCCGGTCACCCCGCAAAGGTCCGCAAAGGACAGGTGTTTCGATGGCACGCTACCAGAGCTTCTCGCAACGGACGGAAATCGTCTTCGGACCCGGACTGCTGGAACGCCTCCACGCCTATCGCGGACAGAAGGTGGGCATCGTCACCGACGCGTTCATGGCCAGCTCCGGCCCGCTCGATCGCGTCATGGGCTATCTCGCCGATTGCGACGTCCTGGTCTTCGATGAAGCGGTTCCCGAGCCGCCGGTTGCGACGATTTCCAAGGGCGCGCGCGTTTTCGCCGAGTTCCGCCCCGACGTCCTGGTGGCGCTTGGCGGCGGCTCGCCGATCGATGCGGCCAAGGCCATTCTCGCGATCGTCCGCGAGATGGACGCCAGCCGCACGATCCCCTTCGTCGCCATTCCCACCACCAGCGGTACCGGGTCCGAAGTCACCGCCTTTGCCGTCATCTCCGATCCGGACAAAGGCCGCAAGTTTCCACTCATCTCGCCGGATCTCATCCCCGACGTCGCCCTGCTCGATGCGGAGTTCGTCCGCACGGCGCCCGCCAAGGTGACCGCCGACACGGGGATGGACGTGATCACCCACGGCCTTGAGGCCATGGTCGCCACCGGCGCCTCCCATTTCACCGACGCCTTTGCCGAAAAGTCGCTTGAGCTCGCCTTCGCCAACCTGCCGAGGGCTTACGAGAACGGCGACGACATGGACGCGCGCGAGGCGATGCACCAGGCCTCGTGCCTGGCAGGGCTCGCCTTCACCACCGCCGGTCTCGGCATCAGTCATGGCCTCGCCCACGCCCTCGGCGGCCGGCTCCACGTGATCCACGGCCGCCTCAACGCGGTGCTGCTGCCGGCCGTGATCGCCTTCAACGCCGCAAATCCCGAGGCGGCGGGCCGCTACGCCCGCGTCGCCCGGCGCATCGGCCTCGACGTGCCCAGCACGCGGGCCGGCGTGCGCGGCCTGATCCGGGCCATCGAAGCCCTCAACACCCGTTTTGCCATCCCGTCGACCCTCAATGGACTTGGTGTCGACATGAAGGAGTTCGGCTGCATCCGGTCGGAGATCGCAGCGGCCGCACTGGCCGATGCCTGCACGGCCAGCAATCCTCGCAAGCCTTCCCAACCCGAGCTGGAGAGCCTGCTCGCCAGCGTCGGCGGATAGCAACCGAGGGAGAACGCAGCAGAGCAGGAGGCCGAAAGAGAAGACGGCAATGGATCAACTTACGAACCTCGTGACGAAGGAGAAGACAATGCAACAGGAAGCACTGGGAATGGTCGAGACCAAAGGCCTGGTCGGCGCGATCGAAGCGGCGGACGCCATGGTCAAATCGGCCAATGTGACAATGATCGGCTACGAGAAGATCGGCTCCGGCCTCGTCACCGTGATGGTGCGCGGCGATGTCGGCGCGGTGAAGGCCGCCACCGACGCTGGCGCCGTGGCGGCCGAGAAGGTCGGCACCGTGGCCTCCGTCCACGTCATCCCGCGGCCGCACATGGAAGTGGAACGCATCCTTCCGCACCCGGCAGCGGTCGCCGCCGAGTAACCCCTGAACCGGACAAGGAGGAGCAGTCATGCAAGACGCTCTTGTCGACCAATTGATGGGGGAAGTCATCCGCAAGATGAATGGCGGGGCAAGCGCCCCCGCCGCCACCCCCGAACCGGCCAGCGCAGCGCCCCGCGCCAAGGCCCCGGCGACGTGCAATCTGACGGAGTTCGTCGGCACCGCCATCGGCAACACGATCGGCCTGGTCATCGCCAATGTCGATCCGCTGCTGCACGAACAGATGAAGATGGACAAGAAGTACCGCTCCATCGGCATCGTCGGTGCCCGCGTCGGCGCCGGCCCGCATATCTTCGCGGCCGACGAGGCGGTCAAGGCGACCAACTCGGAGGTCGTCCTGATCGAACTGGCCCGTGACACCGAAGGCGGCGCCGGCCACGGCTCGCTGATCATCTTCGGTGCTTCGGACGTCTCCGACGCCCGCCGTGCCGTGGAAGTGACGCTCGGCGAGATCGACCGCACCATGGGCGACGTCTATGGCTCGCCGGCCGGCCACCTGGAGTTCCAGTACACGGCCCGCGCCAGTGCTGCGCTCAACAAGGCGTTCGGCGCACCGATCGGCCAGGCCTTCGGCATCACCGTCGGAGCCCCCGCCGCCATCGGCGTGGTGCTCGCCGATACCGCGGCCAAGGCGGCGACCATCGATGCCGTCGGCTACGCCTCGCCGGCCAATGGCACCAGCTTCTCCAACGAGGTGATCTTCACCTTCAGCGGCGATTCCGGTGCCGTGCGCCAGGCCATCCATGCGGCCCGCGACGTCGGCAAACAGCTCCTCGGAGCGATGGACCCGACGCCGCTGGTGTCGACCACAACGCCGTATATCTGAGCCGCGGGCAAGGAGGACAGTCATGACTGAGCAAAGCCTCGGACTGATCGAAACCATCGGCCTGACTGCAGCCGTCGAAGCCGCAGACGCGGCCGTGAAGGCGGCCAACGTCCGGCTGGTGGGCTACGAACTGGCCAAGGGCGAGGGCATGACCGTCGTCAAGCTGCTCGGGGACGTCGGCGCCATCAAGGCCGCGGTCTCTGCGGGGGCCGCGGCCGCAGGCCGGGTGAACCGTGTCATCTCCACCAAGGTGATTGCACGGCCGGCCGCGGCGCTGTCCCGGCTCGTGGACAGTGCCGAGACCGTGGGCGTCGCCGCTCTGCCCCACCCGGCCGACATCCCCTCTCCGACGAAAACGGAAGCCCCGGCGGAACGACCCGCCGAGGCCCCCGCCGAGACCCTCGCCGAAAGGCCGGTCGAGGAGCCCGTTGCGGCGAAGGCCGAACCGCCGGTCGCCGCTCAGCTCCAGACGGAAGCGGAGACGATGCCTGCGGAAACGGCAGCAGCGGACGCTGCACCCGCCGAGATCGTTCCCGCCAAGGAACCCGAGGTGACGGTTCCGCCGGTGGACGTCCCGCCGGTAGACGTCCCGCCAGTGGAAGCCGCGCCGAAAGCCGGCAACGGCAAGGTCGCGGACGACAAGCCGGCCGCAAAACGCGCGGCCGACGAGGCACCGAAGAGCGCGCCGGACACTCCCAAGCCGGGGCCGCGCAGCCGGCGTAGCGGCACGGCCAAAAAGGCCAAGACGACCTAGCGCCGTCTGCGATCCCCCGCGCGTCGGGGTCGGCAAAGAAAACAATCCGGGCCTGGCCGCCATCCGCGGCCCGGCCAACGGTCCCGGCTGCGCCGAAACGGACGCCGGACAACGAATAACAGGACAGGTCGATGCAGCTTGCAGAAAGCACAGTCGAACGGATCATCGCGGAGATCCTCGCCCAGGGACAGGCAGCGGCCGAGGCCGTCGCCAGAGCCCGGCCGGCGACGGATCCGGCGCTTATCCCCGTCGGCGTTTCCAACCGCCACATCCATCTTTCGCGCCCCGACATGGACGCCCTGTTCGGTCCCGGCGCGGCGCTGACGCGCAAGAAGGCGATGAAGCAGCCGGGCCAGTACGCGGCCGAGGAAACCGTGATCCTGCGCGGGTCGAAGGGCGAAATCGGCAAGGTCCGCGTGCTCGGCCCACTGCGCGCGGAAACCCAGGTCGAGATTTCCGTCGCCGACGGCTTCGTCCTTGGCGTACGCGCGCCGCTGCGCCTTTCCGGCCGTCTCGACGGCTCGCCCGGGATCGAGGTGATCGGACCCCAGGGCAGCGTCATCAAGGACTACGGCGTCATCGTTGCCCTTCGCCATATCCACATGCCGCCGGAGGTCGCGTCCGGGCTCGGTCTTGTCAATGGCGAGCAGATCGACGTCGAGGTCGACGGTCCGCGCGGCGGCATCATGCGCGGCGTCGCCGTGCGCGCGGCTGAGAACTCCGCCCTGGAAATGCATATCGACATCGAGGAAGCGAACGCTTTCGGGCTGAAGAACGACGATCTCGTGCGGATCCGGAAAGCCTGAGACAGACGCGGGCAAGTGATGACCACGGACAAGACATTGCTGCAATTCGCCGGACTGGTCCGGTTCCGCTCGGCGGTGCCGAGCGAGGACCGGGCGCCGGGTGCACTGAAGGTCGGTGTCGATCTCGGCACGGCGAACCTGGTGCTGGCGGTCGTCGACGCCGGCAACCGGCCGGTGGCCGGCATCACCCACCGCTCCAGCGTCGTGCGCGACGGCATCGTCGTCGACTATATGGGCGCCGTGCAGGCGGTTCGCGCCATGAAGGCGGAGCTCGAACAGCGCGTCGGCGTGCCGCTCCAACGCGCCGCCGCCGCCATCCCGCCGGGCATTCATCCGGGCAGCGCCAAGGCCATCGGCAATGTGGTCGAAGCGGCCGATTTCGAGCTCGCCGAGGTCGTCGACGAGCCGACCGCCGCCGCCCGCTTCCTCGATATCCGCGACGGCGCCGTCGTCGATGTCGGCGGCGGCACGACCGGCATTTCCATCCTCAGGGACGGCGAGGTCCTTGCCTCCTTCGACGAGGCCACCGGCGGCACCCACATGACGCTGGTGCTGGCGGGCGCGCGCCGCATTCCGTTCGCCGAGGCAGAGGCGGAAAAGCTCGATCCGGACAATGAGCGCGACGTCTTTGCCATCGTGCGTCCCGTCGTCGACAAGATGGCCAGCATCGTCTCCGGCGTGCTCGACAGCCATCCCGAGGTCGCCGTCGTCCATGTGGTCGGCGGCGCCTGCTCGTTCAGCGATTTCACCACGGTCTTCGCCAACCAGATCGGCCGCCGCGTCCTCAAGCCGGCCGAGCCGCTGCTCGTCACCCCGCTCGGCATCGCCATGTACCCGAACGAGGCAGGTGCATGATGGACCGCGGCCGCCTCGATATCCTGTTTGACCGAGCTGTCGTCGACCTTCTGTCGGACCGGATCGTCGCCGCTCTCAAGACCCGCGCGCGCTCCGCGCTGGTGCTGTTTTCCGGAACCGATCTCGGGCTCGAGCCGGCGATCCGCGCCTTGAGCGCCCTCGCCGATGCCGGCTGGCGCTTCGACATTCGCCGCAGCCGCAAGGCCCGTGCGCTGATCACGCCGGAACGCCTGCGGACGGCCGGCGGCGGCGCGCTGGTCCCGGCGCTGGCCGATGCCGACGACCGGCCGGACAACATGGACCTCATCGATCCCGAGACCGTTCTTGCCCGCCACTCGGTCGTGATCGTTCCGACACTCAGCATCGCGCTTGCCGCCCGCACGGCGCTCGGGCTTGCCGACAGCGACGTCTCGCAGCTTCTGGCCGGCGCGATCGAACGCAACATGCGGATCGTTGCGGCGCGCGACGGCTGCTGCCCGGCGTCCCGCGAGCGCATCGCCCGCGGCCTCACCGCCAACGCCGCCTACCGGGAGATGGCGTCCGGCCATCTCGGCCGGCTGGAGGCCTACGGCATCGAACTTACCTGGGCCGCCAGGCTCGACCAGGCCGTCGCCGGGACCCGTGCGCCGGCGTCCACAGACGTCCGCCCGGCCGCCGAGCCCCAAACCAATACCGCCGGCGTCTTCGGCTGGACCGCGGCCAAGGCCGTTGCGGGAGAAGAGCTGCGGCTCAGCCGCAACGTGCTGGTTACGCCGCTCGCGGCCGAGGAACTCAAGGCCCGGCACGTCCGGCTCGTCAGGGAATAGGGAGAACGACAATGCATCTCGGACGCGTCATCGGAACGGTCGTCTCGACCAGCAAGGACGCAACGCTTGCCGGCAGCAAGCTTTTGATCGTCGCCCGCCTGACGGAAAAACAGGAGCCCGACGGCTTCACCGAAATCGCCACCGACACGGTCGGCGCCGGCTACGGCGAGATCGTCATCGTCACCACCGGCAGCGCCGCGCGGCAGACTGGAACCCTCGATCGCTCCGTCACCGATGCCAGCATCGTCGGCATCGTCGACAGCGTCGAGACCCACTAGGGAGCGGACAATGGCCACCACCGCGCACGATGCGCTGATCGAACGGCTGCTTGGGGCGGAACGCCCCGGCATGGCGCACGCTTCGCTGACCCTGGCCGACGCCGAGTGCCTTGCCGCCAGCGCCGAGGCCAAGGCGCGGCAGATGGGGCTGGCCGTCGTCGTCGCGGTGGCGGATGCCGAAGGACAGCAGATCCTGTTCCACAGGATGGACGGCAGCCTGCCGGCGAGCATCGCGCTGGCAACCGACAAGGCCTGGACGGCCGCGGCCTTGCGCATGTCGACCGACGACCTCGGCCATCTCGCGCAGCCGGGCCAGATGCTCTTCGGCATCGAGGCGACCCATGGCGGGCGCATCGTCGTCTTCGGCGGCGGCGTGCCGTGCCGGCGCCGCGGCACGGTGATCGGCGCCATCGGTATCAGCGGCGGCACGGCGGATGAGGACGTGGTGATCGCCCGCCACGCCGTGGACGCGTTTTCGAACATCACGGGGCACGACCCCGCCAAAGGAGCGGAAAAATGAACGACCAGGAAATCAGCGACACCGTGGCCCGGGTGCTCGGCGGCTATGGAGAGGCGGCACAGGCGGCACCCATTATTCCCGCTCCTGCTCCCGCCCCTGCAGTCAACGCGAACGGTGCGGCGACCAGCGGAACCGACACTGCGGTCATTGAAAAAGCCGCTCCTAAGACCGGCAGCGCGACTCCGGCTCCCGCGGACGTCGACGATCTGATCGCCAGCATCCTGGCCGATGCGGGATCGACGCCGGCGGCGCGCAAGGGCCCGGCCTACGTGCCCGGCTCGAAGCGCTGCTGCTGGCAGCCCGCCCGCCCCGTCGACGATCCGGTCGACGACATCGTCAGCCAGGCATTGATCACTGCGCTCCGCCAAACCGGCGGTTCGGCTCCCCAGCCAATACCCTCGGCGTTTGCACCGGCACCGGCCGGCGACGACGAGACCATGACCCCGGGCGACGGCGTCTTTGCCACCATGGACGAGGCCATCGCGGCGGCCGAGCTGGCGCAGCGCCAGTACCTGTTCTGCTCGATGGCCGCGCGCAAGCAGTTCGTCGAGGGCATCCGCGAGGTCTTCCTCGATGAGGCAACGCTTGAGCGCATCTCCGAGATGGCGGCTGAGCAGACCGGCATGGGCAACGTCGCCCACAAGATCATCAAGAACCGCCTGGCCGCCGAAAAGGCTCCCGGCGTGGAAGACCTGACCACCGACGCTGAGACCGGCGACGGCGGGCTGACGCTGGTCGAATATTCGCCCTTCGGCGTGATCGGCGCGATCACGCCGACCACCAACCCGACAGAGACGATCATCTGCAACGCCATCGGCATGCTGGCCGCCGGCAATTCGGCCGTCTTCAGCCCGCACCCGCGCGCAACGGAGGTCTCGCTCCTCGCGGTCAAGCTGATCAACCGCAAGCTCGCGGCCCTCGGCGCGCCGGCCAATCTGGTGGTGACGGTGCAAAAGCCGTCGATCGACAACACCAACGCCATGATGAACCACCCGAAGGTGCGGATGCTGGTCGCCACCGGCGGCCCGGGCATCGTCAAGGCGGTGATGTCGACCGGCAAGAAGGCGATCGGCGCCGGCGCCGGCAATCCGCCCGTCGTCGTCGACGAGACCGCCGATATCGAAAAGGCGGCCCAGGACATCGTCAATGGCTGCAGCTTCGACAATAACCTGCCCTGCATCGCGGAAAAGGAAGTCATCGCGGTCGACCAGATCACCGACTACCTGATCGCCTGCATGCAGAAATGCGGCGCCTATCTGGTCACCGATCCGGCCGTCGTCGCGAAGCTTGAGGCGCTGGTGATCAACAACAAGGGCGGCCCGCAGACCTCCTGCGTCGGCAAGAGCGCGGCCTATCTGCTCGACAAGATCGGCATCCGGGTCGGCGACGAGGTCAAGGTGATCCTGGCCGAACTGCCCAAGGACCACCCCTTCGTCCAGGAAGAGCTGATGATGCCGATCCTGCCGGTGGTGCGGGTGCCGAGCGTCGACGATGCCATCGACCTGGCCGTCGAGGTGGAACACGGCAACCGCCACACGGCGATGATGCACTCCACCAATGTGCGCAAGCTGACCAAGATGGCGAAGCTCATCCAGACCACGATCTTCGTCAAGAACGGCCCCTCCTATGCCGGCATCGGCGTCGGCGGCGAAGGCTTTGCGACCTTCACCATCGCGGGGCCCACCGGCGAGGGGCTGACCTCGGCCAAGTCGTTCGCCCGCAAGCGGAGATGCGTGATGGTCGAGGCCCTCAACGTGCGCTGATCCGCGCGCCACACGAACAAGAGAAGACGTCAGATCATGTTGAATACCCGCATCGTCAACGCACCTCACCTGGACGTGCTTCAGATGCTGCAGCGGCGCATGCCGCCGCATGGACGCGCCTATATCCGGGACAACCCGATCGGCGCCGTCGGCCTGATCCAGTCCCATGTGACCGATCTGTTCTTCTTCTCCGACATCGCGCTGAAGGCGGCCGACGTCTTCACCGTCGAGATCTACGGAACCTGCCCGCAGCACGTCACGTCGCTCGCGGTCATGGGGGAAGTGTCCGCGGTCCGCACGGCGATGGACGCCATCGAAGCGCAGCACTCCCCCTTCTGAACACCCCGCCCTTCGGGAAAGACAAGGTAATAACGTCATGGACAGCATCGACTACGAAACAGAGGGCACGGTCTTCGACATTCAGCGCTACTCGATCCACGATGGACCGGGGGTCCGCACCATCGTCTTCCTGAAGGGTTGCCCGTTGCGCTGCCGCTGGTGTTCCAACCCGGAATCCCAGAACGCGGAGCCGGAGCTGTTCTACCGCGCCTCCAGCTGCATCCGTTGCGGCCAGTGCGTGCCGGTCTGTCCGACAAAGGCGCTGTCGCGGGAAAACCCGGGCTTCGTCGATCGCGACAAATGCGTCAAATGCGGCACCTGCACGAAGGTCTGCCCGACCGACGCGCTGACCATGACCGGCAAGCTGATGTCGGTGCGCGAGGTGATGATCGAACTGCGCAAGGACGCCACCCAATACCGCCGTTCCGGCGGCGGCGTCACGCTTTCCGGCGGCGAACCGCTGTTCCAGCACGTCTTTGCCAGGGAGCTGTTGAAGGCCTGTCACGAGCAGGGCTGGAACACCGCGATGGAGACGACCGGCTACACCACCCGCGACGTGGTGCGCGACGTGATGCCCTATGTCGACCACGCGCTGATCGACCTGAAGGCGATCGACCCGAAGGCGCACCAGGCCAATACCGGCGTCGACAACCGTATCATTCTGGAAAACGCGCTCTGCATCGCTTCCCTGACCCATGCCGTCGTCCGCGTTCCGGTCGTGCCGGGCGTGAACGACAGCGAAGAGGCGGTCGAAGCGGTTGGCCGGTTCGCCAAGCTGATGCCCGGCGTCGATACCGTGCACCTCCTGCCGTACCACACCTATGGCGAGAATAAATACGCCCTTCTCGACCGACCCTACCCGATGGGCGACATCGCCAACATGAAGCCGGACGACGTCTCGCACCTCGTGAAGGTGGTCGAGGGCATGGGTTTGAACTGCGAAATCGGCGGCTAACAAAACGTCAGGAAACGGCGCCATGAAGTCGACCTACACCAGCTCCGAATCGGTAACGGAAGGCCACCCGGACAAGGTCTGCGACCAGATCTCGGATGCGGTTCTTGATGCCTATCTGGACCAGGACCCTGAGGCCCGGGTCGCGGTGGAGGTCATGGCCTCGGGCAACAGCCTGCATATCGCCGGCGAGGTTACCTCGACGGCGCGGGTCGACGTGGTCGCCGTCGCCCGCAAGGTGCTGCGCCGGATCGGCTACACCGATCCCGCCCTCGGCTTCGATGCCGAGGGTTGCTTCGTGCTGACCGATCTGCACGAACAGTCGCCGGACATCGCGCAAGGGGTATCGCGCGACAACGAGCTCGGCGCGGGCGACCAGGGCATCTTCTACGGCTACGCCTGCGACGAGACCGAGACGCTGATGCCCGCCGCCATTCACTATGCGCACCGCCTGACCGAGGCGCTGACGGCAGCGCGCAGGTCCGGCCGCCTCGATTGGCTGCGGCCCGACGGCAAGGCGCAGGTTACCTTCCGCAACGACGCCAGCGGACGCCCGGCGGAACTGACGAGCCTCGTCCTTGCCGCCCAGCACGCGCCCGATATCGGCCGCGAAGAGATGCTGCGCGGTCTCATCGAAGAGGTGATCGCGCCGGTGATGGGCGGCTGGCTGCGGCGCGACACCAGGGTGCTCATCAACCCGACCGGACGCTTCGTCTTGGGCGGTCCGGCGGCCGACACCGGCCTCACGGGGCGCAAGCTCATGGTCGACACCTATGGCGGCATCGGCCGGCACGGCGGCGGCGCCTTTTCCGGCAAGGACGCGACCAAGCTCGACCGCACGGCCGCCTATATGGCGCGTCTGATCGCCAAAACCGTCGTCGCCGCCGGTCTTGCGTCCCGTTGCGAAATTTCACTCGCGTTTGCGATAGGTCAGAGCCAACCGGAAATGATTGGTGTAACAGCCGAGGACGAGTGCGGCCTGGACTCAGACGCGTTGGCGCGGGCGATCCGCTCGGTGTTTCCGCTGTCCGTATCGGGCATGATCGACGCGCTCGCATTACGCCGGCCGATCTTTGAGAAGACGGCGGCGTACGGCCATTTTGGCAGAGAGATGGAGGGTTTCGTTTGGGAGCGGGCGGATCGGACGGACGCCCTCAGTAAGGCTTGCCAGTGAAAGCGGACTTTCTGGAAAGGCCCAACCGCGACGAGACATCAGCATCGCGCAGAGGCCTGGAAATCGCCGGGGCAAAAGCCGCCGGACGGAGACGTTTGGCCAATTTGACCAGCGTCGATATGCTGCAGAAGGTCCAGGACAATTTCAGCGCCGCCGTCGGTGTCGCCATGGTCATCGTCGACCCGCAGGGCGAGCCGGTGACCAATCCGAGCAGTTTCAGCCGTTTCTGCCAGACCATCCGCAGCCATCCGGCATGGCGTGAGCGCTGCTACCATTGCGACGCGGTCGGCGGGCGCACCGCGCTTTCGAACGGCGGCCCCTCCATTTACAAGTGCCATGCGGGCCTCGTCGACTTCGCGGCGCCCATCACCATGTGCGGCGAGTATCTGGGTGCCGTGATCTGCGGCCAAGTGAACCTGACGGATGGCGACACGGCGGCCGATCTCGTCGACATGTCCGGCCTGTTCCCGACCGAACGGTCCTGGCGCGAGGAGGCCGACCTCCTGCCGCTCTACGACGAAACCGGCGAGATCACCTATGAGCGGCTGCGCTCGGCCGCCTCTTCGCTCTGCTACATCGCCTCCTACATCGTGGAGGAGAGCTACGCCAACAGCGTTACCCAGGAACTCTACGCCAAGAACCTGCGCCTGATGGAGGAATCCAAGCGCCGCGCCGAGCTGGAGCGGTCGCTGCGCGAGGCGGAGTTGCAGGCGCTGTCCTATCAGGTCAATCCCCATTTCCTGTTCAACGTGCTGAACACGATCGGCCGGCTCGCCCTGATCGAAGGGGCAGAGGAGACCGAGACGACAGTCCACGCCTTCGCCGACATGATGCGCTATGTCCTGAAGAAGAGCGGCTCGCAATTCGTTCCGCTGGCAACGGAACTGGAGCACGTCCAGAACTACCTCTATCTGCTCCGGCTGCGCCTCGGCGATCGCTTCAACTTCCACGTCGACGTGCCCGACGAACTCAGCATGACCACCTGCCCCTTCATGGTGCTGCAGCCGATCGTGGAAAATTGCATCAACTATGCCATCGAACCGCGCGAGAGCGGCGGTCTGGTGGACATTCTGGCCTATCAGGACGGACGCGACGTGATCGTCGACATCGTCGACAACGGCGACGGCATTCCGGCCGGGCGCAAGCAGGCGGTGCTGGCGGGCGCTGCCGACCGGGACGGCCGCAAGAGCATCGGCCTGTACAATGTCGACAGCCGCCTGCGACACTATTTCGGCGACGACCATCACCTGGAGATCGTCAGTCCCTACCGGGGCGGACGGGGAACGCTGGTGCGCCTTCGCCTGCCGATCGACTTCGATGAGGCGGCGTTTTGAATCCCGCCTGACCTGCAGCCCGACCACACGGATCCTTGACCCATGTTCGACATCGCGATCATCGAAGACGAGGAACTGGAGCGGCGCGCCCTGCGCAAGATCCTTGAGACGAATCTCGACGGCGTGAACATCATCGGCGAGGCGCGCAACGGCAGCGAGGCGGTGCATCTGCTGGACGCATATTCCATCGACCTGATGCTGGTCGACATCAAGATCCCGCGTCCGAACGGGCTGGAAATCATCCAGATGGTGCGCGACCGCGGCCTGAAGACCAAGGTCATCATCCTCACCGCCTACGACTATTTCGAGATCATGCAGGGCGCGATCCACCTCAAGGCGGACAACTTCCTGTTAAAGCCCGTGCGCACCGAAGACCTCTTGAACGCGGTCGGCGAGTGCCTGCGCTCGATCACGCCGTCGGTCGCGACTTCGGAGGCGGCGCCCGTTCTGGCCAAGCCGGTCGCCGCCACGCCGGCACCGTCCGGAGAGACGGCGGCGATTGCCGCGCAAATCGCGACCCTCGTCGATCAGAGCGCCTATCGCCAATGCCTCGCCCTGGTGCGCCGCCACATGGAAACCATCTACGCCCGCAAGGACACTGCACCGCGCCGTGCCGTGCTGGAATATGTCCGCGCCATGGTGCAGGTGGTCGAAGACCGCGGCATGGACCTGCCGCCTGCCCTTGCTCGCCAGATCGACGCGCTGGCGTCCCAGCGCCTGGACCTCGACAGCCATTTCCAGATGCAGGAAATGCTCTGCCAGATGACGGATGTGCTGTTCGAGGCGACCGAGACCGGCGGCGCCCATGCGTCCGACCACATTCAGGACGTGCTCAACTATATCGAGCGCAACATGCACAAGGGCGTGACGCTGGAAGACGCTGCGGATTTCGCCCATATCAGCCCGTGCTACCTGAGCCGGCTGTTCCGCAAGGAGATGGACATGACCTTCATCTCCTATCTGAAGACCCAGCGCATCGAGCGGGCCAAGGAACTGCTGCGGGAAAGCGACCTGCCGATCACCAATATCTCGCTCGACCTGTCGTTCCAGGACGCCAACTATTTCTGCAAGGCCTTCAAGAAGGAAGTGGGCCTGTCGCCATCGGAATACCGTCGCAAGTACAGGCGTCGCCAGGCGGAGGCCCCGGTTGCCGCCGCGTCCACCGTCTCCGCATAGGGCGCCGGCCAGGACCGAGGCTCCGTTCGGCAAGCAGCGAACCCAGACATTCCTGGTTGATCTCGGATGTCATGAGCTCGTTGAACCGCCCTGAAGAGCGCGAGGAACCGGCCGGGGCTTTACGGATGCTGATCGAGAAGATCGTGCTCACGCCAGGTCCGGAACGCGGCGAAGTCGACGCCACGCTCTACGGTGCACCGGGAAAGATTCTGGCATGGACGGAGCGGCAAGCCCCTGGAAAAGCTTCAAAAACAAACACTCCCAAAGGGGATTCCTCGGGAGTGTTGATAGAGTTGGTTGCGGGGGCAGGATTTGAACCTGCGACCTTCAGGTTATGAGCCTGACGAGCTACCGGACTGCTCCACCCCGCGCCAAAGCGGCGCCCTGTCGGCGCCGCGGATCACTCATGTAGCAAATTGATTTGCCGATTGTAAGGGGTCCCGCGTCATTTTCCTGTCATAAAATGCTGCACCGCCGCGCGACCGGATTATTATATTGAAATAACACGGTTTTCGCCCTCTCGCGCAAGGGTGCCCGGCGCTCTCGGCCACGGACGGTGAGGCCGCATGGCAGCCCCCTCATATGCGCATGGCGATATGGGAGCCGGCGGCTCGGATCGCCTCCCCTTTCGGACGGAACGACAATTCGCACGGAGACCGCTTCCACATCCCGAAACCGGACGTCTCAGCCTGGTGTTACCCAGGAATGCCAGGCTCCAGGAGCAGCGCGCCTGGCAGCCGATCGCCTGGGGCGCCTGGCCGATGATCACACCGCGCCGGGCGGGTTCCGTTCCGGCAATTCCTCCAGAGCCGCGATGTGATGTGCAGCACTCTCCGGCGAAAAGCAGCAAAAGACGATGCGCCGAAGGGTTTTGGTTCCGGCATCCACATGGCCCGCGACTGTCGCCGCGGCGATGCGCGCCGCATGGTCCGCCGGAAAGCCGTAGACGCCGGTAGAGATCGCCGGGAAGGCAACGCTCGCCGCGCCCGCCTCCTCCGCGAGCATCAGCGAATTGCGATAGGCGCTGGCCAGAAGGTCCGGCTCGCCGCTGCCGCCGCCGCGCCAGACCGGCCCAACCGTGTGGATGACATGGCGCGCCGGCAGCCGATAGCCGCCGGTGAGCCGCGCCTCGCCCGTCGGGCAGCCGCCGAGCGTCTTGCATTCGGCGAGCAACTCCGGTCCCGCCGCGCGATGGATGGCACCGTCGACCCCGCCGCCGCCAAGAAGGCTCTCATTGGCCGCGTTGACGATGGCGTCGACCTCAAGCGTGGTGATGTCGGCGACCAGAACCTCCAGCCGCACGCCGGACCTCTCGACGGTCAGGCTGTCGCGCATGGTTTTCCCCTCACCAGAACAGACGTCGGCGTCATTCTCCCACCGACCGCACCGGCGCCGCAAGCGCCGCCGCCGGCCCCGCACCATCATCGAAACCAACCGAAAACGGCTGGCCCTTTCACGTGATCTCGTCGCGCAAATCGATGGTGCCGCGCTCGCCGATGGCCTCGAAATTCTCGTCGAGCCAGTCGCCCGCCATGCGCCGGCCGATATCGCGAAGGTGCTTCAGGAACGCCCATTCGGCGTTGACCTTGGAGGATGCGGAGAGTTCGGCGAGTTCGTGATTGCCATGGATGCGGTGCAGGCGCGCGCGGGTGTAGCGGTCCGCATCGAGCCGGCCGTCGTCGAGCAGCCGCGAGACGAACTCGATGGCACGCAGCTCCCGAAGGAGCGTGGAATTGAAGGTGATCTCGTTGACCCGGTTGAGGATTTCCCGCGCCGTCTTGGGCACGTCGGCGCGCTCGATCGGGTTGATCTGGACGAGGACGGTGTCCGCCGTGTCGGAATCGTAGAACAGCGGAAAGATCGGCGGATTGCCCATGAAGCCGCCGTCCCAATAGGCCTCGCCGCCGATCTCCACCGCCTGGTAGATCTGCGGCAGGCAGGCGGACGCCATCACCGCATCGAGCCCGATCTCGTCGCCGGAGAAGACCTTGATCTTGCCGGTCCGCACATTGGTGGCGGCAACGAACAGCCGGATGTCGCCGCAGGCCCGGACCCGGTCGAAATCGACCGCTTCCTCCACGACCTCACGCAGAGGATTGTAGTTGAGCGGGTTCATGAGATAGGGCGAGGCGAAGCGGCTCATGACGTCGAAGGCGAGATAGCTCGGCGACATATCGAGGCTCCAGTTGCCCCACAGCACGTCGCCGGGAAGCCGCTGGATCGGGCTCATCCGCGCGCGCCACGAGACCTTGCGCCAGAATTCCTTCAGCGCTGCCCGCGCGCCCTCCGCACCGCCCGAACTCCAGCCGTCGGCGACGACGACGGCGTTCATGGCGCCGGCGCTGGTGCCGGAGATGGCGGAGATCTTCAGCCGTCCGTCGGCGAGCAAGCGGTCGATGACGCCCCAGGTGAAGGCGCCGTGGGCGCCGCCACCCTGCAGGGCGAGGTTGACCGGCTTCGGGCCGTCGGGCGCAGGCGCTTTTCCGGCGCCGCGTTTGTCGGGGGTCTTTGCGGCCTTGGCCATGACGTTTCCGGCCTAGAGCGCAGTCCAGCCGCCGTCGACGGAGATCGAGGTGCCGGTGATCTGGCGCGCCGGCGGCGAGCACAGGAACACGGCGGTGCCGCCGATCTCTTCCACGGTGGCGAATTCCTTGGAGGGCTGGCGATCCAGCATGACCTCGCGGATGACGTCCTCGCGCGACATGTTGTGCACCTTCATCTGCTCCGGGATCTGCGCTTCGACGAGCGGCGTCATGACGTAGCCGGGGCAGATGGCATTGCAGGTGATGTCGACCTCGGCGGTCTCAAGGGCAACGGTCTTGGTCAGCCCCATCATGCCGTGCTTGGCCGAGACATAGGCCGATTTGAACGGCGAGGCCGTCAGCCCGTGCGCCGAGACGATGTTGACGATGCGCCCCCAGCCCGCCTTCCGCATGCCCGGCAGGGCGGTGCGGATGGTGTGGAACGAGGACGACAGGTTGATGGCGAGGATCGCATCCCACTTTTCCGGCGGAAACTCCTCGATCGGCGAGACGAACTGGATGCCGGCATTGTTGACGAGGATATCGACCGAGCCGAGGGCCTTGGTCGCTTCCTCGATCAGCCGGACGCAGGCCTCGCCCTTCGACATATCGGCCTGGATGTAGCGCGCGGTGACGCCATAGGTCTTCTCGATTTCGGCGGCCAGCGCGTGGTCGTCTTCGTTGTCGGTGAAGGAGTTGAGAACGACGTTGCAGCCGGCCTTCGCCAGTTCCTTCGCCGTGCCGAGACCGATTCCGGAAGTGGAGCCGGTGACGACCGCATTCTTGCCTTTGAGCATGGTGTTCCTCTTGATCGTTGAGACGCCGATCCCTGGATTTCAGATAAGCATGGCGCCCGATATTGCAATGCACAAGTAATCGCTGCAACGCACAATGAAGACCCGCGCCCGGCGGCAACCCGCCTCCCTCAGGCGAACACGTCCTCCGTGCGCCGCGTAACCTCACGGTAGAGCAGCGTGATGGCGGTGAGATCGAGTGCGGCCACACAAAAGCTGATGGCGGCTGACGTGGTCACGGAGACGACCATGGCGACCGACCCCGGCAACAGGTTTTCCAGCGCCTCGGCAAGGAGCGAAGCGAGAACCCGGGCGATCAGGGTAACGACCACGAAGACCAAGACCCGGCCTCGCCAAGACGCCGTCGCGCCCCAGGCATCGCGCATGTTCAGATTGTCCCGCTCGAGCGCCCGGTCGACCAGCGCCACCCAAAGGCGCAGCATGATGATGCTGACGACCAAGACCGCGATCACCACGAACCCCAGTTGGAACAGGACGCCGCGCACCCACAGGAGGGCGCGCAGCCATGGCGCCGACATCTCGGAAAGCCAGGGCAGGACGTAGACATTGAGAGCGTAGCCAATCGCGAGCAAGATCAGCGCCAAACCGGCAAAGGCGAACACGACGACGAGCGCGAGGACAACAACCCGGTAGAAGAATCGACGCTCTATCCGACCGGGAAGGAGACCGCGACTCCACGGCCGCTCGCCCAGGATCAGATACCGGTGCCAACCGATGGCGGCTATAAGATAGAGATAGAATTGCCCAATCAGGAGAAGGCCCGAGCTTGCCAAAACTCCTTTAATCCGGTTGAGGGGCACACGAAAGATAAGAAACCCCACGTTTTCAGCGGTCATCCCATTGTAGTACCAGTCGAAGATCTCGTCCCCGACCGCACCGTAGATGGCGAACGGCAGGAACAGCAAAGCGGCAACGGCCGGATGTCGGGCGAGGACGGCAAGGCTCTGCGATACGAGCTGAAACAACGGAACGCTCCCGGCAACGGTTTCGGCCGCGCCCCGGCGCACCTGAATACAACCAATACGCGACGAGCCGTTTATCGCATCGCCCGACCTCCCCCACAACCGAAGCAATCGGTCGCAGGTCCTGCGTTCGCAGAAGGCAACGGCGGAGGCCGACTAGTCCTCGGTGCGGTCCGTTCCCTCCCGGTCGCGCTCGTAGTGATGCATCAGTGGAAACGCCGGCAGGAAGGACTCGCGCCGAATGACCCAGCTCTCATAGGTCGGCCGGAACCGGTCGGGGTCATCGAGGGCGCCGAGGTGCACCTCGACCTCGTCGCCGGTCCGCGCGAACACCGACGAGCCGCAATCAGGGCAGAAATGCCGGCCCTGGTAGTCGCTTGTCTCGCCCTCGACCGTCACCGCAGCCTCCGGAAAGATCGCCGAGGCGTGGAACAGCGCGCCGTGGTGCTTGCGGCAGTCGAGGCAGTGGCAGAGGCCGACCCGGTAGGGCCGCCCCATCGCTGCGAAGCGCACCTTGCCGCAAAGGCAGCCGCCCGTGACCGTGTCCATGGCCGTCCTCCCAAAAAATCAGGCTGACCGTACAGCTACAGCGACCGGGGCGATCACTGCAATTGCGCACAGGATCCCGCGGCATCACTCGTTGGCAGCCACCACCCTGTTGCCGCCCTTGCCCGAGGCCGGTGGGGGCATCACGCGCAGATAGGCGAGCGTCACGGCCGCCGTCGTCGTCATGCCGGCAAGGAACAGCATGGCGGTGGCATTGGTCGCCGTCAGCGCGGCCTTGAAGAAGAGGCCGATCGGCAGCGCCACCACGAAGCGGTCGATGCCGGCACTCGCCATCGCCAGCACGGCGACGATGATGCCGACGCCGGCGATCTGGCCGGCAAGCGGCGCCATCCGCTTCCAGGACTGCACGAGCCCGACCGGCTTTCGCTCCAGCGCCACGTCGACGAGCACCGGCGACAACCTGAGTACGATGGCGATGATCGCCGCGGTGGCGGCAAAAGAAAGGGCCTGCGACAGGAGGCCAGCGCCGATGCCACCGACGAGGCGTTCGATGACGAAGACGCACGGCAGGACGACGGCAAGGGCGATGATGCCGATGGCGATGGAGTTGTAGAAATAGCGGAATTCCCGCCCGCCGAGCTTGAAGCCGGTCGCCCACGGCGCCTCGCCCCTGACGAGGAAGCGATGCCAGCCGATGACGACGTTGAGATAGACCGCCGTCAGCGCGATCGTCGCCACCAGCGAGATCATGACCAGGATCGCCGGCGGTTCCGGCGCCGCGGGGAGGCCCCCCGGCCCGGCGATGCCGCTCATCTGCGGATGGGTCAGGCGCGAATAGGTCTCGAACACCAGCACCACGGCGGCGAGCGGCACGGCGAGCCGGAGCACGATCTGGAAATAGGTGAAGACCGCCGCGAGCGCTTCGAAGGCGAGGTCGAAAATCCGCATTTATGGCCCTTTCGGCATCTTTCGTCGTTCATTGCTCGCCCCCGAGCGGGCTGCAAAATGTCACCGGGGCCGGCTATTCGCAACCGCATTCGTCTATGATAGGGAAAGGACCCGGCAAAAGGCGGGCCGCCTCCGGCAACGGACGATTGCGGCCGGGCCATCGTCCCTGTTGCCGCCCATGCTGCTGCATTCTCCGATTGCGAGGCTCGCGATGACCGCGTTCGACACCAGCCTGAAGTCCCGCCGCAACAGCGTTGCCGTCGATGTCGGCGGCGTCCTGGTCGGCGGCGACAACCCGATCGTCGTCCAGTCGATGACCAACACCGACACGGCCGACGTCGAGGCGACGGTCGCGCAGGTCGCAAGCCTTGCCCGCGCCGGCTCCGAACTCGTCCGCGTCACCGTCGACCGCGACGAGGCGGCCGCCGCCGTGCCGAAGATCCGCGAAAAGCTCGACGCGATGGGCATCGACGTGCCGCTGATCGGAGACTTCCACTATATCGGCCACAAGCTGCTCGCCGCCCATCCGGCCTGCGCGGAAGCCCTTGCCAAATACCGCATCAATCCCGGCAATGTCGGCTTCAAGAGCAAGAAGGACGTCCAGTTCACCCAGATCGTGGAGACCGCGATCCGCAACGACCGGCCGGTGCGCATCGGCGTCAACTGGGGTTCGCTCGACCAGGAACTGCTGACCAGCCTGATGGACGCCAACGCCAACTCGGCAACGCCGCTCGACGCCCGCGCCGTCATGCACGAGGCGATCATCCAGTCGGCGCTGTTGTCGGCCGCGCGGGCGGAAGAAATCGGCCTCGACCGGTCGAAGATCATTCTCTCGGCCAAGGTCAGCCAGGTCCAGGACCTCGTTGCCGTCTATACCGAGCTTGCCCGCCGCTCCGACCATGCCCTGCATCTGGGCCTCACCGAGGCCGGCATGGGCTCCAAGGGCATCGTCGCCTCCTCGGCGGCCCTCGGCATCGTCCTGCAGCAGGGCATCGGCGACACCATCCGCATCTCGCTGACGCCGGAGCCGGGCGGGGATCGCAGTCGCGAAGTCGTCGTCGCCCAGGAGCTCCTGCAGGTCATGGGGCTGCGCTCCTTCGTGCCGATCGTCGCCGCCTGTCCCGGCTGCGGGCGCACCACCTCGACGGTGTTCCAGGAACTTGCCCGCGACATCCAGGACCAGATCCGCGAGGCGATGCCCGACTGGCGCAATCGCTATCCCGGCATCGAGGAACTTCAGGTCGCCGTCATGGGCTGCATCGTCAACGGCCCCGGCGAATCCAAGCACGCCGACATCGGCATCTCGCTGCCCGGCACCGGCGAGGAACCTGCCGCCCCGGTCTTCGTCGACGGCCAGAAGGTGACTACCCTGCGGGGCCCCAACCTGGCCACCGATTTCAAGGCAATGGTCGAGGACTACATCGAGAAGCGGTTCGGGGGGTAGACGTTGGCCGCACGGTGGTGCGGTCGTGGCCCTTGCACGCCAATTGCCCTTTCCTCGGCGTCATTGCCGGGCTTGACCCACTACTGTCCGGTCTAATTTTGTAGACAGGGTGCATGGCATTGATTCTACTTGGTTTCAGACGTTTCGCGGCGT
>NZ_NPEV01000056.1 GCF_003258835.1 Rhodobium orientis | reverse complement strand
TCCCAACCTCTTTCCTGATTGTGCCATCGCTTCCTCCCGTCAGTGAAATATAGCACGGAAAGAAGCTTAAGAAGACAGTTTGAGCTTTATTAGCGCGAAGTACATGGAGCGCTGTCTCAGTGAATTCAGCTTTCTCTCGAACCATCGTCTGAAGGAAAATGCGATGTTCGATCTTCTGATCGAGCCGATTTGACCGCTGCCCCGACGATCCTTTCGAAGGCGGCTTCATCGACCGGGCCAGCACCACAAGATTCTTGTTGCGTCATAAAATCCTCTAACCGACTGGTTTCCAATACCTTTTGTAAGGTTAACGGTCCATCAGTTATTGCGCTCTCAATATAACTTCCCAGATATCCGGACGGATGTTAGCATCCGTGAGGAGGATTGTGATTTGGCCAACGTTGAGCAGACCAAACAAGAAATCCTTGTAACGATTCACGGCAGCAAGTCTGCTGTGGAGCATGAAAGGCTTGTGCCAGCAAACGTTTTTAAAGCCAAGTTTAGCAGTCTTCTGAGCGCCCTCGTGGAGGCGGACAAGGCCGTCAATCACAAGACGGCGCACGAGTTTGTTGTATCTCATCTCAAGATCGGTAGCGCGGAATTCGGGCTTTCTGAAAGGCCCCGTCCCAATCTCGGCTTTGACCCCGCATCCTCTGCCAAGGCTCTATATGCGTGTGCTGATGCAATTTATAGAAGCAATTTTGATGAAGCATCGAAGTACGGCGGGGTCGCAGAAAAACTCGGCGCGGTCGTCAAGGGCGTAGAAAAAAAATTCGAATACATTGAGATATCTACATCGCAGCGTACAACACTAGCGCTAGATGCGGTGTTTGGAAAGCAAATTGATCGTTTTCTTACTGAAAGATCGGATGGAAGACTGCCGCCGCGGTACTTCCGTGGACAAGCGTCTGACGCATTCGACTGTCTGTTTATGGAACTCGACTACCGTGGGCATATGCCCCGTGGAATCCTAGTCATTACAGGCACAAAGATCGAGGTGCCGTGTGTGTTCAAGAGTGAGATCTCTGAAGAGCAAATCAAATCGCTCCTGAAACAGCGCATATGGGCCTTTGGAGACGCGATTTATGACGGTGAGGGGCAGCTTCCGGTGCGAGTTGAGGTTGCGAGTATGAAAAGCATTAACCAAACTGGCACTCCATCTAAATGGGAAGGAGCGATGATGCCTTTCGAGCCATCGGATTGGGGCGCAGAAAATGGGACTATCCCAAAGCAATAATCATTTCTGGGATAGCTGCGTCCTCATTCGCCACATCACAGGCAGCCCCCCAGAACTCCTTGCCCATATGTCTAGGATTCTCGATGACGCAAAGGTCGGCAAGCGCCACATATGGTATAGTACGATATTATATGCAGAATTTCGGCCATCGCTTCTCAAGGGTAGCAGCGCTTTCAGCAGTATTGATCAGCTCATATCTGAAATCGAAGGTGTAATGCTTCCCGTCAGCCCAAATCCAGTTATCCTTCAAAAAGCTGGGCGCCTTCGGGACCATAAGTTTGAAAGTGCGCCTGACGTGAAACAGGCGAATGAAAAGACGCGGGTTTTGACCGTCCCCGATTCCATTCAATTTGCCACCTGCCTTTGGGTTAAGGAGGCACTCGGCGTCTCCGATATTGAGTTTCACACATTTGACGACGGCAAAGGCAAAAACTACGAAGAGAAGGCCGTTTCACTCCTCCGCTTCGAAGATTATGCGGGGCACATCGTCGATGACGCAGAAATTGATTCTGTGCGCCGACTGGTGCGGATTAAGCCGGAATTGGACCAGGGGCAGTTATTCTAATTTGCGTCAAGGCGATAATCCCCAAAAAATTTGGCGTTTCCCCTTTTATTCCGTGCGTTGTGCGGGCGTGTCAGCCTCAATGCATAGCCTCACTCCCCGGGCGCCGGCTTCCCCCTCACCCCGTGGTCCCACATGCATTCGGTGAAGATGCGCTGGTTGCAGCCCTTGCAGACGGTTTTGTCGAGTTTCTGGTAGATGGCGTGGACGGCCGCCGTCTTGCCCTGGAAGAAGTGCTTTTCGTTGATGTCGTCGAGGCTGCCGAGGCTTTCCAGGATTTCCCATAAGGGGATCTGGGCGTTGACGATGTAGAGGCCGCCGCCCATTTCCTTGCGCTTCTTGGCCTCGTCGACGAAGGCCTCCGCCCCTTGCAGGTCGACGAAGCGGATCGCCTGGGCGACGATGGCGAGGTGTTTCTGGTCCGGGTGGGTGTTGCGGTAGAGGTCGAAGGTGTCCTCCACCCGGTTGACGTTGCCGAAGAAGATCGAGCCGTCGATCTGCGCAAAGCGCAGTTGCGGGCATTCCGGCAGGGCGGGGTCGGAGACGAAGACCCGCTTGGCGCCATAGGGGTCCGGCACCTGGCGGCGGATCGTCGGCTTCGACACCCGCTCCAGATACATGATCAGCGACAGCATGACGCCGGCGAAGATGGCGAGTTCCAACTCTAAAAAGAGCGCACTGAAGAAGGTGACGAGGAGGACGGCCGTCTCGCGGCCCGAGGCCTTCAGGATGTGGCCGATCTCCTTGAAGTCGAAGAGGCCCCAGGCGACGAGGAAGAGGAGCCCGGCCATGGTCGCCTTCGGCAGGTAGACCGCGAGCGGGGCGACGAAGAGGAGGACGACCATGAGGAGGCCGCCGGCAAAGACGGCGGCGAAAGGCGTCCTGGCGCCGGCCTCGTAGTTGAGGCCGGACCGGTTGAAGGAGCCGGTCGCCACATAGCCGGAGAAGAACGCCCCAAAAATGTTGGAAAGGCCCTGGCCGACGAATTCCTGGCTGCCATTGATGCGGTAGCCGCCGCGGGCGGCGAGCGAGCGGCCGATGGAGACCGCCTCGGTCAGCGCGAAGAGGGTCATGGCAAGGGCAGTCGGGGCAAGCTCCTTGATGGTGTCGAAGGTAAGGTCCGGCGCCGACAGCGGCGGCAGATGGGTCGGCAGGGCGCCGACGGTTGCGATCCCCGTCACCTCCTGGCCGAAGCGGGCGTTCAGAAAAACGCCGACGAGGCTGCCGACGACCATGGAGACGATGAGGTAGGGAATCCTTCGCGCGAATATCTTGAGGAGGATGCCGCTGAGAAGCGTCGCCGCGGCGACCGACGTGACATAGGGGTTGAGGCGGTCGATCTGTTCGACGAAGGCGATCAGGATATGGTGGAGATGGCCGCCGGACGGCATCTCGATGCCGAAGAAATGCTTCAGCTGTTTGGCGGCGATCAGCACGGCGGCGCCGGCGGTGAAGCCGACGACGACGGAATGGGAGATGAAGTTGACGAGCGCGCCCATGCGGGCAAGGCCGAGGGCCAGCTCGAAGAGACCGACCATGAAGGTCAGCGTCAGCGCCAGCGTCACATATTGCGCGCTTTCCGGCACGGCCTGCACCGAGAGCGCGGAGAACAGCACGATCGAGGCCGCCGTCGTCGGGCCGGAGACGAGGTGGCGCGAGGAGCCGAAGAGGGCGGCGACGATGGCCGGCACGATGCCGGCATAGAGGCCGTATTCCGGCGGCATGCCGGCGATGGAGGCAAAGGCGACGCCCTGCGGCAGGACGACGAGGGCGCCGGTAATGCCCGCCACGAGGTCGCGCTGCAGGTCGTCGCGGGTGACCCGCGGCGCCCATTTGGTAAACGGGGTGAAGGCCTCCCACAGGGTGGAATTCAGCATGGTGTCGCGTCGCCCAAACTCAAGCGGCGGTGCGTTGGTGCGCCTGACAAGCGGCCGGCGGCCCGAAAAGGCCGCTTCCGGGCATCGCGCACCGCCCTCCCTAGATTTATTGTTTCTTATTAGAATAACCTAATATTACGGTTGTCGTCCGACGGCAAATGAAATCGTGACGATAGGTATTTTCGGGCATGTCTGCCCGTGCTCCGATCCTCGGCCCGCCTTCGTCCCCCGTGCGGGGCCGGCGTGGGGATCAGGGATATTTTTCGACGACGCGGCGGGCGATCTCGGCCGCCAGGTCCTTACTGTTGCCGCCCCGCCCCGAGACGATCATCTGCACCCGGCCGTCGCGGTACCAGACGGTCAACTGGCCGACATCGCCGATCCAGACAGCCGCCTCGCCGACGGCAACGTCCTCCGCCTCCGGCACGAAGCCGAAGGTCTCGGCGAGTTCCTTGACGTAGTCCTCGCGCTGGGTTGCGGCCGGGGCGGGGGACGCGCCGGAGCGCAGCTCGCGGATCTGCAGGCTGACCGACGCGGCGCCTTCCTTTTCCACGGCGACGCACTGGCTGAAGGCGACGGCGTCGTCGCGGCGGGCCGCCATCAGGTCGTAGCGCACTTCGCCGGACAGGTACTCGGCGGCATCAAGGGTCTTCAGCACGGCGCAGGCATCGGGCAGCGGTTTCGGCGCGCTGGCCGCGCTCGCCGCAGAAAGGGCGGCGGCAAGGGCGGCCGCGCCAAGGAGCCTCAAAAGCGACATGGGGGTCGTCTCCTCACCGGATCGGGGCACCAGGACTGTGCTCCTGCGGCGTGGAGCGAATGTGGCGACCCGCTGCGTCCCTTTGTCGGTGCGACCGTCGGGCTAGCGGCTGCGGTCCTTGACCGCCTCCATGACGACGAAGGTGGAGGTCTGGGTGACGTGGGGCAGCGTCGAGATGCGCTCGCCGAGAACGCGCCGGTAGCCGGCGATGTCGCGGGTGCGGACCTTCAGCAGGTAGTCGAAGCCGCCGGCGATCATGTGGCATTCCTCGATCTCGCGCACGCCCCGGACCGCCTCGTTGAACGCGGCGAGTGCCGCGGAGCGGGTGTCGCTGAGCGTCACCTGGACGAACGCGATGTGGCCGGCGCCGAGCTTTGCCGGGTCGGTGATCGCCGTATAGCCGCGGATGTAGCCGCGCTCCTCCAGCCGGCGCATGCGGTTCTGGCAGGGCGTTTTGGAAAGCCCGGCCTTTGCGGCGAGATCCGTCACGGTGATCCGCCCGTTGGCGACCAGCGCGTCGATGATCCTCCTGTCGATGGCATCCAGATCGTCCATTGCCGGGCCTTTGATGATACGTTCCGGCTGATAGTTAGCATATTTTCGCGATTTTTGCCTATCTCACGTCGATTCTCGGGAAAATCGGCTGCAAGGATTGGAGTATCCTAGGGGAAACAACCCTTCCAGCCGAAAGAACCGCCATGTCTGACGCCTCCTCCGGTGCCGTTCCGTCTCCCGTTTCCGACCCGACCGATCTCGCCGCTATCCGCCAGCGCATGCGCGAGGCGATCATCGCCGACGAGGCGGAGACCATGCGGGCGCTTGCCGCCGCAACGCCGATCACCGAAGACACCCGCAAGAAGATCGCCGCGCGCGGCGCGGAGCTGGTCGCCAAGGTGCGGTCCTCGTCGAAGCCGACGATGATGGAGAGCTTTCTGGCCGAGTTCGGGCTCTCCACCCGCGAGGGCGTCGCCCTGATGTGCCTTGCCGAGGCGCTCCTGCGTGTGCCGGACGACGAGACGATCGATGCGCTGATCTCCGACAAGATCGCGCCGTCGGACTGGAGCACCCATCTCGGCCAGTCGAGCTCGGTGCTGGTCAACGCCTCGACCTGGGCGCTGATGCTGACCGGCCACGTTCTCACCGACAAGGACGGGCAGAACGTCGCCAAGACCGTGCGCGGCATGATCCGCCGCCTCGGCGAGCCCGTCGTGCGCGTCGCCGTCGGCCAGACCATGAAGGAGCTCGGCCGCCAGTTCGTGCTCGGGCGCAACATCCACGAGGCGATCACGCGGGCCAAGAAGCGGGAGGCCGCCGGCTACTGCTATTCCTACGACATGCTGGGCGAGGCGGCGCTGACCGAGGCCGACGCGCGGCGCCATCACCTTGCCTATTCCAACGCCATCACCGAGCTTGCCGCCTCCTGCGGGCCGGACATCCGGTCCAATCCGGGCGTCTCGGTAAAGCTTTCCGCGCTGCATCCGCGCTACGAATTCGCCAAGCGCGAGCGGGTGATGACGGAGCTGGTGGCGCGGACCCGGGCGCTCGCCCTGATCGCCAAGAGCGCCAATATGGGCTTCAACATCGACGCCGAGGAGATGGACCGGCTCGACCTTTCCCTCGACGTCTTCGAGGCGGTGCTGTCCGATCCCGCCCTTGCAGGCTGGGACGGCATGGGCATCGTCGTCCAGGCCTATGCCAAGCGCGCGCCGGCGGAGATCGACTGGCTCCATGCGCTCGCCGAAAAGCTCGACCGCAAGATCATGGTGCGCCTCGTCAAGGGCGCCTACTGGGACAGCGAGGTCAAGATCGCCCAGACGGAGGGCCTTCCCGGTTATCCGGTGTTCACGCGCAAGGTCAATTCCGACGTCTGCTACCTGATCTGTGCACAGAAGCTCCTTGCCATGGGCGAGCGCATCTATCCGCAGTTCGCCAGCCACAACGCCCACAGCGTCGCCTCGATCCTGGAAATGGCCGACGGCAAAACGTCTTACGAGTTCCAGCGCCTGCACGGCATGGGCGAGTCGCTCTACGACACGGTGAAGAAGTCGAGCGACGTGCGCTGCCGGATCTATGCGCCGGTCGGCGAGCACCGCGATCTGCTGGCCTATCTGGTGCGCCGGCTGCTTGAGAACGGCGCCAACAGCTCCTTCGTCAACCAGATCGTCGATGAGGAGATCCCGCCGGAGGAGGTCGCCCGCGATCCCTTTGCGGTCTTGGAGGCGCACGGCCAGGCGATCGCCAATCCGCGCATTCCGCTGCCGCCGATGCTCTATGGCGAGGCGCGCAAGAACGCCAAGGGCTGGGACCTGACCGACCCGCTGGAACTGGACGAGCTCTTTGCCGCGCGCGACCGGTTCGCGTCCTGCCGCTGGCACGCCGCGCCGATGGTGGCGGGGCAGGCGATGCGCGATGGCGGCCGCGAGACGGCCAATCCGGCAAAGCCGGAGGATATTGTCGGCACGGTGGTCGAGGCGGGCGAGGAAGACCTTGCCGCGGCGCTCTCGGCCGCCGCAGAGGGCTTTTCCGACTGGTCGGCGCGCCCTGTCGACGAGCGCGCGAGCGTCCTTGAGCGCGTCGCCGATCTCTATGAGGAAAACGCGCCGGAGTTTTTTGCGCTTTGTGCCCGTGAGGCCGGCAAGACGCTCAATGACGCGACGGCCGAAGTGCGCGAGGCGGTCGACTTCCTGCGCTACTACGCCAATGAGGTGCGGCGACTGGAGGCAGAAGAGCCGGCATCGGGACGGGGCGTCTTTGCCTGCATCTCGCCGTGGAATTTTCCGCTGGCGATCTTCACGGGCCAGATTTCGGCCGCCCTTGCCGCCGGCAATGCGGTGATCGCCAAGCCCGCCGAACAGACGCCGCTGATTGCGGCAAAGGCCGTCTCCTTGATGCGCGAGGCTGGCATTCCGGAGGCCGCGATCCAGCTCCTTCCCGGCGACGGGCCGACGGTCGGCGCGCCGCTTGCCGCCGATCCGAGGATCGCGGGCGTCTGCTTTACCGGCTCCACGGAGGTCGCCCAGCGCATCAACCGGTCGATGGCCAGAACGCTTGCGCCGTCGGCGCCGCTGATCGCGGAAACCGGCGGGCTCAACGCCATGATCGTCGATTCCTCGGCGCTGCCGGAGCAGGCGGTCGGCGATATCCTCGCCTCGGCGTTCCAGAGCGCCGGCCAGCGCTGCTCGGCGCTGCGTATTCTCTATGTGCAGGAGGATGTGGAAGACCGGATCATGAAAATGCTGTCCGGCGCCATGGATGAACTGGCGCTCGGCGATCCGTGGCAGCTTTCAACCGACATCGGCCCGGTGATCGACGACGAGGCGCGCGACACCATCCTCGGTTATTGCCGGCAGATGGAAGCGGACGGCAAGCTTATCAAGTCGCTGAAGGTGCCGGGCGGCGGCCGGTTCGTCGCGCCGACGGTGGTCAAGGTCGCTGGCATCGAGGAGATGGAGCGGGAGATCTTCGGGCCTGTGCTGCATGTGGCGACGTTCCCGGCCGACGGCATCGACGACGTCATCGATGCGGTCAACGCCAAGGGCTACGGCCTCACCTTCGGCCTCCACACCCGGGTCGACAGCCGCGTTCAGCAGGTGGTCGACCGGCTCCATGTCGGCAATCTCTACGTCAACCGCAACCAGATCGGCGCCATCGTCGGCTCCCAGCCTTTCGGCGGCGAGGGGCTCTCCGGCACCGGCCCGAAGGCCGGCGGGCCGCACTACGTGGCCCGCTTCATGCGGCGTGGCGGCGAGGCGGCGGGGGCGGCTGCACCCGATGCGCCGGCGCCGGCGCCCGAGGCAAAGACCGTCGATGCCGGCGCCGTCCAGGCGGCGCTCGACAAGCTCGACCATACGGTCTGGGCGGGGCGCGAGGACCGGGCCGCGGTGCTCGGCGAGGCGCTGTCGCGCTCCGGCGCGCCGGCCTCCGACGCCCTTGAAGCTGCGACTGACATCGAAGCGACCATGGACCTGCCGGGGCCGACGGGCGAGAGCAACCGGCTCTCCTTCCCGCCGCGCGGGCGGGTGCTGTGCCTCGGGCCTGACCTGGAAAGCCTTGCCGTGCAGACCGTGCAGGCGCTTGCCGCCGGCAATGCGGTCGTTGCCGTTGCGCCGGGCGCTCCCGGCTTCGTTCACGAGTTCGCATCGCGGGGCGCACCGATTGCCGGGCTCGATGGCGCATTCGATGCCGATGCGGTCGGTGGCCTGACGGGTATCGGCGCGGTGGCGGCGACGGGCGACGGCAGCTACCTGGCCGCGCTTCGCCAGGCACTCGCCGGCCGCAACGGTGCCATCCTGCCGTTGATTACGGAACTGGTTGCGCCGGAGCGCTACGTGCTGGAGCGGCACCTTTGCATCGACACCACGGCGGCCGGCGGCAACGCTTCGCTGCTGGCGGCAAGCGGGGCATAGGCGACCGTTCCGGGGCTGGCTCACGGGGCGGTGCAGCAGCACCGCCTCGGCCATGCCGGAGGGGCGGATCCTTTTGGCCGAACGTGCCTGTAACGAGATTGTATCCGTCTTATACGGTTGCTGTATTAAATGGATTCACTCGCAGGTGGCCGGTCTTCGGCCGGGCCTGCCGCTGCGCCTCAGGACGTCGTGCCTGGAAGCGCAGTGATCGTGTCGCTGTCCCCGGGCGTGGTGCGTCTCCGCACGCCCGTCGCCGTCAGTCCAGCGTCCGCCGGAAGCGCAGCAACGCCATGACGGCGTAGGCGAGGACGAAGGCCACCAGCACCCAGACCTCGAAGGAGATGGCACGCCAGTCCGCGCCTTTCAGCATGATGCCGCGCACGACCCTCAGGAAATGGGTCAGCGGCAGCACCTCGCCGAAGACCTGTGCCCATTCCGGCATGCCGCGGAACGGGAACATGAAGCCCGACAGCATGATCGAGGGCAGGAAGAAGAAGAAGGTCAATTGCATCGCCTGCATCTGGGTGCGGGCGAAGGTGGAGAAGGTGTAGCCGAGCAGCACCAGGGCGATGATGAAGACGAGAATGGCGGCGAGAAGCAGCGGCAGCGAGCCGACGAAGGGGATGGCAAAGAGCAGCTTTGCCGTCGTCAGCACGACGACGACCTGGACCGCGCCGACGCCGATATAGGGCGTCACCTTGCCGAGCATGATCTCAAGCGGCGTCGCCGGCATGGCCAGAAGGTTTTCCATGGTGCCGCGTTCCACTTCGCGGGTCAGCGCCATCGCCGTCATCATCACCATGGTCATCTGCAGGATGACGCCGAGAAGGGCCGGCACGATGTTGTATTGCGAGATGCCTTCCGGGTTGTAGCGGCGGTGGACGACGATCTCCAGGTTCCGCGTGCTTTCCTCCGCCGCCTGCAATTCCTGGCCGAGCTCGCGGCTGAGGGCCCGGCGGGCAAGCTGGGGCAGGGCGCCGATGGCGTTGGTTGCCGCCGTCGGATCGGACGCATCGGCGTCGACGAGGATCTGCGGGCTCTCTCCCCTCTCCACCCGGCGCGTGAAGTCGCTGGGGATGGTGACGACGAAGGCGACGTCGCCGGCAAGGATCAGCTCCTCGGCCTCGGCGATGCTGCCGACCACATGGTCGAAGCGGTAATAGTCGGTGTTTTCCAGCGCCGAGACGACGGCTCTTGCGTAGCGGCCCTGGTCGAGGGCGACGAGGGCGGCGGGCAGGCCCTTGGGGTCCATGTTGATGGCGTAGCCGAACAGGAGAAGCTGCATCAGCGGCACGCCGAGCATCATCGAAAAGGTGATGCGGTCGCGCCGCATCTGGATGAACTCCTTGATGAGGACGGCGCCGGTCCGCGAGAGCGAGAAGAAGCGGTTCATTGCATGTTGTCCGTGGCCGCGCCCATGAACTTGATGAAGACGTCTTCCAGGCTCGTGTCGGCCGGGCGCACGGAATAGGCGGCGTCTTCGCCGAGCGGGCCGAGCGCCGCCTTCAGCTTGTCGGGGTCCGATCCGACCACATGCAGGGTGGCGCCGAAGGGGGCGATCTGCTCGATGCCGTCGGTCTTGTCCAGCCGGCGCTGGACCCTGGCAAGGTCCGGGCCTTCCACGACATAGGTGATGAGATTGGAGCCGGCGACGATGTCCGCGACGGTGCCCTGCGCGATCAGCTTGCCGTAGGAGATGTAGGCGATGCGGTGGCAGCGCTCGGCCTCGTCCATGTAGTGGGTGGAGACGAGCACCGTGAGGCCGTCGGCGGCGAGCTGGTGGATTTCGTCCCAGAAGTCGCGCCGGGCCTTGGGGTCGACGCCCGCCGTCGGCTCGTCGAGGAGCAGCAGCTTCGGCTTGTGCATGATGCAGGCGGCGAGCGCCAGGCGCTGCTTCCAGCCGCCGGAAAGGGTTTCGGCGAGCTGGTCGGCGCGGCTCGCCATGCCGAGGTTCTCAAGCGCCTCCATGACGTGGTCGCGGCGCGGCTTCAAACCGTAGAGCCGGGCGACGAAATCGAGGTTTTCCGCAATGGTCAGGTCGCCATAGAACGAGAAATGCTGCGTCATGTAGCCGACCTGGTGCTTGATGCGCCTTGCCTCGCGGATGACGTCGTATCCGAGCACGGTGCCGGCGCCGGCATCGGGCAGCAACAGGCCGCAGATGACGCGGATGGTCGTCGTCTTGCCGGAGCCGTTCGGACCCAGAAAGCCGACGATCTCGCCGTGGCGGACCGTGAGGTCGACGTCGTCCACCACGGTCTTGCCGGAAAAGCTCTTGGTGATGCCGGTGACGTCGATGGCGTTCGGCTCGTCGGCTCCGGGTGCGTCGGCCGTCATCGGGGCGCCTCCGCGGTCTTGCGATCGGCGAGGCGCACGTCGATGATCTGACCGGGCCGCAGGCGGTCGTCGCCTTCGGGCGGGCGGGCCTCGACCAGATAGACGAGCTTCTGGCGGGTCTCGATGGAATAGATTACTGGCGGGGTGAACTCCGGCTCGGCGGCGACATAGCTCACCGTTGCCGTAAGATCATTTGGGCAGCCGTCACAGCCGACGGAAAGTTTTGTGCCCGTCTTGATGTCGGCGATGCTTTCCTCCGGCACGTAGAAGCGCAGCTTGATGGCGCCGTCGGCGAGCATGCTGACGACGGCGCTTTCCGGGCTGGCGATCTCGCCGGACCGCCTGAGGACGTCGAAGATGCGCCCGTTCGCCGGCGCCAGCAGCCGTCTCTGCTCCAGCTTCCAGAGCGCGGTCTCAAGGTTGGAGCGGGCCTGGCTCAGGCGCTCGTCGGCGGCCTTGATCTCCTCTTTGCGGGCCGGCAGGCGGGCGACGGCAAGGTTGGCCTCGATCTCTCCGACCTTGGCCTTTGCAACGTCGTGGTTGGCTTCGGCGTCGTCGAGCTGGGCCTTGGAGGCGTGGCCGCGCTGATAGAGCTGCTTCTGGCGCTCGAAGGTGGCGCTCGCCTGCTTGGCCTGGGCCTCCGCGGAGCGCAGCGATGCCTCGATGGCGGCGATCTCCTCCGGCCGCTTGCCGAGCTTCAGGTCCGCATAGCGCGCCTCGGCCTCGGCGACGCTGGCGCGTGCGTTGTCGACGGCGAGTTTCGCATCGTCCTTTTCCATGTCGGCGATCAACTGGCCCTTCGTCACCCGGTCGCCGCGGCCGACATGGACGTCGATGATGCGGCTTGCCTCGATCGGGGCGATGCGGGTGTAGTCGCCCTCCACATAGCCGGCAAAGACCGGTCCGGTGTCGGGTCCGCAAAAGGCGGCGATCTGGGCGATGAAGGCGATCTTGCAGATCAGGTCGATCACGGCCTTTCCTTTCTTGCAGCGGCGATCCGCGCATCGAGCGTCGCGATCACCATGGTTTCGATGGCTTCGGCCTCTCTCGGGCCGATGGTCTCCCACTCCATGCGCAGGCAGATGATGCTGCGGGCAACACGGAAGGCGAGGATCTGGCCGACGAGGCCCATGACCGCAAGCCGGGTGTCCTCGGCCTCGGGGTCGGCGCCGACGGCGGTCGCCCAGAGCGCGGTCAGGCGGCTTGAGATCGGCTCCATCAGGCTCTGGTAGAGCAGGTGCAGCGTCGGCGTCGGGTCGAAATATTCGCGCAGGATAAAGCGGGAAGGGTTTTCAAGAGCCGGCTCGCGGATGATGAGGTGGACCATGCGCGAGAGGATCTCGGCGATGGCGTTGCGGGCCTCCTGCGGCGTTTCGGGCGCCTTGCGGCTCAGCACATCGGTGACGCGGGGACGGATGGCCCGGCCGAGCTCCTCGGCGCAGGCCCGGTAAAGCCCCTCCTTGCCGCCGAAATGGTAGGCGATGTTGGCGATGTTGACGCCGGCAGCCTCCGCGATCTCGCGGGTCGTCGTGGCGTCGAACCCCTTGCGGCCGAAAAGGGCAATCGCGGCATCGAGCAGCTTTTGGCGGCCTGGGGAGGGGGGGGGAGGCGCCTTGGTCTTGTCGTCCATTGGTTCGTTTGTCCGTTTTGTCGTCGTTCCAGCGCCTGGGGCAGCGGAAGACCAACGTCGCTGCCCCCTCTTCTTCCCCGACGACATCACAATATTCGAATTTCCCGATTCAATCAATCGTTTGATTGAAAATCGCGCGGAGCGAATCCAGGCTGTATGATCGACCGTGACGTTTAGTGTGCAGGCGAAGGGGGCGGCTTGAAGGAGAGGTTCAGGGGGAGACTGTCAGAGGTCACGAGCCGAAAACACACTTTGTACAACGGCCACATGTGACGCGACCGGCTGGCTGAGCAGTTGGTCCGTCTGGTGCCCCAAAAAAGCCCATCGCCTAACCCTCAAATCTCATGATTGTAGTGGCCTCGATTAGTATGGAATACCGCTGTTATCAGTCCACCCGGCCTTTCAAAGCGGCTAGCCTTTCTTTCAGCTGGTCGTAGTCGTGATCAGAGATAGTCGGCTGATCCAAAAGCAAATAGTTACGATCGTGCTCCTCTATATCGGCTTCCAGAGCCTCAATTTCATGCTGCATCGTAGGGTAGTAGTCAGCGTCGCGATAAGGCTCATCGGCGAGCCAGTAGCCGCCAGATTTTAGACGTACAACACGATCTTTCATGCGCCAGAGCATAGTCGAAAGAACCATCTCTGGGTCTTTACCGTGAAGGTGTATGCCACGCTCGCACAGTGCATTGTACAATTCCGACCGGCCCATCGGAGCGCCACGTTCCTTAATAATTTCGCGCGCCGACTCGGCTACGTCCTCCTTTGGCGGATTTTTCGGCCGTTTTGGCTTTTCTGAATCTGGCGCTTCCACAATTTTGTTCGATTGTATGGCGCTGTCGTCGGCGGCCAATTCATCCCTGAATTCAAGCCACCCATCGAGCTTTCGGAGATCACGCCGTAGGCCCTCAAGCTCTTGTTCCATATCGTTAATTTGTTTCGCAATTAAGTCGCGCTTAGCGATGGCATTTGCGTATGCTGCATCGGTCATGGCGTCCTCCGTTTGTTCCACACAGAAAAACACACGACGATGGATTAGGCAACTTGTATCTTGCGCGGCCAGGCTGAATGTGCAAAAAGAAAACGGCCCTTAGCTGCAACTAAGGGCCGTTTTGAAGCCAGAAATCCTGCTCAACGGGTTGCAGACACACGGAGGTCCACAAGGATGGTTATGCCTCTGGCTTTTAGAGCCTAACGACTTCCGGGCGGTGTCGGCTACGTTCCGTATCCGTCCGCAGGGGCCGATAGGGCCTCACCACTACCCATCATGGATGGGAAAGAGCAACGGCGTCGTCATGGTGCAGACCGGGCGACGTCGTTGTGCTGTTATATCGCACAGTTCACAGAAAAAGTAAAGAAATCAGTATTCTATACCTGCAAAAGGTTTAACGCACAAAAGCTTGGCGATGTGCCAGCTAGACGAGCTTATTCGCCGAGGGATGGTTACTGGTGATGACCCGCGCACGCCGGGCTGGGGAGCATCCGATATGTCCCAATATGCCAAATGTTCACACGTGCGACATGGGTACGGTCTCCGACTGTTGTCCTCGATACCTGAAAATCGAGTCCCACTTTCCGCTTTGACAGGCTCGTATTCTCGGCATGTGGATTAATCGCCCTTACGCGTATTTGCCGTGGCAGTGCTTGTATTTCTTGCCGGAGCCGCAGGGGCAGGGCTCGTTGCGGCCGACCTTGCCCCAGGATGCGGGATCTGCGGGGTTGCGGTCTTCCCGGGCGACGTGCCTTGCGGCGACGCCGTAGGTCACCGGCTCCATCTGTTCCGGTTCCGGGCCTTCCACGAAGCCGTAGTCCTCGTCCATCATCGCCGGGTCGTCGTGATAGGCGTACATCTCCGGCAGGTCCTCGTCGCTCGGCATTTCCGGCGTGTCCTTGACCAGCTCAACGCGCATCAGATTGCCGGTGACGACCTGGCGCAGATTGGCCAGCATCGCCTGGAACAGCTCGAAGGACTCGGTCTTGTACTCGTTCAGCGGGTCGCGCTGGCCGTAGCCGCGGAAGCCGATGACCGAGCGCAGGTGGTCGAGGGTGGCGATGTGGTCGCGCCACAGATAGTCGAGGGTCTGTAAGAGGATCACCTTTTCCACATAGCGCATGTTTTCGGTGCCGTAGCGGGCGACCTTGGCGGCGGCCTTCTCGTCGGCGGCCTTGGTGACGCGGTGCTCCACTTCCTCCTCGGCGATGCCTTCCTCATGCGCCCATTCGTCGACCGGCAGGTCGAGGTCGAGAACGTCGTGCAGTTCCTGGCGCAGGCCCTTGACGTCCCACTGCTCCGGATAGGCCTTTTCCGGAATGTGCCGGAGCACCAGATCGGCGATGACGTCGTGGCGCATGTCGGTGATGGTGTCGGCGACGGAGTCGTTCGACATCAACTCGATGCGCTGCTCGAACACGACCTTGCGCTGGTCGTTCATGACGTCGTCGAACTTCAGGATGTTCTTGCGGACGTCGAAGTTGCGCGCCTCGACCTTCTGCTGCGCCTTTTCCAGGGCCTTGTTGACCCAGGGATGGACGATCGCCTCGCCTTCCTTGAGGCCCAGCTTCTGCAGCATGGAATCCATGCGGTCGGAGCCGAAGATGCGCATCAGGTCGTCTTCCTGCGACAGGAAGAAGCGCGAATGCCCCGGATCGCCCTGGCGGCCGGAGCGGCCGCGGAGCTGGTTGTCGATGCGCCGGCTTTCGTGGCGCTCGGTGCCGACGATGAACAGGCCGCCGGCCTCGATGGCGATGTGCTTCAGGCGCTCCACGTCGTCGCGGATCTGCTGTTCCCTGGCCTCGCGCTCCGGCCCTTCCGGCATGTCGGTCAGTTCGCTGGCGATGCGCATGTCCGGGTTGCCGCCGAGCTGGATGTCGGTGCCGCGGCCGGCCATGTTGGTGGCGATGGTGACGGCGCCGGGAACGCCGGCCTGGGCGATGATGTGGGCTTCCTGCTCGTGGTAGCGGGCGTTGAGGACCTGGAACACCATCTCCTTCTTGGTGCCCTGGTCGCCGTCGAACAGGACCGAGAAGTCGCGCTGGCGGAACCCTTCCTTCTTCAGCATCTCGGCAAGGATTTCCGACTTCTCGATGGAGGTCGTGCCGACGAGGATGGGCTGGCCGCGCTGCTTGCAGTCCTTGATCAGCTCGATGATGGCGCCGAACTTTTCCCGTGCCGAACGATAGACCTCGTCGTCGTCGTCGATACGGGAGATCGGCATGTTGGTCGGGATTTCCATCACTTCCAGATCGTAGATGTCGAGGAACTCGTCCGCCTCGGTCAGCGCCGTGCCGGTCATGCCGGCGAGCTTGTCGTACATGCGGAAGTAGTTCTGGAAGGTGATGGAGGCGAGCGTCTGGTTTTCCGGCTGGATATCGACGTGCTCCTTGGCCTCCAGCGCCTGGTGCAGGCCGTCGGAGAAGCGCCGGCCCGGCATCATGCGGCCGGTGAACTCGTCGATGATGATGACCTCGCCGCCCTTGACGATGTAGTCGCGGTCGCGCTGGAAGAGCTGGTGCGCGCGCAGGGCGTTGTTGAGGTGGTGGACGACGGTGACGTTTTCCAGGTCGTAGAGGGTCTCGCCTTTCAGGAGGCCCGCTTCGCCGAGCAGGTTTTCCAGCTTCTCGTTGCCGGCCTCGGTGAAGGTGACGGCGCGGGTCTTCTCGTCGAGCTCGTAGTCCTCCGGCACGAGATGCGGGATGAAGGCGTCGATCGTGTTGTAGAGATCGGAGCGGTCCTCGATGGCGCCGGAAATGATCAGCGGCGTGCGGGCCTCGTCGATGAGGATGGAGTCGACCTCGTCGACGATGGCGTAGGCATGGTCGCGCTGCACCATTGACGCGCGCTCGTGCTTCATATTGTCGCGAAGGTAGTCGAAGCCGAACTCGTTGTTGGTGCCGTAGGTGACGTCGCAGGCATAGGCGGCCTTGCGCTCGTCGTCGTCGAGGCCGTGGACGATAACGCCGACGGTGAGGCCCAGGAACCTGTAGATCTGGCCCATCCATTCGGAGTCGCGCTTGGCCAGGTAGTCGTTGACGGTGACGACGTGGACACCGCGGCCGGAAAGGGCGTTGAGATAGACGGCGAGGGTGGCGACGAGGGTCTTGCCTTCACCGGTCTTCATCTCGGCGATCTTGCCCTCGTGCAGGACCATGCCGCCGATGAGCTGGACGTCGTAGTGGCGCTGGTGGAGGGTGCGCTTGGCGGCCTCGCGCACGGTCGCAAAGGCTGGAACGAGGATGTCGTCGAGCTTGGCGCCGTCGGCGATTTCCTTGCGGAAGGCGTCGGTGCGGGCCTTGAGGTCCGCATCGCTCAACGTCTCGACTTCGGCTTCCAGCTCGTTAATGGCGGCGACCCGGGAATGATAACCCTTGATCTTGCGGTCGTTCGCCGAACCGAAAATCTTGCGGGCGATTGAACCGAACCCGACCATTGGTGATCCTTTCTTTGCCTGCGGCCGGAAACAGCCGGTGCGGTCGCTGGCAAGCGCTATTTAAGAGCGGTGCATGAACGTGTCACGAAGTCGGTTCCGCGACTTCGTGGGGCCGGACTGCCGGTGGAGGCGGCCGCGACCGCAACGAAACGGCGGCTCCGGACGGGCCGTGCGGAACCGTTCGACAGATAAGAGGGGGTCGGTATGTTGTCAACGCCACCGAATTCGGCATATCTGTCTGCCGCAAGCCCCGTGGAAACGGAATTGCGGCCCGTTTCCGAGCGAAAGGAATGACAATGCCATCCAGATCCCGCGTCAGCGCCGCCCTTTCGGCTGCGTTCCTGCTCCTTGCCACGCCTTCGGTGATGGCACCCGTGAGCGCCCTTGCCCAGGATGCGGCCGCGGAAAACAACGTTCTCGCCAAGGTCGGCGACGGCGTCATCCGGGAATCCGATCTCGCCTTCATGGCCGAGGACTTCCTGGCGGAACTGCGCCGGGTGCCGGAAGACCAGCGCCGGCCGATCCTGGTCTCGGCCCTCATCGACATGCTGCTGATGTCCCAGGCCGCCGAAAGCCAAGGCCTTGCCGAAAGCGACGCCTTCAAGACCCGCATGAACTTCCTGAAGATGCGGGCGCTGCGCGACGCGTATGTGCAGGAAAACATCGCCGGCGCGATCGACGAGGCGGCGATCAAGGCGCGCTACGACAAGGATACCGCCGACTTCGAGGCGTCCGAGGAGCTGAAGGCCCGGCACATCCTCGTCAAGACCGAGGACGAGGCCAAGGATATCATCAAGCAGCTCGAGGACGGCGCCGACTTCGCGGAACTGGCCAAGGAGAAGTCGACCGGCCCGTCCGGCCCGAACGGCGGCGACCTCGGCTTCTTCACCAAGGGGCGCATGGTCAAGGAATTCGAGGACGCGGCCTTCCAGCTCGCTGCCGGCGAATACACCAAGGAGCCGGTGAAGACCCAGTTCGGCTGGCACGTCATCAAGGTCGAGGAGCGCCGCAAGCAGGAGCCGCCGGCCTTCGACCAGGTCAAGGACCGCATTCGCGAAACGCTGATGCGCGAGAAGTACATCGAGTCCGTGGCCAAGCTGAAGGAAGACGCGACCATCGAACGGCTCGACGAAGCGGCCAAGAAGAGCGAATAGGCGCGCCATGGAGCTGACGCCCTCGCCGTTTGCGCCGGCCTCTTATGCTGAGCCGCCGCAGGTTGCCGGCGTCCGGCTGGCAACGGCCGCGGCCGGCATCAAGTACAAGGGCCGCACCGACGTGCTCGCCGTCGTCTTCGACGGCGGGGCGGAGGTCGCCGGCGTCTTCACGAAGTCGAAATGTGCCTCCGCGCCGGTCGACTGGTGCAAGGCGAACCTTGCCGGGGGCCGAGCCGGGGCGCTGCTGGTCAATTCCGGCAACGCCAACGCCTTTACGGGAAAACGCGGCGCCGAGGCGGTGAAACTCTCCGCCGACCAGATGGCGGCGGCAGCGGGCTGCAAGCCGCAAGAGGTCTATCTCGCCTCCACCGGGGTGATCGGCGAGCCGCTCGATGCGTCGAAATTCGGCGCCGTCGTCGACGGGCTGGTGCGCGATGCCGTGCCCGGCAGGTTCCTGGACGCGGCAAAGGCGATCATGACCACCGACACCTTCCCGAAGCTGGCAACGGCGACGGCGAAGATCGGCGGCGTGGAGACGACGATCGTCGGGATTGCCAAGGGCTCCGGCATGATCGCGCCCGACATGGCGACCATGCTGTCCTTCGTCTTCACCGACGCACCGGTGGCGGCCCCCGTTCTGCAGAAGTTGTTGTCGCGCGGGGTGAAGGACTCGTTCAACGCCGTCACGGTCGACGGCGATACCTCGACCAGCGACACGGTGCTGGCCTTCGCCACGGGCGCTGCCGCCAAGCGCGGCGCCCCGGAGATCACCGAGCCCGGCGACCGGCGGCTCGCCGCCTTCCGCAAGGCGTTCGGCGGTCTCCTCCTCGATCTTGCCCATCAGGTGGTCAAGGACGGCGAAGGTGCCCGCAAGTTCGTTGCCATCACCGTGGAGGGCGCGACCTCCAAGGCGTCGGCCCGCAGGATCGGCATGGCGATCGCCAATTCGCCACTGGTCAAGACCGCGATCGCCGGCGAGGACGCCAACTGGGGCCGCATCGTCATGGCCGTCGGCAAGGCCGGCGAGCCGGCCGACCGGGACCGGCTGGCGATCTGGTTCGGCGACGTGCGCGTCGCCGTCGAGGGCGAGCGCGATCCGGACTATTCGGAAGCGGCCGCCTCGGCGGTGATGAAGGAGCCGGAGATCGCCATCCGCGTCGACCTCGGGCTCGGCACCGGCCGCGACACGGTGTGGACCTGCGACCTGACCAAGGGCTATATCGCCATCAACGGCGACTACCGGAGCTGACGGCCGGTGGCCGACGTCGCACTCGTCCGCCGGATCGAGGACGCCCAGCTCTCGGTCTGGCCCGGCGTCAGGACGGCGATCGACGGGAGCTGGATCGTCCGGATCTCCGGCGGCCATACCAACCGCGCCAATTCCCTCAACATTCTCGATCCCGCCGATGCCGACGACGCGGAGCGGCGGTTCGGCTGGGCAAGCGGCCTCTATCGTCGTGCGGGCTTTCCGATGGTCGTGCGGGTGACCCCGCTGACGCCGGAGCCGGTCGTCGCCATCGCCGATGCGCGCGGCTTTGCGCGCTTCGGAGAGACGCTGATGCTGGTGCATGACGATCCGGCCGCGCTGGCGGCGGCATCTGCAAGCGGCGGAGCGGTTGAGGTGAGGGAAACGGCGAGCGAGGCGTTCATCGATGCCGTCGCGCGGTTCTCCGGCTATTCGCAGGCCGCCACCGGCGGGTTTCGTGCGATCCTCGGTGCGATGGCCGACGAGGCGGCGTTCGTCACGGCGCGGACGCAGGCCGGGGCTCCGGCAAGCTGCCTGATCGCCGCGCTGCACCGGGATGTCGCGACGGTCTTTGCCGTCGTTACCGACCGGAAAGAGCGGCGGCGGGGATATGCCCGCCAGACCCTAGAGGCGGCCTATCGCTGGGCGGCGGACGGTGGCGCGCGGCTGTTCTGGATCGGCGTTGAGGCCGACAATGCGCCCGCCCAGGCGCTCTACCGGTCCTACGGCTTTCGCGAAACCTATCGCTATCACTACCGGCGGGCCCTGCCGCCGGCGGAGAAAGGGACCGGATGAACCTCCTTCTCGTCGTTGCCTGCGCGCTCATCGATGTCGACGGCCGGGTGCTGATCGCCCGACGTCCCGAGGGCAAGGCGCTTGCCGGCCTGTGGGAATTTCCCGGCGGCAAGCTGGAGCCCGGCGAGCGGCCGGAAGATTCGCTGATCCGCGAACTCAACGAAGAACTCGGCATCGACATCAATCCGGCGTGCCTGGCACCGCTGACCTTCGCCAGCTACGCTTATGAGGATTTTCACCTTTTGATGCCACTTTACGTCTGCCGGAGATGGTCGGGAACGGTCGAGGCGCGCGAGGGGCAGGCCCTGAAATGGGTGCGCCCGGCGCGGCTCAGGGATTATCCGATGCCGCCGGCGGACGAGCCGCTGATTCCGCACCTGATCGACCTTCTTTAGGCGTCACCTGCGGCGTCGCGGTGCATGCGCTGCGAGGCAGGAATGGCGGACAAGACCGACCTTACGGTTTCGAGACGACAATTTTCCGATCTGCCACGTCGTTTCGCCGCCGACGAACGCGGCGCGACGGCGATCGAATATGCGCTTATCGCGATGATGACGGGGATCATGGCTGTCGGTGCGATGACTGCCCTGGGCGACGTGGTTTCCGGAAGCTTCTTCGATGTGGTCGCCGACCTCTTTCCAGATTCGCCATAATCCTGCCGCCGCGGCCAGGACCGTCCGACAGTGCAATCGTTTGGGAACTCGTCGTTACCGAAGTATTAAGCACAGTTGCGTAGCCTCAGCGACATCGGGCCGGTGCCTTGCGTGTTTGGCCGGTCCGTTTCAGTGTCGATGGAGTGTTCGCTCATGGGTTCTTTTCTTTCAGGCGCCCGCCGGTTCTGGCGCGACGAGCGCGGCATTGGCGCCATTGACTTCGCGTTGATCTCGGCCTCGATCGGCATGGCCCTGTCGGTGGGGCTTCTCGCGATCGGTCTCGGTATTCAGCCGGCTAAGGATCGCCAGTACGCCGCAGCGCCGGATGGCGTCGACATGCTGATCACCGGGTCGATCGACACCGCCCGCAAGGGCGTCGCCGCGCCGCCGAGCGCGGTTACCTGCCCGCAACTGCCGCCGGTCATTCTGCGTCGTTAGGTCTTGCCGGATCGAGAGCCTCGGCGAGGCGGGTCTTCGCCGTTCCGGGCCTCAGCGGCTGCTGCTGGCTTTCGTGCGGCGCCCAGCCGGACAGCGAGATCACCTCGAAGGTGGCGCGGATGCGCCCGTCCGGATCGCTGAACTTTTCCGCATAGATTTCCGCCGCCCTCAGGAACAGGGCCTTTGGCGTCGGCGTGTGCCGGCGCTCCGCGAGGCAATTGGCGGCGGCCATCGCCCGTAGGTCGCGGGCGAGGTCGAAGAGCGTGTCATAGCGCACGACGAGGGCATCCCGATCGACGACGGGAAGCGCGAAGCCGGCCCGCTGCAGGAGCGCCCCGGCATCGCGCACGTCGAGGGCGGGGGCGACGCGCGGGCTGATGCCGCCGGTGACCTCGATCTCGGCCTCGGCGAGCGCGATCCTGAGCTCGCTCAGCGTATCGCCGCCAAGGACCGCGCCGAGGAACAGCCCGTCCGGCTTCAGCGCCTTGCGGATCTGGACGAGCGTTCCCGGCAGATCGTTGACGAATTGCAGGGAGAGCGAGGAGACGACGAGGTCGAGGGCTCCCTCGGCAAAGGGAAGGGTTTCGGCATCGATGGTGAGCGGGAGGCCCGCCGCCGGACTGTCGCCGGCCGCGACCAGATCGTCTGCGCGGATGAGCGTTGCGACCTTGCCGGTCTCCAGGATGGCGTCCGTAGCCGCGCCCGCAATGCCACCAAGGTCGATGGCGATGTCGAAGTCGCGAGTGACGGCGGCGAGCCGCTCGGCGAGGTCTTCGGCGACGATGCGGGCAAGGAAGTCGGCCGGCTCGCCGCTGCGGGCAAGGGCCCGCCGGCGCCGGGCCTTCAGGAGCTCGCGATCGAAAATCCGGCTGTTGTCGGCCACACTGTTCCCTTTCGTGCGCTCTCGTTCGATGCGGTGGTTATGGGTCCGGGAGGCGCGCCGGTCAAAGCCGATATGCCGATCGGCGCGGATGACGCAGACCGCACTTCGCGCTATCGTTGCATCATGACGCCGGATCCCTTCCTCGCCGCACCTTTAGCCGATCCCCTTGCCGCCCCCGAACCGGGACGGCTGCGGCGTGCGGGTGCCATCATGGGGGCGGCCGGGCGTTCGCTGTTCGACCTGGTGCTGCCGCCGGTCTGCATGGCCTGCCGGCAGCCGGTGGCGGTGGCCGATGCTCTCTGTGCGAGGTGCTGGTCGCGGCTGACCCTGATCGACAAACCCTACTGCGCCCGGCTCGGCATTCCGTTTTCCTACGATCTCGGCGAGGGCGCGCTCAGCGCCGAGGCGATCGCCGATCCGCCGCCCTTCGATCGCGCCCGAGCGGCGGCCGTCTTCGACGACGTTGCGCGCGACGTCGTCCACGGCTTTAAATACCGCGATCACACCGAGCATGTCCGCCTGATGGCGCGGTTGATGGCGCGGGCCGGGCAGGAGCTTCTGGACGACGCCGATGTCATCGTGCCGGTGCCGCTGCATCGCTGGCGGCTGTGGCGGCGGCGCTTCAACCAGGCGGCGCTGCTCGGGGCCGAGATTTCCCGCCTCACCGGCGTCGCGTTCGATCCGCTGATTCTGCACCGCATTCGCGCCACCCAGCACCAGGTCGGGCTCACCGGCAGCGAGCGGGATCGCAACGTGCGAGGCGCCTTCCGGGTGACCCCAGACCGGCGTCCGGCGATCGCCGACAGACGGGTTCTCCTCATCGATGACGTGCTGACCTCGGGCGCCACGGTCAAGGCTTCGACCAGGGCGCTACTGCGCGGCGGTGCACAATCGGTTGATGTACTTGTTTTCGCAAGGGTTGTCGGGAAGGAAACGGGCATAATATAAGAAAGAGAAGATGTTGATCCCGGCTGCCTTTTCCGGCAGACCGCCCGGACGGAGACGTTGATGCCCGAAATCGTTATCTACACCCGCAAATTTTGCGGCTATTGCTCTTCGGCAAAACGCCTCCTTGGCGAAAAGGGGGCCAAGTTTACCGAGATCGATGCCACCTTCGACCCGTCGAAACGGCAGGAAATGATCAAAAGGGCGAATGGCGGCAGCACGTTTCCGCAGATATTTATCGGCGACGTCCATGTCGGAGGCTGCGACGAACTCTATGCGCTTGACCGCCAGGGCAAGCTCGACCCGCTGCTCGCCGCGTGATCCTTCCGGGCGTTCTTTTGTTCCATTGTTCAAGGTGATTGAATGGCCGCTTTCCAGGCCGCCTGTGTCCAGCTTCGGGCCGGACGGTGCGTTTCCAACAACATCGACGAAGCGGTCTCGCTGATCCGCCAGGCGGCGCTTGGCGGTGCCCGGTTTGTGCAGACGCCGGAGCAGACGGCGCTGATGGAGCTCGACCGCAGGGCGCTGTTCGAGAACATCACGCCGGAAGCCTGCGACCGCGGTCTGGCGCGGCTCAGGCGGCTCGCCGACGAGCTCAACATCTGGCTCCATGTTGGATCGCTGGCCGTGCGCGTTGCGCCCGACAGGGCCGCCAACCGCGCCTATCTGATCTCGCCCACCGGCGGGATCGCGGCGCGCTACGACAAGATCCACATGTTCGACGTCGACCTCGACGGCGGCGAATCCTACCGCGAGTCGGCGACCTATCAGCCGGGCTCAGCCGTCGTCGTCGCCGACCTTCCGTGGATCCGCGTCGGCTTTTCCATCTGCTACGACCTGCGCTTTGCCTATCTTTACCGGGCGCTGGCCAAGGCCGGGGCCGGGTTACTCACCGCGCCGGCCGCCTTCACCAAGCAGACGGGCGCGGCCCACTGGCACGTGCTCTTGCGCGCCCGGGCGATCGAGACCGGCTCGTTCGTCATTGCCGCGGCCCAGGGCGGGCATCACGAGAACGGACGTGATACATTCGGGCACAGCCTGATCATCAACCCGTGGGGGGAGATCCTCGCCGAGGCCGGCACCGATCCCGGCATCATCATGGCGACGATCGATCCGGCTGAGGTGATTGCTGCCCGCAAGCGCATCCCGGCCCTTGCCCACGACCGGGACATCGAGGCGGAGGGGCTGCCCGGGCCTTTCGAAAGCACCAGCGAATGATTCGCTACCAACTCGTCTGCGGCAACGGTCACGACCTGGAAATCTGGTTTCGCGGCTCCGACGACTGCGACCGTCAGATCGCCGAGGGCGCGATCTCCTGTCCCCATTGCGGCAACCGCGAGATCGCGAAAAAGCTGATGGCGCCGTCGGTGGTGACGGCCCGCTCGCGCGCGGTTTCGCCCGAAGACCAGTCGAAACCGGATGGTCCGTCGCAGGGCGGCGGCGCGGTGCCGCAGCAAGCGGCCAACGTTCCGGTTCCCGTCGCCACTCAGCCGCCGGTGCAAACGCCGGACATCTCCGGCCATCTCAGCGACAAGCAGATGACGAAGCTGGTGGAGATGGTGCGCGAGGTGAAGAAATTCGTCACCGAGAACGCGGAAAACGTCGGCAAGGAGTTTCCGAAGGTCGCCCGGGCGATGCATTTCGGCGACGAGGAAAAGCGCGGCATCTATGGCGAGGCGACCCTGGAGGACGCCGCGGAGCTTCTGGAAGAGGGCATCGACGTTCTGCCGCTGCCGAGGCTGCCGGAAGAGCACAACTGACCGGCCGCGCCGGTCGCGCCGCCGCCTATTCCATCGGCTTTTGGGTTGCCAGCATGTAGTTGACGCTCATGTCGGGCGAGGCGTTCCACTGGTCGCGCAGGGGATCGAAGACGATGCCGGAACGGTCGATGACGTCGAGCCCGGCGGCCTGAAGCGAAGCCTCCAGCTCCGCCGGCTTCAAGAACTTGTCCCATTGGTGGGTGCCGCGCGGCAGCCAGCGCAGGATGTATTCCGCGCCGACGATGGCGAGCGCGTAGGCCTTGAGCGTCCGGTTGAGGGTGGCGACCGTCATGATGCCGCCCGGCTTCAATAGGTCCGAGCAGGTCCTCAGGAAAAGATCGACGTCGGCGACGTGCTCGACGACTTCCATGTTGAGGATGACGTCGAATTTTTCGCCGCCCGCGGCGATGTCTTCCGCCGTCGTCTGCCGATAATCGATGGCGAGCCCGCTGCGCTCGGCGTGAAGCCGCGCGGTCTCGATGTTGTTGCGGGAGGGATCGGCGCCGACGACGGTGGCGCCAAGCCGCGTCATCGGTTCGGAAAGCAGCCCGCCGCCGCAGCCGATGTCGAGAAGCTTCAGGCCCTTCAGGGGCTTGTCTGCCTTGGCATCGCGGCGCAACTGCCGGGTCACCGTGTCGCGGATATAGGCGAGCCGCACCGGGTTGATCTTGTGCAGCGGCCGGAACTTGCCGGTCGGGTCCCACCAGGCGTCGGCCATGGCGGAGAACCGCGCGACCTCGTCGGCGTCGACTGTCCCCGTTTCGGCAATGGGGGTCTCGGCCGTGTTCTTGGCACCCGTGTTTTTGTCCGGGGCGGCTGCGGTCATGGCGGGTCTCCGAAAGTGGCTGATCCTACGCCGGGTAGTTCGGGCCGACGCGCGCGGATGTCAAGGCGCAGATGTCAAGGCGCAGATGTCGGGCCGCAGATGTCGCCGTTGCGATGTCGGCGCGTTCTCTGTATTGATGCGCCGATCCGGCGCGGCCCAGTCGTGCCCCCCGTCAATCCGAGGCAATCCGGACACGAGTTTCGCCCCATGGCCCGGCTGGTGATGAAATTTGGCGGCACCTCCGTCGCCGATATCGATCGTATTCGCAACGTGGCGCGCCACGTCAAGCGCGAGGTCGACGCAGGCCACCAGGTCGCCGTCGTCGTCTCGGCCATGGCCGGCGAGACCAACAAGCTGGTCGCGCTCGCCCGCGAGGCCTCGCCGCTGCACGATGCCCGCGAATACGACGCGGTGGTCGCCTCCGGCGAACAGGTCTCGTCCGGGCTGCTCGCCCTGGTGCTGCAGGCGATGGGCGTCGATGCCCGCTCCTGGCAGGGCTGGCAGATCCCGATCAGGACCGACGAGGCGCACAGCGTGGCGCGCATCGTCGACATCGACGGCGCACGGCTGATCGAACGGCTGGAACAGAATCAGGTCGCGGTCGTCGCCGGCTTCCAGGGCATCTCGCCGGACAACCGCATCGCGACACTGGGACGCGGCGGCTCCGACACCAGCGCGGTGGCGATCGCCGCGGCGATCGACGCCGACCGCTGCGACATCTACACCGACGTCGACGGCGTCTACACCACCGATCCCAGGATCGTCGCCCGGGCGCGGCGGCTTGAAAAAGTCTCCTTTGAGGAGATGCTGGAAATGGCCTCGCTCGGCGCCAAGGTGCTGCAGGTGCGCTCGGTCGAGCTGGCCATGGTCAAGGGCGTTCGGGTGATGGTGCGCTCCAGCTTCGAGGATCCGGCATCGGTCAGGGACGGCGCCAACGGATTGCCACACGGAACCCTTATCTGCGACGAGGACGAAATCGTGGAACAGCAGGTCGTCACCGGAATCGCCTATTCCAAGGAAGAGGCGCAGATATCGATCCGCGGCGTCGCCGACAAGCCGGGCGTTGCCGCCGACGTCTTCGTGCGGCTGGCCGACGCGCATATCAATGTCGACATGATCGTGCAGAATGTCTCGCCCGACGGCTCGACCACCGACATCACCTTCACGGTGCCCGACGCCAGCTACGACCAGGCCAAGCAGGTCATCGAATCGGCCCGCAACACCCTCACCTATACCGAGATCGAGGGCGTGCGCGACGTGGTCAAGGTCTCCGTCGTCGGTGTCGGCATGCGCTCGCACGCCGGCGTTGCGGCCCGCGCGTTCCAGGCTCTTGCGGACCGAAACATCAATATTCTCGCGATCTCCACCTCGGAAATTAAGATTTCCGTATTGATCGACCAAGCCTATACCGAACTTGCGGTGCGGACTTTGCATTCGGTATACGGACTCGACAAACAGTAACAACGCGCGGCTGGCGACCCGTCGTTCTTTTCCGGCAATCGATATCCTTGATCCTGCCGGCCGCGGCACGGAGACACCGAGGCGATGCGCAGGACGCTCGCCGGACCGAGACTGTTGCTCCGCCGTCTTCGTGAGGTGATGGCCGAGGAGATCAGTCCTCAGGAACGGCTCGACAAAATCGTGGTGCTGATCGCTGCCAACATGGTGGCGGAAGTCTGCTCGATCTATCTGCTTCGGGCCGACCGGCAGCTCGAGCTGTTCGCCACCGAAGGCCTCAACCGGACCGCCGTCCACCGCACCAGCCTGAGGCTCGGCGAGGGCCTCGTCGGCCTGATCGCGGCCGAGGCCGAGCCGCTCAACCTGACCGACGCCAGCACCCATCCCTCCTTTGCCTACAAGCCGGAGACGGGCGAGGAGATCTACCACTCCTTCCTCGGCGTGCCGGTGCTGCGGGCCGGCCAGACGCTCGGCGTCCTGGTCGTCCAGAACCGGGCCAAGCGCACCTATACCGACGAGGAAATCGAGGCCCTGCAGACGACGGCGATGGTGATCGCCGAAATGGTCGCGGCGCGCGAGCCGGGGGCGATGTTCCCCCAGGCGAACCAGCTCGATGCGCGTCGGACCATGCAGATCGAGGGCCAGCCGCTGGCCGACGGCGTCGGCCTCGGCAAAGTCGTGCTGCACGAGCCGCGGGTGGTCGTCACCAACCTCATCGCCGAGGACGCCAACACCGAGCTCGACCGGCTGGAAGCCGCCGTCGACAAGCTGCGGCTGTCGCTCGACCGGATGCTGGCAAGCCGCGACGTCGCCCATCACGGCGAGCACCGGGACGTGCTGGAAGCCTACCGCATGTTCGCCAACGACCGCGGCTGGGTGCGGCGGATCGAGGAGGCGATCGGCAACGGCCTGACCGCCGAGGCGGCGGTGGAAAAGGTCCAGAACGACACCCGCGCGCGGATGATGCGCCAGACCGACCCTTATTTGCGCGAGCGGCTGCACGACATCGACGACCTGACCAACCGCCTGCTGCGGGAGCTGGTCGGAGTGCCGCTGTCCATCTCGGCCAAGGACCTGCCGAAGGACGCGATCATCGTTGCCCGCAACATGGGGGCGGCCGAACTCCTCGACTATGAGCGCGACCGGGTGCGCGGTCTCGTCTTCGAAGAGGCGGGACCGACCAGCCACGCCACCATCATCGCCCGCGCGCTCGGCATTCCGGCCGTCGGCCAGGTCGCCGGTGTCACGTCGCTGTGCGAATCGGGCGATTCCATCATCGCCGACGGCGGCTCCGGCATCGTCCAGTTGCGGCCGCCGACGGACGTCCAGAACGCCTATGCGGAAAAGGTGCGCTTCCGGGCGCGGCGCCAGGCCCAGTACAAGCGGCTGCGGCACCGCCCGTCGGTTACCCTCGACGGCGAGGAAATCTCGCTGATGCTGAATGCGGGCCTGACCGTCGACCTGCCGCATCTGGAAGAGGCGGGGGCTGCCGGCATCGGGCTCTTCCGCACCGAGATCCCGTTCATGGTCGCCCAGACCTTTCCGCGCATGCGCGAGCAGACGGGGCTCTATGAAAGCGTCATTTCGGCCGCTGGCGAGCGGCCGGTGGTGTTTCGCACCCTCGACATCGGCGGCGACAAGGTGCTGCCTTACCTGCGCGCCGTGCAGGAGGAAAACCCGGCGATGGGCTGGCGCGCCGTGCGCCTCGGCCTCGACCGGCCGGCGCTCCTGCGCACCCAGCAGCGGGCATTGCTGCGCGCCTCGGCGGGCCGGCGGCTCCGGCTGATGTTCCCGATGGTCACGGAGACCGGCGAATTCGAGCAGGCCCGCGCCATCCTGGAGCGCGACAAGCTGCACCTGCAGAAGCACGGCCACGACATTCCCGCCGAGATCAAGCTCGGCACCATGATCGAGGTGCCCTCGCTGCTGTTCGAGCTCGATGAGCTGTTCCGTATCGTCGATTTCGCCTCGGTCGGCTCCAACGACCTGTTCCATTTCCTCACCGCCACCGACCGCGGCAACCCGCGGGTGGCGGAGCGCTACGATGCCATGTCGGCACCGTTCCTGCGGGTCCTGAAGACCATCGTCGACCGGGCCGCCGTTGCTGACGTGCCGCTCAGCATCTGCGGCGAGATGGCCGGGCGGCCGCTGGAGGCGATGGCGCTGATCGCGCTCGGCTACCGCACGCTTTCCATGTCGCCGTCGGCGATCGGGCCGGTCAAGGCGATGCTGCGCAAGCTGAAGGCGAACGAATTGCGGGCGCGCCTGCTGCCGCGGCTGGAGGCCGGACGCTGGGACGGCGACCTGCGCCTGTTCCTGAAAAGCTACGCCGACGACCAGAATATTCCCGTCTAGCGCATCAGGCGCTGGACCCCGCACGGGCACGGCGGTGCCGGTGCCGATTCATCCGGACAAAAAGAATGCTCGCACAAGAAAAACTCGACAGTCTCACGACCCGCTTCAACGGCCTGGAACACGCGATGGCGGAGAACCCCGACCCGGAAACCTATGTCCGGCTGTCGCGGGAATATGCGGAGATGCAGCCGGTCGTTGAAAAGATCCGGGCGCTGGAGGCGGCGCGCGCCGATCTTTCCGGCCTCGACGAACTCCTCGCCGACGGCGAAACCGACGCCGAAATGCGCGAACTCGCCGAGGCGGAGCGCCCGGAGCTGGAAGAAACGGTCGAGCGGCTCTTGCAGGAGATTCAATTCGCGCTGCTGCCGAAGGACGTGGCCGACGACAAGAACGTCATCATCGAGGTGCGCGCCGGCACCGGCGGCGACGAGGCGGCGCTGTTCGCCGGCGATCTCTATCGCATGTACGAGCGCTATGCGGCGCTGCGCGGCTGGAAGGTGGAGGAAATGTCGGCGACCGAGGGAGAGGTCGGCGGCTACAAGGAAATCATCGCGACGATCACCGGGGCGGGCGTCTTTGCCCGGCTGAAGTTCGAATCGGGCGTGCACCGGGTGCAGCGGGTGCCGGCAACGGAATCGGGCGGGCGCATCCATACCTCTGCCGCAACCGTCGCGGTGCTGCCGAAGGCGGAAGACGTCGACATCGAGATCCGCAACGAGGATATCCGCATCGACACCATGCGCGCCTCCGGCGCCGGCGGCCAGCACGTCAACACGACGGACTCCGCGGTCCGCATCACCCACATCCCGACCGGCATCGTCGTCGTCCAGGCGGAAAAGTCGCAGCACCAGAACCGGGCCCGGGCAATGGAAATCCTGCGCACGCGCCTGTTCGACATGGAACGCCAGAAGGCGGCCGACGAGCGCGCCGAAGCGCGGCGCGTCCAGGTCGGCTCCGGCGACCGCTCGGAGCGCATCCGCACCTACAATTTCCCGCAAGGCCGGGTGACCGATCACCGCATCGGCCTCACCCTCTACAAGCTCAACGAAATTCTCATCGGCGAGGGGCTCGACGAGCTGATCGACGCGCTCATCACCGATCACCAGGCAACGCTGCTGGCGGCCGTTGAAGAAGATGCCTGACGGGCCGGTCCGTCTCGGTCCCCTGCTGCGGCAGGTCCGGGACCGGCTGACCGAGGCGGGCATCGCGGAGGCGGAAACGGACGCGCGGCTCCTCGTCGGCGCTGCCCTCGACACCCCGCCGCTGCGGCTGGCGCTGGAGGCCGACCGCCCCGTCACGCGTGCGGAATGCACACGGATCGAGGAATTGATCTCTCGGCGCGCGGCGCGCGAGCCGGTCGGACGCATCCTCGGCACGCGGGAGTTCTGGGGCCATGCGTTCAGGCTGTCGCCGGACACACTGGAGCCGCGGCCCGATACGGAGACCGTGGTGGAGGCGGCGCTCGGCTTCCTTGATGAGGTGGCGCGCCGCGCGGACCCGCTCCGGATCGCCGATCTCGGCACCGGCACCGGCGCCCTCCTCGTCACCCTCCTGTCCGAATGCCCGCAAGCCATGGGCGTCGGCACGGACGTGTCGGTGGGCGCGCTGGCGATGGCGCGCCGGAACGCGGATGCGGCGGGCGTCGGCGACCGCGCGGCCTTTGCCGCCATGAACTACGGCGATGCGCTTGTCCCCGGTTTGGACCTCGTCGTCTCCAACCCGCCCTATATCGCCAGCGGCGAGATCGCCGGGCTCGACCGGGAAGTGCGGGATCACGATCCGTCCCGCGCCCTTGACGGCGGTGCCGACGGGCTCGACGCCTATCGTGCGATCGCCGCCGACGCGTCGCGGCTGCTTACCCCTGGCGGCAGGCTGTTCGTGGAGATCGGTTCAGGCCAGGCCGCGGACGTTGCGGCGCTTTTCGCGCAAGCGGGTCTCGACGGACTGTTCGTCCATCGTGACCTTGCCGGACATGACCGGGTTGTCGCAGCGCAGCACCCCGATTGCGGCAAAAGAACCGCAGGCATTCAGCAAAACGGAAATTAGCGCTTGGAAAATTCAGGCGGACCGGCTAGGTTCACCTCGCCGAAGCACTGCATGAGGCCCCGGCGCAGCACAATTTTCGCAGCGCAAACGTTTCGGGAAACGGGTATCAGGGGCTCATGCCGACAACCGAACTTCGATCTTGACCTTGACTGCGTGGTCCAACGACCGTTCGTAACTGGCGGTTGCAGGGAGCAGAACGCGAGGGATTTCGGTCGGACTTTCGGTTTTTCGATTGATCGGATCTCGGCCCATTTCGGACGGGCGATCTCTTATCCTGGACCGAGGTTCCCAAGCCCGGTCGCGTTGAGGGACTCTCAGCACCTTTTTCCGAAAGAGACTACGGCGTAATGAGGCAAAACAATCAGAACAAGCGCGTTCGCGGCCGGACCCGCAAGGGTCCGAATCCGCTGACGCGGTCCTACGAATCGAACGGTCCCGATGTGAAAATCCGCGGATCGGCCATGCATGTCGCGGAAAAATACGTCCAGCTCGCCCGCGATGCACAATCCGCAGGCGACCGCGTGATGGCGGAGAATTACCTGCAACACGCCGAGCACTATTTCCGGATCATTGCCGCGGCGCAGGGCGCCAACAGCCCCCAGCGCGACAATGACCAGCCCTACCAGGGAAACCAGGGCAATGGTGCCGACGCCGGCAGCGGCGGCGGCAACAACGGTTCCGGCCAGTCGAACCAGGTGATGGCCGCCGACGCCCCGCAGCCCTTCGTCGATGCCATGCCCGGCGTCAACACCAAGGGCGGCAACGGTTCCAAGCCGTCTAAGGGCGCTACCGGCGACGATGCCGCTTCCGAGGCGCCGGCAACGGCCGAGGAGGCCCCGACCGGCGGAGAGAACGCCGATGCGGACAAGGGCGTCGAGGCCAAGGCCGAAGAGGCCAAGTCCGCCGAGGCCGGCGATGACGCGCCGAAGCCGAAGCGCCGGGTGCGCGGCACGCGCGGACGCGGCAGCCGCAAGACCAAGGCCGAGGATGGCGCAGACGGCGGCGGCGATGACGCCAAGGGCGCCGAGGCGAAGTCGGACGGCGGCGAGGCCAAGGCCGATTCTGCCGAAGGCGCCGTCTCCGAGGCCTGAGTCCTCGCAAACGCCTGCGCGCACTCTCGCGCAGACGCGGCAAGGAATTTCTTCGCCAACTTATTTGCGGCGCCGGACCTCTCGTCCGGCGCCGTTTTCGTTTTGGCCTAAAGCACGTTGCGTTTTTCCTGAAACACGCAACGTACTTTAGAGCGTTTTGCGTTTAATCTGCGACATATCCTGACGCTTTGAGGAAGTTGAAGCATTCTTCGGGGTCGAAGAGGTCGCAGATG
>NZ_NPEV01000055.1 GCF_003258835.1 Rhodobium orientis | reverse complement strand
CGGCCCGCCGGCGGGCGGTCCTTTGCCGCCGAACGTCCCGGTGGCGGCCTCGGATCGACCCGGCCGATGGGTCGCGCGACAGCCGCGCCGCAGCCGGGCGCACGTCCGCATGGTGCGGCCGCGCCGGCTCCCGTCGGCGGCCGCAGCATGGCCGGCATCAAGCTCAGGTCCTATTCGCCGCAGATGCCGCGGGTGCTGACCATCGGCACGTCGACCGGCGGGCCGCAGGCGCTCGCGGTCCTGTTCGGCCAGATCGGCCGGGCCATCGACAGGGTGCCGGTGCTGGTCACCCAGCACATGCCGCCGACCTTCACCGCCATTCTCGCCGAGCACATGGCCAAGGTCGCAGGCCGCCCGGCCCATGAGGGTCAGGAGGGCGAGGTGGTGAAGCCCGGCACCATCTATGTTGCGCCCGGCGGCAAGCACATGACGGTGGAGAAATCCGGCGCCGACGTCGTCATCCGCCTCAACGACGGACCGCCGGTCAATTTCTGCAAGCCGGCCGTCGATCCGCTGTTCGACAGTGTCGCCAAGGCCTATGGCTCCGCGACGCTGGCCCTGGTCCTGACCGGCATGGGCAATGACGGCGAGAACGGCACCCGCACCATCGCCCGCGCCGGCGGGAGCATCATCGCGCAGGACGAAGCCTCCAGCGTGGTCTGGGGCATGCCCGGGGCCGCCGCCCATACCGGCGAGTGCTCGGAAGTCCTGCCGCTCGACCAGATCGGGCCGAAAGTTACCCGGATCCTTGGAGGTCAGCGCCTGTGACGCCGCAAGAATACGAGTTCATCCGCGGCTTCGTGAAGAGCCGCTCGGGCCTGGTGCTGGCCGACGAAAAACAGTACCTGGTGGAAAACCGCCTGTTGCCGGTCGCCCGCAAGAACGGCCTGGAATCGATCGGCCAGCTCGTCACCGCGCTGCGCCGGCCGGGGGCGCGGCAACTGGAGGAAACGGTCGTCGAGGCGATGACGACCAACGAATCCTTCTTCTTCCGCGACAAGACGCCGTTCCAGCACTTCACCGAAACGATGATGCCGCACATGCTGCGCGCACGCGCCGACAGCAAGCGGCTCAGGATCTGGTGCGCGGCGGCTTCGACCGGCCAGGAGCCCTATTCGATCGCCATGAACCTGAAGGAAATGGCCTCGCGGCTGGCCGGCTGGCGCATCGAGATCATCGGCACGGACCTTTCCAACGACGTGTTGGACAAGGCCAAGTCGGGCCTCTACACCCAGTTCGAGGTGCAGCGCGGCATGCCGATCCAGATGCTGATGAAGTTCTTCACGCAGAAGGGCGACATGTGGCAGATCGCGCCGGAGCTGCGCTCGATGGTGCAGTGGCGCAAGCTGAATCTCCTGGAGAGCCTCAGGGGTCTCGGCCAGTTCGACATCGTGTTCTGCCGCAACGTGCTGATCTATTTCGACCATCCGACCAAGGTCGACGTTCTGAAGCGGGTCCAGGCGCAGATGGCATCCGACGGCTTCCTGGTGCTCGGCGCGGCCGAGACCGTGGTCGGCCTGACTGACGTCTTCCATCCGGTGCAGGACAAGCGCGGTCTCTATGCCGTCAACAGCAAGGCGTCGCCGGCCGGTGGTCTTGCCACGCCGCGCTTTGCGGCGATTGCCGGCGGCGGCGTCACCGCGCGCTGACGGCACCCGCCGCAGGATCGTTCGAAACGACATACCGCCGGATCGTCAGAAAGACGGTCCGGCGGTTTTCTTTTGGCGCCACGCCGGCGTGACGGTGCGCGATGGCGATCCGGCGGAAGGGGGGTGGTGTTGGAAAAGCAAAAACCCCGCCGGGAGGGGGGCGGGGTTCTTGGGTCGTCGCGAAGCGAGGGTCGGGAACGGATCAGGCGCTTTCCAGGATGCTGTCCTCGTCCGGCTCGCGCAGCACGTAGCCGCGGCCCCAGACCGTCTCGATGTAATTCTTGCCGCCGGTTGCTGCCGCCAGCTTCTTGCGCAGCTTGCAGATGAAGACGTCGATGATCTTCAGCTCCGGCTCATCCATGCCGCCATAGAGATGGTTGAGGAACATCTCCTTGGTCAGGGTGGTGCCCTTCCTGAGGGAGAGCAGCTCCAGCATCTGGTATTCCTTGCCGGTCAGGTGGACGCGCTGGCCGTTGACCTCGACCGTCTTGGTGTCGAGGTTGACGCGCAGGTCGCCGGTGGTGATGACCGACTGGGCATGGCCCTTGGAGCGGCGGACGATGGCGTGGATGCGGGCGACCAGCTCGTCCTTGTGGAACGGCTTGGTCATGTAGTCGTCGGCGCCGAAGCCGAGGCCGCGGACCTTATCCTCGATGCCGGCCAGACCGGACAGGATCAGGATCGGCGTCTTGACCTTGGACACGCGAAGGGTGCGCAGCACCTCGTAGCCCGACATGTCCGGCAGATTGAGATCGAGAAGAATGATGTCGTAATCGTAGATTTTCCCGAGATCTATGCCTTCCTCGCCCAGGTCGGTCGTATAGACGTTGAAACTCTCCGATTTGAGCATCAACTCGATGCTCTGGGCGGTAGCGCCGTCGTCTTCGATCAGCAGTACTCGCATGCCATAATCCTCATTCTCAGTTGCCGGATGCGGTGCCGAAGGCGCAGCGCGACCGACCCGAAAGTCCTCGTTAACCCCATTTCGAAACGCTACACGTCAATGGTTAACAAAAACTGATTCGCAGTGGAAGAGCATTCATACCTTGCGTGGAGAATTAACTTCATCTTCCTGATTCAAAAGCCGGAATCCACCGTATCTGTTGGCAGAATCCGGTTTAAGAAATTCTCCTAAGTGATTCATCGGACTCACGCTCTCCGGACGGCATTTACCATCAACGGAGACCGGCACCTTAAGCCTTCGAAAACGATGTTTGACGAAACCCGTAAACGAAGGGTTACCATCACGGGCTTCTAAACAAGATGTGAGCGATTCGTGGACTCCCTCATCGGACAGATCGAATCACTTCGCCCGGTCGAGATATTCGGCCGCGTGGTGGGCGTGCAGGGGCTCCTGGTCGAGGTCGCCGGCCCGCTGCACCAGATGGGCGTCGGCGCCCGGCTGGCGATCGAGACCGCCGGCGGTGCTATGCAGTGCGAAGTGGTCGGGTTCCGCGGCGAGCGGGCCCTGTGCCTGCCGTTCGGGCGGCTGGAAGGCGTGCGCATGGGCTGCCGGGCGATCATCATGTCGGCGGAGTCCTCCGTGCTGCCGTCGACGGCCTGGCTCGGCCGGGTGGTCAATGCCTTCGGCGAGCCGATCGACGGCAAGGGGCCGATCGGCCAGGGCGAGGAAGCGCGGCCGTTGAGGGCGCCGCCGCCGCCGGCCCACGACCGGGCCCGGGTCGGCGCCGCGATCGATCTCGGCGTCAGGGCGCTCAATACCTTCGTTACCTGCTGCCGCGGCCAGCGCATGGGCGTCTTTGCCGGCAGCGGCGTCGGCAAGTCGGTGCTCCTGTCCATGCTGGCACGCAACACCGCCGCCGACGTCTCGGTGATCGGCCTCATCGGCGAGCGCGGCCGCGAGGTGCAGGAGTTTTTGGAGGACGATCTCGGCGAGGAGGGCATCGCGCGCTCCGTCGTCGTCGTCGCCACGTCCGACGAATCCGCCCTGATGCGCCGGCAGGCGGCGTATCTGACCCTCACCATGTCGGAGTTCTTCCGCGACGAGGGCAAGGACGTCCTCTGTCTTATGGACTCTGTCACCCGTTTCGCCCAGGCCCAGCGCGAGATCGGTCTTGCCGCCGGCGAGCCGCCGACCTCCAAGGGCTATACGCCGACCGTCTTTTCCGAACTGCCGCGGCTCCTTGAACGGGCAGGACCGGGGCGGCGCGGCTCTGGCACCGTCACCGGGCTCTTTACGGTGCTGGTGGAAGGCGACAACCATAATGAGCCGATCGCCGACGCGGTGCGCGGCATCCTCGACGGCCATATCGTCATGGAGCGCAGCATCGCCGAGCGCGGCCGCTATCCGGCGATCAACGTCCTCAAATCCGTGTCGCGGACGCTGCCGAAGGCGACGCCGGAGGAGTTCCGCCCGGCGATCCGCGAGGCGAAGCGGCTGATGTCCGTCTTTGCCGACATGGAGGAGCTGATCCGGCTCGGCGCCTATCGCTCCGGGTCCGATGCCACCGTCGACGAGGCGATCCGGCTCAACGAGCCGATGGAGGCGTTCCTGTCCCAGGGCAAGGACGAGGCGTCGGCCTTTGCGGACGGTTTTTCCGAACTTGCCAACCTTTTGGAAATGTATTCGACCTATTCTGCCCCCAACTCGGGGAGTAACGAGTAATGAAGCCGCGTGAAAATTTCATCCGTCTGAAGCGCTTCCAGCTTGATGAGAAGCGCCGCCAGGTGGCCCAGATCGAATCCATGATGGCCGAGTTCGAGCGCATGGCGAACGAGCTCGACCAGCAGATAGTCTCAGAGCAGGAGCGCGTCGGCATCACCGATGTGACCCATTTCGCCTATCCGACCTTCGCCAAGGCGGCGCGCACCAGGCGCGACAATTTGATGGCCTCGGTCGAGGATCTGAGGCCGCAGCTCGAACACGCCCAGGACGAGATGGCCAAGGCCGTGGAAGAGCTGAAGAAGGTCGAGCTGCTGCACGAGCGCGACCAGGAGCGCGAGCGCCACGCCGAGGAAGCGGCCGAGCAGGACGTCCTCGACGAGATCGCCGGCCAGCGCGCGGCCTATTAGGCCGCGCCGCCACAAAACGCCTCAAGGCCCCGTTTTCTCCCCGCCCTCCAGGATGCAATGACGCGCCCGCTGCTTGATCGCGGCGAGGTGATTGCACGCGTCGGCTGTACTGTTTATCCTGCGTATACCAACCGGATGTCAAAAAGCGCTATCGCTGTGGTGCCCGGGGAGTCCCGATGTCTGCCAAGGACTCGGGTTGATGTTGTTTACGCCCTGTCGCGTTTGATTGATCCGGGGGCTCTTCATAGTGAAAAGCGAGACCATCGCAGCCTGGGTGATTGGCGGTTCCATAGCCGCATTCGCCGTCATCGGTCTTTCGGTGTGGGCAACGTTGAACGCGCAAGGGTTCTGCTGGAAGGAAGGACGCTTTTTGTCCAAGCATGAAATCTTCAGAAATCTGATTCAAAGCTCCGAATATATCGGCCATGACGTCCGTCCGTTTACAGCCAGATACAGATCCGGAAGAGAGGATATTAAAAGGACAATTCCATACGAAGATATTGATCAGTTTTTTCGAGTAAATAGCGATTGTTGTGAATTCGCGTCATCGATTCATTTTGCTGATTTGACCTATTTTGAGCCGCCTTGGTATTTTGTTTTTTCTGGAAAGGCTTGGAAGCTTGTTTCGGTAAAATACCAAGTCTTTATTGAGACGACGAGCGGTGACGCCGATTCGTTCGACATGCTCAGCGGAAACTGGTCCGATACCTGCGGACATCGCGTCCAGATTCCGCGTGAATTCGTCCTCATTGAATAGTTCAAAGAGGATCGCATGATACCTCAATCTTTGGCTGTTTCCCCCATGATCCGATGTCGCGCCAGCTTCTCATAGAGTGGTCGTGCATCGTCGCAGATGGGTTTGAGGTCTTCGCTAAGCTCCTCATAGGCGACCGCCTTTGAGGGCGGTGAAAAACCCGTCGATTTTTCCACGGCACCGTACCAGTGGGGCGCCCAGACACCGTCGCTGGCGCGGCGGCCGGCGGGCCAGGTGAGCATGTTCTCGGAGAACGGGATGCCGACGACCTCGCAGAGGCGGGTGAGGGCCGCGCGCGGGTCGGCGAGGACGTCGGCGGCGTCGATCACCGGCGGGGCTTTGCCGAGCCTGTCGGCGACCTCGTCAAAAATGTCCGCCTGTTCCTGAAAGCCGATGTCGCGGAGCGTCACCTCCTCGCGCTTGGCGCTGTAGGAGGCGAGCACGTTCTCCGGCCGGCGGATGAGGAAGACGTTGACGACGTCGTCCAGCCAGTCGCGCCCGACCCCCTCGATCATGTGGTGGGTCATCTGCTTCTGGTAGAACACCGGACAGCTTCCGGGCACCGGGCCGAGGAGGAACTCGACGACCTTTGTCCAGTCGGTCTCGCCGGCTTCGATGATCTCCGGGGTCATCGGGTGGTCGATGCCGGTCATCTGCAGATAGGCGGCGTAGAACGGCTCGTCGACGACGGCGGTGTCCGGCCGGTTCTCGAAGGAGCGCATCATAGCTGTCGAGATGTTGCGCGGGCCGGACCACATGGCGATGCGAATTGGGGCAATGCGGACGGGCGTATCGGTGTTCTCGGGCATGGCGGGTCTCAGGTCGAGCGGGTGAGCCGGTCGAGGCGCAGGCGGTGGCGGGTGTCGGTGAGGCGCCAGGTGGAGATCAGCACCGACAGGAGCACGCCCATGCCGGTGGAGCCGGCGATCAGGAACATGATCATCAACTGGTATTTCACCGCCTCGGTCGGCGCAATGCCGGCAAGGATCTGGCCGGTCATCATGCCCGGCAGGGAGACGACGCCGGTGGCGGCCATGGCGTTGATCGAGGGCATGAAGCCGGTGGCGAGCGCCTGGCGGGTGAAGGGGCGCAGCGCCTCCCAGCGGGTCGCACCCAGCGCCAGGCGCGCCTCGATCGCCGGGCGTTCGCGCCGGGCGGCCCGGGTCAACGTCTCAAGGCCGAGGGCGACGCCGGTCATGGCGTTGCCGAGGATCATGCCGAAGAGGGGCAGGGCGTAGCGCGGGGAATACCAGGGGTCGGCGTCGATCTGCAGGGTGAGGGCGAAGATGAGGACGATGCCGCCGGAAAGCACCATGGCGCCGGTGCCGATGCCGTAGCCCCAGAGGCCGGCGACCGGCGTTTCCTGGCGCGACAGCACCTCGCGGCCGGCGACCGCGCCCATGATCAGGGCAACGGCCAGCGTCAGCCAGGGCGAGGAGATGTCGAAGAGGGTTTTGAGGATGAGCCCGACGAGGACGAGCTGGATCGCCATGCGCACGGCCGAGATGGCGAGTTTTTTGGCGAGGCCGAGGCCGAGGGCGATGGAGATCGCGCCGTTGAGGCAGAGGAAGATCGCGGCCATCGCCACATGGCCGTAGGTGAGCTGGACGTAGTCGCTCATGGCGTGCCTCCCGCGTCCGCCACCCGGCCGCCCTGGATGGTGACGTGGCGCCGGGCGAGGCGGGCGGCCTGGTCGGCATCGTGGGTGACGAGGATGATCGCGACGCCATCGGCAAGGCGCTCTTCGATCAGGGCCTCGACGCTTGTCGTCGCCTCCGGGTCGAGCGCCCCGGTGGGCTCGTCGAGGAGCAGCACCTGAGGCGCGCCGGCCAGCAGCCGGGCAAAGCCGAGGCGCTGCTTTTCGCCGGTGGAGAGTCGGGCGATTTCCCAGTCCCAGACGCCGTCATCGAAGCCAAGCCTTGCAACGAGCGGTGCGGTGGCCGCGCGGTCGGCAAAATGCGCGCCGACCCGCTCCGCCCACCAGCCGGTCTCCGCCGCCAGATAGCCGACCTTGCGGCGCCAGTCGGGCGCCGGCATCGCGTTGCGGTCGGTGCCGTCGAGGAGGACGGTGCCGGGGGCGGGGTCGAGGTCGGCGATGGCGCGCAGGATGAGGCTCTTTCCGGAACCGGAGGGGCCGGTGAGGGCGACGATCTCGCCGGCGGCCACGTCCAGCCGCTCCACGGTCGCGGTATGGGTTTTCAGCCCGCGCACCGACAGGCGCGGCGGGCGCTGTGCCTCCGCTGCCGCGTCAGCTCGCCCGCTTGGCGCTGGCACGGGCATAGTCCTTGTAGAGGGTCCGGAGGCGGCGGGTGACCGGGCCGGCGGCGTCGCCGTCGTCGGCCCTTTTGCCGTCGCCGATGGTCCTGCCATCGACCTCCACGACCGGGACGAGGCCGGCGAAGGTGCCGGTCACAAAAGCCTCGTCGGCGCCGTAGACGTCGACCAGGGAAAAGCGCTTTTCGAAGGTCGGGATGCCGGCGTTGCGGGAAACGGTGAGGACGTTGCCGCGGGTGATGCCGCCGAGGCAGTAGGTGCCGTCGGAGGTCCAGAGCTCGCCTTTCCTGACGATGAAGAAGTGGGTGGAGTTGCAGGTGGCGACGCAGCCGTCCGGGTCGAGCATCAGGCCCTCGTCGGCGCCGGCCTTGGTCGCCTGGATGCAGGCCTGGATGCAGTTCAGCTTGGAATGAGAGTTGATCTTCTGGTCCTGCATGTCGGGCGCGGTGCGCCGCACATGGACGGTGAAGAGCCGCACGCCGTTCTTCGTGACCTCCGGCGTCGGCTCCTTGTATTCCGGGATGATGACGACGGTCGGCGGGCCGATGGTGATGCGCGGGTCCTGGTAGGGCGTTGCCTTTTCTCCGCGGGTCACCATCAGACGGATATGGACGTGGTCGGTCATGCCGTTGGCTTCCAGGCACTCATAGAGCCGCGCCGTCAGCTCGTCGCGGGAAAGGCCGATCTCCATGTCGAGCGCCTTGGCGCCCTCGAAGAGCCGGTCGAGATGCTCATCGAGGAACGCGATGCCGCCGTCGACGACCCGCAATCCCTCCCAGACGCCGTCGCCGAGGATGAAGCCGGAATCGAACACCGAGACGACCGCCTCGGCCCGCGGCACCAGCCGGCCGTTCAGCGAAATCAGGATGTCCGCATTGCGCGGATCGGCGGCGTATTCGTGGGTGCCGGTGGACATTTTTTTGGCGACCTTTGCGGCTTTTGGAATGCTTCGCCTGTGTCCCATGGGGGCCGCATTCTGGCAAGGCCGGAAAGGGCGGCGCCGGGCGCGGTTGCGTTCGTTGCCCGTTCGGCACATCTAGGAGGGAGTGGTGCCCGGATCATCCGGCCGGGCCGGAGACGACCGGACGCCATCTGCCCATGCGCCTCATCCTCGCCGTCCTTCTCTATGTCGCCGGGTTTTCCTTCGGCCTTGGCCTGACGCTGCCGCTGGTGCGGTTCGAGACGCTCTACTTCTTCGAGGAAACGCCGACGCTGATCGAGATCGTCGAGACGCTCTATCGCGAAGGCGACACGTTTCTTGCCGTGATTATTGGGGCGTTCTCCATCGCCTTCCCGGCGCTGAAGCTGCTGTTGCTCTTTCTCGTCGCCGTCGGCGGCTCGTCGGCCAAGCGGCTCGGAGCGCTGTCGGCCGTTTCCAAATGGTCGATGATGGACGTGATGGTGGTGGCGCTCGCCATCGTCGCGGCGAAAACGAGCGGCCTTGCCGCCGCCGTCACCCTGCCGGGCATCTGGTTCTACTCCGCCGCGACGATCTCGTCTGCCGTCGCGGCGATGATCCTGCATGGGCGGAGGCGGTGAGGGGGCTGGTGCTCGTCATACCGTGCGAAAATCCACGATGGGCTACCTTGTCGCGACGCCCAATGGATTGCCGCGTCGGCCTGTCGGCCTCCTCGCAATGACGCCAGTTCTATTTGTAATCAAATAGTTAGCGTCATTGCGAGCGGAGCGAAGCAATCCAGGGGCGGTGCGCACCGACACCCGGCGTACTGCGCGGAGAGGGGCAATAGATCCCGTCTCTCCGCTGCGCTCCGGCCGGGATGACGCGGAGAGGAGGCTTCAAGCCGCCTTGCCCAGCGCCGCGAGGCCGTTGGTGCGGATGGCGTCGATGTTGGCCTTGTAGGCCTCTTCCGTGCCGCCCTTGAAGACTGCGGAGCCGGCAACGAGGGCGTTGGCGCCGGCCTCGGTGACCTGGCCGACCGTATCGGGAGACACGCCGCCGTCGACCTCGATGTCGATCGGGCGGTCGCCGATCATGGTCTTGATGCGGCGGATTTTTTCCAGCACCGCCGGGATGAAGGCTTGGCCGCCGAAGCCCGGATTGACGCTCATGACGAGGATCAGGTCGAGGCGGTCGAGGACGTATTCGATGGCGCTTTCCGGGGTCGAGGGGTTGAGCGAGACGCCGGCTTTCTTGCCGAGGTTCTTGATTACCTGCAGCGAGCGGTCGAGGTGGGGGCCGGCCTCGGCGTGGACGGTGATGATATCGGAGCCGGCATCGGCGAAGGCCTCCAGATAGGGATCGGCCGGGGCGATCATCAGGTGGACGTCCATGACCTTATCGGTGTGCGGGCGGAGCGCCTTCACCACGGCCGGGCCGATGGTGATGTTCGGCACGTAATGGCCGTCCATGACGTCGACATGGACCCAATCGCAGCCGGCGCGGTCGATGGCGCAGACCTCGTCGCCGAGCTTTGCGAAGTCGGCGGACAGGATGGACGGGGCAATCACGATCGGGCGGCTCGATCCTTGGGGCATGGCGGTGTTTCCTCTGTCGGTGACGGGTCTATCGCGGGTTTTTGTCCATAGAGCGGATGACGTGAGAAAGACGGTCGGGCGCGCTCATCGCATCAGTCCTCGGCGATCTCGCGGTCCGGGTCCCAGCCGCCGGCTCTTGCCGTGGCGACGGCGCCGGACTGGATGCGCTCGAAGCGCTCGCGCAATTCCGGCGGCAGGGCGGCGACGCGAAAGCCGTAGCGGCCCCATTCGGCGTTGACCTTTTCCCACAACGTCTCGATGCCGGCCGCGTTCCAGCCGGCGCAGGTCTCGGTCTCCGGGATGATGCCGAAGACCCAGGCATCGCGGATGATCTTGGCGGTGTCGGTCATGCCGCCATTGATGTCCTTGTCGATGCCGACATAGCGTTTTTCGTCACTCACCGGCGGTCTCCGCGTTTCTCATCTGGTCAGGCTTTCTTACCTGGTCAAACTGGCGAACAGCGTCGGCAGCTTTTCCGGCAACCGCTCGACATTGTCGATAATCGTGTAGTTGTTGATGCCGAAAATGCGCTGCACGTAGTCGTCGGCCTCGGCGTCGAGCGTCAGGCAGTAGGAGAGGACGCCCCTGGTATAGAGCTCCTCCACGGCCTTGCGCGTATCGTGGCGCAGGTGCTGCGGATCGCGCTCGTCGATGTCGGCCGGTTCGCCGTCGGTGACCAGCAGCAGCAGTTTGTGGCGTTCGGGGCGGCGCGTCAAATGGTGGGCGGCATGGCGCATGGCGGCGCCCATGCGGGTGGAGAGCCCGCCGCGCATGCCGGCAAGCCGCGCCTTGGCGTCGTCGTCGAAGCGCTCGGTGAAATCCTTGAAGCGGAAATACTGCACGTCGTGGCGGCTGTCGGACGAAAAGCCGTGGACAGCGAAGGCGTCGCCGATGCCGGCGATGGCGGTGGCGACCAGCGCCGTCGCCTCGCGGGTGAGGTCGAGCACGGTCTTGCCGTCGACATCGTCGACCACGTCGTTGGTGGACTCGGACAGGTCCAGGAGGACGAGCACGGCGAGGTCGCGCGTCTTCAGCACGTTGCGCATGGTGATGCGCGGGTCCGGCTGGTCGCCCATGCGGATGGCGATCATGGCATCGACCGCGGCGTTGATGTCGATCTCGTCGCCGTCCTCCATGTTGCGAATCCGCTGGACGCCCTGGGGCTGCAACAGGTCGATGATCTGGCGGATGCGCTGGGTGACGGGCCGGTGCTCTGTGAGGATGCGCTCGATGTCCTCGACCTCGCCCTTGGGCTGGCGGCGCTCGTAGACGGTCGCCCAGTCGGGGCGGAAGAGCTGAACCTGATAGTCCCACTCATGGTAGTGGTAGGGCTCCGAGATCGGCTCGGTGCCCTCCAGCTCGTTGATGGTCATTTCCTCCTGGTCGAGCCAGAAGGGGGTGGTGAGGCGCCAGATCTCCTCCGCGTCGTCGCTGGCGAATTCGTTGTTGACCTCGTTGACCATCTCCATCAGGCCGACGACCCGGCGCTTCTGGGCGCGGCTGCCGGCGATGCGCTCTATATCGTTCTCCCAAGCGGTCTCGTCGAAGGCCCAGATGTAGCGGTTGTCGTCGCGGTAGGGGATGCGGATCGATTCCAGGATGCGAAGGCTGGGGACGTCGCGCCGGCCGGCAAAGAGGTTGAAGACGTCGAGGCCGAGATGCCAGGAGAACTGGGCGTCCTCGCAGCGCACCGCGATCTCGGCGTGGAATTTTTCCGCGAGTGCAGCAAGGTCCGCATCGCCCGTCGTCACCGCCTCGTCGATCAGCATCAGGGCGAGGCGTTCCAGCGCGACGACGGTGGGGTGCTCGACCTTGTCGTCGCGCTCCAGCGACAGCAGCCCGCGCCACAGCAGTTTCAGGCCGGGGAAGTCACGGATCGCGAGGTATTCGACGCGGGCGTCCTCGATGAGGCCGATGAAGAACATCTGGGCCGGCGTCAGTTGCTCCGCGGAAATGCGCTCGCGCGTGTAATGGACGTGGGAGGCGAGGTGCGCGGCCATCGCCCGGAAGAGGTCGAGGCCCGAGGTGGTGCCGACCGGGTCGACGGCGTCCGGCAGGTGGAGCACGAAATCCTCGATATAGGGCCGGAACCCGGCATGGTCGGCGGCAGTGGGGCGCAGGAAGAAATCGCGGCCCCAGAGGGCGCGGAGGAAATAGTTGAGCTTCCTCTGGACGTTGATGAAGAGCGTGCCGCGCCGCTCCTTCCTGAGGACTGCCTGGCTGTCCGGGGCGCTGAGGCTGAAATAGGCGGTCAGCGAATTGAGGTCGCGGCGGTGCGCCTCGGCGCCGAAATTGGCCCAGCGGCGGAGCCCGGAGAGCGTCAGCTTGTCGAGGAGCTCGTCGATGATGCCGAGCATGGGCCGGAGGCCCCGCGGGGCCTTGGCCGAAATCTGGTGGATGAGGGCGAGATAGCCGCGCAGCAGTTCCGGGTCGCCGAGCCGGCGGGCGGCGACGGGCAAGCTCTCGATCAGCAGGGTGATGATCTCGCCGGAGGTCATGGAGGAGAGCTTCATCGCCGCGACGACGCAGTCCTCGATGACGTCGTCGCCGCATTCCTTGGCGACCAGCGGCATTTCGCGCAGGAACGCTTCGACGACGTTGACGCCGCGGCCGAGATCGGCGAGGGCGCGGGCGCCGTCAAGCCAGGTCTTCAGGCCCGCGGGCGACATGTGGCGCGCCGCATCCGGGAACACCGCCGTCAGGATGTCGGCGATTTCCGGCGCCTTTTTCGACAGGGTCTCGCGGTACTCCTCAAGGTCGACGGTCATGGTTCTGCCCGTGCCGGCATCGCCTTACCTCACGCAAAGAAGTAGGTGGCGACGGCGGCCTCCAGGGTCTCCTGCATGTCGGGATCGTCGGTCAGCGGGGTGACCAGCGTCATCTTGCAGGCGAGCACCGGATCGACACCCTCGGCGATGATCTGGCCGGCATAGACGAGGAGGCGGGTGGAGATGCCCTCGTCGAGGCCATGGCCCTTGAGGTTGCGGGCGCGGTGGGCGATCTGCACCAGCTTGCCGGCGATCTCCTTGTCGACGCCGGTCTCCGCGGCGACGATCTCGGTCTCAAGCTCGGCCTCCGGATAGTCGAAGGCGAGGGCGCCGAAGCGCTGCTTGGTCGAGGGCTTCAGGTCCTTCATCAGGCTCTGGTAGCCGGGGTTGTAGGAGATGACGAGCTGGAAGTCCTCATGCGCTTGAAGAAGCTCCTGCTTCTTGTCGAGGGGCAGGCAGCGCCGGTAGTCGGTCAGCGGGTGGATCACCACGGTGGTGTCCTGGCGCGCCTCGACCACTTCATCCAGGTAGCAGATGGCGCCGATGCGGGCGGCGGTCGTCAGCGGGCCGTCCTGCCAGCGGGTGCCGTCCTTGTCGAGGAGGAAGCGGCCGACGAGGTCGGACGCCGTCATGTCCTCGTTGCAGGCAACGGTGATCAGCGGCCGGCCGAGCTTGAACGCCATATACTCCACGAAGCGGGACTTGCCGCAGCCGGTCGGGCCCTTCAGCATCACCGGCATGCGCCGGGCATAGGCGGCCTCGAACAGGTCGACCTCATTGCCGACGGGCCGGTAGTAGGGCTCGGCTTTCAGGCGAAACTGGTCGATGGACATCTCGGTCATGGGTCTGGTCGCTGGTTGGTTTGGGGCTTGGGTGTCTTTGTTTGGTGGTGATCGTCATTGCGAGGAGGCGGAGCCGACGAAGCAATCCAGTTCTGTGCGTGAGGCCCTGGATTGCTTCGCTTCGCTCGCAATGACGCAAGTGTCTGCGCGAAGCGCTCCGGATCAGACCGGGGTGCCGCGGCGGACGACCATCTCGGCGCCCTTGGTCTGCTGGTAGTTGTCGTAGCCGATGAGGCGGATGTGGTTGTCCGGGTGGGCCTTGTGGCAGGCCTCGACCTCGGCCAGGATGCGGTCGACGTCGGTCTCGCCGAACATCGGCAGCTTCCACATGTACCAGTAGTGGTCGAAGGCGTTTTCCGGCTCGACATGCTCGATGGCCGGGTTCCAGCCCTTGGAGACGATATAGGCGACCTGCTTGCGGATGCGCTCGTCATCCATCTCCGGCAGGTAGGAAAAGGTCTCGAACTTGCGGCTGGTAACGTCGCTGAGGCTCGACTTGTAGTCCTGCATCTCGCTCATTTTCGGTTTCCTTCAAAGACGGTTCATCAAGGGCGGCGCCCTTTGGAAAGAAAGATCGGTCGTGCCCGGCCGCCGCTGCCGGCGCGGGCCGGCAGGGCAGGGGGCGCATCGCCCGCTAGCGGTGGGCGACGTCGAGCTTGTCGACGGTGTCGAACTCGAACTTGATCTCTTTCCAGGTCTCCATCGCCATCTTCAGTTCCGGGCTGTGCTTGGCGGCGTCGGTGAGGATGTCCTTGCCTTCCTTTTCCAGCACCCGGCCCTCATTGCGGGCTTCGACGCAGGCTTCCAGGGCGACCCGGTTGGCGGCCGCGCCGGCGGCGTTGCCCCAGGGGTGGCCGAGGGTGCCGCCGCCGAACTGCAGCACGGCGTCGTCGCCGAAGATGGAGACCAGCGCCGGCATGTGCCAGACGTGGATGCCGCCGGAGGCGACCGCGAAGGCACCGGGCATGGCGCCCCAGTCCTGATCGAAGAAGATGCCGCGCGAGCGGTCTTCCTTGATGTACCTTTCGCGCAAAAGGTCGATCCAGCCGAGCGTCGAGGCGCGGTCGCCCTCAAGCTTGCCGACCACGGTGCCGGTGTGCAGGTGGTCGCCGCCGGACAGCCGCAGGATCTTGGTCAGCACCCGGAAATGGATGCCGTGGCGCGGATTGCGGTCGATGACGGCATGCATGGCACGGTGGATATGCAGGAGCACGCCGTTGTCGCGGCACCACTGGGCAAGGCCGGTGTTGGCGCAAAAGCCCGCGGTGATGTAGTCGTGCATGATGATCGGCGCGCCGAGTTCCTTGGCGTATTCGGCCCGCTTGAACATCTCGTCCGGGGTCGGCGCGGTGACGTTCAAATAGTGGCCCTTGCGCTCGCCGGTCTCGGCCTCGGCCTTCTCGATCGCCTCCATGACGAAGTCGAACCGCTGGCGCCAGCGCATGAAGGGCTGGGAGTTGACGTTCTCATCGTCCTTGGTGAAGTCGAGGCCGCCGCGCAGGCACTCATAGACGGCGCGGCCGTAGTTCTTGGCCGAAAGGCCGAGCTTCGGCTTGATGGTGCAGCCGAGCATGGCCCGGCCGTACTTGTTCATGATGTCGCGCTCGACCTGGATGCCGTGCGGGGGGCCGTTGCAGGTCATCACATAGGCGATCGGGAAGCGCACATCTTCCAGGCGCAGGGCACGCACCGCCTTGAAGCCGAAGACGTTGCCGACCAGCGAGGTGAACACGTTCACCACCGATCCCTCTTCGAACAGGTCGATGGGATAGGCGATAAAGGCGTAGAAGGCCTCGTCGTCGCCCGGCACGTCCTCGATCGCATAGGCGCGGCCCTTGTAGTAGTCCAGATCGGTCAGGAGGTCGGTCCACACCGTCGTCCATGTGCCGGTCGAGGATTCCGCGGCCACGGCCGCAGCCGCCTCTTCGCGCGGGACGCCGGCCTGCGGGGTGACCTTGAAACAGGCCAGCAGGTCCGTGTCCTTGGGGGTGTAATCGGGCATCCAGTAGGTTTCCCGATACTCTTTCACGCCGGCGACGTAGCCGCCGCTCTTGGCTTCACCAGCCATAGCCTTCTCCTCTTCGCGGATGGCGTCGAACAGCGTGTCCGACGTCGTTGTTACTCGGCCGCCTTGGCGGCGTTACTCGGCTGCCTCAGCCACGCCGACCTGGGGGTCGAGCGCGCCGGAAGCGTAGCGGGATGCCATCTCCTTGATCGGGATGACCTTGATCTTCGATGCCTGGCCCTCGGCGCCGAATTCCTGGAAGCGCTGCTTGCAGAGCGCGCGCATGGCGTCCAGGGCGGGCTTCAGGTATTTGCGGGGATCGAACTCGGCCGGCGACTGGGTCAGCACGCGGCGGACCTGGCCGCTCATCGCCAGGCGGCAGTCGGTGTCGATGTTGATCTTGCGCACGCCGTGCTTGATGCCGAGCTGGCACTCGTGCACCGGCACGCCCCAGGTCTGCGGCATGTCCCCGCCGAACTCGTTGATGATGTCCTGCAGCTCCTGCGGCACCGCGGAGGAGCCGTGCATGACGAGGTGCGTGTTCGGCAGCTTTTCGTTGATCTCCTTGATCACGTGCATGGCGAGGATGTCGCCGTCCGGCTCGCGCGTGAACTTGTAGGCGCCGTGCGAGGTGCCCATGGCGATCGCCAGCGCGTCGACCTTGGTCTTCCTGACGAAATCGACAGCCTGGTCGGGATCGGTCAGGAGCTGGCTGTGGTCGAGCTTGCCCTCGAAGCCATGGCCGTCCTCCTTCTCGCCCTCGCCGGTCTCCAGCGAGCCGAGGACGCCGAGTTCGCCCTCCGTCGAGGCGCCGACCCAGTGCGCCATCTCGGTGACGCGCCTGGTGATGTCGACATTGTACTCGTAGCTGGCCGGCGTCTTGCCGTCGCCCTCAAGCGAGCCGTCCATCATCACGGAGGTGAAGCCGTGCTGGATGGCAGTCAGGCAGGTCGCCTCGTTGTTGCCGTGGTCCTGGTGAACGCAGATCGGGATCTCCGGAAAGATCAGCTCGGCCGCCTCGATCATCTTGGCGAGCATGATGTCGTTGGCGTAGTTGCGGGCGCCGCGGCTGGCCTGCAGGATCACCGGAGCGTCGACCTCGCGGGCCGCCTCCATGATGGCGATGACCTGTTCCATGTTGTTGACGTTGAACGCCGGCATGCCGTAGCCGTTTTCGGCGGCGTGATCGAGAAGCTGGCGAAGGGTAATTCGAGCCATGTCTTTGATCTCCTGACGGTCTCTAGGGCGGATGTCCGCCGGGTCTCAATTCAGCCGACGAGGCGGCGGGCTTCTGAAGCGACGGCCTCGGCGGTGATGCCGAAATGCTCGTAAAGCTCGCCCGCCGGTGCCGATGCGCCGAAGCTCTTCATGCCGACGAAGGCGCCCTTGCGGCCGATGAAGCGGTCCCATCCGTCGCGGACGGCGGCTTCCACCGCGACACACGGCACATCGCCGAGAACCTTGTCCTGGTAGGCGGCGTCCTGGGCCTCGAACAATTCGAACGACGGCATGGAGACGACGGCGGCGTTAATGCCCTCGCCGGCGAGCAGTTCGCAGGCGGCCAGGGCGATGGCGACTTCGGAACCGGTGGCGATCAGCGTGACGTCGCGCTTGTCGCCGTCCTTCAGCACGTAGCCGCCGCGGGCGGTGAGGTTCTCCTCGCTCGGGTCCGAGCGCAGGGTCGGCAGGCCCTGGCGCGACAGGCAGAGCACCGTCGGCGTTCCCTCCGCATGCAGCGCCGCCTGCCAGGCTTCGGCGGTCTCCACCGCATCGGCCGGGCGGATGACGTTGAGGTTCGGGATCGCCCGAAGCGCTGCCAGGTGCTCCACCGGCTGGTGGGTCGGGCCGTCCTCGCCAAGGCCGATGGAATCGTGGGTCATGACGTAGATGACGCGCACGCCCATCAGGGCGGAGAGGCGGATCGACGGCCGGCAGTAGTCGGTGAAGATCAGGAAGGTGCCGCCATAGGGCACGAACCCGCCATGCAGCGCGATGCCGTTCATGGCAGCCGCCATGCCGTGCTCGCGGACGCCGAAATGGATGTAGGAGCCGGCAAAGTCGTCGGCGGTGATTTCCGGCTGGCCCTTGGCGCGGGTGCCGTTGGAGCCGGTGAGGTCGGCCGATCCGCCGATCAGGGCGGGCATGGCCGGCAGCACCGCCTCGATCGTCTTCTGGGATGACTGGCGGGTGGCGAGCTTCGGCTTTTCTTCGGCAAAGGTCTCGATGAGATCGGCGAGCGCCTTGTCGGCGGCTTCCGGGACCTTGCCCGCAATGGCCGCTTCAAAGGCGGTGCGCACGTCTTCTGCCTTACCGGCGAGGCGCGCGGCCCAGGCCGTGCGTTCGGCACCGCCGCGGCCGCCGGCATGCAGCCAGGCATCGGCGATGTCGCCCGGGATCTCGAACGGGGCGGCGGTCCAGCCAAGGGTCTTGCGGGCCGCGGCGATCTCCTCGTCGCCGAGCGGCGCGCCGTGGGTGGCGGCGGTGCCCTGCTTGTTCGGGGCGCCGAAGCCGATGATGGTCTTGCAGGCGATCAGCGACGGCTTGTCGGCGCCCTGCGCCGCCTCGATGGCAGCGGCGACGGCGTCCGGATCGTGGCCGTCGACGCGGGTGACGTTCCAGCCGTGGGCCTCGAAGCGCTCGAGCTGGTCGGTGGAGGTCGACAGGTCCGTCGGGCCGTCGATGGAGATCGAGTTATCATCCCACATGACGATCAGCTTCGACAGCTTCAGGTGGCCGGCAAGATCGATGGCCTCGTGGCTGATGCCCTCCATCAGGCAGCCGTCGCCGGCGATGACATAGGTCTTGTGGTCGACGATGTCGTCGCCGTAGCGGGCCGCCATCATGCGTTCCGCGATGGCCATGCCGACGGCGGTGGCGATGCCCTGGCCGAGCGGGCCGGTGGTGGTCTCGATGCCGGCGCCGTGGCCATATTCCGGATGGCCGGCGGTGCGCGAGCCGAACTGGCGGAAGTTCTTCAACTCCTCCAGCGTGAAGTCGGCATAGCCGGTCAGGTGCAGGAGCGAATAGAGCAGCATGGAGCCGTGGCCGGCCGACAGCACGAAGCGGTCGCGGTCGGGCCAGTGCGGCTCGGCCGGGTCGAACTTCAGGAACCGGTTGAACAGCACCGTGGCGACGTCCGCCATGCCCATCGGCATGCCCGGATGGCCGGAATTGGCGGCCTGGACGGCGTCCATGGAGAGCGCACGCACGGCATTCGCCATGTCGCGCTCGGTGATTTCCGCGGCGGTCGCCGCGGCCACGTCGGCCGGGCTCAGCGCGATGGTGTCGGACTGCTTGATGGTCATGGAATAGGCCTCCCGTTACATCGCCCGCCGGCGGCGATCGACCAGTTGCAGGATCAGCGGCGTCAGGATCACCTGCATGGCAATGTCGAGCTTGTTGCCCGGAATGACGATGGAGTTGGCGCGCGACATCCAGCTGCCGTGGATCATCGACAGGAGATAGGGGAAGTCGATGCCGCGCGGGTCGCGGAAGCGGATGACGACGATCGACTCGTCGGCCGTCGGGATCCACCGCGCGATGAAGGGGTTCGAGGTGTCGACCGTCGGCACGCGCTGGAAGTTGATGTCCGTCTGGGTGAACTGCGGGCAGATGTAGTGCACGTAGTCGTGCATGCGCCTGAGGATCGTGTCGGTGACCGCCTCGGTGGTGTAGCCGCGGGTGGCGCGGTCGCGGTGGATCTTCTGGATCCACTCCAGATTGATCACCGGCACGACGCCGATCTTGAGGTCCGCGTGCTGGGCGATGTTGACCGCATCGGTGACGACGGCACCGTGCAGGCCCTCATAGAAGAGCAGGTCGGTGTTCTCCTCGAACGGCCGCCAGTCGGTGAAGGTGCCTGGCGCGTGGCCGAACTTTTCCGCCTCCTTGTCGTCGTGGACATAGTGGCGGGTGCTGCCGGCGCCGGTCTCGGCGTATTCCTTGAACACCTCCTCCAGCTTGTCGAGGATGTTCGCCTCCGGGCCGAAATGGCTGAAGGTGCTGTTTCCCTTGGTCTCCTCCTCGGCCATGACGCGCTTCATCTCGGCGCGGTCGTAGGCGTGGAAGGCGTCGCCCTCGATGAAGGCGGCGCGGATCTTCTCGCGGTAGAAGATCTGCTGGAAGGTGGCCTTGACCGACGTGGTGCCGGCTCCCGAGGACCCGGTGATGGAAATGATCGGATGTTTTGTAGACATGCTTGTAGACCCCCCGTCGGCTACATGCGGAACAGGCCGCGCTTGCCGAAAAGCGGCGCGCGATCGACGAAACTGTGCGGTTCGGTGTGGTAGCGGATGACGCGCTCGATCTTCGGCCTGGCACCGAAGATCAGCGGCACGCGCTCGTGCAATTCGCCCGGCTTGAGCTCCATGATGCGGGCCGTGCCGTCGGTGGCGCCGCCGCCCGCCTGCTCGACGATGAAGGCGACGGGGTTGGCCTCGTAGACCAGCCTCAGGCGGCCGCGCTGGTAGCCCTTGCGGGAGTCGCGCGGGTAGAGAAAGATGCCGCCGCGGGCGAGGATGCGGTAGACCTCGGCGACCAGCGAGGCGATCCAGCGCATGTTGAAATTGGTCGCGCGCGGGCCTTCCTCGCCGGCGATGCAGTCGTCGATATAGGCGCGCACGGGCTCGTCCCAGAACCGGTAGTTGGACGCGTTGATGGCGTATTCCGGCTTGTCGAGCGGGATCTCCACCTTTTCGCGAACGAGCAGGAAGCGGCGGTTGGCGCGGTCGAGGATGTAGATCTGCGTTCCCGCGCCGACGGTCAGTACCAGGCTGGTCTGCGGGCCGTAGACGATGATGCCGGCGGCGAGCTGTGCCGTGCCCGGCTGCAGAAAGTCGCCGAGCGGCGTCCGGTCGGAGCCCGGCTGCACCGGCAGGATGGAAAAGATGGTGCCGACGGAGACGTTGGTGTCGATGTTGGACGATCCGTCGAGCGGGTCGATGGCGACCACCAGCGTGCCGGTGTCCGGGTTGATGGCGACCGGCTCCTCGGCCTCTTCCGAGCCCATATAGGCGACCGGCGTCTCTTTCAGGCCGGCCGCGATCATCTCGTGGGCGCGGACGTCGAGTTCCTTCTGGGTGTCGCCGTCGGCGTTCTCGCCGAGCGAGGCGCCGAGGGTGCCGGCCAGCGGCCCGGCGGCGATGAGTTCGGCGATGGCGATGCCGTTTCCGGCAATCGAAACAATGGTCTGGGCGATCCCCCGGCGCGTCTCGTCAGCGCCCGCCCAGGTCTTGAGGTGCTCCTCAAGACCGATAAAGGTGGTCATTTTCGTTCCTCCCGTTTCCCGCTCGCAGGCGGTGTAGCGCGCAGTGACGTACACCTAGGCCGGGCGGGCAACGTTTCCTACGGTCATGGTCCAGCGACATCTTCCCGCAGTCGGCGTTGTTGTTGTCCGTTCCGGGCCCCCCGTATCCAATGGACCCGTCGTCTCCGCCGATGGAGGGACGATCACCAAAGCGGCGTGGAAAGTAAATTTAAAAAAAATTGCCTTTGCCAAAAAAATTTTTAAACTTGGGCCATGCGTAACACGACCTTCAAGCAGTTCCGGGGCCTTGAGGCGCTTGCCCGTATCGGCACCGTCTCGGGTGCGGCAAAAGAGCTGAACCTGACGCCGCCTGCGGTGACGACCCAGGTGCGACAGCTCGAGGAGGCGGCCGGCCTGCCGCTGATCGAGCGGATCGGCGACCGGTTCGTGCCGACCGAGGCGGGACGGCAGGTTCTTGCGGCCGGCGCGCGGATCGAATCGGCGCTTTCCGACTGCGACGACGTGCTTCGGGCGCTGAAGGGCCTGACCGGCGGCAAGGCCTCGCTGGCGGTGGTCAGCACGGCGAAATATTTCGCCCCGCACGCGCTCGGCGCCTTCGGCAAGGTGCACCCGACGATCGAACTGAAGCTTCTGGTCTCCAACCGCGACGACCTCTTCACGGTGCTTCGAAATGACGCGGTCGACATCGCCGTGATGGGCCGCCCGCCGGAGGACATCGAGGTGGAGCGCTGGGTGATCGGCGATCACCCGCACATCATCATCGCGGCGCCGGACCATCCGCTGGTCGGGCGCCGGTCGATCGCCATTTCCGAACTCGCGCGGGAGACCTTCCTGGTGCGCGAGCCGGGTTCGGGCACCCGCACGCTGATGGAGCGGCGGCTGGCGGAGGCCGGGGTCAACCCGAAGATCGGCATCGAGATCGGCTCCAACGAAACCATCAAGCAGGCGGTGATCGCCGGGCTCGGCATCTCGTTCATTTCCGCCCACACGGTCGCCGCCGAACTCGCCGACGGGCGGCTGGTGGAGCTGAAGGTCAACGGCCTGCCGCTCATGCGCCAGTGGTTCGTCGTCAAGCGGGCCGACAAGCGGCTGCTGCCCGCGGCCGAGGCGCTGCGGGCGTTCCTGGCCTCGGAGGGACAGCGGTTTCTGCCGAAATGGCGGGTGGAGTGATGGGGCGCCGTCGCGTTCGTTTGCGCGGGTTTCTGGATTGCCGCGTCGGCCTCTCGGCCTCCTCGCAATGACGTTGAGATCATTTAAGAATTAATCATTCATCGTCATTGCGAGCGGAGCGAAGCAATCCAGTGACCCACGCCAGGCGCTGGTCGGCAGACACCGGACCGTCGGTCCCTCACGACGCCACGAACGCGCCGCCGAAGCTTTCGGTGACGAAGCGGCGGACGACGCTGTCGTGGGGGAGCGGGGCGTCGCCGATGCCGGCCTTGTCCTTCAGGTGGAAAAGGAAATCCCGGGGCGCGGGCAGCGATGTCCAGACCGCCGGCAGGAACAGGCCGCGGTGGGGGCCGGCTTCGATGATGAGGCCGTCGATGCCCGGCCGCAGCTTGGCGAGGAGGTCCGCCTCGTCGGCAAAGGTCACCGGTCGCGGCCAGGAGAGGATGGAGATGTCGACGGTCAGCCGCGGCAGTTCGGCGGCCGTCAGCGGGGGGAAACGGCGATCGGCGAAGCCGGCCTTGTAGGCGCTTTCCATGACGTCGGCATAGAGGGGGCGCTGGGGCAGGATGTTGCCGATGCAGCCGCGCAAGGCGCCGTCGAGATGCAGGGTGACGAAGGTCGCCCGCTTCGCCCGCAGCGGCGGCGACAGGTCCGCGGGGAGCCGGGCCTCGGGCATGCGCCCGGTCGCAACCGCTTCGGCAAGGGCGCTGCTGGCGGCAGTGACCAGCGTTTCGCGGTCGGGTTTGGAGAGTTCGGCGGTTGCCGCGTCCTCCATGGCAAAGGCGGCATAGCCGACGACGCGGTTGCGGTCGCCGGCCGTGTCGCCGGAATTGCGCACGTCGAGGGCGGTGACGCGCAGGTCCCGCCGGCGCGCCTCGATGAGGGCCGCTGAGATGCCGCGGCAGCCGCAGGCCTCGCCGCCGTCAAGATCGATGCCGGCAAGGGTCTCGATCTTTTCCACCGTGGCGCCGTCGAGCTTTTTCGCGGTGTCGTAGTCGTGGAAGTGGCTGAGGTCGGAGGAGACGACGATCAGCGTCTCCTTGCCGCCCCAGACATAGGACAGGGCATCGGCGAGGCGCTCCGGCCGGATGTCGCCGGCAAGCAGCGGCACCAGGGAAAAGTCGCCGAGCGTCTCCTGCAGGAAGGGAAGCTGGACCTCCAGGCTGTGCTCGCCGCGAAAGGCGCTGTCGTTGATCGACAGCTCCGGCATGCGGGCGAGTGCGGAGACCGCTTCCAGGTCGACCGGGACGTCGCCGAGCGGCGTGTGCCAGCTTTCCGCGCTGGTCGTGGCGACGCCGTGCACCGGATAGCGGTGGGCCGGGCCGACGAGGACGACGCGGCTGATGGCGTCGGCGCGGCGCTTCAGGAGGCGGTAGGCGGAGGCGGCAATGGCGCCGGAATAGGCATAGCCGGCATGGGGCACCACGAGGACCTTGGGCGCGCCGATATCGGCGGTGCGGGCATCGGCAAAACAATCGTCGAGCATGGCGTCAAGCGTTTTGGCGTCGCCGGGATAGAACATGCCGGCAACCTGGGGCGGATGAACGTTTCGCATGGTCGATCCGTCGGTCATGACGTTTGCGGATGCACGATGCGGCATCCTCAGATTGCAATATAAGTGCAAACGGCCCGTCAGGGGAGCCATAATATTTCACGGGGCGAAAGCGCGCAGGCGCCGAGAAGCGGATGCCGGCAATACCTATATGGGATAGGAGCATATGGTCGGTCGACGGCCTTTTAACGGTAATACCCATGGCAACGATACAGCTTGACGACGAACGCGCCGCGCGGCGCCTTTCGGAGACGGCGCGGGCGGCGCTCGGCGATCCCGATTCGATCGTGCCGACCCAGTTCTGGCGCATGCTCGACGATGGGCGGGTGCAATGCGAGATGTGCCCGCGCTACTGCAAGCTGAAGGAGGGCGGGCGCGGCCTCTGCTTCGTACGCGCGCGGCTCGACGATCAGATCGTGCTGACGACCTATGGCCGCTCGTCGGGCTTCTGCGTCGATCCGGTGGAGAAGAAGCCGCTCAACCATTTCCTGCCGGGCTCGGCGATCCTGTCGCTCGGCACCGCGGGCTGCAGCCTTGCCTGCAATTTCTGCCAGAACCACGACATTTCCCGCAGCCGCGAGATGGATATCCTGCAGGACCGGGCCTCGCCGGAGACGGTCGCCCGCGCAGCCGCCGAACTCGGCTGCCGGTCGGTCGCCTTCACCTACAACGATCCGACCATCTTCCATGAATATGCCGCAGACATCGCCGAGGCCTGCCACGAGCGCGGCATCCGGACGGTCGCCGTCACCGCCGGCTATCTCACCGACTGGTCGCGGCCGGCCTTCTTTGCCGGTATCGACGCGGCCAATGTCGACCTCAAGGGGTTCACCGACGACTTCTACAAGAGCGTCACCAAAGCCGCGCTCGGGCCCGTGCTCGATACGCTCGTTTATCTGAAAGCCGAGACCGACGTCTGGGTCGAGGTCACCAATCTGCTGATTCCCGGCCTCAACGACATGGACCGGGAGATCGACGAGATGACGACTTGGTTCGTGGAGCATCTGGGGCCGGACACGCCGCTGCATTTTTCCGCCTTCCGGCCCGACTACCGCATGCGCGACCGGCCGCCGACGCGGCACGACCGGCTGATCCGGGCCTATGGCATCGCCAAGCGGAACGGCATCCGCCACGTCTATCTCGGCAACGTTCTCGACGGTGCGCGGCAGTCGACCTATTGCCACGGTTGCGGCGAGGAGGTGATCGGGCGGACCGGCTACACCATCGGCCGCTGGCACCTCGACGATGCCGGCCATTGCCTTTCCTGCGGCACCGAGCTTTCAGGCATCTTCGACGGCCCGGCCGGCAGTTGGGGTGCGCGGCGCCAGCCGGTCGATCTCTCGGCTTACGCGGAGTAGTCAGGCCCGTTTCGCAAAAGCCAGCGCCGTTGCCGCGCCGAGCAGCATGGAGCCGGTGGTGCGGTTGATGGCTCGGGCGCGCCGCGGCGTGATGTCGAAGCGCCGGAAGGTGGAGCCGACCGCTGCGTAGCCGCAGGCGGCGGTGAATTCCGTTGCCAGATAGACCAGTCCCAGCGCGAGGAACTGCACGGAAAACGAGCCGTTTGCCGGATCGACGAATTGCGGGATGAAGGCGGTGAAGAGGAGCGCCGCCTTCGGGTTCATGATGGCAACGAGGAATTCGCGCCGGGCAAGGCCCATGGCTGTTACCGCGCCGGCATCGGCCTCGATATGCAGCTCGCGCGCGCGGAACACCTTCACGCCCAGATAGACGAGATAGGCGACGCCGGCCCATTTGATGGCGGTGAACGCCGCCTCGGAGGCGGCGAGGACCGCGCCGAGGCCGACGGCGACCGCAACGATCATCAACAGGAAGGCGGCAAGCCGGCCGGCGAGGCTGATGGCAGTTACCGCGAACCCGGCCCGGATACCGTGGGTGAGGGAAAGGAGGTTGTTGGCGCCGGGCGATGCGGCGACCAGCAGCGCCGCGGGCACGAAGAACGCCAGTTGCTCGGCCGTGATCATGGGACGCGGTCCTTTGTCGTCACGATCGGGCCGCGCCCCGGAGCGGCATTCTCCCGGTCAGTAGGCGCGGGCAATGCAGAACGAGATGACGTCGAGCAGGGCCGACTTGTGCTCGTTGTCCGCGAGCGGGGCGAGCGCGTCGCGAGCGACCGCGCCGTAGTGCCGGGCGCGCTCCACGGTATCCTCGATGGCGTTGTGCTTGCGCAGGAGCGCGATCGCCTCCTGCAGCTCCGCGTCCTCGTTCTCGCCGCGCTCCATGCAGCGGGTCCAGAAGGCGCGGTCTTCGGCGGTCCCGCGCCGATAGGACAGCACCACCGGCAGGGTGATCTTGCCCTCGCGGAAGTCGTCGCCGACATTCTTGCCGAGGGCGCTGGCGCTGCCGCCATAGTCGAGCGCGTCGTCGATGAGCTGGAAGGCAAGGCCGAGATTGATGCCGTAGGAGCGCAGTGCCGCCTGGTCGGCGCGGTCGGCGCCGGAAATCACCGGACCGACCTCGGCGGCGGCGGAAAACAGCGCCGCGGTCTTTGCCTTGATGACGGCGAGGTACTCGTCCTCGGTGGTCTCCATGTTCTTGGCGGCGGAAAGCTGCAGCACCTCGCCCTCGGCGATGATCGAGGCGGCGTCGGAGAGGATGCGCAGCGCTTCGAGCGAGCCGACGTCGACCATCATCCGGAACGCCTGGCCGAGCAGGAAGTCGCCGACCAGCACGCTCGCCTGGTTGCCCCAGAGCATGCGTGCCGCCTTCTTGCCGCGGCGCATGTCGCTCTCGTCGACGACGTCGTCGTGCAGCAGCGTCGCCGTGTGCATGAATTCCACGCTGGTCGCCAGCTTGACGTGGCCGCCGCCCTCGTAGCCGAACATCTGGGCCGAGGCGAGCGTCAGCATCGGACGCAGGCGCTTGCCGCCCGACGCGATCAGGTGGTTCGCGATCTCCGGGATCATCTCCACATGGGAGGCGGCCTTGGACAGGATCAGCTCGTTGACCCGGCCCATGTCGTCGGAGGTGAGCGCGAGCAGCGCCGAAAGATCCGGTTCGGCCGGTTTTTTGTCGTCGAAAGATAAAACGATGCCCACGCCTTGAAACTCCATCGGTCCCTGTTCGCAAGGGAGGATAGGAAGGGGAGAGGCGGTCGGCAAGTCAACATCTTTCGGCCGCGTTTTCGCCGCAGGGCCTCTGATTGGTCGGCAAATGTCGCGTTGTCGCCTATGATGGCGCCGGACCGGGACCGCAGGGAACGAGCGAAAGGCGACGATGGAAGAACTCCTCAAGACCAACGATCCGGTGACCCTTTCCTTTGCCACGTCGCTCCTGGAGGAGGCGGGAATCGGGCATCTGGTGGTCGACCAGCACATGAGCATCGTCGAGGGCTCGCTCGGTATCATCCCGCGGCGCCTGCTCGTGGAACGCGATGCGCTGCAACAGGCCCGGACGCTTTGCGTCGATGCCGGCATCGGCCACGAGCTGACGCCGGAGGCGAAAGGCTTGTGACAATTTGCGACAAGAGGCGGACGGCGAGGCGACGGCGGTGAGCGAGGGTATCGGGGCGGCCGATCCGGTCCTGCCGGACGGGGCGACGCGCGATGCCTTCCTCGGCGGGGCAGTCATCGCGCTGCAACCGGGGCGGGGCCGGCATCGCTCCGGGCTCGACGCGGTGATGCTGGCGGCAACGCTTGCCGCCGATGCGACGGGCACGGTCGTCGATCTAGGCGCCGGCAGCGGCGTCGCCGGTTTCTGCGTCGCAGCGCGGGCGCCAGCAGTGCGGGTCGTGCTGGTCGACAACGATCCGGTTGTTCTGGACCTGGCGCGGCAGGCGCTGACATTGCCGGACAACGCCGCGTTCGCCGACCGGGTCGGCGTCGTCGAAGCCGATATCGTCGGGCCGGAGCGGACGCGGGAAGCGGCAGGGCTGACGCGGGCGATGGCCGATACCGTCATCATGAACCCGCCGTTCCGCGAGGAGGGCCGGGTGCGCGCGTCCCCCAACGAGGCGCGGGCCGCGGCGCATGTGCTGTCCGATGAGGACCTCGACCGCTGGATGCGTACCGCGGTGACGCTCCTCAGATCCGGCGGCGGGCTTTCGGTCGTCTGGCCGGGCGAGCGGCTTGCGGCGCTGCTCGGTGCGCTTGCCGGGCGTTTCGGCGGGATCTCTGTCCTGCCGCTCCACCCCACTGCCGATGCGCCCGCGCTCCGGGTGCTCGTCACCGCCATGAAGGGCAGCCGCGCGCCGCTCCGGTTGCTGCCGGGGCGGGTGCTGCACGAGGTGGACGGCGCGTTCTGCGCCTGGGCCCGGGCGGTGCTGCGCGAGGGGGCGGGGATCGACATGGCCGGCCGATAGGGCTGCTCGGGTCCGGTCTTTCCCTCGATCACGGATTTTCACGGCGGATCAGGATGCATCACACCGGCGTGTGACCGGGGCTCAATCGGTGGCCGGCCTGCTGTTCCGCACGTTAGGGTTTGTCCACGTCACGCAAGGCGGTGTTGCCGCCCAGATGGAGGAAACCCATGCGCCTTCTATTTGCAGCCCTTATCCTCGTTGCCGGCCTCGCACCGGCTGCCGCCGACAACGGCCTCGTCGTCAAGAAAAGCGCCCACGGCGTTGCCGAAACGCTCGACCGGCTGGAAGCCATCGTGGAAAAGAACGGCCTGATGGTCGCCGCGCGTATCGACCACGCCGCCGGCGCGAAAAAGGCCGGGATGGAGATGAAGCCGACGCAAGTGTTGATCTTCGGCAATCCGAAGCTCGGAACGCCGCTGATGCTCTCCAACCGCGAGGTTGCCATCGATCTGCCGATGAAGGTGCTCGCCTGGGAGGATGCGGATGGCACGGTCCGCATCGCCTACAACGACCCGGCCTATCTCAAATCCCGGCACGGCATTGCCGACCGGGACGAGGTTTTCGGCAAGATGGCCGGCGGCCTCGGCAAACTGACCGATGCGGCTGTCGCCGAATAGGCTCAGGCCTCGGCCGGCACCGGGTGGGTGCGCTCCAGCGCTTCGGAAATCGTGCGCTCATAGGACACCAGCGGCGGCTTGACGGCGTGGGCGAAGAGCACGCGCCTGAGGCTGTGGTGGGTGCCGGTGAGGATCACCCGCACATGGCGCCGCTCGGCCTTTTCGGCCATGCCGCGGATGGTCTCCGCCGCCGTTGAGTCGAGGAAGGGCACGGCGGCGAAGTCGACGATCAGCACGCGGTGGGTGTCGGCGATGCGATCGAGCACCGAGCCGATGGAGGCTGCGGCGCCGAAGAAGAAGGCGCCGGAAATCCGGAAGACGACGACCTCCGGGTCCGACGGGGCCGCGCCGCTGCGTCCGCCGACCGGGTCCGCCTCGTCCTCGGCGACGAAGGGCGTGTCGGTCTCGATGGCCGTGGTCTTCGACATGCGGTGGATGAAGAGCACCGAGCCGAGCGCGAAGCCGACGACGATGGCCTCCGTCAGGTCGCGGAAGATCGTCAACAGAAAGGTGGTGAGGAGCACCGCCGCATCGCCGCGCGAGGCCGTCACCAGCGTCCGCACCGCCTCCTTCTCGATCATGTTCCAGGCAACGATGGCCAGAACGCCGGCAAGGCTGGCGAGCGGGATGTAGCTGGCGAGCGGCGCGGCAACGAGGATGAAGGTGAGGAGAAACCCCGAATGCAGCATGCCGGCAATCGGCGTTGCCGCGCCGGCGCGCACATTGGTGGCCGTGCGGGCGATGGTGCCGGTGACGCAGACGCCGCCGAAGATGCCGGAGGCGACGTTGGCGACGCCTTGGGCCACCAGTTCGCAGTTGGAGCGGTGGCGCCGTCCGGTCATGCCGTCGGCGACGACGGCCGACAGCAGCGACTCGATGGAGCCAAGCAGCGTGAAGGCGAAGGCGCTCGGCAGGACGGCGATGACCTTGCCCATCGTCACGGCGGGAAGCGCGGGGATCGGCGGATGGCTCGGGATGCCGCCGAAGCGGCTGCCGATGGTGGCGACATCGAGATTGAGGAGCGCGGTGACGGCTGCAGCGCCGGCAACGGCGAGCAGCAGCCCCGGCCAGTGCGGCCTGACGCGCTTCAGGACCGAGATGCCGATGATGGTGGCAAGGGCGAGGAAGACCGTTGCGGGATCGAGGGACGGCAGGCTCTCCCAGAGCACCGGCAGCTTTTCAAGGAGAGGCCCCGGTTCGGGGCTGGCGAGGGTGAGGCCGAGGAGATCCTTGATCTGGCTCGAAAAGATGATGACGGCGATGCCGGCGGTGAAGCCGACGGTGACCGGATAGGGCACGAACTTGATGTAGGTGCCGAGCCGCAGGAAGCCGATGGCGACGAGCATCAGGCCGGAGAGGATGGTGGCGATCAACAGGCCGTCCATGCCGTGGGTCTGGACGGTGGTCGCCACCAGCACGATGAAGGCGCCGGCCGGGCCGCCGATCTGGAAGCGGCTGCCGCCGAGGAGCGAGACGAAGAAGCCGCCGACGATCGCCGTATAGAGCCCCTGCGCGGGGCTGGCGCCGGAGGCGATAGCAATCGCCATCGACAGCGGCAGGGCGACGATGGCGACCGTCAGTCCGGCGACGGCGTCGGCCTTCAGGCGGCCAAGGCCGTAGCCTTCCTTCAGGGCGGTGACGAGCTTCGGGGTAAACAGCTCCTGGAAGCTCGGGCCGGGAGCGCTCGCCGCGCGGGTCAGGTCGGCCTCGCTCACGACGCCACCTCGCGCGGTGCGGTCTCCTTCAGGCGCACGCCGCGGCCGCCGGAAAGGCTTTCGGTATTGTCGCCGATCAGCTCGACGCCGGAGACCTCCAGCGCCTCCACCACCTTGACCAGCGTGTCGACGACGCCGCGGACATTGCCGCTCGAGGCCTCCATGCGCTGGATGGTCGGAAGGGAGACGCCGGCGCGGGCGGCCAGCGTCTTCTGGTCGATGCCGAGAAGGGCGCGCGCGGCGCGCATCTGTGCGGCGGTGATCATCTTCGGGTGCTCACGGGAAATAATTGATAAGGCCGACATATCAAATGAGTATTGATGTTTCAAACATGAATATTGGTCAATTTTGAGTGATAGGTGTTGGTGGGCACTGCATCATCGTCGGTGTCTGTTGTCCGGGGCGCCCAACCTCGTTCAGGCATCGTCGCCGGGCTTGACCCACGGTTGCTCCGTTCGCGGCTTATGCACTCCGGGACCCACTTATCTCGGCGTCATTGCCGTGCTTGACACGGCAATCCATGATGAGGTGCAACCTAGAACGGCTTAACTGATTGAAAAGAAAGGCCTCATGGATTACCGGGTCAAGCCCGGTAATGACGCGGAGTGTGGGGTGGCGAGCGTGCGAAGCCTCGGCCGGCGAGCGTTGGGCCTGCGTCAGAAGCGACGGGGAGACCGCCGCAAAAGAAAACGCCCGCCGGGGTGGGCGGGCGCTTCGTGTCGGTCGCGTAGGGCGTGGGCCGCTACATGTTCGGATAAACCGGACCGCCGCCGCCTTCCGGCGCCACCCAGTTGATGTTCTGGTTCGGGTCCTTGATATCGCATGTCTTGCAGTGGACGCAGTTCTGCGCGTTGATGACGAATTCCGGCGTGCCGTCGTCCTTCGTCACCCACTCGTAGACCCCGGCCGGGCAATAGCGCTGGGACGGCCCGGCATAGACCTTCAGCGCGCTTTCCACCTGCTTGGCCATGTCGGCGACCTTGAGGTGGACCGGCTGGTCCTCCTCGTGGTTGGTGTTCGACAGGAACACGGAGGAGAGGCGGTCGAAGGTCAGCTTGCCGTCGGGCTTGGGATAGTCGATCGGCTTGCATTCGGAGGCTGGCTTCAGGCACGCGTGGTCCGGCTTGCCGTGGCTCATTGTGCCGAACAGCGACATGCCGATGAGGGTCTGTGTCCACATGTCCATGCCGGCGAGCATGATGCCGCCGGCAAGGCCGTATCTCGACCATAGCGGCTTGGCGTTGCGCACGGGCTTCAGGTCCTTGCCGATCTCGGACGTGCGCCAGCTTTCCTCAAAGCTTGTCAGTTCGTCGCCGGCGCGGCCGTTGCCGAGCGCTTCCACGACGTGCTCGGCGGCGAGCATTCCCGACATCATGGCGTTGTGGGAGCCCTTGATGCGCGGCACGTTGAGGAGCCCGGCCGAGCAGCCGATCAGCGCGCCGCCGGGGAAGGAGAGCTTCGGCACCGACTGCCAGCCGCCCTCTGTGATCGCCCGCGCGCCATAGGAGATGCGGCGCCCGCCCGCAAAGGTCTCGGCGATGGCCGGGTGGGTCTTGAAGCGCTGGAATTCCTCGAAGGGCGAGAGATAGGGGTTCTCGTAGTTGAGGTGGACGACGAAGCCGACGGCGACCTGGTTGTCCTCCAGATGGTAGAGGAAGGAGCCGCCGCCGGTCTTTGAGTCCAGCGGCCAGCCGAAGGAGTGCTGGACGAGGCCCGGATCGTGCTTTTCCGGGGCGACCTGCCAAAGCTCCTTGATGCCGATGCCGAATTTCGGCGGGTCGCGGTCGGCGTCGAGCTGGTAACGGGCGATGAGCTGCTTGGCGAGGTGGCCGCGCGCGCCTTCCGCGATCAGCACGTATTTGCCGAGGAGCTCCATGCCCGGCGTGTAGCTGTCCTTCGGCTCGCCGTTCTTGCCGATACCCATATCGCCCGTGGCGACGCCGATCAGCGTGCCGGCCTCGTCGAACAGCGGCTCGGCGGCGGCAAAGCCGGGGAAGATGTCGACGCCGAGGCTTTCGGCCTTTTCCGCCAGCCAGCGGCAGACATTGCCGAGCGACACGATGTAGCAACCGTGGTTGGAGAGGAGCGGCGGCAGCGCGAAGTTCGGCAGTCGGGCCGAACCGGCGGGACCGAGATAGAGGAACTTGTCGCGGCTGACCGGCGTCTTGATAGGGCTGTCCTCCTCGCGCCAGTCCGGCAGCAGCTTGTCGAGGCCGATGGGGTCGAGGATCGCGCCGGAGAGGATATGGGCGCCGACCTCCGCGCCCTTTTCCAGGACGACGACGGAGATCTCCTCGTCGCGCTCGGCGGCGAGCTGCTTGATGCGGATGGCCGCGGACAGCCCGGCAGGGCCGCCGCCGACGATGACGACGTCGAATTCCATGGATTCGCGTTCGGGCCGGGTGCTTTGGTCGCTCATCTCAAGGTCTCCCATCGTCGGATGTGTCGCTGAAGGCTGCTCTGTCAGGGTCCCGTGCACGGGTTGCTATACGTTTTTCATATTGCACCGCAGCGCCGGCGGCAATCGCGGGACGCCCGCAAACACGTCGCAGTTGGGATAATCCGGCCAGGTCGCGCGATGGCCGGCGGTATGTGCCGGCCGCTTCCCATCGCTGCCGTCCGCCGTTACTGTCGCGGGCATGAGCGAGGACGACACGGGCATTGCTGGCGAGGAGGGGATCGGTCGCGACGAGTTGACCGCGCTCCTAGAATTCTACGCCGCCTCCGGCGTCGATGCGGTGCTTGCCGACGATCCCGTCGACCGCTTTGCCGAAAGCCGCCAGAAGGCCCTGCCGGCCGGCGTTGCGGAGCGTCCGGCGCACCCGCAGGCGGCGGCGCCCCAGACCCGTCCGGCGCC
>NZ_NPEV01000054.1:10854-36432 GCF_003258835.1 Rhodobium orientis | reverse complement strand
CGTTTTTGTACTCCTTGGGGGAAGACCCGACCTTCCCGATAACTTCTGTTCGGTTGTATTTATTTCATACATAATCAAGAGTAGATTAGCGGAAACGCTGATTTGAGAGGGTCTTTGTCATGCTGCGGTTCACCGCGCCGGACGGGTCTGCTGCCGAGATAGACCCCATTGCGGTCATCCGCATCCGGCGGACCCTGCGGGGCGAGCATGCGGGCGCCAACTGCCGCATCGACTGGGGCATCATGAACCTGGTGAGGGAAGCCCCCGACGACGTTGCCGCCAAGGTCGGCGAAACGCTTGGGTCGCTGGTCGCCGTGACAGGCGGGTCCAACACACGCATCTGGGTCAACGCAAAGCGGGTCTCGGGGCCCTATCCGCCCATTCCGAGCATGGCGCCGTACGGATACCGATCGTCCATTACCTTGCTCGGCTACCGCCAGCACCTTGTCGAGACGCAGGCCGAGGTAAGACGCCTGCTCGAGGCCGCCCGGAGCCGATAAGCTCGCCCGGCCGCCCTTCCCGTTTCCCGCAGATCGAAAAGCGCCGCGCTTTTCGCCAAAGCGCGGCGTCTTGTTATCCGGTTGCCGCCAGCGCGGCCGTCACCCCGACCTGCGCGTCAGTGGGCGCCGGTCAGGTGGCAGAGGCCGCAGACGTTGTTGATGCGGATCTGGTCGGTCTTTTCGATGCAGATGACGCCGCGGCGCTTCATGTCGGAGAACACCCGGCTGACCGTCTCGATGGTCAGGCCGAGGAAATCGGCGATCTCCTGGCGCGTCATGTTGAGGCGCACGGTCTCCTCGTCGACCTCGCCCTTGCCCGGGCCGGTGCAGCCGACGCCGCCGCGGTTGGCGACGAAGCGGAACAGGAAGCTGGCGACCCGTTCCGTCGCCGACTTGCGGCCGAGCAGGACGGCATGGTCGTGCAGGCGCTCCATCTGGGACAGCAGGCAGCGGGTGATGTGCTGCTGCAGGTCCATCTGTTCCTCAAGGTCACGGCGGCGCAGCGACCGCAGGACCGTCGGCACCAGGGTCTCGGCGGCGCAGTCGTAGATGCCGTGGGCCGGAATGCCGAACAGGGCCTGGGGCCCGAGCATCTCGACGACCTGGCGGCGGCCGTCCGGCAGCAGCTTGTAGAGCATGACGGCGCCCTCGACGATCTCGAAGACGCGGTCGGCCATGTCGCCCTCATAGAAGATGACGTCGTGCTGGGCGAAACGGCAGATCTTGGTGTTGACCGAATTCATGAAGTCCGACCATGCCTGCTCCCCGTCGACAGGAAGGCCGGGTACGAGATGGGTCTCGTTTCTTATCTCGTTGTGGAGATAAGCCATTTTTGTCCTCCTCGTCCGCCCGCATGCGGTGCCTCGGGGGCACTGACGCGGGGCGAACCCATGCTGTCAGTTCCGAACGGGCGTTTTCCGTCCTTTGCCCGCTCCGCATTGACGACGCTCAAATCCGGTCCATCCCGCCGCTTTGCCGCAGCTTGTCCGGACCTGCCTGCCGTCGCGACGAAATTCTACGGCCAGGCAAGGCGTTAGCATATCGGTTCAGCTACTTATGGGGGCGTTTTTCGACTTCCGTCGAATGCGAGATATCGTCGCGCAGGGGCCCAGACCGGGGCTCAGAGCCAGGGAACGAGGGACTCTTCGGTCAGCGGCTTGCGCAGCACCACGGGCACTTCGGTGCCGTGGAACTGGCGCTCGATCTCGTTGCGCGGCTGCCCGGAAATGGCCAGCACCTTGGGCCGGGTCATCAGGCCGTTTATCCAGCGGATCGCCTCGGTTCCCTTGATGCCGGGAAGCCCGAGATCGACGATGACCGTGTCCGTCTCCTTCGGCGGCTCGCGGCGGAAGAACGATTCCGCATCGGCGAAAACGGTGACGTCATAGCCCAGTTGTTCCAGGAACACGGACAGGGAATCGGAAACGCCCGGATCGTCCTCAAGGATGTAAATGGCCACGTCGACTTCCTGAAATGGGCGCGCGCCGCGGGGCGCCGCAGGGACCGTCGGGCAAGACTCCTACGACGAAAGGCGAAACACCATTCGGTGTTCTACATATGTGCGCGGATTCCGGAGCACCGGTTGCGGACGCCGGCGCGGGCCGGCGCGACCCGGGCATGCAATGCCCGAAAGGACCGGCAGCGCCTCGGTCAGGCGGTGCCGGGCTGCTCGCCGGACAGGACGATACGGACCAGGTCGGCGGCGTTGCGGGCGCCGAGCTTTTCCATGATGCGGGCGCGGTGCACCTCGATGGTGCGCGGCGAGATGCCGAGGATGCGCCCGGCCTCCTTGTTGGTGGCGCCGGAGGTGATCTGTTCCAGCACCTGGCGCTCGCGCGGGGTCAGGTGCTCGTGGCCCGGGAAATCCCAGTCGCGGGTGCCGCCGCCATTGGTCCCCTTCGACATTGCGCCCAGCGCATCGCGGACGCGGCCGACCACCGTGTCGGCATCGAACGGCTTTTCGATGAAGTCGAAGGCGCCCTGCTTGACGGCATTGACCGCCATCGGGATATCGCCCTGGCCGGAGATGATGAAGATCGGCGCCGGGTAATGTTCCGCGTTCAGCTCCGACAGGATATCGATGCCGGAGCGGCCGGGCATGTGCACGTCGAGCAGCACGCAGCCCGGGTCCTCGCGGTGGACGACGTCGATGAAGGCGTCGCCGGTGGCGAAGGTCAGGACCCGGAAGCCCTCCATCTCGAAAACGACACCGAGCGCATCGCGGACGGCCGGATCGTCGTCGACGATAAAAATCGTTGCATCAGCCGGATCGTTCATTGTCTTCCCCTGTTATTTTTGGTCGGCGGTCGTCTGGGACGCCGCCGCCTGGGTCGCATGCGGCAGGCTGAGCAGGAACCGCGCCCCGGAGCCGTTGCCGCCCGGGTCTACGGTCAGATCGCCGCCGTGGTTCTGGACGATCGTGCGGGAAATCGCGAGACCGAGGCCGACGCCGCTCTTGCGGCCGGTCGAGAACGCCTTGAACAGCTCGTCGACCTGGGCATCGGCGATGCCGTGGCCGGAATCGGCCACCTCGACCAGCACACGGGTCTCGCCGGAACGGACCGCGACCCGCACCCACCGGTCTTCGGCGCCGCGCACGGCCTCCAGCGCGTTGCGGACGAGGTTGACGATGACCTGCTGGATCTGCACCGGATCGACCTCGATCATGATCTGGTCCGCATCGTTCTCGCGGCGCAGCTCGACGTCCGAGTCGCCCTGTCCGAGCCGGGTGAGCTGCATCGTCTCGTCGACCAGTTCGACCATGTTCACCGCACGTCGCTGCGGATCGCGCTTTTCCACCATCTGGCGCATGCGCTGGATGATGGCGCCGGCGCGTTCCGCCTCGCCGACCGCCTTGTCGATGATCTCCAGCGCCCGGTCGTCGAGCGGCTCGCCGCGTTCGGCGGCATTGCGCCGGCGCCTCAGCACCGCCTGCAGATAGAGCATCACCGCGGTCAGCGGCTGGTTCAGTTCGTGGGCGATGGCCGCGCCCATCTCGTCCATGGCGCTGATGCGCGCCATGTGGACGAGCTGCGACTGCAGGTCCTTCAGGCGCTTCTCGACTTCCTTGCGGGACCTGACGTCGCGCATGATGCCGATGAACTGCCGGCCCTCGGGCGTGTGCGCCTCGCCCACCGAAAGCTCGACCGGGAAGATAGTGCCGTCCCGGTGCATGCCAAGGACCTCGCGGCCGATGCCGATAATCCTTTCCTGCCCGGTTTCCAGGTAGCGCTCCACATAGCCGTCGTGGTGGTTGGCGTATTCCGGCGGCATGATCACCGCGACGTTCGAGCCGACCACCTCCACCGCGCTGTAGCCGAACAGCTTTTCGCAGGCCTTGTTGAACACCAGGATGCGCATCTCATCGTCCATGACGATGATGCCATCGACGGCGGTGTCCAGGACGCTTGTCATGCGCGCTTCGGAAACCGTCGCGGTCTCGGCTATGGTGCTCCTGTTGTCCTGCCGCATTGCCTCTCTTCCGGCGTTATCCCACACGGGCTGAGCATAAGGGAATCTACCGAATACTCACAAGGCCTTGCTGGCGATCAGGCGCAGGAAGTTTGCAGCCAGGTCACGAGTCGCTGCGTGGCGGTCTGCAAGCCGTCCGCCCCGCGGGCGAAACAGAGCCGCATATAGCCCTCGCCGCCGGCGCCGAAAGCGGTTCCGGGGGCAAGGCCGATATTGGCCTCGTCGACGAGGCGCAGCCCCAGTTTCGAGGTATCCGGCTCGCCGTCGACGGCAAAGAACAGGTAAAAGGCGCCGGCCGGCCAGGCAAAGCGGGTGCGCCCGGTGCGCTCCAGCGCCGAGCAGATGAGGTCGCGGCCGGAGCGGGCGCGCGCCACCTGCTCGGCGACGAAGGCCTCGCCGTCATTGAGGGCGGCGACGGCGGCGCGCTGCATGAAGACGGCAACGCCGGAGGTGGAATACTGGATCAGGTTCTCGATCACCTGGCCGAGTTCCGGGGCGGCGGAAATCCAGCCGACGCGCCAGCCGGTCATCGCCCAGTTCTTGGAAAAGGTGTTGACGTAGAGGATGCGGTCGTCGTCCTCGGCGACGTCGTAGAAGGACGGCGCGCGCGGGGCATCGCCGAAATAGAACCGGGAATAGACCTCGTCGGAGATGATCCAGAGCCCTTCCTTGCGGGCAAGGTCGAGGATCTCGGCGAGCACCTCGCGGCCGGCGACCCAGCCGGTCGGGTTCGACGGCGAATTGACGAAGATCGCCCGTGTCTTCGGCGTGATCGCGGCCTTCAGCTTTTCCAGATCGAGCACCCAGCCGTCATTTCCGAGCGACATCGGCAGTTCCACCGGCCGTGCGCCGGAAACGCCGAGGGCGGCGACGATGTTCGGCCAGGCAGGGGACGGCACCAGCACCTCGTCGCCGGCGCCGGCAACCGAATCGACGGCGATCTGGATCGCCTGCATGCCCGAGCCGGTGACGAAGAACCGTTCCGGCTGGAACGGGCGGCCGTAGAGCCGGGTATGATAGTCGGCGAGCGCCTCACGCAGTTCGGGAATGCCGCGCTGGCTGGTGTAGAAGGTCTCGCCGTCGGCGAGCGAGCGGCTGGCGGCATCGCGGATAAATTCCGGCGTCGGCAGGTCGCCCTCGCCCGCCCAGAGCGGGATCAGGCCGGGGCGGCCCCAGCCATAGGTCATGACTTCGACGATCCCGCTTTCCGGCGCCTCGCGGGCCTCGGCGCGCAGCGATTCCATCAGCATTCTTGAACCCTTTCGGCAATAACGCCCTACTTGCCCGGCCGTGGGGCGGCCGGGCCGATCCTTCGGCAATTCCGTTGACCGAGCCCCGACACAGCGGGGCCCGGCTCCAGAGCTACTTTTTCAGCAGATCGCGGATTTCTTCAAGCAGGACTTCGTTGCGCGGCGGCGCCGGCGGCTCGGCCGGGGCGGCCTCCTCCTCGCGGCGCAGCCGGTTGATGCCCTTGACGACGATGAAAAGGGCAAAGGCGACGATGAGGAACTTGACGATGGCGTTGATGAACAGGCCGACGTTCCAGGTCGTGGCGCCAGCCTCCTTGGCGGCGGCAACCGTGTCGTAGGGCGCGGGCGGCGTGCCGTCCTTCAGCACCACGAAGATCTGCGAAAAGTCGATGCCGCCGACAATGACACCGATCGGCGGCATGATGATGTCGTCGACCAGCGACGAGACGATGGCCCCGAAAGCCGCGCCGATAACGATGCCGACCGCCATGTCGACCATGTTGCCCTTGACGGCAAACTCCTTGAATTCCTTCAACATCCCCTGTGCTCCCGCATTGGCGGCCCGTCGCCGCGACTCCCCTTCGACCCGGACGTTAGTGCATCGGGCGCGAAGATGGGAATATCCTTCAGGGGAAATACGTATTTTTCGATGTGGGGGCAAAACGGGGCGCCCCCTTTGCCCCTGCCCTGCCCGGTCAGGCGAACAGCAGGTCGCGCAGCAGGTCGTCGATATGGGTGAGCCGGGACAGGGCATCGCGCAGGGCGTCGGCCTCGTGGCGCGGCAGGCGCTTCAGGGACACCGCATTGGTCAGCGGCTTGCCCTCGTCGATATCGGCGAGCTGCTGGCGCAGGACATGGCCGAGGATGAGGCCGTGGGTGCGCATCATCTGCTGCAGGTCGGCCTCGCCGCCGATGCGCATGGCGATCGCCGCTTCCAGCCGATGCTGGGTGGCGCGGTGCAGGATCTTGTGGCGGATGGCAAGCACCCTGGCGCTGGCGACGATCGGCATCAGGCCGCCGAGCTTCAGGTCGACCCGGCCGGCCTCGGTCTTGATGCCGCCGAGGAAGGTGAGCGGCGGCTTGAAGTCGGTCACGGCCTCGGCCAACAGCTTGGCAAAGCTCGGCGCGGCATGGCCGAGCTCGTAGGCCTCCTCCATCAGGGTGCGGGCGAGGCCGGCATCGCCATGGGCGGCGCGCATGTCGAAGAAGATGTCGACGTTGAGGAGGTCCTGCGGCCTTGAGCGGCGGACCCAGTCGCCGATGCGGCCGCGCCAGGTGTCGAGGCTGCCGCGCCAGGCGGCGTTGCGGGCCATGACGCCGCCGGGGCAGTCGGCAACGCCGACATCGTGCAGGATGGTCGAGAGCTGCTTGCCGAATTCGGCGAACCAACGATCTTCCGGGCCGTCCGGATCGCCCTCGGCAAAGACGATGGCGTTGTCCTGGTCGGCGCCGAGGAGGCTCTCGCCGCGGCCGGCCGAGCCGAGCACCAGCACGGCATAGGAGCAGGGGGCATCGCCCTTTCCGGTCCGGACCATGTTCTGCTCGGCAAGGACGGCGGCGCGGCGGGTCAGGGCGCCGAGCTCGCGGCTGATGACGCCGGCGATGTCGTGGCTGGAAATGTCCTCGGCAACGAGGCTGGCGGAGACCATCGGCAGGCGCGCCCAGGCCTTGGCAAGGGCCGGCACGTCGCCGGCGGCATCGATCTCGTCGCCGAGCGAGATCGCCTCGCTGGCGCGAAGCCGCAACAGGTCGCGGGCGGAGAGAGCACCGACCAGCCGGCCCTCATCGTCGGCAACGGCGAGGTGGCGCACGCCCATGCGGTTCATGCGCCCGACCGCCCGGTAGATGAAGGCATCGGCGGGCACATAGGCGACCGGCATCGACATGATGGCGGAAACGGTCTCGGTGAGCGCCCTCGGCCCGTCGTCGGCGATGGTCCGGAGCACGTCGCGCTCCGTGACGATGCCGATCTCGCCGACGTCGGGGCCGTCCGCATCGGTCCCCTTGCCGCCGCGCTTGCCGGCACGGGCGATGCGGTCCGGCGGCGCCAGGAACAGGGAAGAGACCTTCTTCTTCATCATCAGGCCGACGGCGTCCTGCAGCGACATCGCCTCGCTGGCGACCAGCGGCGGACTCGTCATGACGTCGCGGACGCGGTGGCGGTAAGGATAGCTGTCGATGCGGGCGAGCGTCTTTTCCGCATCGCGCTGGCTCGGCGAGGCGACCGGCTCGACCCAGCCGGCGCGCATGTGCTCGTCGAGCACCCGGGTGAGCTTGCGGCAGGCGTTTTCGGCTTCCGCGACGGTGCGCACGCCGTCGGCCCGCAGCTTCGGCACCAGCTCCAGGAAGATACGCGCCGTTGCCCGTGCATCGCCGACGGCGGTGTGGCGGTCGGCGATGTCGACGCCGAGCCAGGAGGCGAGCATGTCGAGGGAAAAGTCCGGCAGGGTCCGGTTGGCGACCTGGGCGAGCAGCCGCGTGTCGAGGCTGCGCGGCTGGCGCCAGGCCTCGTCGATGCGCAGATATTCCCGGCGCAATATGGCGAGATCGAAGCCGATGGAATGGCCGATCAGGATGGCGCCGCCGATAAACTCCTCCAGCGCGGCGCGGACCTCGGCAAAGGCCGGCTTGCCGGCGACCATGGTATCGTCGATGTGGTGGACGGCGGAGGTCGCGGCCGGGATCGGCGTTCCCGGATCGACCATCACGTCGAAGGTGGCGTCGTCGACCAGCTTGCCGTCGCGGATGCGCACCGCGCCGATCTGGATGACGCGGGCCTTGGACGGATCGAGCCCGGTGGTCTCGGTATCAAGGGCCACCGCATCGACGGCAACCAGCGGCGTGGCACTCGACTTCCTGGGCATGGCTGGTCCTTTTTTTTCGTTATAGCGTGTCGCCTTCCACCAAATCCACGCGACACGCTCGACCTTTTTTCTTGAAGTGCGGTTCTCAGCCGCCGGCCGGCAGCGCCACCGAAGGACGGCCTGCGGCGAGGTCGGCAAGCAGCGCCTCCCGGTCGAGCCGCTCGAGGAACGTCTCATAGCTGCGGCACAGGTTGATGCGCAAATTGTTCTGGATCAGTTGGTAGTCGTACCCACGAAGACGCTCGTGGATCGGCAGGCGCGCAAAGAACATCTCCACCGTCGCGAGCGGGATATCCTTGACGGGCTTGGGCTGAGCAAGGGCGGCGTGACGCAAGTGCTCGGCGATTGAGGCGCGCTCGATTTCCCAGAAATCCGCCGCAAAACCTTCCGGCACCGGATAGCGCGCCGTGATCGCGGTGAGGATGCCGGCGAGCCGATCTGCGAGGTCCGCCGCGCCGCCCGGCCAGTCGGGCCGCAGCACGGTCAGCGCCATTTCGCCGACATATTGAAGCCCGAGCGGATAGTTCTGCCAGCGCGAGGTCTCCACCGCCGCCTTGAAGCCCTCCTCCTTGAAGAGCGCCAGCGACATCGTGCCGGCGCGGGCGCGGGCGTACTCGTAGATGCATTTCTGGACGATGAAGGCGGCGTGGGCGTCGAGGAAGTCGGCAAGCGTGGCGGCGTCGACGACGGGTGCGTCCTTGCGAAACATGTCGCCCAGCCAGTGGCGCACAGCCGCAAAGACCAAGGCATTCCTCCCGACCGATCCGCGCGGCAATCGGCAGCCCGGTGTGGACAAGCCGGCCGGCATATGATCCGATCCACCAATGCTTCCGGGGCCTTTCGGCCGTCGGACCCGTTTCCCGTCGACCGCCAGCAACGCGTTCCCGGAACGCATCCGCGGCGACCAAGCCCGTAACGTGACGGAAGAGGCGAAATGCTGCAAGGCTGGTTCGTGGTCGGCGTCGCCTTCCTCTATATCGGCCTGCTCTTTGCCATCGCCAGCTATGGCGACCGGGCGAGCCGCGGCCGGGCGCCGGGGCGCGGACGGCCAATGATCTACGCCCTGTCGCTGGGCGTCTACTGCACCTCCTGGACGTTCTTCGGCTCGGTCGGGCTCGCCGCCTCGCGCGGGCTCGACTTCCTGACCATCTATATCGGCCCGATCCTGCTGTTTGCGCTCGGCTATCCGCTGCTCCTCAGGCTCATCAACCTCGCCAAGGCGGAGCGCATCACCTCGATCGCCGACTTCATGGCCGCCCGCTACGGCAAGAGCCAGCCGGTCGCCGCGGTCGTCGCGATCATCGCGCTGATCGGCACGATCCCCTATATCGCCTTGCAGCTTAAGGCCGTCGCGACCTCCGTCACCGCCGTCCTCAGCGAGCCGTGGTTCATCGGCGGAGCGTCGCTGTCGCCCTGGTTCAATGACGTGGCGCTCTTGGTGACCGCGGCGATGGCCCTCTTTGCCATCCTCTTCGGCACAAGGCACATCGACGCGACCGAGCACCAGGAAGGCCTGATGCTGGCGGTTGCCGCGGAATCCGTCGTCAAGCTGATCGCCTTCCTGATCGTCGGGCTCTACGTCACCTATGTGCTGTTCGACGGGCCGGGGCACCTGATGGAACTGATGCAGTCGCGACCGGCGATCGCCTCGCGCTTCCAGGGCGAGTTGCACGGCGGCAGCTGGATCGGGCTGACGCTGATGTCGTTCTTTGCCGCCCTGATGCTGCCGCGCCAGTTCCACGTCACGGTGACGGAGAACAACAGCCCGGCGGAGCTGCGCCGCGCCACCTGGCTGTTCCCGATCTATCTGATCCTGATCAACCTCTTCGTCGTGCCGATTGCCGTTGCCGGCCTCATCACCTTCGGGGATTCGGTCCACGCCGACGGCTTCGTGCTGGCGCTGCCGATGAACAACGACGCCAGCCTGATCTCGCTGATCGCCTTCATCGGCGGGCTGTCGGCGGCGACGGCCATGGTCATCGTCGCCTCCGTCGCGCTCGCCATCATGATCTCCAACGACCTCGTCATGCCGTTGATCCTGAGGCGGCGCGAAGACGATCCCGGCGGCACAAGGGACATGGGCCAGCTCCTGATCGCCATCCGGCGCGGGGCGATCCTCGGGACGCTGTTCCTCGCCTTCGCCTATTACCGGATGATCGGCGATTCCTCGGCGCTGGCTTCCATCGGGCTCTTGTCCTTTGCCGCGATCGCCCAGTTCGCGCCGGCCTTTTTCGGCGGGCTGATCTGGCGCGGCGGCACCGCCCGCGGCGCCATCGCCGGCATGCTGTCTGGCTTCGGGGTCTGGGCCTATACGCTGTTGCTGCCGTCATTCGTCGATGCCGGGCTTTTCGACGAAACGCTGCTGACCGCCGGCCCGTTCGGCATCTGGCTGCTCAGGCCCCAGGCGCTGTTCTCGCTGTCGTTCGATCCTTATATCCACGGCGTCTTCTGGAGCCTTTCGGTCAATGTGGGCTGCTACGTCTTCGTCTCGCTGACGCGCATGCCGACGCCGCTGGAACGGCTGCAGGCGAGCGTTTTCGTGCCGAGCGACCTGGCGCCGACGCCGGCCTTCCGGCTGTGGCGCACGGCGGTGACGCTGGACGATCTGAAGAAGACCGTCGCCCGCTATCTCGGCGAAGAGCGCACCGAGCGGGCCTTTGTCGCCCATCTGGAGGCGGAGAAGATCGCGGAGCCGGGCAACGAGCCGGCCGACGCCCGGACCATGCGCTTTGCCGAACAGCTTCTCGCCAGCGCCATCGGCGCGGCCTCCTCGCGGCTGGTGCTGTCGCTGCTGGTGGAACGGCGCGATCCGGCGTCGAAGGGCGCCATGAAGCTGCTCGACGACGCGACGACGGCGATCCAGTACAATCGCGACCTGCTGCAGACCGCCCTCGACCAGGTCGAGCAGGGCATCGCGGTCTTCGATGCCGAACTCCGGCTGACCTGCTGGAACCGGCGGTTCCGCGAGCTTCTCGGCCTTCCCGGCGAATACGGCCATGTGGGCACACCGCTTTATGACATCCTCACCCATGTGGCCGAGGCGGGCGAATTCGGGCCGGGTGCCGTGGAGACGCTCGTCGGGCTGCGGCTTGAGCGCGTCGCCCGGCGGATGGAGGATTTCCAGGAGCAACTGACGAGCGGCTCGATCCTGGAAATCCATACCAGCCCGATGCCGACCGGCGGCATCGTCATCACCTTTTCCGACATCACCGAGCGCGTGCTCGCCGAGGAGGCCTTAGCGCGGGCCAACGAGACCCTGGAAAAGCGCGTGCGCGAACGCACCATGGAACTGACCCGGCTGAACCAGGAACTGACGGTCGCCAAACGGCTTGCCGACGAGGCCAATCTCGGCAAGACGCGGTTCCTGGCCGGCGCCGGCCACGACATTCTGCAGCCGCTCAACGCGGCAAGGCTCTACGCCCAGAGCCTGGTGGAGCGGTTCTCGGAGACGGAAAACCGCGAACTCGTCGAGAATGTCGAGGCCTCGCTCGACTCGGTGGAAGAGATCATCGGCGCCGTCCTCGACATGTCGCGGCTTGACACCGGTGCCATGAAGCCGGAGATCGGCGTCTTTCCGATCGACGACATCCTCTCCCAGCTCAAGGTCGATTTCGAGCCGATGGCCCGTGACAGGGGGCTCGACTTCCGCATCGTGCCGTGCAGCCTCAGTGTCCGCTCCGACCGGCGGCTGCTACGCCGGCTCTTGCAGAACCTTGCCTCCAACGCCATCAAATACACCGAGCACGGCAAGGTGCTGATCGGCTGCCGGCGGCGGGGCAGGCAGATGAGCGTTGAGGTGCTGGACACCGGCATCGGCGTGCCGCCGGAAAAACGGCGCGAGATCTTCGCCGAGTTCAGTCGCCTGGAGCGCGGCGTCAAGGTGGCCCCCGGTCTCGGCCTCGGGCTGTCGATCGTGGAGCGCATCGCGCGGGTGCTCGGCCATCCGGTCAATGTGGACTCCGAAGACAATCGTGGCTCGCACTTTTCCGTGCTCTTGCCGGTGACCTCGGCCGTGCCCTTGACGCCGAAGGCCGAGGCGCGGCCGGCGGCGGCGGCAAAGCCGCTCACCGGGCTCTCCATCCTTTGCATCGACAATGAGCCGAAGATCCTGTCCGGCATGGAGACGCTGCTGACCGGCTGGGGCTGCCAGGTGGTGACGGCGCGCTCCGTCGCCGATGCCGAGACGGCCCTCGCCGAAAATGGCGTGGTGCCGGATATCCTGCTCCTCGACTATCATCTGGACACCGGCACCGGCATCGACGCCGCGCGGCAACTGCGCTGGCATTTCGGCACCCGAACGCCGGGCGCGCTGATCACCGCCGACCGCTCGCCGGCGGTGCGCCAGGAGGCGGAGGAGAAGGGCCTGGTGGTGCTGCAAAAGCCGGTGAAGCCGGCCGCGCTCCGGGCGTTCCTCACCCAGGTGAACCCGCGCCGCTCGGCCGCGGAGTAACGTTACGCACGCTCTCCGCCCGTAACGCGGACAATTCCGGAGCGGGGAAACCGGTGTGCGGAAAAGGTCAGCTCGCGACCGCCGTCTGCCACTGGCCGGCCTCGATGCGGTTGGCCGCGATCACCGCCTGGGTGCGGCTTTCCACGTTGAGCTTTTGCAGGATCGCGGAGACATGGGCCTTGACGGTCGCCTCCGAGACGCCGAGCTCATAGGCGATCTGCTTGTTGAGCAGCCCCTCGCTCAGCATCATCAGCACGCGGACCTGCTGCGGCGTCAGGGTGGAAAGGCGTCCGACCAACGCCTGGATCTCGTCGTCGTCGCCGGCATCGAGGTCGATGCCGGGGGGCGTCCAGGTATCGCCGGAAAGGATCGCGCCGAGGGCGTCGCGGATCTTCTCGATGCCCTGGGATTTCGGGATGTAGCCGGCGGCACCGAAATTCATGCAGCGGCGGATGGTGGCCGCCTCCTCCGCGCCGGAGACGATGCAGACCGGCGTTCCGGGATGCTGGGCGCGCAGGTAGATCAGGCCGGAAAAGCCGCGCATGCCGGGCATCGACAGATCGAGCAGGACCAGGTCGATATCGCAGTTGGATCCCAGTTCGCCGGAGACCTCGTCGAGACTGCCGGCTTCGACGATGGTCACGCCGTCGAACATCTCTTCGATGGTCTTGCGCAACGCGCCGCGAAACAGCGGATGATCGTCGGCGATGATGAACCTGTACTGGGTGCCCTCTTCGGATGTCACGCTACTCTCCCATCATACGGAAGGACATTGACAAGCGCCCCTGCAATCAGCGCAAGAGCCTTCTTTTCCCTCGCCTTGGCGCAGTTGGAACGAAGGTCGTCAAAGCCCTTTGGTATTACCCGTCACTCCACCCGTTTGACCCAATGGCGGATTGTTGTTCATTAAACTTACGTCTTTGGGAAAGGTTATTGCAAGGAAAAGCGGCAGTGCCGGATAACGCGTCGCACATAGTCGCGCGCAAAAGACGGGCGGCGTCCGTCTTGAATTCTTTACGCTCCGTCGATCTCCGGCCCAAAGATTTATTCAAACCACGTTTCTATTTTGCGAAACGTTATTCTGAATTGCCGCAAATAAAAACCCATGCAATCCCTTGAAGACACGAGGCATCTTAGACAAAAGTCGTATACGGACGGGCAATGCCGGCGGTATAGACTCAACCTAATCGGGGCAATTTACGCCCCCAAACCGGTCGTTCCTTGCGAAAAGGTGCGGCCTTAATACCGCCGGACGAACGGCGAAACGGGCCGGCTGTGTCCTCAGCCGGCAAAACGGGGGAGGAACTCATCCATGGCGACCTCGAATCAGGAGGGCTGGTGGTCGAGGACGAAGGGGCTGATGATCGGCTGCCTCATCGTCTGGGCGATCTTCGGCTTCGTCATCCACTTTTTCGTCGACGCGCTCAACGAGATCGTCATTCTCGGTTTCCCGCTCGGCTTCTACATAGCCGCCCAGGGCTCGCTCATCGTCTTCGTGGCGCTGACCTTCTTCTTCGCATACCGCCAGGACGCCATCGACCGTGAGTTCGGCGTCGCCGAAGACGACTAGGAGGAGCGACAGATGGCGACGCAGCAGAGCGGTACCTCCGATTTCATCAACAATCTCGGCAAGATCTACGGCATGTACACGGGCGGCTTCGCCGCCTTCGTGATCCTGCTTGCGATCCTGGAACAGGTCGGCGTTCCCAACAAGATCCTCGGCTTTTTGTTCGTCGGCTTCACCATCGTCGTCTATGCGATGATCGGCATCCTGTCGCGGACCATGCAGGTGTCGGAGTACTACGTCGCCGGGCGCCAGGTGCCCGCCGTCTACAACGGCATGGCGACGGCCGCGGACTGGATGTCCGGCGCCTCGTTCCTGGCGATGGCCGGCACGCTCTACGTGCTCGGCTATGACGGGCTTGCCTTCGTCCTCGGCTGGACCGGCGGCTATGTGCTGGTGGCGGTGCTGATCGCACCGTATTTGCGCAAGTTCGGCGCCTACACGGTGCCCGACTTCCTCGCCGCGCGCTTCGGCGGCAACCTTGCCCGCTTCCTCGGCATCGTCGTGCTTCTCGCCGCCTCCTTCACCTATGTGGTGGCGCAGATCCGCGGCACGGGCCTGATCGCCGAGCGGTTTCTCGGCATTCCCTACGACGTCGGCGTCTTCGTCGGCATCCTCGGCATTCTCCTGTGCTCCATGCTCGGCGGCATGCGGGCGGTGACCTGGACCCAGGTCGCCCAGTACATCGTCCTCATCATCGCGTACCTGCTGCCGGTGGTGATCATGTCGGCGCAAAGGACCGGCATCCCGATCCCGCAGCTCATGTATGGCGAAGCGCTGCAGAACATCGCCGCGCTGGAACAGGGCATGATCGACAACGGGCTTGCCGCGGCCGACACCATCCAGCGGCACCTGGCGCCGTTCAGTTCCACCGATCCGCTCAACTTCTTTGCGCTGGTCTTCTGCCTGATGATCGGCACGGCCTCGCTGCCGCACGTGCTGATGCGCTACTTCACGACGCCGAGCGTGCGCGAAGCACGCAAGTCGGTCGGCTGGTCGCTGCTGTTCATCTTCGTTCTCTACTTCACCGCGCCGGCCTATGCGGCCTTTGCCAAATGGGAGGTCTACGAGAACGTCATCGGCGCCAGCTTCGCGGACCTGCCGAACTGGGTCTATATCTGGGGCGCGTCCGGCAAGGTGACGCTGTGCGGCGCCGCCGCCGCGTCGCTGGAAGCGGTGCAGCAGGCCTGCGCCGGCAAGGACGTGGTCGGGCTCGCCGACTTCTCCATCGCCAAGGACATCATCGTCATGGCGACGCCGGAGATCGCCGGCCTGCCCTTCGTCGTCACCGGCCTCGTCGGTGCCGGCGGCCTTGCCGCGGCGCTGTCGACGGCGGACGGCCTCTTGCTCGCCATGGCCAACGCCCTCAGCCATGACATCTACTACCGGATGATCGACCGCAACGCGCCGACCGCGCGCCGGCTGGTGGCCGCGCGGATCATCCTCCTCGGCGTTGCCATCCTCGGCGCCTATACGGCGACCGCGGCGCCGCCGGACATCCTGGCGCTGGTCGCCTGGGCGTTCTCGCTGGCTGCTGCCGGCAACTTCCCGGCGCTGTGCCTCGGCATCTGGTGGAAACGCTGCACCACGGCGGGCGCCATTGCCGGCATGATCGCCGGCTTCGGCACCACGCTCGCCTATCTCGTCTATACGGCGCCGCCGCCGCTCGGCTTCGGCCAGGACCTGATCTTCGACATCCAGAACATCTCCGCCGGCATCTTCGGCATTCCGATCGGCTTCATCGTCATGATCGCGGTGTCCTATCTGACGCCGGAGCCGTCGGAGGAAATGCAGCAGCTCGTCGACGAGGTGCGCCGGCCGAGCGGCTCCGTCGTCGCCGACAGGGGCCGGGCCGCGAGCGCCTGACGGCCGGAGCCATGACAATTGTTGGGACGGGGCCTTTTCGGCCCCGTTTCCTTGTCCGCCGCCGACCGACATACCCTTCGGGCTTTTCCCGGCGGCGATGCTGTGGTTGAACGGGCACGCTGCACCCGCTGAAGGACCGAGAGCCCGACCCATGCCCGCCGATCCGATCGCCGCCGAATGGTACTACCACGTCCCGAACTATCTGCTGGCGATCCTGATGTACATGACGCTCGGCCGGCTGGTGCTGTCGTTTTTCTTTCAGGCCGACGCGCAGAACGTCATCTGGCGCTCCTTCGTCACGGTCACCGAGCCGGCGGTGCGGATCTTCGCCGCCGTCACACCGCGGGCGGCACCGCTTCCCGTCGTCCTCGTCTTCACCGCGATCTGGCTGCTGCTGATGCGCTTTGCCTATCTGACCCTTCTGCTGCAGGCCGGCTATCGGCCGACGCTCGCATGAGGGATCTCCTCATGGGTCGCCAGGGCTTCCTCATAGCCATCCTCGCCTTTGCGATCGTCAGCGGCATCTTCTCGCCGTTCCGGCTCGTCGCCCATGTGGTGGTGCTGGCCATGGCGCCCGGTTTCTTCGTCGCCTCGCCGAGCGTCGTCCTCCTCGTCTCCTCGCTGCTGACGGCGACGGTGACGGTCATGCTCGGCGGCGTGCCGGCCGCCGTCTTCGAACGGGCGACCGGCAAAACGGAAAGCGATGCCGCATCGCTCTGGCTTTGGCTTGCGGGCGTCGCCCTCCTCAGCCTGCCGGCGATCCAGACGGTGATCGCGATTGCACGCTAGGTCGCGCCCCGCCCTTCCCGCGCGCAATTCTTGAACGCTAAAGTTTTACGCGAAACTTGAGCCAACTATTGCGAAAATAAACTACAAAGTATTCTCCCAGGAGAACGCGGGCCACCCCTTCCCTGCCAACCCAATGATTTTTCTGCATTCCTGGTTTTACTAGAGAACCACTGAATACGATTCTTAACTTTGTTGCCGTCCGGTTGCCAGCGTAACCGTAGATTAAGCGTTTGCGGTTACATAAGAGGATCAAGTTTACGCAATTTTTCAAGGACTTCCGTGTCCTTGCCGCTGGGGACCACGATGCCGGACCGAAACCTGTCACGACTTCTGACTGTCGTCGCCGCTGCGGCGTTCGCGGGCATGGCGTCCATGTCCACGGGCCTTGCCGCGCAGACAACGCTCACCGTCGGCGGCACCGGCGGCGCGCTCGGCGGTATACAGCTTCTCGCCAGGGCCTTCGAGGTGACCCATCCCGACGTCGAGGTGGATGTCCTGCCGAGCCTGGGCAGCGGCGGCGGCATCAAGGCGGTGCTGGCCGGGGCCATCGACCTGTCGGTTTCGGCGCGCGGCCTGAAGGACAAGGAACGCGCCGCGGGCGCCATCGACCGGCCCTACGCGCGGACCGCGGTGATCCTGGTCACCGGCGAGGGCACCGGCCTGAAACAGATCTCCGGCGGAGAGCTTGCCGACGTCTTCGTCGGCGCGACCGAGACATGGCCGAACGGCACGCCGGTGCGCCTGGTGCTGCGCCAGAAAAGCGAGAGCGACATCGGGTTCCTGCGCAAGTTCGCCACCGGCATGGACGATGCCGTCGACGCCGCCTACGTGCGCGACGGTCTTCTCATCGCCACCAACGATCAGCAGAACGCCGATTACCTGGAGAAGCTGCCCGGTTCGGTCGGCGTGTCGACCGAAGCCCAGATCCTGTCCGAAGCGCGCCAGTTGCGCATCGTCGGGGTCGACGGGCCGGCACCGACCGTTGCCGATCTGGAACGCGGCGCCTATCCGCACGTCAAGACCTTCCGCTTCGTCACCAAGCTCGGCGCACCGGAAAAGACGACGGCCTTCATCGCCTTCGTGCGCTCGCCGGAGGGGCGGGAAATCCTGCGGAACTCCGGACACCAACCCGTCGACTGAAGGTATCAGAACAAGGCGCATTCCCATGCCCGGCATCACCCATTTTCACAAACGCATTGCCCGCGGGACCACCACCGTCGCCGGGATCGCCGCCATTCTGGTAACGCTCGCCGTGCCGGCGATCTTCTTCTTCTTCGGTCACACGAACCTTGCCAGCGAGTTGCGGGCCGAGTCCCATTTCCTGTCGCAGAACCTGTCCACCATCGTCAGCCAGAATCCGAAGCTGTGGCAGTTCGGGACGTCGCGCATCGAAGACATGTTGCGGGTCTGGGACCACAAGCACAGCGCCCATGACGGACACAGCATGGCCGTCTCCCAGGTTCTGGACGCCGACGGCGCGACCGTCGCCGTCCATGGCGCCAATGACAGGGAACTCGGCCTCAATACCATCGTCGCCCGCCAGAGCATCTTCGATTCCGGCCGGCAGGTGGGCACCCTCGTTCTCAGGCGGTCCATTGCGACGCTGGTCGACGACACTGTCCTGGTGTTCCTGGTCTCGCTCGGCTGCGGTCTGGCGCTGTTCTATTTCCTGAGGGTGGTGCCGATCCGGGCGCTGACGGAAACCGCCAGGCGGGTCACGTTTCTGGCCACCCACGACGAACCGACCGGACTGCCGAGGCGGCGACTGCTGGCGAGCAGCCTCAGCGAGGCCATCGCCAAGGCCCGCCAGACCGACGGCCTCGTTGGCGTGATGATGATCGACCTCGACAAGTTCAAGGACATCAACGACGGCTACGGCCACCATATCGGCGACGCGGCCCTGTGCGCCGTGGCCGAGCGGATGACGGCGGGGCGCGGCCACAACGGCGTCCTGGCGCGGATCAGCGGCGACGAGTTCTGTCTCGTCCTGCCGGCCATCGAAAGCCGCAATTACGCGATCGGCGTTGCCGAGGCGCTGCTGGAATCCGTCGCCCGCCCGATCCTCGTGGAGGGCCACAAGCTCCATATCGGCACCAGCATCGGCATTGCCGTCTTTCCCCAGGACGGGGCAACCGGCGACGAGCTCATGGTCAACGCCGATGCCGCCCTTTGCGAGGTCAAGAGCGGCGGCCGCGGCGCCTATCGCCTGTTCGACCAGGCGATGCGCGAGCGCCAGGCGATGCGGCGGCTGATCGAGCGGGACATGCACCTGGCGATGGAAGACGGCCAGTTCGTCATGCACTATCAGCCGCAGATCGACCTGGCGAGCGGCAAGCTCATCGGTGTCGAGGCGCTGGTGCGCTGGCGCCATCCGGAGCGCGGGTTCATCAGCCCTGTGGAGTTCATCTCGGTCGCCGAGGAGAGCGGCCTGATCGGCCCGCTCGGCGAGTGGATCCTGACGCGCTCGTGCCTGGACGCCGCGCAATGGGGCGGCATCAAGGTCTCGGTGAACATCTCACCGGTGCAGTTCCGCGAGCCGGCCTTTGCCGCCAAGATTTCGCGGATCCTGTCGGAGACCGAGCTGTTCCCCTGGCTCCTAGACCTGGAAGTCACCGAGGGCGTGCTGATTTCCGACACCGAAAAGGTGCTCGATATCGTGCTGCTCCTGAAGAAACTCGGCATCGGCCTGTCGCTGGACGATTTCGGCACCGGCTTTTCGTCCCTGCGCTACCTGCAGAAATTCCCGTTCGACAAGCTGAAGATCGATCGCAGCTTCGTGCGCGACATCAACAGCGACGTGAAGGACGCGGCGATCATCCGCGCCGCCATCAGCATGGGCCGGACCATGGGCCTCAGGATCAACGCCGAGGGCGTCGAAACCGAGGACCAGATGGACCAGCTCTCGGCGATGGGCTGCGACGAGGTCCAGGGCTTTTTCTACAGCCGGCCGGTGCCGGCCGAAGACATCCCCGCGTTGATCGACACCGACTTCCCGATTTCCAACGCCGACCGCAAGCGGCCGAAGCTGGTGCATGTGGCGCCAGAGAACCCGGCAGTCTCCGGCCACCGGTCCTGACGGGCGGATCGCCGCACGACACTTCGGGCCGGCCTGTCCGCAGGGCAGGTTTTCTGGACAACCCGGCGAGAGCGTCTCATCACAACGGGATCACCGGGCGTTCCCTTTGCCATTTGTTTGCGTCGGTCCTGGTCCCACGACCGGGACCCGCTTTTTTTGCGAAAGACACACGCCGAAAAGATTTCGGCCACGCCCCGGAACCCGGAGCGCGGCCGTTTTTGCATCTGGAGGATTGCCCTCTGGTGCCGGTTTTCCGGCCGGTGTCAGGCAATGGAGCGGGAGGCTTCCTTGACCTTGCGGGCCGCGGCGTCGATCTGGGTCGTCGAGGAGGAGATCGCCTGCATGTTCTCGGTGATCGTGCTCACGCCATGGGACGCCGTCTGCATGTTGGCGGAGATGTCCCGGGTGACGGCCGACTGCTCCTCGATCGCGGCGGCGATGGAGGACGAGATGTCGCTGATCTGGGTGATCACGTCCTTGATGTCGTCGATCGCCACCACCGCGCTGGAGGTGGAGTTCTGAACCGACGTGATGCGGGCGCTGATGTCCTCGGTCGCCTTGGTCGTCTGCGAGGCGAGGCTCTTGACCTCCGAGGCGACGACGGCAAAGCCCTTGCCCGCCTCGCCCGCGCGCGCCGCCTCGATGGTGGCGTTGAGGGCGAGCAGATTGGTCTGGTTGGCGATGTTCTCGATCAGCTCGATGACGGCGCCGATGCTCTGGGCATCTTCCGACAGCCCGCTCATGATCGTGCCGGAATTGGTGGCACCCTCGACGGCGCGACCGGAGATCTCGGTGGCGTGGGAGACCTGGCGGCTGATTTCCTCGATCGAGGCGACCAACTCTTCGGCCGCGGCGGCGACCGTCTGGACGTTGGACGAGGCCTCGAGAGCGACGTCGGCGGCCGAGCCGGCGCGGCCGGCGGCCTCCGATACGGCGGCAACGACCTCGTCGAGGTCGGAGTCGATGGTCCGTGTCACGCCTTCTCGGTGCATCCGCTTCTTGACGGCGGCGGTGCGGTCGGTAGCGAACTTGACGACCTTGAACGGCTTGCCGTCGGCGTCGAAAATCGGGTTGTAGGTCGCCTGGATCCAGACCTCGGCATCGTTCTTGCCGATGCGCCGGAATTCGCCCTGCTGGAATTCGCCGGCGCGCAGTCCATCCCAGAACGCGCGGTAGTCGGTGCTGGCCCGGTAGTCCGCGTCGACAAAGATGGAGTGGTTCTTGCCGCGGATTTCATCGATCTTGTAGCCGAGGGTCTTCAGGAAGTTCTCGTTGGCATCGACGATCGTGCCGTCGAGCTCGAAATGGATCACCGCCTGAGATTTGTTGATGGCGTCGATCTGGCCCTCGAAATCGAGATTGCGGAGCTTTTCCTCGGTAATGTCGGTGGCGATCTTCAGCACCCGCTCGGTCTTGCCGGAACGGTCCAGGACGGGGTTGTAGGAGGCCTGGATCCAGACCACCTTGCCGCCCTTGCCGAAGCGCTTGAACTCATCCGACCGAAATTCGCCGTTGGCCAGCGACTTCCAGAACTCCTTGTACTCAGCGCTGCCGCGGTCGGCCGGGTCGATGAACATGGAGTGATGCTTGCCGACGACCTCGGAGGCCTGGTAGCCCATCGCGGACAGAAAATTCTCGTTGGCCGAGACGATCGTGCCGTCCGGAAGGAACTCGATCATCGCTTGCGAACGATGAAGCGCAGCCAACTGTGCCCGCTCCCGGCAGGTGGAAAACCCCATAACCATGTACCACGTCTCCGTACTCGGGCCGCCTGGCCACCCAATGCTTTCCATTAGGAATAATTACTAAGCGGGTTGCCCTTAAAGGACGATTAACACACGAATAAGTATTTGATTTAAAACAATGTATACACACCCCTCAGTTGCGTGAACAACCGTTTCTCATTGGTTTTTCTAAGAATTCCCGATGCAGAAAAAGTTTCTCTCATTTGCATTTTTTTTGAGCGGATGCGTCCGATACGTGCATCCGGCGATGTAACTGGCGGCACGCATGCTTTCCGGGGTGCGTTTCGGCCGGCGATATCTGCGGTTCACCTTACGACGAATTGTTTGGACCGCACGCGCGCCGTTCTCGGTTATGCTAGGCGGATAAATAACGGGCATCGCGGGAGGGATACGGCTTATGCCGCCGAGGGAGGACGCCTTCGCATCAGCGCTTGAGGCGGTCCTCGGCTCGTCCGCGTTCCGGGCGTCTCCGCGGGCCTCGGCGTTTCTGCGCTATGTGGTCGGGGAGGAGGCCGCCGGACGGGGCGATGCGATCTCCGCCTATGCCATCGGCGTCGACGCGCTCGGCAAGGCGACGGGGTTCGACCCGCAGACCGATCCCTCCGTGCGCGTCCAGGCCGGCCGGGTGCGGGCCCAGCTCGATGAGTTCTACCGTACGGAAGGCGGCTCGCTTGCGATCCGCATCAGCATTCCCAAGGGCGGCTACCGGCCGATCCTGATCACCAAGGGCAACGGCGCCGACATCGCGGCCGGCCCAGCGGCGGTAGCCGGCAACGCCGTTAACGGGGCGGAGCACGGCGCGCCCGCAGGGCCGGCCGCAACGCACGGGGCGGCGCGACCTTTAGATACCGACCCCAGGTTCGGGCACCTCCCGCTGAAGCGCACCGATCCGGTGCTGACGGCAACGGTGGCGGCGATCCTCGTTGCCGTCATCATCGGCATCGCCGGCCTCGCCCTGCACAGATCCTGGCCGTTCTCCCGGCTGGTCGGGCCCGACCGGCATATCGACGAGCCGCCGATCGTCGTCGTGCATCCGTTCGACGAGCGGCTGGAGGCCCGGGAACTGAAATATCCGGCCGGCATCCGCCAGCAACTGATCGCCGACCTCGCCCAGTTCCGCTCCATCCGGGTACGCTCCGGGCGCGGGACCGCCGAAGGCGACGGCTCAGAGCCGCCGCCGGACTACGTGATGGACGGGCTGTTCTTTTCCACCGACGAAAACCTTCACCTGAACCTGCAACTGACCGACCTGCACACCAACACGATCGTGTGGACGAACACCTCCGTCTTCCCCGCCAACGATGCGCAGTTCCAGAACTACCTGACGCGAACCGTGCGCGAGCTGGTTTCCGAACTGGCGAGCCCCGGCGGCCTGTTGCCGCGCGAGGCGATGGAGCGCCTGGTCGAGCGGCGTGCCCGCCTCGGCGACGAGGGCACCACAAGCTATGCCTGCGTGCTCCGGTTCCACCAGTTCGACCTCAGCAAGCGGCCCGACGACGAGGCGGCGGCGCGCACCTGTCTTGCCGAGCAGATCGCGGCCGACAGCCGCAGCAGTTCGGTCTGGGCGGCCTGGGCGTTCCTGCGCTTCCTCGACTGGACGAATGCGGAGGCGAGCGAGCGGGACGCCATCATGTCGGAGGCGCTCGCCGCGGCGCGCCGGGCGATCCGCCTCGATCCGACCAATGCGCTCGGCCACGAATATCTCGGCGCGATCCTTGCCGCCAAGGGCGACCGGGAAGCCGCGATGGACGCCTATCGCCAGGCGATGGCGCGCAATCCCTCCAAGCCCGACCTCTATGTCCATCTCGGCTGGGCGGAGATCCTGCAAGGCAACTGGGACGAAGGCGTGGCGTTGATCCGGCGCGGCGTCTACATGAGCCCGGCGCCGCCCGGCTGGATGCGGATCCCGCTGTCGATCGCCGCCTTCCGCATGAGCGACTACCGAACCGCCCTTGCCGAGGCGGAGACCGTGGTCCAGTCCGGCGACCAGCGCGGCCTCGTCCTGGCGCTCGCCGCGGCGATCGCGCTTGGCGACGAGGACAAGATTTCCTACTACCGCGAGGCGATGGAGCAGAACGGCGGCTCCGATCCCGAGGCGGCGATGCGCGAGATCGAGAGGATTTTCGACAGTCCGGAAATCCTCAAAGAATACAAGGAATTACTGTCCAGACCCGCACGCCGCTAGCCCGCTCCGGGGCGAGCGTAACCCCATTCGTTACGGTAACATACTTATAAACCTACGCTGGATCATCCATATACGGCTGCAATCAGACGGCACCGCGGTTTTTTGCATTGCACCGCGCAAGTCGTCGATTCGGCGTCCGCGTTGCGGATGGACGCCTCTGTTCCTTGTTTTTGGAGATGCGGTATGGACAAGCGCTTCGAGGGTTCGTCCCTCGATCGTCAGCTTCCGTGCGAGTGGCAGCACGGAGCGGATGCGACGGTGCTTCTGGTTTGCGACGATCAGCAGGATATCGCGATCGTCAGGAAGGCACTGTCGGAGGCCCCCCTCAGGCTTTGCGTCAAGGTGTGCGCCAACGGACCCGGCGCGCAAGACGTTCTGAGGCGGTGTCTCGACGATCAGGCACGGACCCTGCCGGACCTGATCCTGCTCGACCTTCAGCGCGCCGATGCGGGCGCGTTTGAGTTCCTGAAGCAGGTGAAGGACGCCCCCGACTTGCGGGCGATTCCGGTCTGTACGCTGACCAATGGCGACGACGACCTCGGCCGAGAGGCATATGCGGCCGGGGCCAACGCCGTCGTCAGCAAGGTCGGCACTCTTGAGGCCATGGGCCAGATCCTCAACGCCATTGTTGAGTTCTGGTTCAAAACGGCGAAGCGCTACTACGTTTAAACTTCTATCGTCCTTCCTCCCAGGAAAGACCGGGCGCCGGAGCGTTTCTCTCCGGCGCCCTTTTTTTGTGCCGATGGCGCCAATGAGTTCAGGCGGTCGCCAGTTCGCCGGCGAGCGCCTTTTCGATCAGCGCCCGCGTCTCGTCGATGCCGTAGAGCGCGACGAAATTGCCGAAGCGCGGGCCCTGGTCCTGGCCGAGCAGCACCTGGTAGAGCGCCTTGAACCAGTCGCGCAGATTCTCGAACGGGTGCTCCTTGCCGACCGCATAGACCTCATTCTGGATGGTCTCGCCGTCGGCGTCGGCCGGCAGCGCCGCCAGCCGGGCGTCGAGGTCCTGCAAGGCCGCCCGCTCCACCTCGCTCGGCGCCCGAAACGTTTTGCTGGGCGCCACGAAGTCGTGAAAATAGTCGATGGCGTAGCCGACCAGCCGGTCGAGTTCCGGGTTGTTCTCAGCCGTCGCCCCCGGCGCATAGCGCGAGATGAAGCCCCACAGCACGCCGGCATCCTCCGAATTGGAGGCGCTGACGAGGTTCAGCAGCATGGAGAAGCCGACCGGCAGGTCGACCGTCGGCGGCGTGCCGTTGTGGATGTGCCAGACCGGATTGGCGAGCTGCTTGTCCGCATCCTCCTCGCCGTATTTGGCAAGGAAACTGTAGTAGTCGTCGACCTGGCGCGGGATGACATCGAAATAGAGCCGCTTGGCGGTTCGCGGCTTGCTGAACATGAACAGCGACAGGCTCTCCGGCGAGGCATATTTCAGCCACTCGTCGATGGTGATGCCGTTGCCCTTCGACTTGGAGATCTTCTCGCCCTTGTCGTCGAGGAACAGCTCGTAGACGAAGTGCTCCGGCGCGCGGCCGCCAAGGATGTTGCAGATGCGGTCGTAGATCACCGCATTGGTCTGGTGGTCCTTGCCGAACATTTCGAAATCGACGCCCAGCGCCGCCCAGCGCATGCCGAAGTCGGGCTTCCACTGCATCTTGACCCGGCCGCCGGTGACGGGAAGCTCAGTCTCGGTGCCGTCCTCGTCGTTAAAGACGATGGTGCCGGCCTTGGCATCGACCGCCTTCATCGGCACGTAGAGGACGCGGCCGGTCTTCGGCGAGATCGGCAGGAACGGGCTGTAGGTCGCCTGGCGCTCGGCGCCGC
>NZ_NPEV01000054.1:0-10844 GCF_003258835.1 Rhodobium orientis | reverse complement strand
GGCGCCGAGCGTCGGCAGCATCACCTTCATGATGGCGTCGTATTCGGCAACGGCCCTCAAGAGCACCTCGTCGAAGCGGCCGGCCCGGTAATAGTCCGTGGCGCTGGCGAACTCGTAGTCGAAGCCGAAGGCGTCGAGGAAGCGGCGCAGCATGGCGTTGTTGTGGGCGCCGAAGCTGTCGAAGTCGCCGTCGAAGGGGTTCGGCACCGTCGTCAGCGGCATTTGCAGGTACGGCATCAGGGCCGCCGGATCCGGCACGCTGTCCGGCACCTTGCGCATGCCGTCGAGATCGTCGGAAAAGCACAACAGCCGCGTCGGGATCGCGTCCTCGGTGAGGATGCGGAAGGCGTGGCGGACCATGGTGGTGCGGGCGACCTCGCCGAAGGTGCCGATATGGGGCAGGCCGGACGGGCCATAGCCGGTCTCGAAGAGGACGCCTTCCGGTCCTGCCGGCCGTTTCTCCAGCCGCTTGACGATTTTCCGCGCTTCCTCGAAGGGCCAGGCCCGGGAGGTCTGGGCGGCCGCGATCACGGCCGGGGAAAGATCGAGGGAAGCGGCTGAGGTATCCGTCATTTCTGCTATCCGATAAGGGGTTAAGCCCCCGCTCCGGCGGGCGCGGGCGGAACCTAGTGCGGTTTGCCGGTCTTGTGAAGCAAATCCGCGAGAGCCGCCGCGCGTGCAATCTGCCGGCGCGGCCGACATCGCCGCTCCAAGGGTGCGATGCTTCGCCCTCGCCCGCCATTTCTTCGGCGGTCACGATTTCCCCCAACGGGGATTTATTCTAGGGTCTTTCCCCGAATCGACGATCCGCGACGCGAAGGACCTGCCGTTCATGAGCACCATCACCCACCACGACGCCCTGATCTACGCCATGGTGACGATTTCCGCCGCGGACCGATCCATGACGGATCCGGAGCTGATGCGGATCGGCGAGATCGTCCAGACGCTGCCGATCTTCCGCTCCTACAACCGGGAACGCCTGATCAACGCCGCCGAAGACTGCGGCGACATCCTGCAGGGCGACGACGGCCTGCAACGGGTGCTCGACGAGATCGCCGAGGCGCTGCCGAAAAAGCTCTACGACACCGCCTATGCGCTGGCCGTGGAGGTCGCCGCCGCCGACCTGCATGTGGAGCAGGAGGAGCTGCGCTTCCTGCAGATGCTGCGCGACCGGCTCAACCTCGACAAGCTGACGGTCGCCGCCATCGAGGCCGGCGCCAGGGCGCGCCACCGCACGCTCTGAGGCTCGCCGGCTCTTACCTCAATCGCGCCAGAATTTCGGCAGGAACAGCACCAGCACGGTGAACAGTTCCAGCCGCCCGAGCAGCATGCCGAAGGCGAGCAGCCATTTCGCCGTGTTGTTGAGGTCCTTGAAGTTGCCGGCCGGGCCGATGATCTCGCCGAGCCCCGGGCCGACGTTCGAGATCGCCGTTGCGGCGCCGGACAGCGCCGTCATGTCGTCGAGGCCGGTGAGGCTGAGGAGGATCGTCAGGCCGACGACGCAGACCAGATACAAGAAGAAGAAGGTCATGACGGCGGCGGAGACGGAATCCTCCAGCGGCCGGCCGTTATAGGTCTTCACGAAGACGCCGTTCGGATAGAGCATCCGGTTGAGGTGCTGGCGGATGTCCTGGAACATGATCTGGAAGCGGAAGATCTTTACGCCGCAGGAGGTCGAGGACGAGCAGCCGCCGATGAACATGACCATGAAGAACAGCGCCGCGGAGAACGTGCCCCAGGCGTTGTAGTCGTCATTGGCGTATCCCGTTCCGGTCATCACCGAGACGATGTTGAAGACGGCGTAACGCAGCGAATCCGGGCCCGGATGGATGTGCAGGTAACGCTCGTAGAGCCAGATCGTCAGCGAGAAGATGATCAGGAAAGCGAAGAAGGTGTGGACCTGGGAATCGTCCTTCAGGAAGGTCAGCGAGCGGGTCTGCAGGATCCGGATATAGATCAGGAACGGCAGGCTGCCGAGGCACATGAAGACGATGGCGATCCAGTCGATGGCCGCGCTGTCGTAGTGGCCGATGGAGGCGTCCTTGGAGGAAAAGCCGCCGGTCGCTACCGTGGTCATGGCGTGGATCGCCGCATCGATGAGCGTCATGCCGGCCGCCGCATAGGCAAAGGCGCAGGCCGCCGTCATCGACAGGAAGATGATCGTCATGATGCCGGAGATCTGGGTCGCGCGCGGCAGGATCTTGTCGGCGGCGTGGAACGCCTCGGCCTTGAAGAGCTGCATGCCGCCGACCTGCAGCATCGGCATGACGGCAATCGCCATGAAGATGATGCCGAGGCCGCCGAGCCATTGCAGGAGGCCGCGCCAGAACAGGATGCCGGGCGGCGCGGTGTCGAGCCCGGTGATCACCGTCGCGCCCGTCGTCGTAATCCCCGACATGGCTTCGAAAAAGGCGTCGGTATAGGACGGCACCACCCCCGACCAGTAGATCGGCAGGGCCCCGAAGGCGGCCAGCACCACCCAGGCAAAGACCGTCATGATGAAGGCCTCGCGCACCGACAGGCCGGCCGGCGCGCCGCGGGCGACGGCCCAGGACGAGAACCCCACCATCATGGTCAGAAGGGCCGAGGCGGTGAAGATCTGCCAGTCCGGATTGCCCTCGGCGAGGTCGATCAGCGCCGGCACCATCATGGCGCTGCCGAGCGTTGCCAGGAGCGCTCCGACGATCAGCATGATGGGCCGGAGATCGATCACGGCACGGCCCCCGCATGCCTTTTGCGGGAGGAGAACTGTCGAGGGGACCTCGGGGCCATGCGCGGCAGGGCCTAGTTGATGACGCGCGGCATGTCGGGCACGTCGAGGGAAAAGGCCGGGATCTCGACATCGAAGCGCTCGCCGTCGTCGCACTCCATCTGGTAATGGCCGGCCATGATGCCGCCCGGCGTCGAAAGCGGGCAGCCGCTGGTATATTCGTAGGCCTCGTCCGGCTCGATCACCGGTTCCTCGCCGACGACGCCGGCGCCATGCACCTCCTGCACCCGGCCCGTCGCATCGGTGATCTTCCAGTGGCGCGTGCGCAGTTGCACCGGCTCGCCACCGAGATTGACGATTTCCACGGTGTAGGCCCAGAAATAGCGGTTCTGGTCCGGCGCGGACTCCTCGTCCAGATAGACCGGCTCCACCGTGATCTGGATGTTGCGGGTGACGGCGCGATACATGGACAAATCCCTGTTGCAAAGGCGGCGGTGCGGCGGCGCCCCACAAAACCCGGCCGATCTTACCCGACCCCGGAGGTTGCGCGGCAAACCGGTTGTCGCCCGTTTGTGCCGTCCCGGCGGCGTTTTTGCAATATGGCGAAAGGGACGACGCGCGGCCAGACGGCGTGACGGCGGCGATCCAGTCGGCTATGACGCCGCAGAAGCGCCCTTGCGGATTCCTGCCATGTTCGACGCCGCCCTCAGAAAAATCATCGATGCGCCGCTGAACCGGGCCGGGCGCGGGCTCGCCGACGTCGGCGTCACCGCCAATGCGGTCACGGTCTTCGGGCTGGTGCTGGGGTTTGCGGCGGCTGCGGCAATCGCCCTCGGCGCGACATGGGTCGCGCTCTGCCTCGTCCTCCTCAACCGGCTCGCCGACGGGTTAGATGGGGCTGTCGCCCGCGCAACTGACCGCACCGACCTCGGCGGCTATATCGACATCGTCTTCGATTTTCTGTTCTACGGCGCAGTGCCGCTCGGCTTCGTCCTCGCCGACCCGGCCGAGAACGGGCTTGCCGGCGCCGTCTTGCTCGCCAGCTTCTACGCCAACGGCGCGGCGTTCCTTGCCTTTGCGATCATGGCGGAAAAGACGGGCATCGAGACCTCGGCCCAGGGGCTGAAGTCGCTCTACTATCTGGGGGGCCTTGCCGAGGGCGCCGAGACGATTTTCGTCTTCGTCGTCTTCTGCCTGTTTCCGGCCTGGTTTTCGGTGATTGCGCTCGCCTTTGCAGCGCTCTGCTTCGTGTCGGCCGGCGCGCGGATCGTGTTTTCGATGCGGGTGTTGGCGGACCGGTGACGCGTCCGGCCCGGTCGCTCAGTTCACCAGGCGGACGTTGTCCTTCGACACCTGGTTGCACTGGCCGGTGACCTTGTAGAAGAAATCGGCATTGGCGTAGCTCACCGTGCTGCCGCCGTCCTCCCAGGCGTGTTCGGAGGTCGTACCGCACGGCACGAGGTCGAAAATGTCGACCTTGGTGTTGTCCGGGACCTGGACGTGGTCGACGATCAGCCGGTTCGACCATTCGGGGTCGTCGGTCCGGTAAGTCAGGTCGCAGCCGCCGTTGCGGCAGCTTTCCAGCCCCTTGCTGTTGGGATCGACGTCCATCTGGAGATAGGCGGATTCATAGTCGCCGAGGTCGATCCATCCGCTGTTGCTGACCTCAAATGCTGCCGGCTGATAGTTGTAGCGGATCTGGACCAGTTCCTCGTCCGTTGTCTCGCCCTTGCGCCGGACCATCAACCTGACGACCTTGTTGTACCAGCCGTTCGCCGAGATCGGGAAAAACCGCGCCGAAGAGAGTTTTTTCGGCGCGAAGGCCGTGGATTTGACGCTGACATCGAAGCCATCGGTGCCGATCACCTTGCTGAAGAAGACGGGCGAGGTGCCGCTGGCGGTGACCGTGACCGTGACCCCGTCGCCGCTCTCGGCCCTGTTGTAGGAGACGAGTGCCCCTTCCTTGGTGTTCTGTTGGTAGATTCTGGACGCCGCGCTCTCGCTGAGGCTGACATCGGCGACAGTCGCCGCAATGGCTGCGGAATCGGCGGCGATCTGCATGTCTGACTTCATCGTCCAGGCGAGCGTGAATTCGACCGCAAGGCCGATCAGGGCCAGGATCGGCACCAGGACGAGAGCGAAAATGACGGCGATCGAGCCGGAGCGCGACCTCGAAAAGCGAGAAAACAGCGACGCGATCCGCCAAGGCTTCTGGCAACACATGGGCGTCAACCTTCCCGTTATCCTCGGATAATCCGGAAATGTTAGACGCTTCGTAGAAATAAACCGCTAAAATTGTGGATATTCTAGATTGCGCGCAATGCGAAGGTGCGGGAATACCGCTGCGCTGCCTGCGATTCAGGCTCCTGCAGCGGATCGCCGAAGGTGAGCGTCACCGGACCGTTCAGGCGTTGCGGGCGTGTTCCGGCAGCACCGCCGCGTCTTCGCATGTCCGCTCCGTTTGGGCAGTGGCGACCGCGACCGCCTGCCAATGATCCGGAGCGTTAGGCGCCCGCTCGCCTACCCCAGCCCTCGCGAAATATCCGCGATCAGATCGTCGGCGTCTTCCAGGCCGACCGAGAAGCGCAGCGTGCCGGCGGTGATGCCGAGTTCGAGCTGCTGGTCTTCGTCCATCCTCTGGTGGGTGGTGGTCGCGGGGTGGCAGATGAGGCTCTTGGCATCGCCGAGATTGTTGGAGATTTTGACGATCTCCAGCGCGTTACACAGGCGATAGGCTGCCTCCTTGCCGCCCTTCAGCTCCAGGCAGATGAGGTTGGAGCCGGCGCGCATCTGGCGGGCGACGATGTCGGCCTGGGGGTGGTCCGCGCGGCCGGGATAGACGAGGCGCGCAACGGACGGATGGTCGGCGAGGAAATCGGCGATCTTTGCGGCGTTCTCGGTCTGGCGGGCGACGCGGACGTCGAGGGTCTCAAGGCCTTTTAAGAGCACCCAGGCGTTGAACGGGCTCATGGACGGCCCGGTCTGGCGCAGGAAATTGTGCAGGTACTCGTCCACCCACTCCTCGCTGGACAGCACGATGCCGCCGAGGCAGCGGCCCTGGCCGTCGATGTGCTTGGTCGCCGAATAGACGACCACGTCGGCACCGAGTTGAAGCGGTGACTGCCAGACGGGCGTTGCAAAGACGTTGTCGACGATGAGCACGGCGCCGGCCTCATGGGCGATTTCGGCGACAGCCGCAATGTCGAGGACGTCGAGGGTCGGGTTGGTTGGGCTTTCCAGGAACAGGGCCTTGGTCTCGGGCTTGACCGCGGCGCGCCACTGGTCGAGGTCGGTTCCGTCGACCAGGGTCGAGGTGACGCCGAAGCGCGGAAGCAAGTCCTCGACGATGTAGCGACAGGAGCTGAACAGCGCCTTTGCCGCCACCACATGGTCGCCGGCGGAGACCTGGCAGAGGAAGGCCGCCGTCACGGCCGCCATCCCGCTCGCGGTTGCCCGCGCGGCCCCGGCGCCTTCCAGCAGCGCCATGCGGTCCTCGAACATCGCCGTCGTCGGGTTGGAAAAGCGCGAATAGATGAAGCCGGGGTCCTCGCCGTTGAAGCGGGCCTCGGCGGCCTCGGCCGTGTCATAGGCAAAGCCCTGGGTCAGGAACAAGGCTTCCGACATCTCGCCGAACTGCGAGCGCATCGTTCCGCCATGCACCAGCTTGGTTGCCGGTTTCCAGTTTTCCTTGCCACTTGTCATAGTCTTCGACCTTCTTGAAGTTCACGCACAAAAAAACCCGGCCGACGCTTGTCTGACCGGGGGCATGCACTCCCGACCTTTTAGCGCCTTGTTTTACGTGGCGGCAAGCCGGCCGGCCCAAATGACCACGATCCCTTGCCTCTACTCCCTCTTGGCCGCGGCGTCAACGGCGGGCAGTGCAAGGCCGGCGATCGAGGGACCGGTGCGCGGCGGACCGGCGGCCGGATACGCGACCCCTTTCGGAACCTCAGGGGCCAACTATACGAAACCGTATAGTTCGGGAAATCTGGCGTCATAGGGGCGATGATACGCAAGTCCGGTCACCCAGACCGGAGCCCCGATCATGCCCCCAATATCGACTGTCCTGACGTACACCTTCGTGACGATGAGCCTCATCGTCGCGCCTGCGGCGGGATATGCCGGCTATCTTCGCATGTCCGGCAACATCCATGCCGTCGACCCGGGCCTCGTCTACAGGTCCGGCCAGCTCGACGCCGGGCAACTCGAGCACCTGGTCGATGACAAGGGCATCCGGTCGGTCCTCAATCTGCGCGGCCCGCATCCGGGCGCACAATGGTTTGAGGACGAGGCCGATGTCGCGCAGCGCCATGGGATTACCCACCTGTCGATCCATATTTCCGCCGACAAGGAACCGCGGCTGGAAACGATGGCGGCCATCGAACAGGCGATAGAGACCGCGCCGAAGCCGCTGCTCATCCATTGCATGGGAGGCGCCGACCGGTCGGGCCTCGCCTCGGCGATCTACGAATATGCCGTGGCAGGAAAAACTGCCGCTTTGGCCGACGATCAGCTATCCTTCACCTACGGTCATTTCCCGTGGCTCTGGAGCAGGAGCGGAGCCATGGATCGCGCGTTCCAGCGGTTCGTCACGTCGAACCAGATGGCGGCCGCGGAACCGCAGGAGGTTCGGGGAAGCCCAGATGAAGGTTCTGATCATCGAAGATGATCGCTCGACGGCCGACTATGTCGCCGGCGGGTTGAAGGAGGAAGGCCACGATCTCGACCATGCGGCGTCCGGGCCCGAAGGGCTCGAACTGGCCTGCACGCGCGACTACGATGCGGTGGTGATCGACCGCATGCTGCCGGGGCTCGACGGCCTGTCGATCGTGCGCGCCCTGCGCTCAGCCGGCCGGGATGCGCCGATCATCTTCCTGACCTCGGTGTCCGGCCTCGACGACCGGGTCGAGGGGCTGGAGGCCGGCGCCGACGACTACCTTGCCAAGCCGTTCGCGTTTTCCGAGTTGATGGCCCGGCTGAACGCCCTCGCCCGCCGCTCGCCGCTGCGCAAGGAAGACGCCGTCCTCAAGGTCGGCGACCTTGAGATGAACGTCATCGCCCGCCAGGTGCGGCGCCAGGGCCAGGCGATCGAGCTCCAGCCCCGCGAGTTCCGGCTGCTGGAATACATGATGCGCAACCGCGGCCGGGTGCTGACCCGGACCATGCTCCTGGAACGGGTGTGGGACTTCCATTTCGACCCGAAGACGAATGTCGTGGAAACCCATGTCAGCCGATTGCGCTCGAAAGTGGACAAGCCTTTCGAGACCGAGATGATCAGGACGATCCGGGGCTCGGGATACATCCTCAATGTTCCTTCCTAGGGAGCTCCGCTCGATCTCCTTCCGTGTGGCGCTGATCTACACGGTGTTTTTCCTCGGCTCGGTGCTCGCCATCCTGGGGACAACCTATCTCGCCGCATCGTCGGAAATGACCGGCATTCTGCGCGCCGCCGTCGCCGACGACATGGACGAACTGCGACAGGCGTTCCGCTCCGACGGCGAGGCCGGGCTGCGGCACGAGATGGAAGAGCTGCTGGAACGCGCCTCGCAGGACCGCTTCTTCCTGTTCCGCAAACCGGACGGTTCCGTGATCTCCGGAAATCTCCCGACCGACCTCTGGCGCGACGGCTGGAACGAGAGCGAAATCCCCGCCGATCGCGTGCGGCCGTCGGCGGACATAGAGGCGGCAGCCTCGCAGGCCCCCGAACGGGAGGTCCGGCTCATCAGTCTTGGCGAGCGGATCGGCCCTTTCGAGATCATGATCGCGCGGAACCTGCGCGCCCTGCACGAGACGCAGGAGACCATCCTTTCGGCGATGCTCTGGGGCGGGCTGGTGACGACGCTGCTGGCGCTGGCCGGCGGCTTCCTCATCTCCGTCGGCCCGACCCGCCGGGTCGACCGGATCGCGGCGACGATGCGCAGGATCGTCGAGGGCCATCTCGACCTGCGCCTGCCGGTCTCCGGCCGGCGCGACGAACTGGACCGCCTTGCCGGCGACATCAACATGATGCTGGCGCGCATCGAGACGTTGCTGGCGAGCCTCCGGCAGGTCTCCACGGACATCGCGCACGACCTGCGCACGCCGCTCGCCCGCCTCAGGCAACGTCTGGAAAGCGTGCGCCGGAAGGAGCGCAGCCTTGCGGAATACGAGGCCGCGATCGATGCGGCGATCGGGGAGAGCGACGCGGCGATCGAGACCTTCAACGCGCTCCTCAGGGTGGCGCAGATCGAGGCCGGCACGCGGCGATCGCGGTTTCGCCGACTCGCCCTTGGAGAGGTCGTCGAACGGGTCTGCGATATCTACGCCGAGGTCGCGACCGACACCGGCCACACGATGAGCTGGGACAGCGTTGCGGCCGCGACGGTCGACGGCGACGAGGAACTTTTGACGCAATTGCTGGCGAACCTCATCGAGAACGCCATCAACCATGTCCCGGCGCCGGGGCGGATCGCGGTTTCCCTGCACCGGGATGGCGACACAGCCGTGCTCAGCGTCGCCGACGACGGCCCCGGCGTCCCGGAGGGCGAGCGGGAAAAGATATTCCGGCGCCTCTACAGGCTGGACCGAAGCCGGACGACACCGGGAAGCGGATTGGGCCTGTCGCTCGTCGCCGCCATCGTGGAGTTGCACGCCGGCAAAGTCGAAGCGCTCGACAACGCGCCCGGTCTTTGCGTGCGCATCACCCTGCCGCTTGCCGGCGAGACCGGCTAGATCCGCCCGCCCCCGTCTTGGCCTTGGCGCCGGCGGCGCGATCGGGTAGAGCATGCCAAACGGTGAGGCAGGGCCATCCAATGACGGCAACAGACGGGACGCGGCCGACGGGCATCTTTCCCGCCCATATGATCCGCGAGCTTTTTGCATCGGGCGCGGCGGCGAGCGCGGGGCCGCTCGATGCCGACCAGATCCAGCCGGCGAGCCTCGACCTCCGGCTCGGCGACGTCGCCTACCGGGTGCGGGCGAGTTTCCTCACCGGCCCGCAGACGACCGTTGAGGAAAAGCTTCAGGACCTGAGGCTCCACACGATCCCGCTCACCGGCGGCGCGGTGCTGGAGACCGGCTGCGTCTATATCGTGCCGCTGATGGAGCGGCTGGCCTTGCCGGCCGACATCGCGGCGGCGGCCAACCCGAAATCCTCCACCGGCCGGCTCGACGTCTTCACACGGGTGATCGCCGACCGCGGCCGCGCCTTCGACACCGTGCCGGCCGGCTATTGCGGCCCGCTCTATGCGGAAATCAGCCCGCGCACCTTCCCGGTGCTGGTCCGGGCCGGCTCGCGGCTCTCCCAGATCCGCTTCCGGCGCGGCTCGGCGCGGATCACGGAAGACGACCTTGCCGCCCTCCACCGGGCGATGCCGCTGATCGACGGCGCCAGCCATGATTTTTCCGGCGGCGTGCCGGTCTCCATCGACCTGGAAGGCCGGGCCCGTGACGGCCTCGTCGGGTTCCGCGCCAAGCGGCACACGGCGGTCATCGACGTCGATGCCAAGAACGCCTGCGACGTGCTCGACTTCTGGGAGCCGATGACGACGCGCGGCAGCCGGTCGCTCGTCCTCGACCCGAACGAGTTCTATATCCTCGTCTCGCGCGAGGCGGTCTGCGTGCCGCCGGAGACGGCGGCCGAAATGGTGCCCTTCGATCCGCTGGTCGGCGAATTCCGGGTTCACTATGCCGGCTTCTTCGACCCCGGCTTCGGCTATGACGGGGCGGGCGGCGCCGGCGCGCGGGCGGTGCTGGAAGTGCGCAGCCACGAGGTGCCGTTCATCGTCGACCACGGCCAGACCGTCGGCCGCCTCGTCTACGAGCACCTGGCGGAGAAGCCCGAAGCGCTCTATGGCGAGGGCGGCACCTCCAGCTACCAGGGCCAGGCGCTGAAGCTGTCGAAGCATTTTCGGGCTTTGGATTAGTTTTTCGCTGTTTGTTTGCGCTCACGGCTGAGCGCGGGCTGCGCCCGCTAGCCTCCGCGGCGGCGGCGCATCAGCGCCGGCGGCCGTTCGGCCTTGCGATCCCGTTGGGATCGATGGCGCCCGCCCCAAACTCGGCCGTCATCCCGGATTTAGTGTATGTCCCGGGGAGATGGCTTACAGCGTTCGGGGAGATGGTTGACACTTTTGGCATGGATAGGCGGAGGAGGCCG
>NZ_NPEV01000053.1:29240-36689 GCF_003258835.1 Rhodobium orientis | reverse complement strand
GTCTCGCTCGACGGCGCGACGGCGCAGTCCGTGGCCATCACCGCCTCGGACGCCGACACGCTGAGCCTGACGCTCGACGGCGGTTCGGCCGTAACGTTCGACGTCGCCGACGTTGAAGCCGTCACCGCCGACGAGCTTGCCGATGCCGTGAACGCCCTGTTCGATGCCGAGTCGGTCGACATCACCGCCAGCACCGACGGCGGCGAACTGGTCCTCACCGCGGACACTGCTTCGAGCTCCGACGTCGCTTCGGTTGCCGTGTCCAACGTCGCTGAGACGCTGGCCGGCGCAAGTGACTCCGGTCTCGCCGGCGGTGCCGAATCCCTGACCAACGTTGAGGCCAAGACGGTCGATACGCTGGTCTCGGAGATCAATGCCAACTCCAGCCTCGATGACAAGGTCCGGGCGTCGAACGACAACGGCAGCCTGCGCATCGAGAACCAGTCGACCAACGACCTCACCGTCACCGGCGCCAACGCCACGTCCGGCACCATCGACGGTGGAAGCGGCACCGACACCATCGACGGCAACGAGGTCCGCAGCGACCTGGCCACGCAGTTCAACGACCTGCGCGACCAGCTCGACAAGCTGTCCGACGACTCCTCGTTCAACGGCATCAACCTCCTGCAGGGCGACCTGCTGACGATGACCTTCAACGAGACCAGCACGTCGACCCTCGACATCCAGTCGGAGAACGGCGAGACGCTCAACTCGTCCTATCTCGGCCTCAGCACCATCGACGCTGACGCCCTGGATTCCGATACCAACATCGACGAGCTGATCAACACGGTGAAGTCGGCCCTCGGCACCATCCGGTCGCAGGCCTCGACCTTCGGTTCCAACCTGTCCATGGTCGAGAACCGCGAGGACTTCACCAAGAACATGATCAACACGCTGGAAACCGGCGCCGACGATCTGGTTCTTGCCGATACCAACGAAGAAGCGGCCAACATGCTCGCCCTGCAGACCCGCCAGCAGCTGTCCTCGACGGCCCTGTCGCTGGCCTCCCAGGCCGACCAGGCGGTCCTGCGCCTCTTCTAAGGCACGGCACACGCGGCCACCCGGCCGCAACCACGACATCAAAGGCGGCGGAATCATCGCGGTTCCGCCGCTTTTTCCTTGCCGGCTCAGGTTGGCGAAAGACCGAAATTAACCAGTCGGTAAGCATGACCGGTCCATGATGCCCCCCGCGCCTCGGATCGGCAGACACCCGGCCGAGCCTGCGCCCAGGCCGGCGCCCTGCGCAGCGCCGGAAGAGCGCCCCGCCGGTTCACCGTTTCGCGGAAGGAAGCGTCATGTCCCTCAAGGTCGAGTTGAAGCCGGGCGAGAAGATCATCGTCGGCGAGAGCGCGATCACCAACGGGCCGCACCGCACCCGCTTTTTTATCGAGGGCGACGCCCCAATACTCCGACAAAAAGATATCATGTCCGTCGAGGACGCCAATTCGCCCGCGAAAAACATCTATTTTGCGGTTCAATTGATGTATCTATCCAAGACTCCGGAAAAATTTCATCAAAACTATTTCGAATTGATCAACGAATTAATTTCGGCCGCACCGAGCACTATTCCGTTTGTGACTAATATCAGCAATAATATCTTAAATAATAAGCCATACAAAGCACTTAAAGAAGCAAAGAAGCTGATCCGCTACGAAGAGGCTCTCATCAGTCATGTACAATCAAGCGACGGCAACCTATCAGAAGACGACCCAGTCGACGGCGAATCCGCGGGAACTGGAAGCAAGCCTGCTCCTGAAGGCCGCCAGAAAGCTTCAGGCGGTTAAGGAGAGCTGGACCGAAGACAATTCCGGCCTCAATGAAGCGCTCGACTTCAACCGCCGCCTCTGGTCGATCCTGGCGACCTCCGCGACCTCGCCGGAGAGCCCGCTGCCGCGTGAGACCAAGCAGAACATCGGCAACCTCGCCGTCTTCATCTTCCGCCATACGCTGAGCATCAGCCGCCGGTCCGAGCCGACCCGCCTCAACTCGCTGATCCAGATCAACAAGGTCATGGCCGAGGGTCTGCGCAGCAGCACCTGACGCGCCCCTTGCCGAACCGGACGCATCGAACGGCGCCCAAGGTCCGACGGACCGGGCGCCGTTTGCCGTTTCCAAAGCACGGCCGACGCGCACGAAAAAACCGGCCCGCGGCGCTGCCGCGAACCGGTTCGAAAAAAGCCTGAATGCCGTCAGATATAGTCGCCGAGCGACATCTGGCTGAGCAGCGCGGAGGCCTGGTAGGAGGCTTCCAGCCGCGTCTTCAGCGTCAGCATCTTGACCGCAACCTCGTCGAGGTCAACCGCCTCGATCTCTTCCACCAGCGTCGTCAGGGTGCCAGACGTGGCGGTGTGGCGCTGGCTCGCCTTCGTCACCGCATAATGCGTCGTGGAGAGTTCGACCTGGATGGTCTCGACGCGATTCACCCCGGGCTGCTCGTTGAGCATGGTGTTGGCCCGCGAGGCCAGCGCCCCATAGCGGTCGCGGTCGGTATCGACCGCCGAATCGAAGGTCGAGATCGTCATCACCGCAAGGCTCTGGATGACCTGCTGGAAGCCTTCCTCATTGGCCCGCGAGCCGTATTCGATGGTGAGCGTGTCGTCGATTCGTGCCGATGCCGTGGAGCGGGCGTCGTCGGTGCCGTTCTCGCCCACATACCAGGTCACCGTGTCGGTGCTGCCGTCGCGCAGCGCCGTTGCCGTATCGAACGGCGGGCCGTCGACCCGCTGCGGCGTGCCGCCATTCGAGGTATCGAAGAAATCGGCCGCCGCCTGCATCGACGAGGCCGCGCTCAGCGTCGTCGCCGCCTCTTCTGCGATCGCGTCTTCAAGCGCCGCCTGGAAATTGGCGGTGGTATCGGCAGCGGTCGCACCGGCCGCAAACCCATTTTCCTGATCCGGATCGTCGCTGACGATCAACTCGATCGAGGTCGTCGTCCCGTCGGGCAGTTCGGCATGAACGGTGATCGTCTCACCATTGGCCGGCACGTCCGTGAACTCGACCGACCCCGTCGCCGGCGTCCCGCTCGGCTGGGTGATCGTCGCGTTGGAAAGGTTGGAGACGATGCCCGTCAGCTTGAAGCCGAAGGGATGGTCGCCGTCCTCGGCCAGCGTCACCGTGGTACCGGCGGACGAGATATCAAGCCGGCCGAGATCATCATCGCCGAGGTCGGCCTGCAGCCGTTCGGAGGCGACCTGCTTGAACCCGGCAAGCGTGCCGGTGCCGTCGAGGATCTTGTCCAGGCTCTCCACCGGCTTGACGTCGACGTCCTTGCCGGAGAACAGGTAGCGGCCGGCGGCATCGGTGTTGAGCAGGCCGACCATTTCGGCAAGCGAGGTCTTGGCGATCGACTGGGCGTTGGTCTGGCCCTTGGTGTTCAGCGTGTAGACGTTGGGATCGGCCGCGTTCTTCACCTCGTCGCCGATGTCGGCGATGCGCGACAGCGACGTGTCCATCAGCTTGAGGCGCAGATCGACATTGGTGATGCTGGTCTGCCAGGCTTTGATTTCCGCGGACCGGGTGCGCAGCGCGATGTCGAGTCCGCGCGAATTGCCGAGCCCGCCATAGGTATCGGCGGCCTTGCCGGTCGAAAGCTGCTTTGCCAGCCCGTCATACTGTCCCCGCAACTCGGTCAGCCGGGCGACCATCGGGGTCTGGAGATCATAAAGCGAGGAAACCATCTGTCCTCTCCTGGATACGCGGTTGTGCGGGCTAGATGCCCATCAACGTGTCGATCATTTCACGCGCCGCCTGCATGACGCGGGCGTTCGCGGTATACGCCGACTGCAGCTCGATCAGGGCGCTCAGTTCCTGGTCGACATCGACGGCGCTGACCTCGCTGAGGCGCTCATTCAGCGACTGGGTGACCGCCTGCCGGGAATCGGCCGCCCGGGTCGCCGACGCCATCTCCGACCCGCGATAGTTCACGACGGAGGCGAGAAAGCCCGAAACGGTGCCCGCATAGGGCACCCGATCAGAGCCGAGGCCGGAATCGGCAGAGAACGTGTAAGTGGCCTGGCTGAGGGCATCGATGATCGCCAGCGGCCGGGTGGGATCGCCGGCCGAGGTTTCCGCCGGTGTCGTCTCGTAGGTCACCAGCAGTGACGGGTCGTTGATAATCTGCTTGTTGACGCCGATCCGCCCGGCGAATCCGACCTTTTGCGAGGTCCCCTCGAAGTCGCCCGTGTAGGGGTTGGCCCCGGAACCGCCGTCGACGAACAGGGCGAATTCCACGCCCTCGTCGGTCAGGCCGGTGTTGGTGACCGATGCCGAGAGCGACGACACCGTGGTCGTGGTACCGCCGTCGTCGAGGATGCGGAGCACGCCGCCGCCCTCGTCGCTGACGGTGAAGCCGACGCCGAGCGCGGCGCCGATATCGGCGGCCGCAGCGGTAAGGCCGCTGGAAAAGTCGATGCCGACCACCGTGTCGTCGGCCCGGGCCGTCGCATCGTCGTCGAGCGGCAGCATGGTGGGATCGTCGACCCGGATGAACGTATAGGTCTGCGTCTCGCCGCTGCCGACATCGACATATTCGAAGGTGATCGGATTGCCCTGCTGCAGATCGGTAAGGTCGATGTCGAAACCGTCCGACGTGCCGACGGTGACCGCGGTCCCCTCCTCGGTCCGGTTCGACAGCGCCAGCGACAGGTTCGAGGCGAACTCGTCGAGCTGCGCCTGGGCCTCAACCAGCACGTCGTCGCGCAGGTCGATATAGGCCGCGATCTCGCCGGACTGGATCGCCTTGTCGGCGATCAGGTCGACCTTGTAGCCGTTGTCCGAGGTCAGGTAGATGGAGCCGAGGCCGCTTTCGGCCGGATCCGCGCTCCATGTGGCATTGGCATCGACCGAGGCGGCAGGATCGAACGACAGCGTCGCGGCCGTATCGTCGAACAGCAGCGTCCCGTTCGAGGTGAACAGGCGGACCGAATTGTTGTCCGCTTCCGACACCTTGATGTCCATCATCTGGGACAGTTCCAGAACGATGGAATCCCGGGTGTCGAGCAGGTCGACGGGCATCGCGCCGGTGGACGAGAACGAGACCACCTGGCGGTTGACGTCCTCAAGGTCGCCGAGGAGCTGATTGGCGCGCGAAACATAGTCGGAGATGACGCGCTCCGATTCCGCGCGCATCGACTGGATCTCGTCCGACAGATTGTTGAGCTGCGAGGTCAGCGTTTGCGCACTGGTGACGACCTGGCGGCGCGCCGTGTAGTCGCTCGGCGAGGTCGCCAGCGCCTCGATGGCGGACGTAAAGTCGTTGTAGATCGTATCGAGGGCGTTGACGTCGCCCGGCGTGCCGTACATGGCGTCGAGCCGGGACTGGAAGCTCGCCATGACGTCGAGATAGCTGCCGTCGATGACGCTGTTGCGGTACTGGGCCGCGACGTAGCTGTCGTAGTTGCGCTGGATGGTAACCTCGCGCACACCGAGGGACGAGCCGTCGCGGTCCGCCAGGTTTTCGGTGATGAGGCTCTTGCGGGTGTAGCCGGGGGTATCCGCATTGGCGATGTTCGACGCAACGATCTCGAGCTCGCGCTGCGTAATCGCCAGGCCGCTGAGCGATATGTTGACGGCTGCGGTGATACCCATGATGGTCGATCCGTTCTAGTTGCCGGCGCGGCGCCCGGGGCGCCCGCCGGCCGACGCACACAAATGTCTAGCGGACGATGTTCAGTGCCTCCTGCAGCATCTCGTCCGAGGTGGTGATGATGCGCGAGTTCGCCGTGTAGGCCTGCTGCGTGATGATCAGCTTGGAGAACTCGTCGGCGATGTCGGTGTTGGAAGCTTCCAGCGCCGAGCCGATGATGTTGCCGGAACCGCCGATGATCGGCGTGCCGGATTCGGTGGTCGCCAGGAACGCGCCGCCGTCGACCTTGCGCAGCTCATCCGGCGCATTGAAGGTGGCGATGCCGACCTCCGCGATCTCGAGCTGCTCACCGTTGGTGTAGAACGCCGTGACCCGGCCGGAATCGGAAATCGCGACCGATTCCAGCTCGCCGGCCGGATAGCCGTTCTGGCTGAGTTCGGTGACCTTCGCCGTACCGTTGGCGTCGGAGAAGCTGGTGATGCCGGCCGAACCGTGCTGGATGGTGATGTCGCCGAGCGTGACGCCGTCGACGGTCATGCCGGTAATCGTCACCGACCCGAAGTCGGGGTCGAGCTGGCGACTGGCATTGAAGTCGTAGTCCGTGCCGACATTGCGCCACATGGGATCGGTGCCCGTGGCAGTCGAATCCTCAAGGTAGAACATGTTGTAGGTGTCGTCGTCGAGCTTGGCCCAGCGGATCTGGACGTTGACGGTGGAGCCCGAGGAGTCGTAGGCCGTGATGGCGCCGCCGGAGATCGTGCTGTTGATAAACGCCGTTTCGTCCTGGCCCTGCACGAAGCCGTCGCCGCTCGCGGTCGGGTCGTTGTTGAAATCGGCCGGATCGAGGAATTCGCTGCCCGGCACGTCTTCGTCGGCATTGGCGGTCAGCGGATACTTCGCCAGGTTCGCCCGGTAGACGATTTCGGTCGTTGCCTCGGCTTCGAGGAAGTCGCCGGAGATCCGGATCGGCTCCGGCACGCTGCCGGAGATGTTGCCGGTGTTCGCATCGACCGCCAGGCCCTGCAGGTAGTAGCCGGCGCCGTTCACCAGATAGCCGTACTTGTCGGTGGTGAAGTCGCCGCGGCGGGTATAGAGGTCGGTATCGGAGAAGGCCAGGTTGTTGTCGATTTCGCCGAGCTTCTCGGAGACGATGAAGAAGCCCTCGCCGTCGATGGCGATGTAGGTCTCGATGTCCGAGCCGAGGATATCGCCCTGGACGCTGTTGGTGGAGCGGCTCGACGCCAGAACGCCGGTCGCGGACTGGGTGTCCGGCGGGCCGTCGGCAACGAGGTCGGCGAAGTTCGTCTCGGTCCGTTTGTAACCGGTCGTCTGCGAGTTCGCGATGTTGCCCGAAATATGCTCGAGAGCGGTCGATTGCGCACGCAGGCCGCTGACCGATGTGGCAATCGCACTGTAGATACCCATTTGCCGAACTCCTCCGATCCTTGAACGTGACAACACGTCGGCGCAGCGTTTTCTGCAAGCGCCGGGCCAAATGAAATCCGGGAAATATCCTTTGTTTTTCAATGTACTTGCTGGCGCGAAGCGAGGCCGGACACCGCCTCCCCGGCAGTTTCGCACCGGCAATGCGGCAAGATTTGCCGCGCCGTCCCCGCCGATAGCGTGCCAACCTGCCGCCGAAAGGCGTGTTGATCTTGCCGGTGCCACCGCCTAGCCTTCGGCGTCGATTTCCCATCCTCGGAGCAAGCGCATGCGCTTTACCGGCACCGCCGACTACGTCGCCACGGAAGACCTGCGGATCGCCGTCAACGCCGCCATCACCCTGGAACGCCCGCTGCTGGTCAAGGGCGAGCCGGGCACCGGCAAGACGGTGCTCGCGGCCGAGATCGCGCGCGCGATCGAGG
>NZ_NPEV01000053.1:0-29230 GCF_003258835.1 Rhodobium orientis | reverse complement strand
CGATCGAGGCCCCGCTGATCGAGTGGCATATCAAGTCGACGACCAAGGCGATGCAGGGGCTCTACGAGTACGACGCCGTGACGCGCCTGCGCGACAGCCAGCTCGGCGACGGCCGGGTCAAGGACATCGCCAACTACATCAAGCGCGGCAAGCTCTGGGAGGCCTTCCAGGCCGACGAGCGCCCGGTGCTGCTGATCGACGAGATCGACAAGGCCGACATCGAGTTCCCCAACGATTTGTTGCAGGAGCTCGACCGCATGGAGTTCTTCGTCTACGAGACCGGCGAGACGGTGACGGCGCGCCAGCGCCCGGTGGTGATCATCACCTCGAACAACGAAAAGGAGCTGCCGGACGCGTTCCTGCGCCGCTGCTTCTTCCACTACATCAAGTTTCCCGACGCCGAGACGATGACGGAGATTGTCGAGGTGCACTTCCCAGGCCTGAAGAAGCAGCTCCTCTCCGAGGCGCTCTCCATCTTCTACGACGTGCGCGACGTGCCGGGCGTGAAGAAGAAGCCGTCGACGTCGGAACTGCTCGACTGGATCAAGCTCCTGGTCAACGAGGACATCGACGCGGCGACCCTGCGCCAGCGCGATCCGACCAAGACCATCCCGCCGCTGCACGGCGCGCTGCTGAAGAACGAGCAGGACGTCATGCTGTTCGAGCGCCTCGCCTTCATGGCACGGCGCGAGGGGCGCTAGAAAAGCTCTTTCACGGACCGGGCGACGACCCCCGGCAGCGCGGCCCAGAGGCGGCCATTGAAGGGTCGCCTCGAAAGCGCGCCAAGGAGCGGTGACAGCCGCTTCAATCCCCGGACCGGGCTCCTGCGGCTCGATGCCAGTTGCAGTGCGCATTCGGCCTGGAATTCGGCCGTCAGCGCCTTTTGCTCCACCGACGGCCGGGTATCCGGCGAAATCACCCCTTCCGACCGCAACATGTCGCCGACACCGTCGATGTCGACCAGGAACGGCTCGTGCCGCCCGAGGGTGCCCAACCGCGGCGCGAACTCGCCGACGATGTAACGCGCGTCATTGCCGAGCAGTTGGTCGATCAGGAAGAAGCTCCGGCCGACATGGTCGTCGCGGGCAATGTGGGTCGCCTCCACCCCGCCCGGCGAGAACACCAGCCCGTGCATGGCGGACCCGTTGAAGCCCGCGACCTTCCGCGCCCGGGCGAACAGGGCGACCTGCTCGGCAAGCCCAAGCTCTTGCGGATGGATGATGTCGTAGCCTTCGGCCGCGAACATCTCCTCCACCGCTTCCTCGCCGATGATCCGCCCGGCATCGAGCCGGCTGCGCGACAGATACAGCTTTTCCGGGCCCGACCCCGGCGCGACCTTCAGCGCGGCCGCCCGCGCGCGCTCGAACGGCAGCAGGAATTCCGGCGCGATATGGGCATTGAAACGGTGCGATGCCTCCGGCACGACGACGCTGGCATAGCGCGTCCAGCGCTCGGCGATCGTCACCCGGTCGGCAATGCCGATCAACTCGAACAGCGCGCGGATATAGGAGACATCGAGGATGCCCGGGCTGATCGACTGGAACACCAGCGGCCCGCCAAAACCTTCCCGGAGCGCCCACCACAGCCGCGACGTCACCTCCACCAGCACATGGCCGAAATGGCGCTGGATGTAGCCGCAATAGACCACCTCGCGGTCGTCCGTGACGATATCCGCATCGCGGACCGTTGCCGCGTCATAGGGATAGGTGGTGACGTGCCTTGTCGCCTTCTTCAGGACGGAGAGGTCGACCTGGGTGCCGTCGGGCCGATAGACGCCGCCCAGCACCGCATCCCTGTTGCCGGGCCCGCCGCGGCCGCCGGTCGCCGGCGGCACGATGCCGCCCGCGATACGCTCCACGCCAAGCGGGCGGTCGAGCGGCAGGGTCTCCGGCCCGGCATTCTTGCGGCCGTTGCCGCTGACGATGACGACCTCGCCCATATCCCTCTCAACTGCTCCGAAAGCGGCCGCGCCGGGTGGCTTCACGCGGCACCGGCGGTTCCAGTATCAGGCGCCGGGTCCCCAGCCAAGCCTTGCGGCAACGGGCGCGCGGCTCCTACGGTTTCAAATGCGCGATTCGTGATCTAGGGTCACGCAGACCGCCCTTGCCGGAGCCCACCCGCATGCGTTTTTCCTCCGCCGACGAATTCCGCGCCCTGCCCCGCAAGGCCGTCACCGTCCTCGGCATGTCCGGCGTCGGCAAGACCACGGTCGCCATGCGGGTCCGGCGCGACGGCTGGTTCCACTACTCCGTCGACTACCGCATCGGCACCCGCTACATGGGCGAGCACATCGTCGACAACGTCAAGCGCGAGGCGATGAAGGTTCCGTTCCTGCGCAACCTCCTGATGACGGATTCGATCTACATCTCCTCCAACATCTCCTTCGACAATCTCTCACCGCTCTCCACCTATCTCGGCAAGCCGGGCAACCCGGAAAAGGGCGGCATCTCCTTCCAGGAATACCGCCACCGCCAGGCCCAGCACCGCGACGCGGAGATCTGCGCGCTGCGCGACGTCGCCGACTTCATCGAAAAGTCGCGCGAGATCTACGGCTACGACCATTTCATCTGCGATTCCGGCGGCAGCATCTGCGAGATCGTCGACCCCGAGGACGACGACGACCCGGTGCTCTCCGTCATCGGCGACAAGACCGTGCTGCTTTATATCGAGGGCCCACCGGACCATGCGGCGGAACTGATAAAGCGGTTCCGCGCCGACCCCAAGCCGATCTACTACCAGGACGAATTCCTGGTCCGGAACTGGGATGCCTACAAGGCCGAGACGGGCGTTGCCTCCGACGATGCGGTCGACCCGGACGCCTTCGCCGTCTGGGGTTTCGAGCGCCTGATCGCCCATCGCCTGCCGATCTACAAGGCGATCGCCGACCGCCACGGCTACACGGTGACCGCCGCCGAGATCGAACAGGTGAAGTCCGCCGACGATTTCGTCGACCTCATCGGCCGGGCCATAGAGCGCAGCCCGGCCTGAGCGGCAAAACACCCTCCAGACTTGCGAGAACCGGGTCGAGGCCTTAAGTCACCCAGACTTGGCGCCGGAGAAACGCGCGCCGCACCGACCGAAACTCCCGGAAAGCCGTCGCGATGCCGATCAAGATCCCTACCGACCTGCCCGCCCGCACCACGCTGGAGCAGGAAGGCGTGATGGTGATGACGGCCGACGACGCGGCCCGCCAGGACATCCGGCCGCTGCAGATCGCGCTCCTCAACCTGATGCCGAACAAGATCCGCACCGAGACGCAGATCGCCCGCCTCGTCGGCGCAACGCCCCTGCAGGTCGAGCTGTCGCTGGTCAAGGTCGCCTCGCACACGCCGAAGAACACGGCGGCCGCCCACATGCTCGCCTTCTACGAGGACTGGGAGGCGATCCGGGACCGCAAGTTCGACGGCCTCATCGTCACCGGCGCGCCGATCGAGCTGCTCGACTTCCCGGACGTCACCTACTGGGAGGAACTGGGCGCGATCTTCGACTGGACCGAGACCAACGTGCACTCGACCTTCGCCATCTGCTGGGGCGCCCAGGCGATGCTGCACCATTTCCACGGCGTGCCGAAATACGCACTGCCGAAAAAGGCCTTCGGCGTCTTCCGCCACCGCAACCTCAATCCGGCCTCGCCGTTCCTGCGCGGCTTTTCCGACGACTTTTCTATCCCTGTCTCGCGCTGGACGGAGGTCCGCGCCAACGACATCCCCGAAGACAGCGGCCTTGAGATGCTGATGGAGTCCGACGAGACCGGTCCGTGCCTGATCCACGACCCGCGCCACGGCAATCTCTACATGTTCAACCACATCGAGTACGATTCCTCGTCGCTTGCCGAGGAATACTGGCGCGACGTGGAGGCGAACGTGGAGATCCACGTGCCGCACAACTATTTCCCGAAGGACAATCCGCACCTGACGCCGGAAAACCGCTGGCGCAGCCATGCCCACCTGTTGTTCGGCAACTGGATCAACGAGGTCTACCAGACCACCGCCTTCGACATCGACAAGATCCGTCAGAAGTAGGACCCGTAACGGTCGTAGTCGACGGCGTAGAGCCGGCGGATCGTGTCGCCGATCTCCGGGGTCAGGAACTTCTCCACTTCCGGCCAGGGTCCCTGCGCGGCAACGCGGCGGTCGAACCGCTCGTCGGTGACGTCGTCCTCATAGACCCCGACCTTGCGCTTGCGCGGCCCGCTCTCGCTGGAATGGAACCAGGCGAGATTGCCGAAGTCCGTGCGCTCCAGCCCGAGGTCGGCCTCGATGCCGTTGAGGCGGGAGAAGAGGTCGTCACGGGTCACGTTGATGACGTCGGTGGGCGGCACCAGCCGCTCGATCGGATGGGTCTGCACCCCGTGATGGGGGTTACTCATGATCGGCGACAGGTCTTTCAGGCCGATGGCGCTAAGATATTCCCGGAACGAATAGCCCGCGGTCTCGTCGACCGGCCGGCCGAGCACATGCGAAGCCCGCTTGTTGAAATAGCCGGTCCTCAGCGCATGGCGATAGGAGCTGACGGCCCGGTGTCCCGGATCGCGGATCACCCGGATGACGCGGTAGCCGGAAAAGTCGTCCACCATGCCGCGCCTGTGCAGGTCCGAGGGATAATAGACCTTGCGCCGGTAATGGTGCGGCCAGGCGTTGTAGGCCCGCGCCTCCTCGTATTTGCCGATCACCTTGAAGAACCAGATCGTTGCCGCCGTGCAGGCCGATTTCGGCGACCAGACGACCAGGATGCGGTGCTCCGGATCGATCAGCGGCTTGGGGCGCAGATCGAGCAGCCGCGCCCGGCCGACAAGCTGCGGCGCATGGCGGACGAGGAGGCGCGTCAGCGGGCCGGGGCGCTCGCGTTTCGGTACCGGGGTCTCTTCTTGCATGGTGTCGTGAGTCTGGGTCACGGGGATCGGTCCCTGTCGGTTGGCCCGGCAGGGTTAGACGAAAACGGCGCCGCCCTCAATCCATGCGATGCCCCCGAGCGGGCCGAACCGGCCTAGCGGGCCGCCCGTTCCTCGCGCCGATCGCGGAACTGCATGCCCCAGTAGAGGAGCTGCGTGCCCATGCGCCCCACCGGCCCGCCGGCAAAGCGCGGCCCGAACGGCTCGAACTGCCGCCAGCGGTCGTCGCCCGAGGTCAGTGCGGAGGCAACAAGGACGCCGCCCGTCGCGGTCTGGGCAACGCCGTGGCCGCCGAACGCGGTGACCGACCACAGCCCCTCCTCGAGCGGGCGGATGATCGGCATCTTGTGGACCGCATAGGCCATCAGGCCCGACCACGCGGTCTCCACTTCCAGATGGGAGAGCTGCGGATAGATGGCGGCGATATCGGCCTTCAGGAGCCCGGCAAGGTCGGTCGGCTCGGACCGGCGCGTGGTGATCCGACCGCCCCACAGCAGCCGGTCGCCCTCAACGACCCGGTAGTAGTCGCCGGCCCGGCGGGTATCGGCGATGCAGCCGGAAAAGCCGATGGAGTCCGTCACCGCCGAGCCGAGCGCATTGCTGGTCACCACATAGGTGGCGACCGGCACGATGGCCCGGTCGAGGGACGGCCAGAGGCCGGAGAGCGCCTGGTAGGCGCTGCCGGCAAGCACCACGGCTTCCGCCTCGATGGCGCCGCTCGCCGTCTCCACCCGCCAGCCGGTGCCGCTGCGTGTCAGGCCCGTGGCCGCGCTTTCCTCGAATATCCGCGCGCCCGCATCCCGTGCGCGCGCCGCCAGCAGCCTTGCATAGGCGAGCGGATCGATATGGAACGGGCCGGCGTCGTGCAGCGCCTGGAAATAGGTCTCGGTCTTCAGCGTTGCCCGGACCCGCTCGGTCTCCCAGAACTCGACATTGGCGCCATAGGTGCCGGCCATCAGGTCGCGCCGGCGCTTCATGCCCTCCGCATCGTCGTGGCGGATCACCTTCAGCCAGCCATGGCCGCCGATGATGTCCCCGGCACCGGCCGCCTCGATGGTCTCGCGGACGTAGGCGACGCCCATGCGCGACAGCTCGTAGAGCGCCCGCGTGCGATCCACCCCGAGCCGGGCCTCAAGCTCGGCGAGCCCGGCCGCATAGCCGGCCGAGACGAAGCCGCCATTGCGGCCGGAAGCGCCCCAGCCGACGCGTTCGGCCTCCAGCAGCACCACGTCGGTGCCGGCGCTCGCCAGTTCGCGCGCCGTCGTCAGGCCGGCAAGTCCGCCGCCGACGACGCAGACCGCCGCCTTTTCCGTGCCTCCAAGGCGCCGGAACAGCACCTCATGGGCGTTCCGCCGCGCATAGTAGCTGTCCACATGTCCGTTGAGTGCCATCGACGTCCGGGTCTCCGAAAGGGTTCTTGCGTCCGCTTCTTGCGTCCAAGGGGCATCGACGACCTTCGGCCAAGATCGCAGCAAGGATAAGGAAGATGAAACCTTCCCGGCGGCTCTGCGCGTCCCAAGTCGATGCCAGTTCCTATTAGACCCAAGGAAAAGCGTTGCGCAAGCAATCTTGCCGCAGTGCACAAAAAACGCCCCCTGCGACAAATCGAACGGGCCGCACGATGACAAGCCCGGCGCACTGCCTACATGGGAAGGACCGCACCGCCACATCCGCGCGGGGCGGCGGCACCGACGCCGAAGCGTCCGGAAGGAGCCCAGATGATCGTCACCACCACCGATGCCGTCCCCCACCGTGCGACCGCCGAAATCCTCGGCGTCGTCGCCGGCGAGGCCGTTCTCGGCGCCAACGTCTTTCGCGACATCTTCGCCGGCATCCGCGATTTCATCGGCGGGCGCGCCGGCGGCTACCAGAACGTCCTCAGGGACGGCCGGCATCTCGCGCTGAACGACATGACCGAAGAAGCGCGGGCGCTCGGCGCGGACGCTATCGTCGGCGTCGACATCGACTACGAGGCGGTCGGCCAGAACGGATCGATGCTGATGGTCTCCGTCAACGGCACCGCGGTCCGGCTCGCGCGCTGACCGGACGCTGCGGCGGCGGGTTGTCCACAACCTTTAACCCCTTGAGCCTGAAACGGGAAATTCGATACTGACAGCCGCCGGCAAGCTGCGGCTATAGTTGGTGCCGGAAGAGTCCACCGGAAACGTCCCCCGGAGTGTGCCGATGCCTCGCCTCCTGTTGCTGCGTCACGCGAAATCGTCCTGGCTGAACCCGTCGCTGGACGATTTCGACCGCCCGCTGAACGAGCGCGGTCGCGCCGCGGCACCGGTCATGGGCATGTACATGGCCCGGGAAGGCTTTAAGCCGGACCATGTGCTGTGCTCCTCCTCGCGCCGCACCCGCGAGACGCTGGCCTGCGTTTTGCCCCATTTCAAGGGCGAGGAGACGGTCGCCTTCCGCGACGACCTCTATGACAGCTCCGAGGATTCCTATCTGGAGATCATCCGCGAGCACGGCGGCAACGCCGGCAACCTCCTCGTCGTCGGCCACAATCCGGCGACCCGCGAAACCGCCCGCACGCTGATCGCGGCCGGCTCGAAGGATTTGCGCGCCCGCATCGACGAGAAGTACCCGACGGCGTCGCTGACAGTCATCGATTTCGACGTCCCGACCTGGGCCGACATTTTGCCCAGGAGCGGCCGGATCGCCGCCTTCATGCGCCCGCGCGACCTGCAGATGGAGGACGATCCGGGGCTTTGAGCGGCCGCCCGCCCTGCCCCGCGGGGCGGGCCCCGGTCTCCGCGTCGTTGCGATGCGCACCCTTTTACCGCGCGGCCCGAAGGCCTACATGGGACGCGGAGAAAAAGCCTTGAACCTGACGACACTCACCGACGACGCCTGGCTCGCGCTCAACAACGTCGCCGACTTCGCCACCGGACTGGTCACCCCGTCCGTGCGCCTCGGCGTCACCGGGCTGTCGCGCGCCGGCAAGACCGTGTTCATCACCGCCCTGGTCCACAATCTGATCAAGGGCGGGCGGATGCCGTTGTTCGAGCCGATGGCCACCGGCCGGCTCGCCCGCGCCTCCCTGCAACCGCAGCCGGACGACGCCGTGCCGCGCTTCGACTACGAGGCCCATGTCGCCGACATGGTCGACGAGCGCGTCTGGCCGAGTTCCACGCGGCAGATCAGCGAATTGCGGCTGACGGTCGCCTACGAATCCGCGTCCTATTTCTCGCGCACCCTCGGCAGCGGCAAGCTCCACATCGACATCGTCGACTATCCCGGCGAATGGCTGCTCGACCTGCCGCTGCTCACCAAGGACTACGCCACCTGGTCCCGCGAGGCGGTCGACCTGTCGCGGCTGCCGAACCGGGCCCGGCTCGCCGCGGACTGGCACCGGCGCCTTCAGGCCGCCGACCCGGCCGCTGAGGAAGACGAGGCGACGGCCCGCGGCCTGGCCGAGGCCTTCACCGGCTATCTCGCCGCCTGCCGCGCCGACGAGCACGCCCTGTCCATGCTGCCGCCGGGCCGCTTCCTGATGCCGGGTGACCTCGGCGGCTCGCCCGCCCTCACCTTCTCGCCGCTGATCCTGGAGGACAACCGGGTGGTCCCGCGGACGTCACTGCGGGCGATGATGGAGCGCCGCTTCGAGGCCTACAAGACCCACGTCGTGCGCCCCTTCTTCCGCGACCACTTCGCCCGGCTCGACCGCCAGATCGTGCTCGTCGACGCGCTCTCCGCACTCAATGCCGGCCCCCACGCCATGCGCGATCTGGAGAACGCGCTCGCCGACATCCTCGCCTGCTTCCGGCCCGGGCGCACGAGCTGGCTCGCCTCGATCCTGACCCGGCGCATCGACCGCATCCTGTTTGCCGCGACCAAGGCCGACCACCTCCACCACACCGACCACGACCGGCTGCAACGGGTGCTGAAGCGGCTGGTCAAGCGGGCCATCAAGAAGGCCGAATTCGCCGGCGCCGACATCGACATCCTGGCGCTCGCCGCGGTTCGCGCAACGCGTGAAGGCACGGTCAAGCGCGGTGGCAACGCCCTGCCGACGATCATCGGCACACCGATGACGGGAGAGATCGTCGACGGCGAGCGGTTCGACGGCGAGACGGAAATCGCCATGTTTCCCGGGGACTTGCCCAAAGACCCTGAATCACTTTTTGCAGACCTTGAATCTGAATCGGAACTTGAGGAATGCATCGCGCAAGTTGAATCGGAATCGAAGCTTCAATCCCTTCAACCTGAATCGAAACTTGAACTTTCCCGCACCGGCACCGATGTACGCTACGTCCGCTTCCGGCCGCCGAAACTGGAACGCTCGCCCGACGGCCTCAGCCTGACGCTGCCCCATATCCGCCTCGACCGGGCGCTGCAGTTCCTCATCGGAGACAAGCTGGCATGACCGATCCCAGCCGCAGGCCGAAGGCGTTCCGGCTCGACGAGGCCGACGTCGTCCTCAGCGAGGCGCCGGCCGAGAGCGCCGCCGAGCATGCCGATCTCGCCGTCGTCGTCGCCGAGGAGGCCGAGCGCGACAGCCCCTATCGCCCGAAGCTGCCGAAGCGCCGCTGGCGCTGGAGCACGATCCTCGTCTCCGCCCTCGGCGGCCTCATCTCACTTGCCGTCGGCGTCGCCATCGACCGGCTGATCTCCGACCTCTTCGCCCGTGCCGACTGGCTCGGCTGGCTCGCCGTCGCGCTGGCCTCCCTTGTCGTCGTCGCCGCGCTCGCCATGGCGCTGCGCGAGCTCTTCGGCCTGTGGCGGCTCGCCCGCATCGACCGCCTTCGGAGCGAAGCCGAAGCCGCCGCCAGGGACGACGACCGGCCCGGCGCGGAGGCCGTGCTGAAGGCCGTCGTCGCGCTCTACAAGAGCCGCGCCGACACCGCCCGCGGCCGCGCCGCCATTGCCGCCCATGAGGGCGAGATCATCGACGGACGCGACCTCATCGTCCTTGCCGAGCGCGACTTGATGCGTCCGCTCGACCGCGAGGCGACGCGGATGATCACCAATTCGGCCAAGCGCGTCTCGGTCGTCACCGCGATCAGCCCGCGCGCCCTCATCGACGTCCTGTTCGTGTTCGCCGAGAGCCTCAGGCTCATCCGCCGCGTCTCCACGCTCTATGGCGGGCGGCCGGGCGGCCTCGGCTTCTTCCGTCTCACCCGACACGTCATCGGCCACCTGGCGGTCACCGGCACCATCGCCATCGGCGATTCCATGATCCACGAACTGGTCGGCCAGGGCCTTGCCGCGCGCATCTCCGCCCGCCTCGGCGAGGGCGTCGTCAACGGGCTTCTCACCGCCCGCATCGGCATCGCCGCCGTCGACGTCTGCCGGCCGATCCCGTTCATCGGCGAGACCCGCCCGAAGATCGGCAACGTCTTCAACGAGCTTGTGAAGGCCCAGAAGAAGGCGGCCTCACCCGAAGGCGGCGTAGAAGCCGAAAAGCGCTGAATCGTAGAAGAAGCTCGACCGCAACGTCAGCCCGTCGGCCATTGTCAGCGCCAGGGTCACCTCCACGTCCCGGCCCGCCGCGGAAAGCCTGACGATCCGCGCCTTGCGGATATCGGCAAGGCCATAGGCCTTGGAGACCGAGCAGATCGACAGGAACTCGCAGGTGAACTGGCCGACCGCATCATAGCCGTTCGGCCGCTCGTCGGCCGACAGCAGAAGCCCCATCTGCTCACGAAAATAGGGATAGGTGACGAGCTTGAGGAAGCCGCCGAGATCCTGCATCTCCAGCGCCCGGCCCATGCGCGCAAGGCTGACGGCAAGGTTTTCCGACACCGCGACGTCGCCGGCATCGAACCCGTCGTCGAGATAGGGTCCGACCACCGACGGCACGGTGCCGTCGGCCCGCGGCGCGAATGTCGGATAGAACAGCGAGAAAACCACAACCAGGATACCGGTAATGGCGGTTCTTGGCACCATTGCGAATGGTAATTGCCCACCGGCCCGAATATGTGTCATGTCGATTCCCCCACGGAGTCTTCTGGTCCGATTTTCGAGTTGAACAGCGCCAGGGCGACGGATCAAGGGCGCTGCGCCCGCGCCGGATCCGTCCCGCCGCAACGGAGTGAGCGATGGTTCAGGATGTGGTCGTTCGTCCCGCACGCACCGCGGATCTTGCCGCCTGCCGGGAGATGGCGGACGAGAACTGGCGCCGCTCGGTCGGCGACAAGGTGGCCGCGGAAAAGCTCGATGCGATCGTCGCCGGCCGCCACTCCGACGAGACCCTGAGCCGCCAGCTCGCCGAGCCAGGCACCCTGTTTCTCGTCGGCGACTGCCATGACGAGATCGTCGCCCAGGCGTTTTTGAAGCAGGTGGGAGACAGGTTTTTCATCGACCGTCTGCACGTGACGCTGCATCGGCAGGGCCTCGGCATCGGCGCCAAGATGATGGGCGCGCTGATCGAACACACCGCTGGAACGCCCCTCGTCGCCGAGGTGATGGCCGACAATGGCGGCGCCCGGTCGTTCTTTGCTCAATTCGGCTTCGTGCCGACCGACCGCAAGGCGTCCCTGACAGACGAGACCGGCCTTGCCGCTCTGGTCATGGAACGGCCGCCGCGTTAAGACATGGGCGCGACCGAGGGAACGCGCGCCGATGTTCGTCAACTTCTTCCAGGAACTGAAATCCGCCGGCCTGCCGGTTTCCTTGCGCGAATATCTGACGCTGATGGAGGCGCTGTCCGTCGACCTCGCCGAAAAGCGGGTGGAGGATTTCTACTATCTCTCCCGCGCCACGCTGGTGAAGGACGAAAAGAACCTCGACAAATTCGACCGCGTCTTCGGCACCGTGTTCAAGGGCCTCGACCTGATGTCCGACGCCGTTGAGGCGGAGATCCCGGAAGAATGGCTGAGAAAGCTCGCCGAGAAGTACCTCACCGAAGAGGAGAAAGCCCAGATCGAGGCGCTCGGCGGCTGGGACAAGCTGATGGAGACGCTGAAGGAGCGGATGAAGGAGCAGAAGGGCCGCCACCAGGGCGGCTCGAAATGGATCGGCACCGCCGGCACCTCTCCCTTCGGCGCCTATGGCTACAATCCGGAAGGCATCCGCATCGGCCAGGACGAGAGCCGCCACCGGCGCGCCGTCAAGGTCTGGGACAAGCGCGAGTTCAAGGACCTCGACGACAGCGTCGAACTCGGCACCCGCAACATCAAGGTGGCGCTGAAGCGCCTGCGCCGTTTCGCGCGCACCGGCGCCCACGACGAACTGGACCTCGACGGCACCATCAAATCGACCGCGCACCACGGCTATCTCGACATCCAGATGCGCCCGGAGCGCCGCAACGCCGTCAAGGTGCTCTTGTTCTTCGACGTCGGCGGCTCCATGGACCCCTTCATCCGGCTGTGCGAGGAGCTGTTCTCCGCCGCGCGGATGGAGTTCAAGACTATGGAGTATTTCTACTTCCACAACTGCCTCTACGAGCGCGTCTGGCAGAACAATCGCCGCCGCCACGCCGAGACCGTCCCGACCTTCGACGTGCTGCACAAGTTCCCCTCCGACTACAAGGTGATCTTCGTCGGCGACGCGTCCATGAGCCCCTACGAGATCGCCTATCCGGGCGGATCGGTGGAGCACTGGAACGAGGAGCCGGGCACCGTCTGGCTGCAGCGCCTGTTGTCGGTTTATCCGCGCACCGTCTGGCTGAACCCGGTGCCGGAAAAGCACTGGGGCTACACCCATTCCATCCAGATGATCCGCGAGATCGTCGAGGACCGCATGTTCCCGCTGACGCTGGAAGGCCTCGACGGCGCCATGCGCGAACTCGTCCGCTGACGGAGACCGCTTCCCGTGACCAAGCTCATCATGGTGTTCTTTGCCGCCGTCGCCGCGATCCAGTTGATTCGGCCGCTCGGCTGGCCGGGGCTGGAACATCGCCGCGATGCCTGGAAACTGGCGCTCCTCGCCCTTGTCGTCGTCGGCATCTTCGTTCTCGGGACGGCGGCATTGCAGGCCTCGTGAGGCTATTTCTGGGCAACATGCAATGCGATTGATTATCGGAGCCTGCACGAAGACTTCACCGTTATCAGATTTAACTTTCCGTGCGGCGCTCGATTAACCCTAACGGAAGATGAATCGGGTGTCGGTATTCAATTATCCGACCGGAAGCTGTATTTCATTTGCTGAGAAACCGTCTTCGACCCACGCCGCGGATCCGCACCGGATCCGGGAAACCGACGAGGTGTCCGTGTCCCGTCCCTTCGACCTGGCCTATGCCGCAGCCACCGCCCGCACCGCTCAGATGCCGGAATTCCGTCCGGCCGAGGCGCCGGCGGCGCGTGCGCTCGCCCCGGCCAATGCCGGCGCGTGCCGGCGGGACTGCGAGACCTGTGCCCCGTCGCGCAACGGGCTCCACCGGGTCTGCGTCGCCGACAGTCTGGACGGGCTCGATGCGCTGAAGGAAGCCTGGGAGACGTTGGAACGCGAGGCGGCAGCCCCCCTGACGCCGTTCCAGTCCTTCGCCTTCTGCCGGGCTATGGCCGAGACCATGCTCAAGGCCCATCCGGACTACCGCCTCCACGTCATCTGCGTGCGCCGGGCCGCCGACGATGCGCCGCTCCTGATCCTGCCGATGGAGATCGAGACCCATGCCGGGGTCCGCGTCGCCCGCTGGCTCGCCGGCCCCGCCGTCCAGTATGGCGACGTCATCGCCGCCGGCCTGCCGGACGACGACGCCCTCAAGGCCGCGATCGACAGCGCCGGCATCGGCGGCCGCGCCGACGTCTTCGATTTCCGCAACATCCGGCAAGATGCGGCGATTGCCCCGTTCCTTGCCCGCACCGGCCATGCCACCGGCGTTACCTCCGAGGCGCCCTTCGTCGACCTGACGCGCGGCACGGAGCTCGACGCGGTCCTTGCCCCGCAGCCGGCCAAGCGCAAGAAGGACCGGCGGCGCAAGTGGCGCCGCATCGCCGAGCGCGGCGACACCCGGTTCGAGGTGGTCGGCCCCGGCCCCCGCGCCGCCGCCCTGATGCGCCAGGCGCTCGCCTTCAAGCTCGACTGGCTGGAGGCGAACGGCCTCGTCAGCCGCGCGCTGTCGCGGAAATGGGTGCGCGACGGCCTCGTCGCCGTCGCCGCCACGGCCCCCGCAACGCGCCTCTCCGTCCTCAGCGTCGATGACGACGTCGCCGCCATCGAGGTCGGTTTCGTCGAAGGCCGCCGCTACCACGCCTTCATGGGCGCCATCAACGCCGCCCATGGCGAGGTCAGCCCCGGCGAGTTGCAGACCGAGGAGACGCTCTCCTGGTGCCTCGACGGCGGCATGGAGCGCTATGACTTCCTGCCGCCGGTGCAGCGCTACAAGCTCGGCTGGGCCGCGCAGACCGAAACCGTTGCCAACTATGCGCTGTCGCGCTCCTGGCGCGGCTGGCTCTATGCCCGGCTCTATCTCGGCTTCGCCGAGCCGCGCATGAAGGAGGCCTTCCATCGCCTGCCGGCGCCCGCGCGCCAGCTGCTCGCCCGGCTCTTCGGCCAGGCCGCGACGGAAAGCGCCGCTCGATAGGACGGAACGCCGCAGCCCGGCGTAGCCGAGCCTTCCCCCAAGAAAAAATTTTCGGCGAATACTTCATCGCCACAAATAGAACGAGATTATGGGCGAAACAGGAAGGGCGCGGGATTGCCGCGTGCCCGGCCTTGTGCGGCATCGGGCCGAAGGTGTCAGTGGTTCTGCCGGACAGTCTGCCGGACGGTCTGTAACACGTCGCTCCCGAGGGCCGTCACCGCACCGCCATTCTCACGGTGCGTTATGCCATGTACCTGACATCCATCAATAATTTCCGCGCCATCGCAATCATCATGATTGTCATGGGGCACAGTTTCTCATTTGCCGGAATGACCTTCCAGACCTGGCCGGAGAAATTCGCCGGCAACCTGATTTCCGGCGCCACGACGCTGTTCGTCTTCATTTCCGGTTTTCTGTTCTTCCATGTGTTTTACGCGCGATTCGACTACAAGAACTTCCTCCTCGGCAAGTTCAAGAACGTTGCCGCGCCCTATCTTGTTCTGTCCGTGCTGCCGATCATCTGGTCTATGACCAGCGGCGAGCCGCAGAAGCCGTTCTTCAACCCGGCCGGCCCCGGCGTCCTCGACACCTGGATCGTCCCCTATGTGAAGTACGTCCTCACCGGCGGCTTCGCGACCGCCTACTGGTACATCCCCTTCATCATGCTGGTGTTCCTGATGGCGCCGGCGCATGTCGCCTTCATTCGCCTGTCCACCGCCCGCCAGCTCGGCATTACGGCCGTGCTGGTCGTCGTTGCCGCCCTGGTGCAGCGCTCGCACGGCAACCTCAACCCCGTGCAGCACCTCATCGCCTTCACCCCGGCCTACCTCTTCGGCATCACGGTGGCGATGAACAAGGAGGCCGTCTGGGCGCGGCTCGCCGGCAAGGAGTGGCACCTTGCGCTTCTGGTCGCGGCCTTCGATGCGGCGGAAATCGCCACCGGCCATTTCAGCAACTACCACAAGGCACCGTTCGCCTGGGGCGGGCTCGACCTGATGCTGTTCCAGAAGCTCTTCATGTGCCTGCTGCTGCTGCAGCTTCTCCACCGCTTCGAGGGCCGCTCGTCGAAGACGCTCTCCCTCGTCGCCTCCACGAGCTTTGCCATCTTCTTCATCCACCCGGGCCTGTTGAAGCTCATCCACACCATCCGCGACGCAAACGGCATCCGCTTCGATGCGTCCTGGCCCGTGCTGCTGCTGGCAACGACCGGCATACTCGCCGTCGCGATCCTGATCGCGGTCGGCGTCAATATCGTGCTCGGAAAAAAGAGCCGCTACGTCATCGGCTATGCCGGCAAGGCGCCGGGCCTGCTGCACGCCCCGTCGGATCTGCGGCCGGCGTGAGCGCGATACCGCGGAGGGGCGGTCCGCCGCCCCTCACCCCTCGAAATACCTTCCCGGGCTCTGGCCGAAGGCGGAGCGGAACATGGCGATGAAGGCGCTCGTCGTCTCGTAGCCGAGGCGTTCGGCGACGAGGCCGACCGGCTGCCGGTCGGCGAGCAGCTCCAAGGCCTTCAGGAGCTTTGCCTGCCGCCGCCAGGCCCGAAGCGTCAGCCCCGTCTCCTCGCGGAATCTCCTCTCAAGCGTGCGCCCGGACACGGCGGCGGCCCTGGCGAGCGCATCAAGGCCGCGCGGATCGGCCGGATCTTCCCGCAGCTCCCGAGCGAGCACCCGGAGCCGCTCGGTCTGCGGCATCGGCAGGTGCAGCGGGGCCACCGGCGAGACGGCGATCTGGTCGATGAGGACGGAGACGAGCCGCCCCTCCGGCCCCGCCTCGTCGTAGTTCCGCGGCCAGGACATCAGCGTCAGGATCAGCTCGCGCAGGAGCGGCGTCACCCGGACGACGGTAGGTTCCGCCGGCAGGTCGGGGGCCGCTTCCGGCACGACATAGATTGTCCGAAGCGCCGTCGGCGCCCGCGTCCTGGTGCCGTGCGCGACCCCGGGCGGCATCCAGACCGCCCGTTCGGCCGGCACAACGAAGGTGCCGCCGTCGGTTTCCACCGCGAGCGTGCCGGAGACGATATGGAGAAGCTGGCCACGCGGATGGGTGTGGCGCGGGTTGGTAACTTCCGCCATCCGGTCGGCGGCATAGGCCACCACCCGCTGCGGCAGATCGTGCGGCGCCGACTGATACATTTCCGGATGGATCTGGGGCATCGTGCGCCTTTGTCGCCTTATCGATATTCTTTGTCATTTTAGCGCTAACACGCCGCATCTGAAAACGATTATCAAAAGGCTCGATTTGGATTTTCACCCGGAGACAAGACGGATGGCACGGCTCTTCTCGTTCCGCCTCACCCGCCTCGACTGGCGCTCGCCCGCGGTCATGCTGATGGTCATGGCCGCCGCGATGCAGCTTTCCTTTGCCGCCTGGTGGACGCTGCTCAACAACTTCGCCGTCGACGTCGTCGGCTTCACCGGCAAGGAAATCGGCATCCAGCAGTCGGTGCGCGAGATCCCGGGGTTCCTCTCCTTCGCCGCCGTCTTTCTGCTCTTGGCCATGCGCGAGCAGACCCTGGCGCTGGTCTCGCTCCTGTTGCTCGGCATCGGCGTTGCGCTGACCGGCTACATGCCGAGCTTCTGGGGCCTGATCTTCACGACCATGATCATGTCGATCGGCTTCCACTACTACGAGACGATGGCCCAGTCCCTGTCGCTGCAATGGCTCGACAAGGCCGAGGCGCCGCAGCGGATGGGCCAGATCCTCTCGGTCGCCGCCGTCGCCCAGCTCGCCGCCTACGGCCTCATCTTCTTCGGCTGGCGCACCTATGACCTCTCCTTCGAGGTCGTGTTCCTGATCGCCGGCCTCACCACCATCGCCGTCGTTATCTTCCTCTGGCTCGCCTACCCGCAGTTCCGCGACGGCAGCCCGCAGCGGAAGACGCTCGTCCTCAGGAAGCGCTACTGGCTCTATTACGCGCTGACCTTCATGGGCGGTGCCCGGCGCCAGATTTTTACGGTCTTTGCCGGCTTCATGATGGTGGAAAAATTCGGCTACGACGTCCACGACGTCTCCGCCCTCTTCCTCATCAACTGCATCATCAACATCTTCTTTGCCCACCGCATCGGCGCCTTCATCGGCCGCGTCGGCGAGCGCCGGGCGCTGACGGTGGAATATGTCGGCCTGATCCTGGTCTTCGTCGCCTACGCCTTCGTCACCGACCCCTACATCGCGGCCGGGCTCTACGTGATCGACCACGCCTTCTTTGCCATGGCGATCGCCATGAAGACCTATTTCCAGAAGATCGCCGATCCCGGCGACATCGCCCCGACGGCGGGCGTCGCCTTCACCATCAACCACATCGCCGCCGTCGTCATCCCGGCCGCCTTCGGCCTGATCTGGCTGGTCTCCCCCGCCGCCGTCTTCCTCATCGGCGCGGCGATGGCCGCAACCTCGCTGCTGCTCGCCCGAATGGTCCCGGAGCACCCGGAACCGGGGCGGGAGCTGGTGTGGCATCCGAAGCCGGGAGCAGTGACGGCCGCGGCGGAGTAGCGAAACAAAAAAGCGCCGGGGACGAACCGGCGCTTTTTTCGTCCAGTCAAACCAGTCCGGTTATCTCCCGACCGCCACCCCCACATGATGAAAGCCGACGACCGAAGGCACGCGCCTCAGCGGATAGCGGTCCTGCTCCTGGAATGAGAAGCCGCCCTCCGTCAGCAGTTCCGTCGGGTTGCGGTTGATGTGGCAGCCTTGGGAGATCAGGCCCCAATAGGGATTGAGCCGGTCCTGCCAGCGCGCGGTCTTTTCGCAGTCGGCGCGGCCGTGTTCCACGAAGAGGAGTTTTCCGCCCGGTTTCAGCACCCGGCGCATCTCGCCGATGGCGGCTTCCACGTCCGGGATCGAGCACAGCGTATAGGTGACGACGATGGTGTCGGCGAGGTTGCTGTCGAGCGACATGTTCTCGGCCGATTCCGGCACGATCTCCGCCTCGATCCCCGGCGCCAGGCGCTCGAAGTCGACGAGGTCGGTGAGCCCGTCCGGCGGGTTGACGCCGATCAGCCGGCGCACCCGGCGCTCGTCGTAAAAGGGCAGGTTCCGCCCGGTGCCGATGCCGATTTCGACGACCACGCCTTCGGCCTTCGGCACCATCTGCTCGCGCTCGCGCATCAGGGGCGGCACGCCGCACACAGCATGCACCATCATCGGCGAAATTTTCTGGCGATAGAAATTCAGCATGTCTTTTTGAGCATCCGCTGTCCTTGCGAAAATCCGCTACCGCAACAGATAGGTCTACCTTGGAGACATCACCAGTTGCCGTTGCAGGGTGCTGCGCGCCTGGCCGTCATTTCGACTGCTCGGCGACCGAGGGTGGGTGGGACGACAAGGGATTGTCTTCCTGCAGCCCCGCCCTGACCGCGCCGAGAAGGATCAGCGCGACGATGACGGCCCGGAGCCCGATGCTGGACGTGCGCCAGAACGGCGGATGCCCGAACGGCAAGTGCTTGAGAGCGGACATGACGGTGGCCTCCCTTGCTGGCCGAAAACCATGTCCAAGGGATAGCCGCAGGCGCGGCGGCAATATGTGACGCCGGTCACCAAAATGTCGTTGGGAAGGGAGAGAGGAGCCTCGCCGCCCCTAATTCACCCCGAGCTTCTTCTGCAGGTTGGTCGACGACGTCGTGTACTGGAAGATGATCCGCTCGTCCGGGCTGACGATGCGCTTGGCCGCCTGGGCCATCAGCGCGCCCTCGTGGAAACCGGAGAGGATCAGCTTCAGCTTGCCCGGATACCAGTTGATGTCTCCGATGGCGAAAACGCCCGGCACGGACGTCTCGAACTTCTCGGTATCGACCGGGATCAAATTGTCCTGCAGCTCGATGCCCCATTCGGAGACCGGGCCGAGCTTCATGGTCAGGCCGAAGAACGGCAGGATGCGGGTCGCGGAAATCTCGCTTGTGCCGTCCTCCGTCTTCACCGTGGCGCCGGAAAGGACGCCGTTGTCGCCGTGCAGCTCGGTGATCTGGCCGACGATGAAGTCGAGCGCGCCGACGGCGGCGAGCGCCTTCATCTTGTTGACGGAGTCCGGCGAGGCGCGGAACCCCGGCCGGCGGTGGATCAGCGTCACCCGCTTGGCCAGCGGCTGCAGGTTGAGCGTCCAGTCGAGGGCGGAATCGCCGCCGCCGACGATGATCAGCTCCAGGTCCTTGAAGTCGTCCATCTTGCGGACCGAATAGAAGACCGAATTGCCCTCATAGTCCTCGATGCCCTGGATCGGCGGGCGCTTCGGCTGGAACGAACCGCCGCCGGCGGCAATCACCACCACCTTGGCGTGGAACGTCGTGCCGAGGCCGGTGACGACCCGGAAGCTGCCATCGTCGAGCTTTTCCAGCGTCTCCACCATTTCGTTGAAATGGAATTCCGGATGGAACGGCGCGATCTGCTCCATGAGCTGTTCGGTGAGCTGCTGGCCGGTGACCATCGGCACGCCCGGAATGTCGTAGATCGGCTTTTCCGGATAGAGTTCGGCGCACTGTCCGCCGGGCCGGTCGAGGATATCGATCAGGTGGCATTTGAGGTCGAGGAGACCGAGCTCGAAGACGGCAAAAAGCCCGACCGGGCCCGCACCGATGATGACAACATCCGTTTCTATCGCGTCAGTCATTGTTCTTGTCCGCAGCTTGTGGAGTTTCCGCCCGAGATGTGCGCGTCCTGCATAGCGCGCCCCGACGGCAAGGGGAAGCGCTGCATATTGCTGCACTCAAAAGGGCACGGCGAGAAACGGACGGGCCGTCTTGCCGGCCGTTGCGGAATAGATTTTCGCCAGACGGCCGATGCGGGGGAGCGGTTTGCGGACCTCCCCCGCGCCGGCAAGCAGCGACAGGCATGCGATCAGCCGGCGGCAGCGCCAATGGCGCGCCGTCGAACAATCGCCAGCCCGTCGCGCATGTTCATGGCAAGCAGCGTGAAATTCACCGCCCCGGCGACGAGTTCGACGACCTGCACGGCATAGAACCCGGTGTCGAGCCGGCCGTCCCCGGCCCGGACCGCAAGGAACGCCGCAGCGGGCACCAGAACGAACAGGCCGACCGGCGCGATGATCGCCATCCGCCGCTTCTTGAGCGCAATGAGGCCGTTGCGCCAGCCGCGACCGAGCCGGGTGCCGCTCGCGCCGGCGGCAACGAGGCACGGGATCAGCACCGCGAGCGCCCACAGGATCGCCCGCTTGACGGCCGCCACCGCGGAGGCATCGCCGAACAGCTCGACCGCAACGGTCGCCGCCAGGAAACACGCGATGATCACCAGCGCCAGCCCGCCCGCAAGCCCATGAAGTTTGCCGCCCATCGTCACTCTCCTTCCCATGCGGTCCGCCCGCCGTCGCCCGGCCGCCGGAGAATGGGCACGCCGGATCCGGTCTCGCCGGACGTCCGATTAACATAGCATGCTATTTATCATTGAATAGCACGCTATTCAAGTGCGAGAAAAGGCCCATGAGCCCTTCAAAGACATCCGGCTTCGACAAGACCCGTTCCGCGGGCTACCTCGCCAACCACATGGCCCGCCTGTTCGCCATAGCCCTTGCCGAGGAGATCCGGCCGCTCGGCCTGGCGCCGGCGCAGTTCATGACGCTCCTGGAACTGTGGCGGAAGGACGGGCTGACCCAGAAGGAGTTGGTCGAACGCCTCAATGTGGAGCAGGCGACGATGGCCAACACCATCGCCCGCATGGAGCGCGACGGCCTCGTCCGCCGCCGCCCGCATCCCGACGACGGCCGCGCCCAGTCGATCCTTGTGACGGAAAAGGCCCGCGCCCTGGAGGAGCCGGCAACGGCCGCCGCGACGCGCGTCAACGACAGCGCCCTTAACGATTTCTCACAAGCCGAGCGGGATCAGTTCAACGACCTGATGGCACGGGCCATCGACGCCCTGAGGTCGGCGGACGCGCGCAGGAAGGGGGCCTGAATAGCAGCCTGTCGCGGCATCGCCGCCGGCCGGTCACGCTTGGCGACCGTTATGCCCGGCGTTCGCTATGCCTGGCGTTCGGGCACCCTGACGACGAGGCCGTCGAGGTCGTCGGTCACGCGGATCTGGCAGGACAGCCGCGAATTCGGCCGCACATCGTAGGCGAAGTCGAGCATGTCCTCTTCCATCGCCGACGGCTCGCCCGTCTTCTCGGTCCAGTCGTCGTCCACATAGACATGGCAGGTGGCGCAGGCGCAGGCGCCGCCGCATTCCGCCTCGATGCCCGGGACCATCGCCTTCAGTGCATTTTCCATCACGGTCGAGCCGACCGCTGCGTCGGCCTCGTATTTGGTGCCGTCGGGATCGTAATAGGTGATTTTGGGCATGGGGACCGCCGGATGAGAAACAGGTGAAAACCGGCTCTGGACATAACTGCTGCGGCGGGAACGTCAACCCCCATGCGGCGACAAGTCAGCGACAACGCCGCGCCCCGCGACATTTTTGAAGAGGTGCCGGACGAGTGCCGGCAACCGCCGGGCGGTGGGGGGGCGGACGGCCCCGCGGTTGGGCCATGAAAACGAAAGCGGCGCCGCCCGAAAAAGGCGACGCCGCGATGCATGCGGGCGGACTGGCCCGGTCGCGGCCGTCATCGGGCCGCGCGAAACCCTGGTGCCCTCAGTCGCTGAGAACGGTGTGGATGTAGTCGTTGGCGGCCTCGATCGCCGCGGCGAGGTCGGCGAGCGCTGCGTCGTCCATGGTGGCGCCCTCCGCGGCCGCCTCTTCGAAGAGGTTGGCAAGCTCCGCGATCCGCCAGGCGCCGATGCCCCGCGCCGAACCCTTGATGGTGTGGGCGGCAACGCGCATCTCGCCCGCGGTCCGGGCATTGCGCAGCCGGCCCAGATAGACCGCCGACTGGCGCACGAAAAGCCGCAGCACTTCCCGCTCAAGGTCGCGGTTGCCGAGGGTGTGCCGCGCCAGATGGACGAGGTCGACCGGACGGTCCGGCTTCGCTGTCGCATCCATCGTTTGGAATTCCATTGCACCTGCCAATGCCATTTTCCCGATCCTTTTGCCGAACGACCCGCCAGGGACCGTTCCGTCTTGCCGTGCCGGCCCTGCCGGACCGGTCTTGCAACTCCACTGAAGCGTCGCAAAAAAAGGCAAAAAGGCAGTTAAGTCACTCCGAATGCTTCAACTTTAAGAAATCTTTTGAGAGATGTGTTGAACGAAGCTTTAACGCCGCCCGCGCGTGGCAGCATTGCGCCTTAAAGATCGTTTTACGTATACGTTGGTACCGTGCGGCAGATCTATTCGGCGCCAGGCGCCCTGGACCCGATGACGGCGTAGCCGGCGGGCGTCAGCTTGCAGACCAGCCAGTCCGGCTTCAGCGGGTTGGCGAACCAGCGCTCGGCCCAGCCATTGGCGATGCAGGCCTCCACGGTCTTGGCCGAGTAGCGGCGCCCGTTGGCGTCGAAAAGCGGCAGCTTGCCGCCCGGCTGATCGAGCCCGCTTTCCAGATAGCGGCGCTGCACGTCGGTCGGCTTTGCCGCGCGTGGCCCGCCGGCGCCGGCCTTCGGGTCGTCCGGGATGTCGCCTCGTCCGCTCATTTCCAACGCCCCTCCACCGCTTCCGGAAAAACCGTTAACCATTAGTTAAAATAATCGCAACAGGCGGTTTTTGCGGTTCCTTTTGAACAAATGTGCCATTACGATATGGGATGCGGCAAGATGCGGGGGAGGCTACGATACTGTTGCGCCAGCCGTCGTTAACCAAACGGCTGATGTTCCGATTTTCCCAACAGTATTGTCCCCAGTTTCCGAAGCTCCGTATGAGCATCGGACGTGCGGCCGGATAGTAATGAGTGCGGACGCGAGGCGATTGACAAAAATGGCAGGCAATTCACCGAAACCGACCGATCCGGCGGAAGTTGCACTGAGTGCCGTCGAAGAGGCGCTGAAACTCGATTTCGGCGCATCCGACAGCGAAAAGAAGACCGAAACCGAGACCACATCGTCGGACGCATCCGACAAGGTGGAGGTCAAGGTCGACGATCCGAGCGCGAAAAAGGCGTCGCAGGCCGGTGTCTCCGAGGCACCCGATGTGGCGCCCGGCACCGATTTTGCCGCATCGCCGGCATCGCGACCGGCCGAGGACACGGACGACGCGCCGCCCAGCGATGTCGCCTCACCGCGCCGCGGACGCCGCCGCGGACGCATGGCCGCCAATGACGACCGCCACAATATCGGCGCGCTGGTCTATGCCCTGCAACGCCGCCCCTCCTCCGCGCCGTTCTGGATCGCGCTCCTGCTGTCCATCGTCTGGGGCGCCGTCGGCCTCGGCGTCGCCTGGGTCTCGTTCGGCCAGGACATCCTCTCCATCTCGACCGTTCAGGACCTTGCCCGCAACGCGCCGCTGATCGGCACCGCCGTCGCCATCCTCGTCCCGATCATATTCTTCTGGGTGATGGCGCTGATGGTCTGGCGCTCGCACGAGCTGCGCCTCGTCTCGCGCTCCATGACCGAGGTCGCCCTGCGCCTCGCCGAGCCGGAAGACATCGCCAAGGAATCCGTCGTCAGCGTCGGCCAGGCCATCCGCCGCGAGGTCGCCGCCATGGGCGACGGCGTGGAGCGGGCGCTGGCCCGCGCCAGCGAACTGGAAGTCATGGTCCACAACGAGGTCGCCACCCTCGAGCGGTCCTACAATGACAGCGAATTGCGCATCCGCGGCCTGATCGAGGAACTGGCGCTGCAGCGCGAGTCCGTCGTCAGCAACGCCGAAAAGGTGCGCTCCGCCATCACCGGCGCCCACGCCATGCTGACCGAGGACCTCCAGGTCACCGGCGACCGGCTGTCCAACGACGTGCGCTCGGCAACGGAGCGCTTCTCCGACGCCATCACCGCCCAGTCGCACCAGTTCTCCACCGCCTTCGGCAATGCCGGCGACCAGTTGATCGAGAACTTCAACGAGCGCGGCCGGACGTTCATGGACGATCTGGCCCAGCGCTCCGCCAACATCACCGACGCCATGGCCAGCGCCAATTCGGCGATCGCCGAGACCATCGATTCCCAGAAGGCCGGTCTCGCCGACACGCTCGATATCAGCACCAGCCAGCTTTCCGAACTGCTCGCCTCGCGCAACCAGGAGATCGCCAATACCCTCGGCAGCCGCAGCGACGAGATCAACACCACGCTGGCGACCTACGCCAAACAGTTCGACGAAGGCCTTGCCAGCCGCAGTGAGGACATCAGCGCCACCCTCGCCTCCTACGCCACGCAGTTCGACGAGCGCCTCGGCAGCCGCGCCGACGAGATCAACTCGACCCTCTATACCTACACCCAGCGGGTCGACGAGAGCCTCGGCATGCGCCACGACGAGATCGCCAACACCCTGGCGCTGCGCAGCGAGGAGATCGCCAACACCCTCAATGCCGGCTCCGAGGAGATCGGTGGAACGCTGGCCTCCTTCGCCTCGCGCTTCGACGAAAATCTCGGCCTGCGCCACGACGAGATCGCCGGCACGCTGGCCGCGCGCAGCGACGAGATCGGCTCGACGCTTGCGTCCTACGCCCGCCAGTTCGACGAGAACCTCGGCGCCCATCAGGACGAGATCGCCGAGACCCTGCTGCATCGCAGCCGCGAGATTTCCGATGGCCTGTCGACGACCAGCCTGGAAATCGCCGACATGTTCACCGGCCGCGCCGGCGAGATTAACGAGGCGCTCGACCAGCGCACCTCGGCGATCGCGGAAATCTTCGACGGCACCAGCAACCGGCTCATCGAGACGCTGTCGGAACGCACCGATGCCGTCAACGAGCAGCTCATCACCCGCACCAGCGAACTCGACGCCCGCCTGTCGGAGACCGGCGAATACATCGTCAACGCGATTCTCGAACGCGGCGGCGAGATCACCGAGACCTTCTCCACCACCGGCCACAGCCTCGACGAAGCATTCGCCGCCCGCACCCGGGAGGCCGCCGACATGCTCGGCCAGCGCGGAGAGGAGATCATCACCGCGATCTCCAAGCGCACCGAGGAGGTCGCCAGCGTCCTGCACGGCACCGGCGAGTCCCTGCTCGTCGACCTGTCGCTGCGCGGCAACGAACTCACCGAGAAGATGGACGACACGGCGACCCGCATCGCCGAGACCATCACCGACCGCGGCGGCAATCTCGCCAACCGCATCGAGGCGACCGGCGAGCGCATCCACGACGCCGTCGTCGTCAAGGGCGAGGCCCTCGACGGCAAGCTGATCGATGCCGGCGAGAACCTTGCCGGCCTGCTCGACGGCCGGCTGCAGAACTTCAAGGACGTCCTCGCCCTCACCTCCAACGAGATCGACCAGGCTCTCGGCTCGCGCACCAACGAGCTGGCCGAGCGCTTCGGCGCCGCCGGCGTCAAGATCGCCGAGCTCATCGGCGACCAAAGCACCAAGGTCACCGGCAAGATCGTGGAGGCGGGCGACCGCTTCTCCGAAGCGATCAACGTCCACACCGGCACGCTCTCCGGCGAGCTTGAGAAGCGCCTGGAAGAACTCAACCAGGTCATCAACATCCGCGGCGGCGACCTCATCGGCTCGCTCGGCAACCGCACAACGGAGATCGCCGATCTCCTGGAGAACCGGTTCTCCTCGATCAACGACATGCTCACCGGCCACACGGAGTCCCTGGGCACCGTCTTCGACGAGCGTTCCGCCGCCCTCGGCAAGACCTTCGAGACCAAGGCGACCGCCATCGGTGAGGCCCTTGCCGACCGCACCGACCGCATCGAGCAGACCATCAGCGAGCGGCTGGACGCCTTCGACAACGCCATCGGCGAGCGGGTCGACCGCGTCGCCAACACGGTGGAAACGAAGTCCGACTACCTCGTCAGCACGATGGACACCCGCATCGCGCGGATCGACAAGGCGCTCGACGCCCGTGCCCGCCAGATCAGCGAGACGCTCATCGACCGCACCCGCGATATCGCCAAGGCGATGTCCGACGGCCACGGCGAGATGGCGACCGCCCTCGACGACCGCCTCAACGTCGTCGGCGCGGTGCTGACCAAGCAGGCCAACGAGCTGACGGACATCCTTTCCGACCGCATTGCCGAGATCAACGTCTCACTCGGCTCCAAGGTGTTCGAGGTCGCCGAGACCCTGGACGGCCGCGGCGCCGAACTGGAGAAGGTCATCGGCGAGCGCATGCGCGACATCACGGCAACGCTCACCGGCGAGACCGGCCGCGCCCGCGACGAGCTCTCCCAGTCGCTCAGCGAAGCCGCCTCCAAGGTGGTCAGCGAGAGCGAACGGGCCCGCCAGGCGGTCGTCGGCTCGCTGGCCGACGCCAGCCAGGCGCTGTCCACCGAGAGCGAGCGCGTCCGCGACGTCCTCACCGGCACCATCGCCCAGCTTTCCGGCGGCCTGACCATGGAGAGCGAGAAGGCCCGCGAGGTCCTGATGGGAGCCCTCGACGAGCTGAAGACGGCCATGACCGGCGAGGCCGACGACGCCCGCCAGCGTCTGGAAGCCACCGTCGCCCAGGTCGCCAATCGCCTGCGCGACGAGGGCGAGCGCGCCAGCGCCTCGCTGATCCAGTCCGTCGGCGGCGCCACCGATGCCATGTCGCGCTCGGCTGCCGAGCTTGAGGAGGTCATCACCGGCCGCGGCGGCGAGATGTCGAAGAACCTAGACGAGCGCACGCTGGAGCTCAACAACCTGCTCGGCGCCCGCACCTCCGAACTGGCGAACCTCATCGAGCACGACGGCACCGACCTCGTCGAGGCCCTTGAGAACCGCAGCCGGGATCTCTCCGGCAAGGTCAACGAGATCCGCGACGCCATCGTCAACGCCCTGTCGATCAAGGGCGGCGACATCGCCGACGCCATCGCCCGCCAGGGTGTCGATGCCACCCGCGCCATCGCCGAGAGCGGCGAGGAGCTGGTGCGCATGATCGACGCCAAGAGCCAGGAGACCGTCGGCGTCCTCGGCCAGACCAACGAGCGCCTGCGCACCGAGGTCTCCGAGATCCTGGACCGCCTCAACGGCTCCAACGCCACGCTGCAGGAGGTGCTGACCTCGGCCGGCAACAACCTCAGCGAGGTGGAGACCAACCTCGCCCGCCGCGCCGGCGAGTTCCGCACCGCCATCGACCGCGCCCTGGAAGACACCACGGCGTCGTCGAACCTGATCGCGGAAAATGTCGGCGTGCTGCGCGAGGTGTCGGAGAACGTGCTGGGCGACGTCGCCCGCATCGCCGACCGCTTCGAGAACCACGGCAAGACGCTGGCCTCCGCCGCCCACATGCTGGAGGACGCCAACCGCACCGTCGACCTCACCGTCGACGAACGCCGCCAGGCCATCGAGGCGATCGCCAACGAACTCATCACCAAGTCGGAATCGGTCGGCGAGGTGCTGAAGTCGTTCACCGGCATCATCTCCACGACCCTGGCCGACGCCGAAGAGAAGTCCCAGAGCGTTGCCGGCCTGCTGGCCCAGGCGGCCGAGAACGCCTCCAAGAGCGTCATCGAGCAGTTCGAGTCGCTGCGCCTGTCCGCCGGCCTGGAAGGCCAGCGGGCCCAGGAGGCGGTGCGCTCGATCCAGACCGAGATGCTCGACGAAATGGGCCGCTCGGTGACCGAGGCCTCCGAGCGCTTCACCGAGGCGACCGCCCGCATGCGCGACATCGCTCGCGAAATGCAGAGCGAGCTGCAGGCGACCCGCTCGGAAATGAAGCAGGGCATCTTCGAACTGCCGAAGGAGACCGAGGAAAGCACGGCGGCGATGCGCAAGGTCGTCTCCGAGCAGATCCGTGCGCTCAACGAGCTCTCGGAGATCGTCTCGCGCCAGGCAAACACCCTCGACGTCTCGCAGCCGCGCCGCGAGGCCCAGGGAGAGCGCCGCGAGGCCCGCGCCCAGCGCGCGGCTTCCGGTGGCGGCGGCTATTCGGCGCCGGCGCCGGCACCGCGTCCGGCCGAGTCCTATCGCCCCGCCCCGCAGCGCCCGGCCGAGCCGGCCCGTTCCGAGGTCCGCCCCGAACCGGCCCGTCCGGAGCCCCAGCGGCCCCAGTTCAGCCCGCTCGACGTTGCCCGCGGCAATACGGGCCGTAACCAGGGCAATGGCGGCGCCGACGATCGCGGCTGGGTCACCGACCTTCTGCGCCGGGCCTCGCGCGACGAGCAACCGGACGAGCACGACCACCACGACACCCGTGGCCAGGGGACCCGCGAGACCCGCCAGGCCCCTGCCCCGACACAGGAGCAGCGGTCGCCGCTTCACATGGTGGAATCGCTGAACTCGCTGTCGGTGGACATCGCCCGGGCGATCGACCACGAGGCCTTCCTCGACCTGTGGCAGCGCTACCAGCGCGGCGAGCGGAACGCCTTCACCCGCCGGCTCTACACCCTGCAGGGTCAGCAGACCTTCGACGAGATCCGCCGCAAGTACCAGCGCGACCCGGAGTTCCGCTCCGCCGTCGACCGCTACCTGGAGGATTTCGAGCAGCTTCTGTCCGAAGTGTCGCGCAACGACCGGGACAACATGCTGAGCCAGACCTATCTGACCTCCGATACGGGCAAGGTCTACACCATGCTCGCCCACGCCAGCGGCCGTCTCGGCTAACGGCGCGGGGCATCGGAACCCGACTAAAGGGCGCCCTCGGGCGCCCTTTTTTCGTTGGGGGTGGCCGCGGTCGCACTGTCTCGTCCACCATCATGCCTTCCGGCCGCCAATGCCCATGCCCAATCGCTACACCGGAACCGGTCGCCCGCGCCGCTCTGGATTGCTTCGCTTCGCTCGCAATGACGGTTTCCTCTGTGTTTTCAAAGTCATTGCTGTGCAAGTTCACGAATTCGGTGATGGCTGTTCGGTTTTCTTTTGTTCGGCGAAGGTCTTCGGGGGGATGTTTCCGATCGCCTGGTGGGGCCTGAACTCGTTGTAGTAGATGATATATTCGATGAGCTCGTTGGCCAGGTGCTCGGGGGTGTCGAA
>NZ_NPEV01000052.1:17245-36861 GCF_003258835.1 Rhodobium orientis | reverse complement strand
GAACGCGGCTTTTCCGGCCAGAGCTGGCTGACCTTCCGCCAGGCGCTGTCGCTCGGCGGAAACGTCCGCAAGGGCGACCGCCCGCCGGCGCTTATGCGCCGCCCTCGCGGAGGCCAGCGAACGCAAGTGAGCGCTCGGCCGTGAGCGAAAAAGAAACCCTCACTCCGGCGGTGGCTTGTGATAGCCGGGGCCGATGGTGAGCGGCCGTTTCGGCATGACCTCTTCGCCGATATTGGAGGAAAAGGTCCGCTCGTAACGTGCCATTTCCGTGCCGTCGTCGCGGTCGATGAGGCGGATCGTGACGTCGTACGGCTTGTCCTTTTCCACCCCGTGCACGGCCGGCGAGCGCACCATGACGGTGGGAACGCGGCTGCCGATCCGCTGGGCGACGATGATGGGATCGCCGCCTGCGGGATCCTCGAAGGTCGCTTCGATGATCGTGCCGACCGAAATCGGCCGCATGATGCGGGCGGTGAAGCCATAGAACATCTCCGCCACCCGGTAGTTGAAGATGAAGCCGCCGCCCTGGATCTGCAAATACGGCCGGGCGTTGGGATCCGGCCGGTTGGTGATCACGACGACGCTGGCAACGACAATGAACAGCGCCAGGAACGCGGCGGAAATAAAGAGCGTGCGATTGCTGGGCATGGCGCCCCCTTTCGGCCGAGGAGACCCTCAGTCTACTGCAACCGCCGCGCGACGCAATATCCCGTGGATACGACCGCCGGCCTCAGACCGGATTGCCGGCCGCCTGCCGGTAGAGCCGCACGGTCTCGGCCATGCCGAAGATCAGCGCATCGGCCGTCACGCCGTGGCCGATGGAGACCTCGGCGATGTAGGGCACGAGGCCGATAAGTTGCGGCAGGTTGAAAAGCGTGAGGTCGTGACCGGCATTGATGCCGAGGCCCGCGACCTTTGCCGCCTCGGCCGTCTCGGCGATCGCCGCCAGCATTTTCGCCGCGCCCGCCGGATCGTCATGGGTCGCGCCATAGGGGCCGGTGTAGATTTCGACCCGGTCGGCGCCGACCTCGGCAGCCAAGGGCGGCTGGCGCGGGTCGTCCGGATCGACGAACAGGGAGACCCGCATGCCGCCGGCCTTCAGCCGCGCGATCACTTTGGTGAGGGAGTCCCGGTTCGCCGCGACGTCCCAGCCATGGTCCGAGGTCGACTGGGACGGATCGTCCGGCACCAGCGTCACCTGGTCGGGCTTGGCCGCCTCCACGATCGCTAAAAAATCCTCGGCCGGATAGCCTTCGATGTTGAACTCGGCGCCCGGAAATTCGGCAACGAGCGCGGCGAGTTCCGGCACGTCGCTACGGCGGATGTGGCGCTCGTCCGGACGCGGATGGCAGGTGAGTCCGTGGGCGCCCGCCTCAAGGGCGATGCGGCCGATGCCGGTAACGCTCGGCCAGGGCAAATCGCGCCGGTTGCGGAGCTGGGCGACGGCGTTGAGATTGACGGAAAGACGGGTCGACATGGGAGTGTACCAATGGGCGTGTCAGTGGGCGCGCAAGGCGCGAAAAGCCGCTGATAGCATGCCGGCAAAGCCGTTGCGAGCCGAATCCCCGCATGGCCGGTTTGCGAGAGTGGCGGTCAGACCGCGGCCGCCGCCGCTCCGGCCGCAAGGCACGCCTCGCGGATATCGCCGGGCGTCACCTCCGGCAGGTCGAAGGCAGCCCGCGTCCGCGTCATGTCGAGCCAAAAGGTGTCGAAAGGATGAAGGTCGGTGACCAGAAGCTCGCCGCCGCCGAAGCCCTCCGCCAGCCATTCCGCGATCGATCCGGTCGGCGTGCCGAAGCCGGCACCGAGATTGGAAACACCGCATTGCGGATTCTCTGCAATTCGGATGATCATCTCCGCGTAAAGTCCGACCGGCAGGAAATCGCGCTGCACCGCCGGGCTCATGTCGAGCACCATGCGGCCGTCGCGGCGGAGCGCGAAAAGCGCCAGGCCGAAGAAACCTCCGCGTCCCGGCAGGAACTCGGTCCCGAAGATGTTGGAAAGTCGCAGCACCGTCAGCCGCCCGCCAAGAACGTCCAGCGCGGCGCGCTCCGCCGCCAGTTTCGCCGCGCCGTAGGGCGATGTCGGCGCGCACGCGTCATCCTCGAAGATCACCCCGCCATGAAGCGACGGACCACAAGCCTTGCGAGAGCTCAGCATGACCATACGCGTATCGGACTTTGCGATTATCGATGCGATCGTTCTATCGAAGTCGCGATCTTCAGAATAGCCTTCGGTCTTCATCGCCGGATCGAGCGCCGCATTGACGACGACATCCGCGCCGGACAGCACGCCAGGATCGGCCAGCACGTCATCATGGGAAAGAGAGCGCCAGCCCGGACTGGCCGCCGCGATGGCGCGGCCGATAAAACCGTTCCTGCCGACAAGCACGATGGACATGGAGACGGCCTATCTGACGATGGTGATGCGTTCCGCGGCGCGGGTGATCGCCGTATAGAGCCAGCGCTCGCGGTGCTCCTTGAAGGCAAAGCTCTCGTCGAACAGCATCACCTCGTCCCATTGCGAGCCCTGCGCCTTGTGGGTGGTCAGGGCGTAGCCGTAGTCGAACTCGTCGAACTTGCGCCGGACGGTCCAGGGAATTTCGCCCTCGCCCTCGAAGGCGGCCTGCGCCACTTTGACCTTGACCGACGGACCGTACGGCCCCTCGTCCTCGGCCTTGACGACCATGGCGAGCGACGGCCCGAGCAGCGTCTTGCGCTTGGAGGCCGCCACATGGGTGACCTGCCAGAGGCTGCCGTTGAGGAGCCCCTTCTGGGCGTTGTTCCTGAGGCAGACCAGCTTGTCGCCGGCGGCCGGCAACGATCCGGGAAAGCCCTTCAGCTCGCGAAGCCGCTGATTGTAGCGCCGCCGCGTGCGGTTGAGCCCGACCAGCACCTGGTCGGCGGCCAGCACCTTGTCGGTCTCCACGTCATCGCGCGGGATCACCGCGCTGTCGCCATAGCTGCCGTAGTCGAGGGTCTGGCCAAGGCGCACGTCCATGGCGAGCGCGATGATCGGATTGTCCCGCGCCTGGCGGTGCACTTCGGTCAGAAGCGCGTCGGGTTCCGCCTCGGTGAAGAAGCCGCCGCCGGAGATCGGCGGCAACTGCCCCGGATCGCCGAGCACCAGCACGGGCGTGCCGAAGGAAAGCAGGTCCCGGCCGAGTTCCTCGTCGACCATGGAGCACTCGTCGACGATGACGAGGCTCGCCTTGGCGACCGGGCTGTTGCGCGACAGGGAGAACAGCGGCGAGACCTCGCCGGTCTCCTCCGAGGCCTCCTCGCCGCGCGGCCGGTAGATCAGCGAATGGAGCGTGCGGGCATTCTCCGCCCCGCGCGAGCGCATGACCTGCGCCGCCTTGCCGGTGAACGCGGCGAACAGCACCTCGCCGTCGACGGATTCGGCGAAGTGGCGCGCGAGCGTCGTCTTGCCGGTGCCGGCATAGCCGAACAGGCGGAATATCTGCCTGTCGGGCGTCTTCAGCCAACGCGACACGGCCTTCAGCGCGGCATCCTGTTCAGCGGACCATTTCATGGGGTCAGGTAAACCCCAGCCGCCGGCGAGTCGCAACCGTTACCAATCAGCCACGCCGTTCCTGCGATAGAATTACAGCACCTCCTGGCCCCGCTGCATGGCGGCGACGCCCGTGCGCGCCACTTCCACCATGCCGAGATGCTGCATGATGTCGAGGAATTCACCGACCTTGTAGCTGGTGCCGGTGACCTGGAACACGAAGTGCTCCGTCGTCGCGTCGATCACCTTGGCCTCGTAGATCTCGGCAAGGCGCAGCGCCTCGACCCGGTTGTCGCCGCGCCCGACGACCTTGACGAGAGCCAGCTCGCGCTCCAGCGGCCGGCCGGTGTCGGTCAGGTCGGTGACCCGGTGCACCGGCACCATGCGGCCGAGCTGGTTCTTGATCTGGTCGAGGATCATCGGCTTGCCGGTGGTGACGATGGTGATCCGCGACAGGTGCTTCTGGTGCTCGGTTTCCGTCACCGTCAGCGATTCGATGTTGTAGCCGCGGCCGGAGAACAGCCCGACCACGCGGGCAAGGACGCCCGGTTCGTTGTCGACGATGACCGATAGGGTGTGGGTGACGGGCTCCTCGGAGGAAGAGGCGAAGAAATAGGCGGAGCCGGCGGGTTGTGCGTTCATGGCGTTTCCCTTTCGAGAACGGTTCGGGCAAGAGATGGGGACGGAGACGCCGGGGACCGCTGTGGCGATCCCCGGCCGGACTTCTAGACCAGCATCTTGCCCTCTTCGCCGATGGCGTTGGCGACCTCCTCATCGGAGACGCTTTCGCCGAGGAGCATGTTGTTGTGCGCTTCGCCCGACGGGATCATCGGGAAGCAGTTCTCCACATTGACCACCTGGCAGTCGAAGATCACCGGCTGCCTGGTGGCGATCATCTCGTCGATCTTGTCGTCGAGTTCCGCCGGCGTCTTGGCGCGCAGGCCGACGCCGCCATAGGCCTCGGCCAGCTTCACGAAATCGGGCTGCGATTCCACATAGGAATGGGACAGCCGGTTGCCGTGCAGCAATTGCTGCCACTGGCGCACCATGCCCATATATTTGTTGTTGAGGATGAATATCTTGATCGGCAGGTCGTGTTGCACCGCGGTCGAGAACTCCTGGATCGTCATCAGCACCGAGGCATCGCCCGCGATATCGATGACCAGCGAATCCCGGTGCGCGACCTGGATGCCCACCGCCGCCGGCAGGCCGTAGCCCATGGTGCCGAGGCCGCCCGACGTCATCCACCGGTTGGGCTCCTCGAAGCCGTAGAACTGCGCCGCCCACATCTGGTGCTGGCCGACCTCGGTGGAGATGTAGGTGTCCTTGCCCTTGGTCGCCTGGTAGAGCCGCTGGATGGCATATTGCGGCATGATCACGTCGTTGTTGGCGCGATAGTCGAGGCAGTGCCGCGCCCGCCAGCCCTCGATCTCCTTCCACCACGAGGCCAGCGCTTTCTTGTCGACCTGTTTCGACTCCGAGCGCCACAGCCGGACCATGTCCTCCAGCACGTGGCCGATATCGCCGACGATCGGGATGTCCACATGGACGTTCTTGTTGATCGACGAGGGATCGATGTCGATGTGGATCTTCTTGGAATTCGGCGCGAAGGCGTCGAGCCGACCGGTGATGCGGTCGTCGAAGCGCGCGCCGACGCAGATCATCACGTCGCAGTCGTGCATGGCGTTGTTGGCCTCGAACGTGCCGTGCATGCCGAGCATGCCGAGCCAGTTCTTGCCGGAGGCCGGATAGGCGCCGAGGCCCATCAGCGTGGAGGTGATCGGATATCCGGTCAGTTCCACCAGGTCGCGCAGGAGCTGGCTCGCCGCCCGGCCTGAATTGACGACGCCGCCGCCGGTATAGAACACCGGCTTCTTGGCCCCCGCGATCAGGTCGACCGCCTCGCGGATCGCCGCCGGATCGCCCTTCAGTTGCGGCCGGTAGCCCATATAGGAACTGGCGATGTCGCCGTTGGTGCGCTTCTTCGGCGGATGGTAGGTGCCGGTCGCGAACTGGACGTCCTTCGGGATGTCGACGACCACCGGACCCGGCCGGCCCGTGGTGGCGACGACGAAGGCCTCGTGCAGGATACGGGCGAGGTCGTTCACGTCGCGGACCAGCCAGTTGTACTTGGTGCAGGGCCGGGTGATGCCGACCGTGTCGCACTCCTGGAACGCGTCCGAGCCGATCAGGCTGGTCGGCACCTGGCCGGTGATGCACACGAGCGGGATGGAATCCATCAGCGCGTCGGTCAGCGGCGTCACCATGTTGGTCGCGGCCGGACCCGAGGTCACGAGCGCAACGCCGGGCTTTCCGGTCGAGCGGGCATAGCCCTCCGCGGCGTGGCCGGCGCCCTGCTCGTGCCGAACGAGAATATGCTCGACCTTTTCCTGCTGGAAAAGCTCGTCATAAATCGGCAGAACGGCGCCCCCGGGATAGCCGAAAATGTGCTCGACGCCTTGGTCGATCAAGGCTTGGATGACCATTTCGGCTCCGGTCATTTCCCGTGTCATGGCATGAGGTCCCTTGTGTGTCTTCGTTTGGCTTGGACGGTCGGTTGGCTGGTGGTCTGTTCGTGATCCGGAAACAAAAAAGGGGCCCGAAACCGGCCCCTGCGCGCGCTCACCTGTTCGTGGCGGTCAAACGACCGTCCCGGTGGCGCGCCCCCTTACTACGAGAATGATCATGCGCATGGTTTGCGCTCTCCCGAATTCCAAATCGCTGCGGACTTTATGTCCGGCGGGATTAAGGGTCAAGGCCGAAGTACCGGGCAAAACTGGATGAAACGTCGCAATCGGGAAGTTAACGCAAAACAAGAGCCTGCGTGGCGCCTGAACGCAGATCCTAGACGTCCCGCCACACCCAGTCCGCCATTTGCCCCCGAAACCAGGTGAGCTGACGCTTGGCGTAGCGGCGGGTCTCCACGACCGAGCGCGCAATCGCCGCTTCAAGATTGCAGGTGCCGGCAAGATGGGCGGCGAGCGGCCTGACGCCGATCGCCTTCATCGCCGGCAGTTGCGGATCGAGATTGCGGGCGGTCAGCGCGGCGACTTCGTCGAGGGCGCCTGCGTCCACCATGTGCCGGAAACGCTGCTCGATGCGGCGATGCAGTTCGGGACGCTGCGGCGACAGCACGATCCTCTCAGTATTCTCCGGATCGATCAGCGGCCGGCTCGCCTCTTCATGGAAGGCGGCGAGCGACTTGCCGGTGGCGGTCACCACCTCCAGCGCCCGGGCGATCCGCTGCGCGTCGGCCGGATTGAGCCGTTCGGCCATCACCGGGTCGAGCTGAACGAGCTTGGCGTGCAGCGCCTCGGACGGCTCCATCGCCGCCATGTCGCGCCAGTAGATGCGTACATTCTCCGGAATCGGCGGGATCTCCGTCAGCCCCTCCGTCAGCGCCTTGAAATAGAGCCCGGTGCCGCCGACGAGGATCGGCAGGCGTCCCTCGCGCGCCGCCTCTTCCAGAACCGACGCCACGTCGTCCAGCCAGCGGCCGACGGAATAGGGCTCGCCGGCATCCACGTGGCCGTAGAGACGGTGCGGCACGCACGCCGTCTCATCCTCGTCCGGACGCGCCGTCAAAATGCGAAGGTCGCGGTAGACCTGCATGGAATCGGCGTTGACGATGACGCCGTTCTCAGCCTCGGCAATAGCCACGGCCAGAGCCGACTTGCCGCTCGCGGTCGGTCCTGCGATAAGGACCGCGCCTTTCCCGTTCTCCCGAGGCCGGACCGTCTCAGTGCCCATCGTCGCAACACTCATCGCCAATCCGGCGCGACCCTATCTGGACGAGTCCCTTGCCGAGGCCGCCCGCAGTGCCGTCGGCGGCGGGGCGCCCGACTGGCTCGCCTCCGGGATTGCTTGCGACATCGCGCTTGCCGCCGATGCCGACCCGATTGCCGCCCGCAGCGCAATCGTCGAGGCGCTTTCCGGCGCCCCTGTCGACGTCGCCATTGTGGAGACGACCGACCGGCGCAAGAAGCTGTTCCTCGCCGACATGGATTCCACCATGATCGAGCAGGAATGCATCGACGAACTTGCTGCGGAAATGAAGATCAAGGACCAGGTGGCCGCGATCACCGAGGCGGCGATGCGCGGCGAACTCGACTTCGCCGGCGCGCTGAAGGAGCGCGTGGCGCTCTTGAAGGGCCTCGACACCGCCCTCTTCAAGCGCATTATCCTGGAGCGCATCAGCCTGACGGCCGGCGCGCGGACCCTCGTCCGCACCATGCGGGCGAACGGCGTCCATTGCGCGCTCGTCTCCGGCGGCTTCACGGTGTTTACCCAGGAAATTGCCCGCCTCGTCGGCTTCAACGAGCACCACGCCAACCGCCTCGTCATCGACGGCGGCCGGCTGAGCGGCCATGTGGTGGAGCCAATCCTCGGCGCAAAGGCCAAGCTCGACCGGCTGCGGGCCCTGCGCGACCGGCTCGGCCTGTTGCCGCGCCAGACGCTTGCCGTCGGCGACGGCGCCAACGATCTGATGATGGTGGAGGACGCCGGGCTCGGCGTCGCCTACCACGCCAAGCCGACGCTCGCCGAAGCGGCGGACATCCGCATCGACCATGGCGACCTGACCGCCCTGCTCTATGCCCAGGGCTACCGGCAGAGCGAATTCACCCATTAGCGCGATTGGGGCTCGGGACGGCCGGCCCTATTGGGCCGGCTCCTTGTCGTCCTCGGGCTCGGCGATCTCGTCGAACCGCACGGCGACGAAGCGCAGTTCGCCCGTACCGTTGGAGAGCAGCAGCAGCACCGAGCGCCTGCCGTCGTCGGCCAGTTCCTTGATCCGCGCTTCCACGTCGGCCGGCGTGGCGACGGCCTCCTGGGCGACCTCGACGATGACGTCGCCGGCCTGGACCCGCTTCTCCGCCGCCGGGCTGACCGGATCGACCTCGGTGACGACGACGCCGGTGACGCTGTCGTCGATCTTGAACTGGGCCCTCAAGGCCGGATCGAGTTCGGCCAGCACCATGCCGAGCGCCTCGCCGGTCTGGGCGACTTCCGGCTCCTGCTCTTCCTCGACCTGCTCGTCTTCCTTGTTGCCGTTCTCGAAATCCTCGAGCCGGCCGAGGGTGATCGCCAGGGTCATTTCCTTGCCCTTGCGCAGGACCCGGACGGCGACATCCTTGCTGATCTCCGTCTCGGCGACCATGCGCGGCAGTTCGCGCATGGAGTCCACCTTGCGGCCGTCGAATTCCAGGATCAGGTCGCCGGGCTGGATGCCGCCCTTGGCGGCCGGGCCGTCCGGCGTCACACCGGCGACCAGCGCGCCATAGGCCTCGTCGAGGCCAAGGCTGTCGGCGATGTCGTCGTTGACCTGCTGGATGCGCACGCCGAGCCAGCCGCGACGGGTCTCGCCATATTGGCGGAGCTGGTTGATGACGCGCATCGCAATCTCCGACGGAATGGCGAAACCGATGCCGATGGAGCCGCCCGACGGCGAGATGATCGCCGTGTTGATGCCGACGACGTCGCCATACATGTTGAACAGCGGACCGCCGGAATTGCCGCGGTTGATGGCCGCATCGGTCTGGATGTAGTCGTCATAGGGGCCGGAGCGGATGTCGCGGTTGCGGGCCGAGACGATGCCGACGGTGACCGTGCCGCCGAGATTGAACGGGTTGCCGATCGCCATCACCCAGTCGCCGACCCGGATCTTCTGGCTGTCGCCGAACTTCACCGACTTCAGCGGCTTTACCGGCTTCACCTTGAGGACGGCGAGGTCGGTCTTGGAGTCGGTGCCGAGCAGTTCCGCCGTCAGCTTGGTGCCGTCATTGAAGTTGATGACGATCTCGTCGGCCTTGTCGATGACGTGGTTGTTGGTGACGATGATGCCGTTCTCGCCGTCGACCACGAAGCCGGAACCGAGCGACTGCACCCGCCGCGGCACGCCCCCATTGGGCTCGTTGCGCCGGCCGCGCCGGTTGAAGAAGTCCTCGAAGAACTCCTGGAACGGCGAGCCCTCGGGCAGCTTCGGCGGCTTCACCGAGCGCTTGTCGGCGACGATCTGGGTGGTCGAGACGTTGACCACCGCATCGAGCAGCCGCTCGGCGAGGTCCGCGACCGAGTCCGGACCGTGGCGCATCGGCATTGCCGGCCGGGCGGCACTGGCGGAGCTGTCCGGCTCCGCCGTCTGGGCCATCGCCACGCCGGCACCGCCGGTCGCCAGAAGCGCGGCGACGACGGCCGTGCGGACCGCCTTGCCGGCAACGTCAATGCTGATCAATCCCATCGCTTTTCTTTCCCTTGAGAAGGTGTTCCATCAACCGCGCACCAGCCAGACGATGAGGAGGCCGGCGGCGATCGCGATGATCCCGCCGGTCCTCAATGTCTGCTCCGGAACGTCCTGCATCTGACGCATCAGCTCTTTCAGCGTGCCGGGCGACAGGGCATAGAAGGTGCCCTCGATCGCCAGCACCAGTCCGAGCGCAACGACGAGATCGCTCATTGCGCCGGCTGGGCGGCGCCGGTGTCCTCGCTGGCGCCCGCCGGAACCGAAGCCGGAGCCGGCGGCGTCGCGGCGTCGTCACTTGTCGCGGCCGCATCGGCCGGAGCCTCGGCACCGCTGTCGCTCGCCGAGGGATCGACGCGATATCCGCCCGTCTCGCCCGGATCGCGGAAGAAGCGGAAGAACTCGCTGTCCGGCGACAGCACCATGGTGGTGCCGGATTCCTCGATCGCGGTCTCGTAGGCCTTCATGGAGCGGTAGAAGGCGAAGAACTCCGGATCACGCTGGAAGGCCTGGGCGAAGATGCGGTTGCGATCCGCCTCGCCCTCACCGCGCAGGATCTCCGAGATCCGGTTCGCCTCGGCGACCAGCACCACCGCCTTGCGGTCGGCCTCGGCCCGGATGCGCTGGGCCTCCTGGCGGCCGTTGGCGCGGATCTGCGCGGCCCGGGCAAGACGTTCCGCCTTCATCCGCTCGAAGGTCTGCTGGCTGACTTCCGGAAGCAGGTCGGTGCGACGAATGCGCACATCGACGATGTCGATGCCGAGATTGGACGCATCGGGCCGGATCTGGTCGCGCACGTCGCGCATCATTTCCGCCCGCTGCGCCGACAGCGCGTCCTCGAAGCTCCTGAGGCCGTAGACCCGGCGCAGGGCCGCGTTGAGGCGCGTGATCAGCCGCTGCTCGACCAGCGCCAGGCTGCCCGACACGCTCTCGCGGAACTTGCGTGGGTCGGTGATCTTGAAGACCAGGAACGCATCGACGACGTAGCGCTTGCCGTCGCTGACCTGGACGTTGATGTTTTCCAGATCCATGCGCAGCAGCCGGTCTTCGATGATCTGCACCTGCTCGAAGAAATTGGTCGGCACCTTGAAATGGATGCCCGGCTCGGTGATCACGCTGCGGATCTGGCCGAGGCGGACGACGATCGCCTGCTCACGCTCGTTGACGACGAAGATCGACGAGTAGATGAGGAGCGCCAGGACGGCGAGGCCGCCCAGGATGATCGGAAACTTCTTCATGATCAGTTGCCCCCCTGGCGCGCGCCGTCACGGCGGCTGCGGTCGACTTCGGTCAGCGGCAGATAGGGCACGACGCCCGAACCGGCCTTGTCCTCGACGATGACCTTGTTCGACGACTTCAGAACCCGCTCCATGGTTTCCAGGTAGAGGCGCCGCTTGGTGACGTCCTTGGCCTTGTCGTATTCCTGGTAGACCGAGACGAAGCGCTGGGCCTCACCTTCGGCTTCCTTGGTCACCCGATCCTTGTAGCCCTTGGCTTCTTCCTGGATCTGGGCGGCTTGGCCACGCGCCTCGCCGAGGCGCTGGTTGGCGTAGGCGTCCGCCTCGCGCTTGAAGCGGTCCTCGTCCTGTTCGGCGCGCTGCACCTCCTCGAACGCATCGGCGACTTCGGCCGGCGGGTCCGCGGCCTCCAGCTTGATGCCGGCGATGTCGACGCCGGCGCCGTACGCGTCGAGCGAGGTCTGCATCTGGGCGCGCACCGCGTCTTCGATGCCCTGACGGTCCTTGCGGAACACGTCCTCGGCCGGCCGGCGGCCGACCACCTCGCGCATGGCACTTTCGGCAATGCTGCGAATGAGGCTGTGCGGATCGCGGACGTTGAACAGGTACTTGCCCGGATCGGCGACCTTCCACAGCACCGAGAACTCGACATTGACGATGTTCTGGTCGCCGGAGAGCATCAGGCTCGACGAGGTGCTGCCGCGCTCGCGGCCGCGGCCAACGCCGATCTCTTCCTTGTTTTCGATGATCTTGACGATCTCGACCGTCTCGACCGGCCACCAATGGAAATGGATGCCCTGCTGGTTGAATTCCTGCTTCGGCTTGCCGAACACCAGTTCGACGCCGAGCTCGTCAGGCTGCACGGTATAGATCGACTGGAACAGCCAGATCGCGACCACCGCAACGGCAATGAGCCCGGCGATCAGCGGCGTCGAGCCGCCGCCGGGCAGCGACGACTTCAGCTTTTCCTGCGTCCGGCGCAGCAGTTCCTCAAGGTCGGGCGGCTGTCCGCCGCCACCGCCGCCGCGCTGCGGTCCGCTGCCCCAGGGGCCGCCGCCACCGCCGCCGGACCCCCAGGGGCCATTGCCGCCTCCGCCGCTCTGGTTACTCCAAGGCATTTATTGTCTCTCCGAAATCATTCGCCGACGGCCAGCCTTGCCGTCGGCACAGGTACAGGTTTGGCGCGGGTTATAGGCGATGCCACCCGCCGTTTCAACGAACGGTCCCCAACCGACCGCCCGTGTCGCGCACGGCGTTCCTGCTGGAAAAACCAAAAGGTTCCCGACAAGTGGGGCGGCGGAACCGTAACGTCAACGGGGCGTTTCGCGTTTTCGGCCCTTGCGCGCCGCCGGCCGGTTACTCCTCGCTCGCTTGCTCGGTTTTGATCCGGTCGTAGATGGCAAAGGAGGTCCCGGTGCTGTCGTCGACGCCGCGGATCATCGGCTCACGGGTGAGGCACGACCAGACCTCGGGGTCGATCTCCGGAAAATAGGTGTCGCCCGCCGGCGTTCCGGCCACATGGGTAATATAGAGGCGCTCCGCCCGGTCCATCAGCCGCTCGTAGAGGCTGGCGCCGCCGATCACCATGACCTCCCCGGTGTCCGCCTTGCGGGCCGCTTCCTCCGCAACGTCCAGCGCCTCGACCACCGAATGGACGATCCTGATGCCCTCGGCGTGGAAATCGTCGGAATTGGTCAGCACGATATTGGTGCGGCCGGGCAGCGGCTTGCCGATGGACTCATAGGTCTTGCGGCCCATCAGGATCGGTTTTCCCATGGTCAGTTCCTTGAACCGCTTAAGGTCGCTCGGCAGCCGCCAGGGCATCCCGCCGCCGCTGCCGATGACGTTGTTTTCCGCCACCGCGGCGACCAGACAAATGCGCAATCCCATTACCCGTCACTCCTTGAAACCGTCGGCAAATCGCACCGCCTGCGGGAACCATCTACCGGTCGTCGCCGTTGAACATGGCGAGACGCCGGCGCGCCACCGTAGCGCGGCGCACCTGTTGCAAGGAGCCGACCAATGATCAAATGGATTCTTATTCTGCTCGTCATCGCCGCCGTGGCGGGCCTTCTGGGTTTCAACACCATCTCCGGCGTCGCCGCGAGCGGCGCCCGCCTGCTGATCGGCATCGTGCTGATCCTGTTCCTGCTGGTTCTGTTCGGCCTCGTCGTCGTATAGCCCCGACCCGCATCGCCCCGAATACCCTTCGGGCCCCGTTCGCGTCCGTCGTCGGCTGCGCATCCCCCCCGCCGCAGCCACCAGAACCTGGCGGCGGACGCGATCCCGCGCGGGCTTTGCAGAAACAACCCCGTCGTCCAAACGGCTGTCAAACCGCCACTGCCGCCTTGATGTGCGGGTGCGGATCGTAGCCGGTAAGGTCGAAATCGTCATAGACGAAGTCGAAGATCGAGGCGACGTCCGGATTGAGCGCCATTTGCGGCAACGGCCGCGGCTCGCGGGAAAGCTGCAGCCGCGCCTGCTCGAAATGGTTGCTGTAGAGGTGGGCGTCGCCGAAGCTGTGGACGAATTCGCCCGGCCTCAATCCGCTCACCTGCGCCATCATCAGGGTCAGCAGCGCGTAGGAGGCAATGTTGAACGGCACGCCGAGAAAGACGTCGGCGGAGCGCTGGTAGAGCTGGCAGGAGAGCCGGCCGTCGGCGACATAGAACTGGAACAGGCAGTGGCACGGCGGCAGCGCCATGCGCTCGATATCGGCCGGGTTCCAGGCCGTGACGATCAGCCGCCGCGAATCCGGATTGCGCCGGATCTCCTTGGCGACCCAGGCGATCTGGTCGATGGAGCGCCCGTCAGGCGCCGCCCAGCTTCGCCATTGCCGCCCGTAGACCGGCCCGAGATCGCCGTTCTCGTCGGCCCATTCGTCCCAGATCGACACCCCGGCCGCTTTCAGATAGGCGATGTTGGTATCGCCGGCGAGGAACCACAGAAGCTCGTGGACGATCGATTTCAGGTGCAGTTTCTTGGTGGTGACGAGCGGAAAGCCCTCGGCCAGGTCGAAGCGCATCTGGTGGCCGAACACCGAGCGCGTGCCCGTGCCGGTGCGGTCGGCCTTGTCGACCCCGGTATCGAGTATGCGCTGCAGCAGATCGAGATAGGCCCGCACCCGTTTCCTCCCGGCGATTCGCGTGGATGCCGATAGCATCACCCTTGGCGCAACAGGCGCAAGGGGCATCGCGTCGGGACCCCGTTCCGCACACACCCTTTGCATGTCGAACCGGCTTTTCCTATATTGGGGGAGCCGGTTTGCCGGCTATGGCGATAAATGACCGTCGCAATAAACCTATCGGACCCGGGGGCGGTACCCGGCGCCTCCACCACAGCCCAAAGGGCCTTCGATCTTTGGGTTGCGGCGGGGGCGAAATAGGATCGACGAGGGTGTAAAGGGCGCGTTTTCGCTCGGCATGGTTCCGCCGTTATCGGGCCATCTCAATAGTTGCAAATGACAACTATGCTGAGGCTCGTCTCGCTGCGTAACGCAGTGCGATAACCTCTTTTGAAGCCCTGGCCGTTAGCCCGGTCAGGCGGGGTTCGGGAGCACCTGGCAACAGAAGCTCCCACTTTCCCGGACCCGTCCTGTCGCCCGCGCCGCCCTTCCGGCGGCCCTTCGACGCAAACTTCGGCGTTGATTTTATCTGGGCTTCTCTGCCGTTTGGGTCCATTGTTAAGAAAGGTCGATTCCCGATCGACGGACACTCTCCAGCCGAATGCGCGAAACACGATGGCCGAAGACCTGATCCGCTATGACATTCTTGTGCAGGAAGCCCTGAGGGGCATCGTCCGCAAGGTCCTGCACGAGGTCGCCCGCACCGGGCTGCCGGGCGATCACCATTTCTACATCTCGTTCGAGACCTCCGCCCCCGGCGTCAGGGTTTCCAACCGCATCCGCAGCAAATACCCCAAGGACATGACCATCGTCCTGCAGCACCAGTTCTGGGACCTGGTGGTGACCGAGACGACCTTCGAGATCGGTCTGTCCTTCGGCGGCGTGCCGGAGCACCTGCACATTCCCTTCAAGGCGGTGAAGGGCTTCTTCGACCCCCATGTCCAGTTCAACCTGCAATTCGAGCCCTACCGGCCGGACGAGGCCGAAGGCGACGGCGCCGACGCGGCAACCGAGGGCGAGACCGTTCCGCTGATGCGCGCCGTGGAGGAAAACGAGACCGCGGCCGACGACATGGAAGCGACCGTCAGGGCGCTCGCCGAAAGCGGCAACGACGATGCCGCCGAGACCGCCGCCGAGCCGGAAAAGGCCGAGGACGAGGCGGCAGAGGCGTCCGGCGAAACCGGAAAAGACGACGGAGACAAGGACGGCGACGACGGCGAGGAAAAGCCGGCCGGCGCCGACGTCGTCTCCCTCGATGCCTTCCGCAAGAAATCCTGACCGGAGACCGGCCATGGGCGACGTCATCAACTTCCGCCAGGCCCGCAAGAAACACGACCGCGCCGCCAAGGAGCGCACGGCCGAGGAAAACCGCACCCGATTCGGCCGCACCAAGGGCGAAAAGGCCGCCGAGGACCAGCGCCGCGACGCCGAGATCCGCCATATCGACGGCCACCGCCTCGGCGATGCCGGGCCGGACGGCGAGGACGACAAGGCCGGTTAGAGCGTTTCAGCCGCATGCGGCAGCACTCTGACCCCGGCTTTTGCGCGCCCGCGGAAACCTTTCATTGACGATGCGGCCCGTTTTGCAGCCGATTGCAGCGCCCCCGTTTCACGAAATTTCTCGTTGCCTTTTTCTTGGCGATTTTCGCCGGGATACTCTCCCCATGCAGAAACGGTCACTCACCATCAACGGCCACCGGACCAGCCTCGCGTTGGAATCGGAATTCTGGGACGCCCTTGGCGACATGGCCCGGCAGAAAAACGTCTCGCTGTCGCGCCTGATCGCGGACATCGACGCTACCGGCGCCCATCCGAACCTCGCCTCCGCGGTCCGCTGTGCCGTGCTGGAATATTACCGCGGCCACGGTATCGGCGCGCTCAACGCCGCCGAATAGTCGAGCCGCGCGGGGGCCGCATCCGGCCGCCCGACAACGTGCACCTGCGGCCGCCTCGCCGCGGGCACCGAGACCGCAAACTCCCGAAAATCCGTTTTGAGACTCAATTCCCCGGCAGCAATTGCAGGGGCTGGCCCGTTGCCGGCGCCGAAAAGGGCGTTGGCGAACGGGCGTCGAAGGATTGCGGCGCGCCCGGGAAATCGGGCTGAGGCCCCGCGCCCGGCGGCGGCGCCACCTCGATGCCCTGCGGCAGCGGCGCAAGCCCGCCGCCGGTCGGGCGCGAGTCCCGGATGGCATCGCGCACCTGGTCGTCGAGCGTGCGCGGCTGCAGCCGATCCCGGTTCTCCCGGCTGAACTGCTCGCGGATGCGCCGTTCGCGCTCTTCGCGCTGCCGCCGTGCCTCCTCCTCCGCCGCGCGCCGCCGGCGGGCTTCCTCCTCCGCGGCCTTCTGCCGTGCTTCCTCCTCGCGACGGGCGCGTTCCTCGCGCTGCCGGCGCAGCTCCCGCGTCAGCCGCTGCCGCTCCAGGATCTCCGCCTGAAGGGCTTCGACCTTGTCGACCTCTTCCTCGTAGGCGCGAAGGGTGAGGTAGGACATCAGCGGCGAGGTATCGATCGCAAGGGTGGGATCGGCGAGCGCGCCCCGGAACGACAGCAGCGCCTGCGGCTCGGCGGCGGAGACGACGTCGTCCGGCGGCCGGAACCCGAACGTCCAGTCGCTTTCGAACGCGCTATTGGAAAGGTCGAGCGAAGCCGAGCCGAGCGCCTTCAGCGGCGGCGCAGCGAAAGAAACGTTGCGCGCCCGGACCGTGCCGGAAGCGATGCCGAGCACCGCCTCGATGCGCTCGAACGGCACCGAACCGGTGAAGAACGCCTCGGCAAAGGCCGCCTTGATGGCCTCGTCTTCCAGCGCCAGCCCGCCGTCGACCGCTTCGACGACCCTGGCGAAGGCGTTGGCGTTGATGCCGGAAATGCGCCCATCGCGGAGCGTCAGCGTGCCGCCGCCGGTGAGCGCGGAGACCATGGAGGCGATCGACCGGCCCGTGGCGTTGACATCGGTGGCAAGGTCGAACCGGCCGGTGGCAAGCGGCGCGCCGCCCACCCGCCAGGCGATTTTTTCCACATCGCCGTCGGTGATCTTGAGGGTTGCCGCCAGCACGGCCTCGCCGGCGTCCGAGCGCTTCACCTGCAGCGCGGCTTCCGCCGTGCCGCCGAGCATGGAGCCCGCGACCTTGTCGAGAGCCATGCCGTTCGGCGTCAGGTCGATGCGGAAGGAGGCATCCTCCAGCGCCGACCGGTCCGTGAGCCAGAACCGGCTCGCGGTGACCTTGACGTCGGCGGAGACGAAGCCGAGGAGCGGCGCGCCGAAGGGCGCCGTCGGCCAGCGGTTGGAGGAACTGCCGGAAAGGTCCTGCATCGCCCAGCTATCGGCACCGAAGGCAAGTTCGGTCAGGAACCTGAGGTCGACCGCATCGAGCGCCAGATCGCCGGCAAGCCGCGGCACCTCGCCGCCGAAATCCGCCGTGCCCGAGCCGGCGATACCGATGTCGGCGACCCGACCGGCGATGCCGTTGACGCGCGCATCCGCGCCGTTGCCGACGATCTCGGCCGAAAGCCGCGCCGGCACGGCGCCCGCGGTGACCGGCAGCACCCGGCCGGTCAGCAGCGCCAGCGGCGACAGGTCGTCGCTCTGAAGCTCGCCGGAAAGGTCGTAGGAGAGCCCATCCCCTTGCGGGAATTTTGCCGTCCCGGAGACCCGCAGCGTGGTGTCGGCGATGTTCGCCGAGCCGGTGACCTCAAGGCCCGTTCCGGGCGTTCCCGTCGATTTGAGCGTGATCCTCCCGGACGGAATGTCGGTGAGCGGCAACACCTCGAAGCCGAGCTGGCCGAGGAGCCGGCCGCTGTCGGGGCCGGCCAGCGTTGCATCGAACGACGTTTTCGCCGCGCGCCACTTGTCGACCCGGCCATCGAACGTGCCGGCGACCCGCAGCTCCGAGCCGCCCACATCGCCATTGACCTTGAGGGTCACGGTGCTGACGTCGTCGACCGCGCGCCCCGAAAGCCGCCCCTGGACGATCGCCGGCCCGAGCAGGCCGGAGGCGGCCGTCAGCCGGCGGGCGAGATCGGAATCCGGGTAAAGGTCGATGATGAGATTGGCGAGGCCGCCGAGCTTGTCCGCCGTCAGCGCCAGTTCGATGTCGCCGTCCGGCGTCGTCAGCGCTTTTTTGATGGTGCCGTCGGCAACCACCCGCGCGCCGGCGAGATCGGCAAGGATCATGCGGTCGATGCGGAGCGTATCGCCGGAGAAATTGACCACGGCCTCGACGCCGCTCGCCTCCACGTCGTTGGAAATCAGCGTGCCGACGCGGACCCGCACGTCGATGTCGGTGACGCCGTCATCGGCACCCCGTGCGTTGCCGCCATAGCCGGCAAGCGCCAGCCGCGCCGCCGCGCCGAGCTGGGCGAGTTCGAACCGGTCGGCATTGAGATCGAGCACGAAGGCCGCGTTGGTATCGGTTCGCGCCGGGCGCCAGGAAATGCTGCCGGTGCCGAGCGACAGCTCGGTCTTCAGCCGCATGCCGGTGAGCGCGATGCCGGTCCGCCCGATGGTCAGCCGGCCGCGCACTTCCAGCGGGTCGAGCCGTGCCCCGGCAAGCGAACCGCCGCCGCGCCACCAGTTGGCGAGCGCGGCCGGCTGCTCAACCGACAGCCTCAGATCGCCCTCGAAATGGCTCGCCTCGCCAAGGCCGATCTCGCCATCGAGGCCGATCCGCGTGCGGCCGGGCAACTGGCCTTCAAGTTCGGAGATGTACCATCCGTCGGTCGTCGGCGTCGCATCGAAGCGCAGTTGCTGAATGGCGCCGCCGGCAACGACGACGCCCGGCAGGTCGACGGAGATGCGCCCGCCGATGGGCGGCCGCGGTAGGCCGGAAAGGCTCTCGAAGAACGCGCCGAGGGTCGCGACCGCACCGCCCGAATGGAGCGTCCCGGCCGGCTTGCCGGGATCGGCAAGCATGCGGTCGAGATCGATCTGCTGTGCCTTCACCTCGACCTGGAAACGGGGCTCCGGCCCGGCCTCCAGCCTACCGCCGCCGGTGAGGTTGAAGCGCCGGTCCTCCGAGCCGTAGGTGAGTTCGTAGTCCTCCACCGACAGCGCGCCGTCGGCGACCTCGAACTTGCCCGCGACACGCCAGGGCGTTCCCGGCGGCACGGCGACGTCGAATGCCTCGTCGCTCGCCCCGTCCTCGGCGGTCCGCGGCTGCAGCCGCTCGATATGGAAATCGCCTGCATAGCGCGGCATCAGGTCCTTGGCGGAAACCAGGCCGTCGAGCCGGATCTCCACCGGCCGCTCCGTCGGATTGATCTGCGCCTTGACGCGGATCGCACCGTCGGCGCGGAGCGTGCCGCTCGCCAGCTTCACCCGGTGCCGGGCGCCGCCGACGGTCACCGCGCCCTCGGCCCTGAACGGCCCGACCAGCGCCCGCGCCGAGACGGAAAGGTCGACGTCGGAGAGGCGGTAGACCTGTGCCGAGCGGGCATCTGAAATCTGCACCGCGCCGTCGACCACCTCGACTTGTTCGAACGCGACGGCCGCCGGATCGAAGCCGGGC
>NZ_NPEV01000052.1:0-17235 GCF_003258835.1 Rhodobium orientis | reverse complement strand
TCCGATCTGCCGTCGTCGCCCAAGGCGCTGAGCTGCCCCTTGTCATCGACGGCAAGCCGCACGTCCGGCCGCTCCAGCGTCATGTCGATGACCTTGACCTCGCCCTTCAGGAGCGGCGCCAGTTCGACCCGTGCGGAAAACCGCGAGACGATCATCAGCGGGTTGTTGGCATCGCCAATGCGCATGTCGGTGAAGGTGATCGACGGCGTCGGCAGCAGGTAGGCGTCGGCATCCCCGAGGATCTTCACCTGGCGCCCGACGATCTGCTCGGCGTGGCGCTCGAAGACGTCGCGATAGGCCGTCCAGTCGATGAACAGCGGCCCGATCAGCGCCGCAACGAGGACGGCGATGATCGCCAGGCCAACGGTGATGTAGACGGAATTCAGAACCAGTCTCCGTCAGGGTCAGGTGTCAGATGTCGGGGCGAAAGGACGCAAAGGGTTGGTCTCCTGCCGGCACTCAGCCGTCAAGGGTGAATATCTTTCCCGGGTTCATGATGTTCCCCGGGTCGAGGGCGCGTTTGATGGTGCGCATGACATCGAGCGCGGGTCCATGCTCGCGGGCCATGTACTTCATCTTGCCCTGGCCGATGCCGTGCTCGCCGGTGCAGGTCCCACCCATCTCGATGGCGCGCCAGTTGAGCCGCTCGATGAAGCCGTTCGTCGCCGCCATCTCGTCCGGATTGTCCGGATCGAACAGCACCAGCACATGGAAATTGCCGTCGCCGACATGGCCGACCATGGTCGCCGTGAAGCCGTTCTCCTCGATGTCGGCGCGGGTCGCCATGACGCATTCGGCAAGCCGCGAGATCGGCACGCAGACGTCGGTCGAAACGCCCTTGGCCGCCGGCTTCAGCCTGAGCGAGGCCCAGTAAGCCTCGTGCCGCGCCTTCCACAGGCGCGAGCGGTCCTCGGTCCTGGTCGCCCAGTCGAACGGCCCGCCGCCGAATTCCTCGGCAATGTCGCCGAAGCGGTCGGCCTGTTCGGCAACGCCGGCCTCCGTGCCGTGGAACTCCAAAAAGAGGGTCGGCATCTCGGCGAGGTCCAGCTTGGAATAGGCGTTGCAGGCCCGCACCTGGTGCTCGTCGAGGAACTCGATCCGCGCCACCGGCAGGCCCGACTGGATGGTCATGATGACCGCGTTGCAGGCCGATTCGACATCCGGGAACGGGCAGACGCCGGCCGAGACCGCCCCCGGGATACCGGAAAGCTTCAGGGTCACCTCGGTGATGACGGCAAGCGTTCCCTCCGAGCCGACGAGGAGCCGCGTGAGGTCGTAGCCGGCCGAGGACTTGCGCGCCCGCGAGCCGGTCCTGACGATGGTGCCGTCCGCCATCACGGCGGTCAGCGCCAGAACGTTGTCCTTCATCGTGCCGTAGCGCACTGCGTTGGTGCCCGAAGCCCGCGTTGCAGCCATGCCGCCAAGGCTGGCGTCGGCGCCGGGATCGATCGGGAAGAACAGGCCCTGGTCGCGCAAATTCTCGTTGAGCTGCATGCGGGTGACGCCCGCCTCCACCGTGCAGTCGAGATCCTCCGCGTTGACGGCGACGATCCGGTTCATGGCGCTGAGGTCGATGGAGATGCCGCCGGCAGGCGCGTTGAGGTGCCCCTCCAGCGACGTGCCGGTGCCGAACGGGATGAGCGGCACGCCGAATTCGGCGCAAGTCCGCACGATCTCGGCGACCTCCTCTGTCGAGGAGGCGAACACCACCGCATCGGGCGGCTGGTTGGTGAGGTACGTGGTCGTGTGGCCGTGCTGTTCGCGGATCGACTCGCCCGTGGCACAGCGCGTGCCGAATCGCTCCATGAGGCGCGCGACCGCCGTCTCGATCGCCGCGTCGTCGCGCGCAATCAGCATCGCGGATGTCGCCATCGGCCTGTCTCCCTGAGGTACCTTGTCAGATGTGGGCGCCGGGCGCCAATTCCCTTCGGCCTGGTCCCGAATCCCTTTGGCCTGGTCCCAATTCCCTCTTGCCTGGTCATTGTGCGACCGCGCCATTGTGTGCAACTTATCAAAAAACCTTGAATGACGGCAAAGGCTTCATGTGGGGCCGCACGAAGCGGGCCGCCGTCCTCTTTGAAAGCGTCGCCAAGGAGGCTCTCCATGTCCGGCACCCCCGCCCTTTCGAGCGGCGCAGACACGGCGCCGTTCCGGTCTTCCCGGAAGACGGTGCTGCCGGAATGGATCGATTACAACGGCCATCTCAACATGGCCTATTACAACGTCCTTTTCGATACGGCGATTGACGAATTCTTCCTCGCCGCCGGCCTCGGCCCCGACTATGTGGCCAGCGAGAACGCCTCCTTCTTCACCGTCGAGGCCCATATCTGCTACGTCCGTGAACTCGCCGAGGGCGCCCCGGTCCATGTCGAAAGCCGCATCCTCGACGTCGACGACAAGCGCCTGCATTCCTGGCAGGAGCTATACCACGCCGAGGAGGGCTTCCTGTCGGCGACGTCGGAACAGATGTTCCTCCATGTCGACATGGAGAGCCGGCGCACCGCGCCCTGGCCGGCGCCGATTCGCGAACGGCTCGACGCGCTCCATGCCGCGGCAACGACGCTCGGCCGGCCCGAGCGCGCCGGCCGCGCCATCCGCATCGCCCACAAGGCCGGCCGGGAAAGCGCCTGAGCGGCGGTGGCGAGGATCATGTTCTGGCGAAATTTCAAACTGCTGCCGACCACCGCCGTCAAGTGGATGCAGCCGAACGTCCGGCTGTTCCTGACCACCCGCCAGCCGACCATCTGGCTGCTCGCCATCATCATCGGCGTGTGCGTCTCGGCCGCAGCGATCGTCTTTCGCGTCGGCATCGGCGCGGTGCAGTGGGTCTGGCTCGGCACCATGAGCGAACAGGTCGCCGAGGCGACCGCCGCCGCGCCCTGGTACGTCATCGTGCTGACGCCGGCCGCCGGCGGCCTCCTCGTCGGGCTCTATCTGGAACATGTGCATCCGGGCCGGCGCGCCGGCGGCGTCGCCGACGTCATCGAGGCCCGCGCCAATGGCGGCCGCGGCCTGAAATTCTGGCCCGGCCTGTCGTCCGCCGCCGTCACCGTCTTTTCCCTCGGCGTCGGCGGCAGCGCCGGACGCGAGGGCCCCGTCGTCCATCTCGGCGCCACCCTCGGCGCCGCCATCTGCCAGGCCTTCCGGCTGCCCGATTCGGCGCGCCGGGTGATGCTCGCCTGCGGCGTTGCCAGCGCCGTCTCCGCCTCCTTCAACGCACCGATTGCCGGTGCCCTGTTCGCCCATGAGGTGATCCTCGGCCACTACGCCCTGTCGGCCTTCGTGCCGATCGTCATCTCCTCGGTGCTGGGGACGATGCTGTCGCGCATATGGTTCGGCGGCGCCGCCGCCTTTTCCATCCCCGACTACCAGATCACGTCCTATTGGGAGCTGCCGGCCTTTGCGCTCCTCGGCCTCACCTGCGCCCTCGTCGCGGTCCTCTTCCAGTTCGCCCTCATCGGCACCGACTGGGTCGAGCGCAACATGCCGGTGCGGTTCTGGATGCGGCCGATGGCCGGCGGCTTTGCGGTCGGCATCATCGGCCTCGCCTTCCCGCAGATCCTCGGCGTCGGCTACCAGGCGACCGACATGGCGTTGAAGACGGAGCTGCCGCTGGCCCTGCTGATCTCGCTGCTCGTCGCCAAGACGGCGGCGACCGCGATCACGCTGGCCTCGCGCTTCGGCGGCGGCATCTTCTCGCCGACGCTCTATATCGGCGCCATGACCGGCGGCGCCTTCGGCATCATCGCCGCCAGGGCCTTTCCCGAACTCGCCTCCAGCGAGGGACTCTATGCCATCCTCGGCATGGGCGCGGTCGCCGCCGCCACCCTAGGCGCGCCGATATCGACGGCGATGATCGTCTTTGAGCTGACCGGCGGCTACGCCCTGTCCATCGCCCTCCTCATCACCGTGTCGATCGCCACCGGCATCACCCAGGCGATCCACGGCCGCTCCTATTTCCACTGGCAACTGGAAATGCGCGGCATCGTCCTGCAGGAGGGCGCCCACAAATGGCTGGTCAAGCGCGTCCACGTCTCCGACTTCATGGAAAGGCTGAAGGAGGACGAGGAGGTGCCGGAGTTCAAGCCGGAGGAGGGCGAGGCGTACCTCCGGCCCGCCGATACGCTGGAAACGGCCCTGCGCGCCTTCGATGCCAGCGGCCGGTCGAGCCTTTACGTGGTCGACCGGCGGGACCCCTCGAAGATCATCGGCCGGGCCTGGCACATCCGGGCGCTGCGCTATTTCAACTCCGCCCTCATCGAGGCCAATGTCGAAGAGCACCGGTAACCCGGCGCTCGGCCAAGGCTTCCCTTACTCCGCCGCGGCCGCGGCCTCGGCGCGCTTCTCGCTGAGCGCCTGGGTGACGATCTGCCAGGAGGAGGAGAGGAACAGCGCCGCCATCGCCGCGGCGACGACGAGGTCCGGCCAGCCGGTGCCGGTCGCCCAGACCGCGCCGGCCGCCATCATCACCGCCACATTGCCGATCGCATCGTTGCGCGAGCACAGCCAGACGGAGCGCACATTGGCATCGCCGTCCTTGTAGCGCATCAGCAGGAGCACGCTGGCAAGGTTGGCGGCGAGCGCCATGACGCCGACGACGCCCATCACCTCGGCCTCCGGCACGCCGATGACGACGACACGGTAGACCGTCATGCCGAGCACGAAGAGCCCCATCAGCGACAGGCTGACACCCTTGGCGAGCGCGGCATTGGTGCGCCAGGTGACGGACGCCCCGATCACCGCCAGCGACAGCCCGTAGGTCAGCGCATCGCCGAGGAAATCGAGCGCGTCGGCCTGCAGCGCCTGGGAGCGCGCCACCTGGCCGGCAGTCATTTCAACGAAAAACATGCCGGCATTGAGCGCGATCACGATCCACAGCCGGCGCTTGTAGTCGGCCGACATGCCGTCGAAGGACGCGTGCGAGTGGGAGCAACAGGAACCCATGGTCCAACCTCTTTACTTCGGTTCGGACCATTACATAATCTCTCTAGTCGCTAGAGGTTCAAGGGGAGACTGCACATGCTGTCGATTGGCGCACTGTCGCAGCGCACCGAGGTCAAGGTGCCGACCATCCGCTATTACGAAGAAATCGGCCTGTTGCCGCCGGCCGAGCGCTCGCGCGGCAACCAGCGCCGCTACGGCAAGGCGGCGCTCGAACGCCTCGCCTTCATCCGCCACGCCCGCGATCTCGGCCTGTCCCTCGATGCCATCCGCGAGCTGCTGACGCTCAGCCAGCAGCCGGAGATGCCCTGCACCGAGGCCCACCGCATCGCCGGCGCCCATTTGGAGCACATCCGCGCCCGCATCGCCCAGTTGAAGCGGCTGGAGGCGGAATTGACCCGGATCGTTACCACCTGCCACGCCGACCAGATCGGCGATTGCTACGTCATCCATGCCCTTGCCGAGGACGCCGCGGACCTGCCAGGAGGCCGTTCATCCAAGTAATACAATGTATTAAAATGATTTAATATTGAAAATAACTTAATAGTAAAAGCTCATTTAAAGTCAAAATGGCGGGCAACCCGTAACGTTAATGTTCCGATAATGATCGCTGAAGTAGATTCCCTATCCGAAATACGACCAATACCGGCCTCGGAAAGGGACTCCGGCAATGAGATGGACAATCACGCGCAAGATGGCGCTGCTTTTCGGCGGCCTGCTGCTTCTCGTCATCGCCACCGGTTTTGTCGGCCATCGCGCGACCTCCGTGGTCGGTGACGACGGTGTCGAGGCCGGCGTCAAGCTGGCGCCGCTCGCCGAAGCGGCGATGGAGATCAAGCTCGGCGCCACCCGCGCCCATCTCCTGTTCGAGGAGATCATGGCCGGCGACGAGGGCGAGAGCATCGACGAGGTCTGGCAGCTGCTCGACCAGGCCCGATTCCATGTCACTGCCATCCTGGAAGGCGGCAAGGCCGACGGCCGCACCTATTATCCCAGCGAATCCGAAGCCGTGCGTGAAAAGATCACCAAGGTCGGCAAGGACCTCGAGATCTTCACCGCCGCAGCCAGAGAGCGTTACGCGTACCGGGCCCTCGCCCAGGGCTCCGGTACCAATCCCGACGAGGTCTATGACACCCTGTCCGACGACCTGACCCGGCGCATCGCCGCCCTTGCCGAGGAGCCGGCGTTTGCCGGCAATGCCGACGCCCAGCGCAGGATCGGCGCGGGCCGCTTCCATCTCGCCGAGGCCCATTGGCTGATTGCCGAAATCCTCGGCGGTGACGACGACGAGGACTTCGGCAAGGTGACCGGCAACCTGGCCGCCGCCCAAGAGGCCGTTGCCGGCCTCGGCGCGGCTCCTTCCGCCGACATCGCCGCCGTCACCGACGATCTCGGCCGCCTGATCGCGGTCGCCAAGGAGCGTTATGCAAAACGGAATCTCGTCGGCACGGCCGGCTCAGACGCCGACGAAGCCTTCGACCAGACCTATGAAGCCCTGATGGACGACGCCGATGCCGCCGAGGCCGTCATCCACAAGCACATAGACGCCAAGATGGAGAACCTGCGGCAGGAAACCGTGACGGCCTCGATCGTCATGGCCGCAATCGCCCTTTTGACCATCGCCTTCGGCATCTTCGCCTATGTGTTTGCCGCCCGCACCATCTCCTACCGAATCTGCCGGATCGCCAAGGTGACCAACGCCCTGGCCTCGGGCGATGCCTCCGCCGACATCCCGGACTGGTCGTCGCGCGACGAGATCGGCGACCTCACCGCCTCGGTCAGGGTCTTCAAGGACAATCTCATCGAGCGCCAGCGCCTGCAGGGCGAACAGGCCGCGATGCGCGAGAAGGCCGAGGAGGAAAAGCGGGTCGCAATGGCCGAACTCGCCGACGACTTCGAGCGCAATGTCGGCACCATCGCCGACGCCGTCTCCAAGGCCGTCAGCGACCTGCAAAGCGCCTCGCGCACCATGACCTCGTCGAGCGAGGAGACCTCCGGCAAGGCGGCCTCGGTCTCGCGGCTCTCCGACGAGACCAACGGCAACGTCCAGTCCGTCGCCTCGGCCACCGAGGAGCTTGCCTCCTCCGTCCAGGAGGTCGGCCGCCAGGTCGCCCAGTCCTCGGAAATGTCGACCCGCGCCGTCGGCGAGGCCCAGGCCACCGTCGACCGCGTTAACGCCCTGTCAAGCGCGGCCAGCCGCATCGGCGACATCATCACCCTGATCCAGGACATCGCCGAGCAGACCAACCTCCTTGCCCTCAACGCCACCATCGAGGCGGCCCGCGCCGGCGAGGCCGGCAAGGGGTTTGCGGTCGTCGCGTCCGAGGTCAAGACGCTGGCGGAACAGACCGCCAAGGCGACGACGGAGATCTCCGAGCAGATCGGCGAAATCCAGTCGACCACCTCCCAGTCGTCCGAGGCCATCGGCACGATCTCGTCCACCATCACCAATCTGAACGACATCGCCTCGGCGATCGCCGCCGCCGTCGACGAACAGTCCGCGGCAACCCAGGAGATCGCCCGCAGCGTCAACCAGGCCGCCGAAGGCACGCTGGCGGTCACCGACGCGGTCGGCGACATCCGCAACATGGCGACCAGCACCACCTCGTCGTCCGGAAAGGTGCTGTCGTCGGCGGAGGCGCTGGCCGGACAGGCCGATCGCCTGCGCGCCGAAATGGAGACGTTCCTGAAGCAGGTGCGCAGCGCCTGAGCCGGCATTACCGACGGTGATTTACCGCTTCACCGGGTCCATGGGTTTCATGGGCCCGGCCGGCTGCAGCGGCGTCTTCTTGCCGCCGAGCCTTTCCCTGAGATCAAGCCAGTTGACGTACCAGCCGACCTTGCGGTTCGACATCATCGGCAGCCGCGCCGGATCGAGCCCGGTGAGCGGCGCAAACGGACTGCCGCGCAGCGAGCCGTAGATGCCGAAGCGCACCGTCGGCTTGGTGCTGACGGCGCGGGCATGGAAGCCGTGGGTGTCGGCAACGACGAAGCTGTTGGCCGGTACGGTAACGGAGACCGGCGCCGGAAAGCCCATCTCCTCAAGGTCTTCCAGCGTCGCCCGGAACGAGCCCCGGGCATGGTAGACGACCGGATCGGCGTGCGCCGTCAGGCTCTTCTTGTATTCCCAGGCGATCCGCCCCGGCGTCATCCGGTGCGAGCCCGGCACATAGGTATAAGGCCCCTCATCCTCGGCGATATCGTGCATGAAGAACCAGCACTTGGCGGTCGGCTGGAAGGTGTCGGAATGGACCGCCGTCTGCGGGTCCTGGTCGCCGCGCGAGGGGTCGGTGAGGACGATGTGCAGGAACAGGATGGGCTCGGCATTGAACGAGGCCATGTAGCGCAGCAGCCCCTGGAACAGGGGCCCGGTCACCAGTTCCCGCGTCACCGGCAGGCGCTCCAGCAGCGTGCGGTCGAGGGGTACGAAGCGGGTGACGGTGGCGCCCTGGCGCATCTCCCGCGCCTCGAAAGTGCCTTCGACCAGCTCCTCGCGCAGCCTTGAAAAATCGCCGTCGGACAGGACGTTCTTCTTGATGACGAAGCCGTCGCGCTCGAACGCCGCGCGGTCCTCCGGCGTTGCCAGATGGCGCATCTGCGACCGCCGCCAGTCGGCCATCTTCTCGGCTGCACGGATGCGCGCCACATGGAGGCCGCGCTCGTTGAGCGCCGGGCTGCCGATGATCGGATTGGCCTGGAACGACTTGGCGCCGGTGGCAAGCTCCGCTGCCCAGAGCGGCGCCTTCAGGTAGGACAGTGCAGATCTCGGCATCGACACCTCCGCCCGGATCCGCCGCCGCGCGTCGGCTCGTCAGATCTCCGGATAAAACGAATATCCCCCGTCGGTATTTTTACCTTGCCTGGAGAACGGGGGCAAGAAAACCGTCCGATGCGGGCTCAGATCGCATCGCAGCCGGACCCCGGACCGGCGCCGAGGCGCCGGCGGTCGACCAGCATGATGCGGCCGCGCCCGGTCTTCACCAGTCCCTGTTCGGCGAACTGCGCCATCAGCCGGCCGATCACCTCGCGCGTCGTGCCGATTTCCGCGGCCAGCTCCTGCTGGGTGTTGCACACCGTGCCGTCGGCCGCCGCCTTCAGGAGGAGGTATCCGGCAAGCCGCTGCGCGACGGTCTGGGTGGTGTGCCGTTCCAGCTCGTTCATGATGCCGAAGACGGCGGAGGACAGTGCCCGCACCGTGAGGTCCTGGATCGGCGCCTCGCTGGCGAACAGCATGCGATAGGTGCTGCCCGGCACGACGCCGATGGTGGTCTCGGCCGCCGCCTCCACGAAGGCCGGATAGAGCACGTCGTTGAAGAGCGCGTTGAGCGCCAGGACGCATGTCTCGCCGGGCTCGATCCGGTAAAGTGTTGCCTGCTTGCCGGTCGCGCCGACCGTGAACACCCGCAACGCGCCGTCGAGCACGAAATAGGCGCCGGAGACGGCATCGCCCCGGTCGATCACCCTGCTCCCCCTGGCAAACGACTTGCGCACCAGCCGCTCGGCAAGGAGCGCCCGGCCCTTCTCGCTCATGCGCTCCACGAACCGCATCGCGTCTTCGCCCATTCGCCTGCGCCCCCCGGCCTGCGCCGGCCCCGCACCGGCGCTCCGGCATGGGAGCGCCGATTCCGGGCCGGCGTCAATGCGGTGAGCGGTCAGTAGCCGATGCCCATCCCATCGGCCGCTTGCCGGGTGGCGGCGAGGTGGTGCTTGAACCCCGGCAGCACCTTTTCCACCAGCGCCTTGAAATCCGGGTCCTCGATCGCCGGCAGCAGCGTCGTCTCGATCGCCTCGATGACGGCGGTGTGGTAGGCGATCTCATAACGCAGATAGGCCTCGTCGAATTCCCGGCCGGATAGCTTGTCGAGCTTTTCCAGAGCGGCGGCCTGGGCAGCCCAGGATCCGTCGCCATCCGGCGGCGTGCCAAGGATGCCCATCGTTTCCGCGACGTCCCGGCCCATCCGCTGCACAGCGCTGTGGTCGGTGACGACCATCTTGGCCAGCGCCCGCACTTCCTCGCTGTCGCCCTTCTTCCAGCCGAGCCGGCCGGTGGCGATGTCGGCCATGTTGGCCTGGTCGAAAATGGCGAAAATGGTTGCATCGTTGAGGCCTTCGGCAGCACCGGCCGGACTGGCCTGTGCCACGGAAAGGGCAAGAATGGCGGCAAAGGCACCGCTGAGAAAACGCATCATCTGGATCTCCCTGTTTCAAAGGGCCGTTGGAACACGGCCCTACGCGGCATGCGGGCGAAAGAAGGTATCGCCGGGCGTTGCCGTCTTGACCTCGCAGATCGAGTCGAACGGCAGCGAGACCCGCTCATGGGCCCGGCGCACGCAATCGGCGTTCGGCGCCATGGTGAAGCAGAACGCCCGGCCCGCTTCGTAGGCCACATGAACCCTGAGGATGACGACCTCTTCCTCGGCGCAGGCCTCTTCATATTGGGCAAAGAAGCCGTCGAACTGCACCGGCGTCAGGCCGGGCGGGAAGGTCTCCTTCGCGGCGTCGTGGGTATCGATGAAAAATTTCATGGGGCGCATGGCCGTGTCCTTTCTTCGGTGTCGGTTGAACCGTCGAGAAGGACTCCTAGGCGCGTCGCGGACCGGCCTCTGTAGCCGAAGCTACAAAGCCGGACGTTTTTCCAGGAAGGTCGTGATTCCTCAGTCGGCGATCGGCCGCGTCGCTTTTTCAAGCCAGCGATAGGTGCCGTTGTCGACCTGCGGACCGATCTCGGTGAAGACCAGCGCGTGGTAAGTGTCGAGCCAGCCGCGCTCCTCCGCCGTCAGCATCTCCGCGACGACGAGGCGCCGGTCGATCGGCGCCATGGTCAGCGTCTCCATGGCGTGCATCGCCCGCTCGCCGTCCGGCACCGCGCACGGGTCGGTGACGAGTTCCAGGTTCTCGATGCGGATGCCGAAATGGCCGGCCTTGTAGTAGCCTGGCTCGTTGGAGACGATCATGCCGGCTTCCAGCGGCACCGAGCCGGCCTTGGAAATCCGCTGCGGCCCCTCGTGGACGGAGAGATAGGCGCCGACGCCGTGGCCGGTGCCGTGGTCGAAGTCGAGCCCGACCTTCCACAGCGCCATCCGCGCCAGCGCATCGAGTTGGGCGCCCGAGGTGCCCTTCGGGAACTTCGCCGTCGAAATCGCGATATGGCCCTTGAGGACGCGGGTGAAGCGGTCGCGCATCTCCGCTGTCGGCTCGCCGACCGCGACAGTCCGGGTGACGTCCGTGGTGCCGTCCGGATACTGGCCGCCGGAATCGATCAGGTAGAGCATGCCCGGCTCGATCCGGAGATTGCTGGAATAGCTGACCCGGTAATGCGGGATCGCCGCATGCGGGCCGGCCGCGGAAATGGAATCGAAGGAGAGGTCCTTCAGCATGCCGCAGGCGGCGCGGAACTCTTCCAGCTTCTTTGCCGCCGCGATCTCGGTGAGCTCGCCGCCGGGCGCGGTCTTGTCGAACCAGGCAAGGAATTTCGCCAGCGCCACGCCGTCGCGGGCATGGGCGGCGCGGGCGCCGTCGATCTCCGCGGCGTTCTTGGTCGCCTTCGGAAGCAGCACCGGATCGGCGCCTTCCACGACCGTGCCACCGGCCGCCTCGATCCGCCGCGGGATCGCCGCGCCGGCAATGTTGGGGTCGACCAGCACCCGTTTGCCCGCCGCACCGAGCGCGTCGAGCCCGGCAGGGAGCGCATCGGGCTCGGCAATCTCGGCAAGGCCGGAAAGCCCATCGCGCACCGTATCGGAGAGCTTGCGGCCGTCGACGAAGAGCTGCGGCTTGGCCTCCCGGTTGAGGATCGCAAAGCTCGTCACCAGCGGCACATGGGTGACGTCGGAGCCGCGGATGTTGAACAGCCAGCAGATCGACTCCGGCGTCGTCAGCACCGCCGCATCGGCCTTCTTCTCGGCAAGGATGCCGTCGATGCGGGCGATCTTGTCGCGCGCCTCTTCGCCGGCATAGTCGATCGGGTGGAGATGCACGGGGCCGAGCGGAGGCGCCGGCCGGTCGTCCCAGGTGGCGTCCAGCGGATTGCTCTCGCAAGGCACGAACTCCGCGCCGGCTTCCGCACACAGGGCCTCGTATTTGCGGACCTCGCCGAGCGGATGCAGCATCGGGTCGTAGCCGATGCACATCCCCGCACCGAGCCGCGCCTTCAGCCAGTCGCGCGGCATCTGGTCGGCCATGTGGATGGCCTGGAACGTGTCGGCATCGACCTGCTCGACCACCTGCACGGTGTAGCGGCCGTCGACGAACACCGCCGCCTCGTTGGCCAGCACGATGGCAAGGCCGGCGGACCCGGTGAAACCGGAGATGTAGCTGAGGCGTTCGGCATTGGGCGGCACATACTCGCCCTGGTGCTCGTCGGCGCGCGGCACGAGGAACCCGTCGAGCGAGCGTCGCGCAAGATCCTCGCGCAGGCGCTGTATACGCGGCAGCGCCGCGGCGGGATCGGCAATGTCGTCAAAGGACTGGTACATCCGCGTTCCATACGATGGGATTTGCCGCCCTGCAACGGCGGAATGGTGTCTGCCCAGCAAATCGGCATTAAGCATCAAAAACCGGCGGTTTTCGCACATCAATTATGCTGCACCGCGAAAAAATGCGTTCGCACCTGCGAAAAACGCAAGTCTGGCATTCCGTTCCGGGGATACCGAATATCAATTTCGTTCTTATACTTATTCGTGTCTAGGGATGATCGCCCGCCACGATCAAAGGATATCGTATCATGGCGATTGCAATAGCATCCACGGCAGAACTTACGACCAAAGTAACCACGTCCACCTCCTCCGCTTTGCGGCGGATGCTTGACAAGGTGACCAGAGGTCGCGAGCTTCAGGCCAAGAAATATGTCAACGGTTATCTGTTGACCCTCGACGACGAAACGCTCGCCGAGCTGGGCTACGACCGGAAAAAGATCGAGGCCGAAGGGGCCAACCCCTTCCCCTACTGATCCCGGCGACCCGCCAACCCCACAAGAAATCGAACCGACCGGCTCGGGGGTACGCCCCCGACCCCGGTACGGATCGGACACTCCCCCGAAGCGTTCCGGCGGAGCCGTTTCTCACCCAAACCTCAGTACCCGAACCTCAGTACAAGTGTCGCCCAGCCGTCGCGCTGAATCTCGGCGACGCGCGAAAACCCTGCGGCCCGATAGGTCGCATGGATGCGGCGCACGTCGGCAAGCCGCAGACCCGACAGGATGAGGTCGCCGCCGGGCGCCATCGCATGCGCGATGTCGAAGGCGAGCGCCCTCAGCGGCCGGGCAAGGATATTGGCGACGACGAGGTCGAACGGCGTCGCGCTGGCGATCGCCCGGTGCCGCATGCCGCCGGCGACCACCGTCGTCACGAAAGCCGACGCCCCATTGAGGCGGGCATTGCCGCGCGCCACACGGACCGCGACCGGATCGATGTCGCTCGCCAGCACCTTGCCGCGCAGCACCTTGGCAAGGCCGATGGCCAGGACGCCCGAGCCGCAGCCGAGGTCGAGCGGATGCCTGTAGGCGCGCTTCCTGGTCAGCCGGTCAATGGCGACAAGGCAGCCCCAGGTCGTCGCGTGGTGTCCCGTGCCGAAGGCCTGGCCGGCCTCGATTTCGATGCCGACTGCGTTGGCCGGCACCGACGCCCGCTCATGGGCGCCGTGCACCACGAAGCGGCCGGCCGTCACGGCGGTGAGGCCCTCAAGGCTCTTGGCCACCCAGTCGATATCCGGCAGCTCCGATACCTGGAAAGCGGCCTCGATGCCGGTCATGTCGTGCGCATAGGCATCGAGCGTCGCCGCCTCCGGCGCCGCATCGAACAGCACCTCGCAGAACCAGCGCGTTTCGCTTTCCTCAAGGGCGGCCGAGGCGAGCGCGCCGCTGGTCTCGTCCTCCATGAAGATCGCGGACAGCGTCCGCGCCTCCTGCTCGCTGAGATAGGCAACCGCCCGAAACATTCCTTGCCTCCGAAGTTCTGCGTCGCGACGACCGTCGCGGCCGGCGGACCATAGTGGGTTTTACGCGTCAAATGAATCGGTCCGGCGGGTTTTTTGGCACCGTGGCAACGCTTCGCGCGCACGTCGGCAATTTAACAATATCTCAAATATATAATTTCATAGTCCAAGCATAATGGATCGGAATGTTCAGGATGCTCCGGCATGTCCAGCAAAATTGCGCCCGTAGACGAAGAGATATTCTTCGCAGACGATGATATCATTGTATCCAAGACCGACCTGAAGGGCCGGATCACTTACGCCAACCGCGTCTTCCTGGATGTAGCCGGCTATTTGGAGAAGGAACTCCTCGGCCAACCGCACAACATCATCCGCCATCCGGACATGCCGCGCGCCGTCTTCAAGCTGCTCTGGGACACCATCGCCGACGGCCGGGAGATCTTCGGCTACGTCAAGAACCTCGCCCGCGACGGCCGCTACTACTGGGTGTTCGCCCACGCCACCCCGTCCTTCGATCCGGCCGGCAACATCGTCGGCTACCACTCCAACCGAAGGGTACCGGACCGGGAGATCCTGACAAACACGATCGAGCCGCTCTACGCCGACCTCCTGGCCAAGGAACGGGCGGAAAAGAACCGGAAAGAGGGCCTCGCCCGCTCCCTCGCCGCCATCGACGACCTGCTGAGGTCGGCGTCGAAAGAGTATGACGAGTTCGTCCTGACATTGTGAGGCGGGCGGCATTTCGGAACCATGGAGAAAGCCTCCCTGGATTGCCGCGTCGGCCTATCGGCCTCCTCGCAATGACATTGAAAAGTAAGCGGAATTTCAATACGCCGTCATTGCGAGCGCAGCGAAGCAATCCAGAGCGGCGGCGGCCGCCACGCTATTGCGGAAGCCGGCCAGGAACCAGCCCCGTCCCCATCTCCGGCGTCATTGCCGGGCTCGACCCGGCAATCCATAGGGCATTTGATTTCAATTACTTAGGTAGTAGCAAGAGGAAAAGCCTCATGGACCACCGGATCAAGTCCGGTGGTGACGCGGAGTAAGAGGCACATGCGTCGGCCGACCCTCAACCCCCATCCTGACGCCGCCAGGCGTCGCAAGCCCGAACGTACGCCAGCGCCGTTGCGCCGAAAAGCCTTACGGCGCCCGAGCGCAAAACCCTCAATGCCGCTCCACAAACGAATCCAGCACCCTTTTACGCCCGGCCTTTTCGAAATCGATGGTCAGCTTGTTTCCGTCGATCTGGGAAATCGCGCCGTAGCCGAATTTCATATGGAACACCCGCTCGCCGACGGAATAAAGGCTCTCCGTGCCGGTGACGCTTTTAGCGACCAGTTCGCCCTCGATCATCGGCGCACGGCCCTGGGGCTGCCGCTGCGGGCGGCCGGATTTCTGTGCCCTTTGCCAGCCGGGCGTCGTGTAGCTGCTTGAGGAAAACGTCTCGGCCTTGTCGAAGCGGCTGGCGCCGTAGGGCCGGCCGCCATAGCCGCCATAGTTTGTGTTCTGCTCCACCACGTCGACATGCTCGGCCGGCAGTTCGTCGAGGAACCGCGAGGGCACCGAGGACTGCCACATGCCGTGGATGCGCCGGTTGGAGGCAAAGAACACGTGGACGCGATCCCGCGCCCGCGTCAGCCCCACATAGGCGAGCCGGCGCTCCTCTTCCAGGCCCGAACGCCCGCCCTCGTCGAGGGCGCGCTGGTGCGGGAACAGCCCCTCCTCCCAGCCGGGCAGGAACACGGTGTCGAACTCCAGCCCCTTGGCCGAATGCAGTGTCATCAGATTGACGGCATCGGCGCCGTCGGCCCGGTCCGCATCCATCACCAGCGAGACGTGCTCCAGGAACCCGGCGAGGGAATCGAACTCCTCCATGGAGCGGATGAGCTCCTTGAGGTTTTCCAGCCGCCCCGGTGCGTCCGGCGAGCGGTCGTTCTGCCACATCTCGGTGTAGCCGGACTCATCGAGGATCATCTCGGCGAGCTCGGTGTGCGGCAGGGTCTCGATGAGATCGCGCCAGCGTGCGAAGGATTTCAGAACGCCCGACAGCGAATTGCGCGCCTGCGGCCGCATCTCCTCGGTCTGGACGAGGTCGTTCGCGGCCTGCATCAAGGGAATGTTGCGCGCCCGCGCCTGTTCGTGGACGAGCTTCAGCGTCACCTCGCCAAGGCCCCTCTTCGGCTTGTTGACGATGCGCTCGAAGGCGAGGTCGTCGGCCGGCTGCAGCGTGGCGCGGAAATAGGCGAGCGCATCGCGGATCTCCATGCGCTCGTAAAAGCGCGGGCCGCCGATCACCCGGTAGGGCAGGCCGAGGGTGACGAACCGGTCCTCGAACTCGCGCATCTGGAAGGACGCGCGGACGAGGATCGCCATCTGGTCCAGCGAATGGCCCTTGCCCTGCAGCGCCTCGATCTCGTCGCCGATCTGGCGCGCCTCTTCCTCCGAATCCCAGGACGCCCGCACCGCGACCCGGTCGGCATCCGGATCGTCGGCCTCGGTGAACAGCGTCTTGCCGAGCCGGCCGTCATTGTGGGCGATGAGATGGGAGGCGGCGCCGAGGATATGCGCCGTGGAGCGGTAATTGCGCTCCAGCCGGATCACCGTTGCGCCGGGAAAGTCGTGCTCGAAGCGCAGGATGTTGTCGACCTCGGCCCCGCGCCAGCCATAGATCGACTGGTCGTCGTCGCCGACGCAGCAAAGGTTCGGATTGTTCTGGGCGAGAAGCCGTAGGAACAGATACTGGGCGACGTTGGTGTCCTGGTACTCGTCGACCAGCATGAAGCGGAACCGGCCCTGGAAATCGGCAAGGACGTCGTGGTTGTTCCGGAACAGCTTGATGACGTGGCAGAGGAGATCGCCGAAATCGCAGGCGTTCAGCGTCTTCAGCCGCTCCTGATAGGCGGCATAGAGGATGCGCCCGCGACCATTGCCGAAGGTGCGGCCTTCGCCCTCCGAAAGATCCTCCGGCATCAGGCCGCGGTTCTTCCAGTGGTCGATCCGCCCGGCGAACTGGCGCGCCGGCCAGCGCTTGTCGTCGAGCCCGTCGGCCTGGATCACCTGCTTGATGAGGCGGATCTGGTCGTCCGTATCGAGGATGGTGAAGTCGGAGCGCAGATCGACCAGTTCGGCATGGCGCCGGAGGATCTTGGTGCCGATGGCGTGGAACGTGCCGAGCCAGGGCATGCCCTCCACCGAGCCGCCGACCAGCCGGCCGATCCGTTCGCGCATCTCCCGCGCCGCTTTGTTGGTGAAGGTGACGGCGAGGATCTGGCTCGGCCAGGCCCGGCCGCTCGCGAGAATGTGAGCGATGCGCGTCGTCAGCACCCGGGTCTTGCCGGTGCCGGCACCGGCCAGCACCAGCAC
>NZ_NPEV01000051.1 GCF_003258835.1 Rhodobium orientis | reverse complement strand
CGGCCTCCTCCGCCTATCCATGCCAAAAGTGTCAACCATCTCCCCGAACGCTGTAAGCCATCTCCCCGGGACATACACTTGGTCCGGGGTGACGGCTGAGTTTGCCGCTCGCGCCTTGCCTTAAGCGGGCGGTCGCGGCGAACGCTCACCGTCGCCGGGTAAGAGAGCCCGAAAGCCTACCCCTCCCCATACCCCCCGCTCGTCGGCGTCACCACCGTCACCGCCTCGCCGGGCTCCAGCACCGTCTGGTCGCAGCCTTGCAGTTCTTCCTCGGTGCCGTCGTTCCTGCGAACCAATGTGTGGCCGACGTCGCCGGGCTCGCCGCCCTTGAGGCCGTGCGGGCGGACCTTGCGGTGCGAGGAGAGGATCGCGCATTCCATTTTTTCCAGGAATCTTATGGTCCGTTTGGTGCCGTCGCCGGCGGTCCATTTGCCCTTGCCGCCGGAACCTTTCCGAATGTGGAAGTCTTCCAGGAGGACCGGGAAGCGGAATTCCAGGACTTCCGGGTCGGTGAGGCGCGAGTTGGTCATGTGGACGTGGACGCCCGAGGTACCGTTGAAGCCCGGGCCGGCCGGGGAGCCGGAGCAGATGGTCTCGTAGTACTGGTAGGTGTCGTTGCCGAAGGTGAGGTTGTTCATGGTGCCTTCCGAGGCGGCCATGGCATCCAGCGCGCCGAAGAGGGCGTTGGTGACGTGCTGGGAGGTCTCCACATTGCCGGCAACGACGGCGGCCGGATAGGCCGGCTTCAGCATCGAGCCTTCCGGGATGACGATGTTGATGGGCCGGAGGCACCCCGCGTTCATCGGGATGTTGTCCTCGACCATGACCCGGAAGGCATAGAGGACGGCCGCGCGTGCCACCGGCTCCGGGGCATTGAAATTGTTCGGCTGGACGGGGCTGGTGCCCGAAAAATCGACGGTCGCCTCGCGCTTTTCCCGGTCGACGGAGATCTTCACCTTGATGACGGCGCCCTGGTCGGTCGGGTACTCGAACTCCGAATCCTTCAGGGCGTCGATGACCCGGCGCACGCTCTCGGCCGCATTGTCCTGGACGTGGCCCATATAGGCCTTGACGACGTCGAGGCCGAAATGGCCGACCATCTTTTTCAGTTCCTGGACGCCCTTTTCGTTGGCGGCGATCTGGGCCTTCAGGTCGGCGATGTTCTGGGTGATGTTGCGCACCGGATAGCGGTGGCCGGTCAGCACCTTGGTCAGCTCCTCCTCGCAGAAGCGGCCGGCATCGACGAGCTTCATGTTGTCGATGAGGACGCCTTCCTCGTCGACCGTGGTGGCGAGCGGCGTCATGGAGCCCGGCGCCGTTCCGCCGACATCGGCGTGGTGGCCGCGGCTCGCCACCCAGAACAGGATTTTTTCCTTGGCATCGTCGAAGACGGGGCTGACGACGGTGATGTCCGGCAGGTGGGTGCCGCCATTGTAGGGCGCGTTCAATGCGAAGACGTCGCCGGGCGCCACATTGCCCTTGTTGAGGCGGATGATGGTCTCCACGGAACGGTCCATGGAGCCGAGATGCACCGGCATGTGCGGGGCGTTGGCGACGAGGCTGCCTTCCTCGGAAAAGACCGCGCAGGAAAAGTCCAACCGCTCCTTGATGTTGACCGAATATGCGGTGTTCTGCAGCGTCACGCCCATCTGTTCGGCGATCGACATGAAGAGGTTGTTGAAGACCTCCAGCATCACCGGGTCGGCCTCGGTGCCCAGCGCCACGCGCTTCGGCAGCGCCTTGACGCGGGTCAGCACGATGTGGTCGAGCGGGTTCGCCTCGGCGCGCCAGCCGGGTTCCACGACGATGGTCTGGTGCGGCTCCATGATCAGGGCCGGGCCGTCGACCGTGCATCCCGGTTTGACTGCATCACGCATATAGACCGCAGCATCGTGCCATTCGCCCATGGAGTAGACGGAGGTGGTGCGGACGGGTTCGGAGGTCTCGGTGGCGGGCTCCGCCTCGCTTTCGGTGCGCGCGGCCTCGGCGCCGATCGCCTCCACTTCCAGCGCCTCGCAGACGATCGGCTTGTCGTCGATGGCAAAGCCGAATTGCTGGCGGTGCGCCTCCTCGAAGGCGGCAACCATGGCTTCCCGGTCGGTGAGGTCGACGGCAATGGTGGTGTCGCTGCCCTCATAGCGCAGATGCGCGCGCGGCTCGGTGTGGACGTGTTCCGGCGCCATGCCCTGGCCCTCGACCTCGGCGCGGGTGGCGGTTGCGAGTTCGTCGGCGAGGGATTTCAGCTCCGGCATCACCTCGTCGTCGAGGCGCTTGACGACGGCCTGCTGGCGGTCGGCGCGGATGTCGGCAAGGCCCATGCCGTAGGCGGAGAGGACGCCGGACAGCGGGTGGATCAGCACCTTGGTCATGCCGAGGGCATCGGCGACCATGCAGGCGTGCTGGCCGCCGGCGCCGCCGAAGCAGGTCAGCGCGTATTCCGTGACGTCGTAGCCGCGCTGCACGGAGATCTTCTTGATGGCGTTGGCCATGTTCTCAACGGCGATCTTCAAAAAGCCGTCGGCGACCTCGGCCGGCTCGCGGCCGTCGCCGATCTCGGTCGCCATGTCGGCAAAGGCGCCTTTGACGGCATCCGCGTCGAGCGGGGCGTCCTGGCCGGGGCCGAAGATGGCTGGGAAGAAGTCCGGTAAGAGCTTGCCGACCATGACGTTGGCGTCGGTGACGGCGAGCGGGCCGCCGCGGCGGTAGCATTTCGGGCCGGGATTGGCGCCGGCGGAATCCGGGCCGACGCGGAACCGGGCGCCGTCGTAATGGAGGATCGAGCCGCCGCCGGCCGCGACCGTGTGGATGCGCATCATCGGCGCGCGCATGCGGACCCCGGCGACCTCCGTCTCGAAGGTGCGCTCGAATTCGCCGTCATAATGGGAGACGTCTGTCGAGGTGCCGCCCATGTCGAAGCCGATGATCTTGTCGAAGCCGGCCATGCGGCTCGTCTCCACCGCGCCGACGACGCCGCCGGCGGGGCCGGAGAGGATCGCGTCCTTGCCCTGGAAAAGGTCGGCGGCGGTCAGCCCGCCGGACGACATCATGAACATCAGCCTGGGGCCGTCGACGCCCCTGGCGCTTTCGTCGGCATCCAGTTCGCCCGCCACGCGGTCGACATAGCGGCGCAGGATCGGCGAGAGATAAGCATCGACCACCGTGGTGTCGCCGCGGCCGACGAGCTTCATCAGCGGCGAGACCTCGTGGGAGACGGAGACCTGGGTGAAGCCGATCTCGCGGGCGATCTCCGCCACCGTCTTTTCGTGTTCCGGATAGGCGTAGGCGTGCATGAAGACGATGGCAACGGCTCGGATGCCGGCGTCGTAGGCAGCCTGGAGGTCGGCGGTGATCGTCTCCCGGTCGGGCGTTGCCTCGATCGTGCCGTCGGCGCGGACCCGCTCGTCGACTTCGACGACGCGCTCATACAATTGTTCGGGAAGGATGATTTCCCGGGCAAAGATTTCCGGGCGGGCCTGGTAGCCGATGCGGAGCGCATCGCGGAAGCCGCGCGTGATGACGAGCAGCGTGCGGTCGCCCTTTCGCTCCAGCAGCGCGTTAGTGGCGACGGTGGTGCCCATCTTGACGGCGGAAATGCCGCCGGAGGGGATCGCCGCGTCCTTGTCGACGCCCATCAGGTCGCGGATGCCCTGGATGGCGGCGTCGGCATAGGCTTCGGGATTTTCCGACAGGAGCTTGTGGGCGCGGATGGTTCCATCCGGCGTCCTTGCGACGATGTCGGTGAAGGTGCCGCCACGGTCGATCCAGAAATCCCACTGTGCGTCTTGGCTCATCGTCTTCGCGCTCCCGATTGCGGCGTGCCGGCGGCTGTGGCCGGCGGAAGGTGTTATATCGATAATTTATAGATAAAATGACGATAAAAAATCAAGCAAGAGTGGACAGATTTTGCTCCCCGCGGCTATCCTTATCCCAAAGAAGGGCGAGGAAGCGGCAATGGCGAAGGCAGAAAACACCACGGGCAACACGCGGCGGGTCGGGCCGGTGGTCTCCTCGGCGCATCTGGCGGCCGGGTCCGCGCCGGCGCTGTCGGAGCTGGAATTCGCGCTGACCATGTCGAACAACGCCTTCCACCGCTGGATGGTGCGCTGCATGTCGGCGGCCGGGCATCCGGGGCTCGGGCCGCTCGATATCCTGGTGCTGCACATCGTCAACCACCGCGACCGGGTGAAGACGCTCGCCGACCTGTGTCTGGTTCTCAACATCGAGGATACGCACACGGTGGTCTATGCCATCCGCAAGCTGGAGGCGGCCGGGCTCGTCGCGTCCGGCAAGCGCGGCAAGGAAAAGACCGTGGCGATTACCGAGGAGGGCGCCGGGGCGTGCGCTGCCTATCGCGACATCCGCGAGGCGCTGCTGGCGGACGCCGTTGCCTCCATCGGCTTCGACCAGGAGGAGATCTCCAAGCTCGCGACGCTGCTCCGGGCGCTCTCCGGCCACTACGACCAAGCGGCGCGGGCGGCGGCGAGTCTCTAGCTATGGCGTCATCGAGCGGATTTTGACGAACCTGCCGTCATCGCGAGGAGGCCGTTAGGCCGACGCGGCGATCCAGGGCTGCCCGCTCGGAGCGTGCCGCCCTGGATGCCGCACTCGCTTCGCTCGTTCGCAATGACGTTCTGGCTGCGCGTCACCTGCCGTTCTCCGTCCTTCGGACCTCCGCGATGACGTTGAAATATCAGGGCGTAGCCAACTGACGCCAAGACGGATTCGGTCTCTCCACAAGGACCACAGCCTGCTTCCGCCCGCACGCCGTCACAAAAAGAACGGGCGACCCGAAGGCCGCCCGTTCCAGAAAAATGTGCCGTCGTGAAGCGCTTTACTGCGTCGTCGTGGTGTCGTCGGTGACGGCGTCCTTGGTCTCTTCGGCTGCATCGTCGACCGCTTCGGCTGCATCGTCGGCCGCGTCCTCGGTAGCCTCGGCTGCGTCCTCGGCGGTTTCCTCGGTCGCTTCGGCGGCGTCTTCCACGGCCTCTTCGGTGGTGTCGGCGGCGTCGCTTGCCGCCTCTTCCGTCGCCTCGGCGGCATCCTCGGCAGTGGCTGCCGCGTCGTCGGCCGCGTCATCGGTCGCATCGGCGGCGTCGCCGGTCATGTCGTTGATCGCCTTCATGGCGTCGTCGCCGGCCTTCTTGGCGGCATCCATGGCCTTTTCGCCGGCTTCCTTGGCGGCGTCCATGGCGCTGTCCGCCGCCTCGCCGGCGCCGTCCGCGGCCTCCTTGGCCTTGTCGCTGATCGCCTTGCCGGCGGCCGTTGCGGCTTCGCCGGCGGCGTCCATCGCCTCGCCGGCCTTTTCCATGGCCTCGTTGGCCTTTTCGGACGCTTCGGTCTGGGCGTCGCCCGCCGCCCCGGTGTCGGTGGTTTCCTCCTTGCCGGAGTCGTCGCAGGCCGCCATCAAGAGACCGGTGGCAAACACAAGAGAAAGGATCTTTTTCATGGTCATTCCCGATTGGTTGGTCACGTCGGTCCGCCTCGCGCGGGAGCCGTTCGGTATCATGGTCCTTAACAATTAGGGTGCAAATGCGACGACGGTATTGCCCAACGGGTGTATTTTCCCGGACTGCGGCAAATCGCGACATCGCGTTCCCGCCGAAACGGGAAATTGCCGTCCCGTCCGGACGATGCGCTTTTTGCGTGGGGGACGACCGACATTTTCGGGCTGCATTGCGACCCTCGCCTGTCCTATGGTCGCGACATGGCGATTTGGGACCTTCTGGAAAGTTTTGCATCGGGGATCGTGTCCGGTGGCCATCGGCTCATCGATGCGGTCTCCGGGATGGTGTCGTCGGGCGGCGCGGCGCGGCGCCAGGTCGCCTTTACCGTGGCCATGATCGCTCTGACGGCGAAGATGGCCAAGGCCGACGGCGTCGTCACCGAGGACGAGATCTCCGCCTTCTCCGAACTCTTCGACATCCCCGACGGCGAGGAGAAGAACGTCGCGCGGCTCTTCAACCTCGCCAAGCAGGACGTCTCCGGCTACGAGTACTACGCCCGGCGCATCGCCGGCATGTTCGCCGACGAGCCGCAGGCGCTGGAGGACATCCTCGACGGCCTGTTCCATATCGCCAAGGCCGACCACGTGCTGCACGAGGGCGAGCTTGCCTATCTGAAGCGCGTGTCCCAGCTCTTCGGCTTCGACGAGCACCATTTCGGCTGCATCAAGGCGCGGCACGTCCACCCCGAGGCTTCCGATCCCTATCTCATCCTCGACATCGACCGCTCGGCTTCCGAGGAGGACCTCCGGCGGCACTATCGCCGGCTCGTCAACGAGACCCATCCGGACCGGCTGATCGCCCGCGGCGTGCCGGAAGAGTTCGTGACCATTGCCAACGACCGGCTGGCCGCAGTCAACGACGCCTGGACGCGAATCCGCCAGGAAAGGGGCATCCGGTGAGGCGGGGGATCGCGTGAGTCTCGTCGCCGACAGCCGGCATGCCGACAGGCTGATCGCCTCGCCGAACTTCAACGAACGGCGCGGGGTCGCCGCGCCCGACCTTCTGATCCTCCACTACACGGGAATGGAGACGGCGGAGGCGGCGGTGGAGCGGCTGATGGCGACCGGCAGCGACGTTTCCTGCCACTATGTGGTGTTCGAGGACGGCCGTATCGCGCAGATGGTGGCCGAATCTGAGCGCGCCTGGCATGCCGGCGTTGCCTCCTGGGGCGGCGCCTCCGACATCAATTCGCGCTCAATCGGCATCGAGATCGTCAATTGCGGCCACGACCACGGCTATCCCGATTTCCCGGGGATCCAGATCGAGTCCGTCACCGCATTGTGCAAGGACATCTGCGTGCGTCATGCACTGAAGCCGCAGCATGTGCTGGCCCATTCCGATGTCGCGCCGGGCCGCAAGCGCGATCCGGGCGAGAAATTTCCGTGGGCGCTGCTGGCGGCAAAGGGCATCGGCCACTGGGTCTCGCCGGAGGAGGCGGGCGTTGCGGCGGGACCCGTTCCCGGCGACAGCGGGCCGGAGGTCGCCGCCCTGAAGGCGGCGCTCGCCGACTATGGCTACGGCATTTCCCGCGACGACGTCTTCGACGCGACCGCGTTCGACGTGGTCGTCGCCTTCCAGCGCCACTTCCGGCCGGAGCGGGTCGACGGCATTGCCGACCGCTCCACGGTCACCACCCTGCAGCGGTTGCTGGCGGCGCTCCGCCCGACAGTCTGACGCGCGATCGGGCCTAGGATTTCGTGCCCGTCAGCGCGGCGACGGAGGCGGGTACCTCGACGCCGGGCAGCAGGCGCGAGTCCCCCTCCGGCGCGCCGTAGGTCGTGTGCAGGGGAACGACGCCGCCCCAGACGGGCGTGTCGTAATCCGACTCCTCGTCGATCGGCTCGCCGGCGCGGATCTTGGCGGAGGCCGCCTCGATCTCGATGGCGATGACGCCGGTTGCCTTCACCTCCTTTTCCAGCATCGGCCGGACCTCGGCCCAGCGGCCGGGAAGGATGTGCTCGGTGACGATCTCAAGGGCGCGCGCGTGCTCGTCCGCATCCTCGACCTTGCGCGCCGTGCCGTGGATGACGACCGAGCGGTAGTTCATCGAGGAGTGGAAGGCGGAGCGGCCGACGACGATGCCGTCGGCAAGGGTGACTTCCAGGCAGGCCGGAACGCCCCTGGCCAGTTGCTTGATCAGCCGGGTCGCCTTGGCGCCGTGGACGTAGACCGTCTCGCCGTCGCGGCCGTGGATCATCGGAATGACGACCGGCCGCCCGTCGACGATGAAACCGACATGGGCGATCAGCGCGGCATCGAGGATGGCATGGACGGTGTCGCGGTCATAGTCGGCGCGGTTGCCGACGCGGACCTTGTTGCTGGCGTCGACGGAATAGGTGCTGCTCATGGTCTGTCACTCCCGGGAAAGGGCGCTGCTTGCGGCCGGGCGGCCGCAGCCTTCGGGCTTCAGGATGCGGGTGGTGGAGGCGGGGTGGTTTGCGAGCTCTTCGGCGGGCCGGCGCGGCCGGGCGAGGAGTTCTCCGCCGCAATTGGGGCAGGTGCCGTCAAGGTCGTCGGCGCAGTCGGCGCAGAAGGTGCATTCGAAGGTGCAGATGCGGGCGTCCTGGCTCTCCGGCGGCAGGTCGCGATCGCAGCATTCGCAGTTGGGGCGGAGTTCGAGCATCGTCAGGCCTCGCCGCCGGTCGGGCCGTAAAAGATCACCCAGACGGCGAAATCGTCGGTGAAGTCGAGGAATCGGTGGTCGGCGCCGGCCGGCGCAAAGAGCGCGTCGCCAGTTGCGAACGACTCCTTCTCGCCCGCGCATTCAAACGTGCCGCTGCCGGAAGCGACGACATAGATCTCGTCCTGGTCGTGCGGCGTCTGCCGGTCGACCTTGTCCGGCGCGTAATATCTGAGGCTCATGGAGCCGTACTCGAAGAGGAGCGCCGAGGCGCGATCGGGGCTCAGGGGCGAGGTCCTGGCGGCGGCCAGCGAGAAGACGAAGGAAGGCATGGCGGGTTCCGTAATCGAAAAATCGGTCCCATTCTTTCGTCGGAATGTCGGAATAATAAAGGGCCGCTTTTTGAAAAGACTGCGGGCCAATTCGGGGCGGTGCCGTGTCAGTGGAGTGCGTTTTAACGGTCGGACAAGGTGACGAGGACGCGGATTTGCATCTCCCATCTCGGTCCGTTCATGGGTCATCACGGGGATTGCGAGACGGCTGTCAGGTTCATGGCTCGAGCGCTCCAGGGTCCACCTGCTCCGCGTCATTGCCGTGCTCGATACGGCCATCCATAGGGCATTGGTTTCAAACGCGAATGGCCATGAAAACCGTGACGCCTCATGGGCCATCGGATCGAAGACCAGGGGTGACGCGGAGTGGGCGGCGCGCGAGCGCATCTGCCGAGAGCCGAGAGGGCTGGCTTCAGTCAGGCGTCCGGGCAGAGGCCTCCCGCCGGCGCCGGCGGTTGCCGGCGATCAGGAGCCCGTAGATGGCGATGAAGACGATCGCCATGGCGGCGACCTGGTAGGCCTTTATGGTTTCGCCGAGGAAGAGCACGGCCAGCACCATGGTGAGCGCCGGCGCCGGTACGGTGATGGAACTTGCCAGCGACACGTCGATCGTCCGCACGGCGTAGAACCAGAGGACGAGTTCCAGTCCGTAGACCGCCCCCATCAGGGCGGCGACCTCCTGGTAGGGGCCGTTGAGGGCATCGTCGAGGAGGCGACCGGGGCCGTCGGCCGCGAGCATGATCGCGGCGAGGAAGACAGCCGATACGGCGACGCGAAAGAAGGTGATCTGCAGCGGCGAGATTGGCGTGGCGCCAATCTCTTCCTTGATGATGACGTGGGCGACGCTCCACAGGAAGGGGATGGCGACGGCCAGCAGAAACCACAGGGAAAGGCCGGCAATCCGCCAGGTGCCGCTGGTGGCGAGATAGACGAGCGCGCCGATGAGGAGGGCAGTGAAGACGAGTTCGGCAAGGCTTTTCCCGCGGTGAAGGAAGATCCGTTCCCAGAGCATGGCGAACAGCGGATAGGCCTGGATGGCGAGCGCCATCGCGACGGCGCCGGACCGCTCCGCCGTCAGCACGTAAAGCAAGGTGGAGAGGCCGAACATTGCGCCGGTGCCGATGATGGTGGCGATGGTCCGGTTGCGCTGCTGCCTGCCGAGGGAGGCGGCGAAGATGCCGGGCCGGCCGGCGATAAGTTCGCCGACGACCAGCGGCAGCACCACGACGACCTGCCAGAGGGACAGGAAGACGGCAAAGCTGAGGGCGTCAAACCCGGCCGGCCGGCTGTTGGAGATCACCGGCATGACGCCGAGGATGGCAAGGCAGGCAAAGGCAAGGGCGATCCCGACGCCGACGCCGGTGGCGGTATGACCCCCATCGACGAGCGGGGCGGTGCGCATGGGCCGGACGGTCTTGGACATGGCGGCTCGGTCTCCGAGATGGGCGGGGGCGCCCGCCGCTTTCGAAAGGCCCATAAATTCCCTCCGATTGGCCCTATGCAAAGGTCCATTCGATAGAATAGATTAGGGCCAATCGAGCCGGAGTTCCTTGCCATGACCTTTCCCGTTGCGGGGCTGATTTCGCTTGAGGCCGATGGCGCGGAGGCCCTGCCGCTGCAGATCTGCCGGCAGATCCGCGACGCCATCGTCGACACGACGCTGCCCGCCGGGGCGCGGCTGCCGTCGTCGCGCAGACTTGCCGGCGACCTCGGCGTTTCGCGCAACACCGTGCTCGCCGCGTTCGAGCAGCTCGGCATCGAGGGCTATCTGCAATCGCGCACCGGGGCCGGGACGTTCGTTGCCGCAACGACGCGCGGCCTTGCCGTGCCGGAGCGCCCGGCGCCGGCGAGCGGGGACCCGGAACCGGGCCTTTCGGCGCGCGGCCGGGTGCTTGCGTCCATCGACCGCTCGGAGCGGCCGGGCGGGCGGGCGTTCCGCCCCGGCGTACCGGATGTGCGGCTCTTTCCCCACGATCTCTGGGGTCGGCTCCTGAGGTCGGCTGCAAGGTCCATCGAACCGCAATATTGCGGCTATGGCCATTTCTGTGGTCTGCCGGTGCTACAGGCGGCAGTCGCGCGGCATCTGGCCGAGACAAGGGGTGTCGTCGCCGACCCAAGTCAGGTGCTGGTGGTGTCGTCCGCGCAGGGCGCGCTCGACCTTTGCGCCCGCATGCTGATCGATCCGGGCGACGTCGCCGGGCTGGAGGACCCGGGCTACAAGGGCGCGCTGGTCGCGCTTCTGGGCGCCGGGGCCGAGATCGCTGATCTCCCGGTGGATGTCGATGGCGTCGACCTCGGCGGCTATCGCGGCGCGTTGCCGAAGCTCATCTATCTGACGCCGTCGCACCAGTATCCGCTTGGCGCGACGCTGAGCCTGGAGCGCCGCCTCGCCATTCTGGACTTCGCCCGAACGGCGGGGGCCCATATCGTGGAAGACGACTACGACAGCGAGTTCCACTACCGCAGCCGGCCGATCCCGGCGCTTGCCGGGCTCGACGGGCTGGAGGGCGCCGGGCGCGTCATCTATCTCGGCACCTTCGCCAAGACCATGATGCCGTCGATCCGGGTCGCCTTCCTGGTGCTGCCGAAGCCGCTGGTGACGCCGTTCCGCATGGCGCTGCGCAATACCGGCCAGGTGCCTGCCGCGGTCGTCCAGGCGGCGCTGGCAAAATTCCTCGACGAGGGTCATTTCCGCGCCCATATCCGCCGGGTCGGCGCTATCTACCGCCGGCGGCGGGATTTTCTGGTGGAGCAACTGGCGGCGCGCTGTCCGCAACTCGTGCCCGATCCGGTGCCGGACGGGGGCATGCAGCTTGCCGTCTTCTTCCGCGATCCGTCCGTCGACGACCGGGCGTTCGCGGCAAGGCTCGCGGCGCGCGGCATCGACTGCACGCCGCTCGCCAGCCTTTATCGCGGGCCCGGCCGGGCCGGGCTGGCGCTCGGCTTCGCCATCCCCGACGAGGCGGAGATTGCCGCAGGCGTTGCGACCATCGCTGCGGTTTGCCGGGAGATCGGGCTTTAGGCGTTTGTGTCCGCCGGTCCGCAGCCGGCGATGCGCCAGGGCCGGTGGGCGAATTTCTCCACGACGAAATCGATGAAGGCGCGCACGGCGGGCGAGCGGTGGCGGCCTTCGGGATAGACGGCGCTGAGCGGCGCCGGCTCGTCGTGGTGGCAGTCGGTGAGGAGCGGCACCAGGGTGCCGTTGCGGATGTCGTCGCCGACCAGCATGTCGGCGGAGCGGAAGATGCCGGCGCCGGCCCGCCCGAGCCGCAACAAGGCCTCGGCATTGTCGAGGCGGATGCGGCTTTTCGCGGTAATCCGGTGCGTCGCGCCGTCGATGCGGAACGGCCATGCGGTAAGGGCCGGGGCGTCGACGAGGGTGAGGCAGTCGTGGGCGGCAAGGTCTTCCGGCCGGCGCGGCGTGCCGCGGCGCTGAAGATAGTCCGGGGCCGCACAGATGACGCGGTGGAGGTCGCAGATCTTGCGCATGACGAGGGCGGGGTCGACGACCCGCCCGGTGCGGATGGCGACGTCGGCGTTGGCGGCAAGGAGGTCGACGACGCGGTCGGTGATGGCGATGTCCGGTTCGATCTCGGGATAGCGGGTGAGGAATTCCGGCAGGGCCGGCATGAGCTGGTAGTTGGCGAAGGCGGCGCCGGCATTGATGCGCAGCGGTCCGCGCGGGGCGATGCCGCGGGCGGCGATGTCGGCCTCCGCCTCTGCGATGTCGGCAAGGATGCGCCTGGCGCGCAGCAGGTAGACCTCGCCGGCCGGCGTCAGCGCCAGCCGGCGGGTCGTGCGGTGGATGAGCCGCGTGCCCAGACGATCCTCCAGCCGGGCGATCAGCCGCGAGACGGCCGACGGGGTGAGGCCGGCCTCCCGGGCGGCACCGGTGAAGCTGCCGCGCTCCGCTGCGGCGACGAAGACGGACATTTCCTGGGACATTCGTGCGCTGAGCTCACAAATCTTTTGCCTGGATCATCCATTAGTGAATTATCATTGGAAGTATCCTTGCGTCCAGGTTGTCTGCCGGATGGAGGATCCCCCGATGACGCACCGCCCTTTCCGCAAGGACATCGAAATGGATGCGGCCCTGAGGCGCGGCCGGGCGCTGCGCAGCCGGGCGTTCCACGACCTTCCGCGCGACCTGCGCGCGCTTGTCCGCAGCATCTTCGAGCGCGATGGCCGGCGGCGCGATGGCGTCGCATGCGGCCTGGAACGCGACCGGCGGCAGCCCCGGAAAATCGTGCCGACGGACGGCAGCGCTTGACCTTTTGTCCGATTATCCCTTTATCGGGACCGCCAGTCGGCCGGACGGTTGCTGCGGCGCGCCGGCAACGGCCGCCGGGGAGGAAAGTCCGGGCTCCACGGAAACACGGTGCCGGGTAACGCCCGGCGGGGGCGACCCCAGGGAAAGTGCCACAGAAAGCAAACCGCCGCGCGCCGCGCGGTAAGGGTGAAAGGGTGGGGCAAGAGCCCACCGCGCTGCCGGCAACGGCAGCGGCATGGTAAACCCCACCGGGAGCAAGACCGAATAGGAACGACGCGGCGGCAACGCCAGGCCCCGTTTCCGGGCCGGTCGTTCGGGTTGGTCGCGCGAGGCGTCCGGTAACGGGCGTCCCAGATGAATAACCGTCACGCGGCGGGCTCCGGCCGGCCGCCGTACAGAACCCGGCTTACAGGCCGGCTGGCATTTCTTTTTCCCCATTTTTCGCCAGTTTTCGCGCCTCGGGCGCATGAAAAACCTCCTGTTAATCTTACCGGGGTTTTAATCGCCCGGCGCGGCTTAGGCCGCCTTTATTGGTCTGGAATCCGTTGACGCCCATAGGACTCCATGATATCCCAGATTGTCCCATCCGCACTACTTGGAGATCGGGGTGTTTCCCACCCCGTCGAGACCTCGCCGCTGCCGCGGCGGTGCGCCGGTTTGTTGCGTTCTTGCGATGGCGCATTTGCATCTTCAGGGGGCGGCGCCCGCGGGCATGGGGTTCGGGTTGGCGTGATAGAGGAACCGCATGTCGGGTTTCGTCGGGCATTTCACGAACAGGATCGACGCCAAGGGGCGCGTCTCGGTTCCGGCACCGTTTCGTGCCGAGCTGGCGCGCGACGGCTACGACGGCCTGTTCTGCATTGCCGTGCCCGACCTTGGGACGATCGATGCCGGCGGCAATGCGCTGCGCGAAACGCTCGATCGCCACATTGCGCAATTCGAGCCCTTGTCCTTCGACCACAATTACCTTTCCACGGCGCTGCTGGGCCTTTCCGAGCAGCTCCGGATCGATGCGGACGGGCGCATCAGCCTGACCGATACGCTGAAGGAGGCCGCCGGGATCGACGCCCAGGTGACGTTCGTCGGCCAGGGCTTCAAATTCCAGATCTGGACGCCGGAACGCTTTGCGGAACACCGCGCCGAAGCGTTGCGCCGCGTCCAGTCGTTGCGCCGCGGTGCCGGCGCACCTTCGTCCGGACCGGACGGCGGGGGGCATACCTGATGGCGGGCCGCAGCACGATGGGTGTTGCTGGCGGACCGGCCCGCCACATCCCCGTTCTTCTCGGCCCGGTGATGGACGCGCTGGCCGTCAGGCCCGGCGCCGTCATCGTCGACGGCACATTCGGCGCTGGCGGCTACAGCAGGGCGCTTCTGGATGCCGGGGCGACCGTTATCGGCATCGACCGGGACCCGAGCGCCATTGCCGGGGGGCAGGACCTCGTTGCGGCATCCTCCGGACGGTTGAACCTCGTCGAAGGCCGGTTCGGTGCGCTCGACCGCCATGCCGCCGCCTGCGGTTTTGAGGCCGTCGACGGTGTCGTCCTCGATGTGGGCGTTTCGTCCATGCAGCTCGACGAGGCAGAGCGCGGCTTTTCCTTCCGCGCCGACGGGCCGCTCGACATGCGCATGGAGCAGGCGGGGCCGAGCGCGGCCGACGTCGTCAACGGAGCGGCGGTGACCGACCTTACCCGCATCATCGGCATCCTCGGCGAGGAGCGGAAGGCGCGCACGGTTGCCGGCGCCATCGAACGGGCCCGCAAGGAGGCGCCGATCACCCGCACCGCGACCCTTGCCGACATCGTGGAGCGGGCCATCGGCAAGCGGCCCGGCGACAAGATCCATCCGGCGACACGGACCTTTCAGGCCTTGCGCATCTACGTCAATCGCGAGCTGGAAGAGCTGGTGTCCGCGCTCTTTGCCGCGGAGCGGGTGCTCAAGGCCGGCGGACGGCTCGTCGTCGTCGCCTTCCACAGCCTGGAAGACCGCATCGTCAAGCGGTTCCTCAATGCCCGCGCCCGCCCGAAGCCGGCCGGATCGCGGCACCTGCCGGAGGCCGGCCCGGGGCCGGAGCCGACCTTTTCGCTGCTTTCCCGCAAGCCAATCGAGGCCGATGCCGGCGAGGTCGCTGCCAATCCGCGCGCGCGTTCGGCACGGCTGCGGGCGGCGCTTCGCACCGAGGCGCCGGTATTCGAACTCGATCGGGCGGAGTTCGGCCTGCCGAACCTGCCCGACCCGGCGTTTTGAAAGGACGTTCGATGACGCGTTATTTCAACATCGGTCTCCTCGTCGCCATGATCGTCACGGCGGCGGCGGTCTATGACCGCAAATACGACACGGAGCTGGCGGCCGAACGGGTCGCCCAGCTGCGCCAGAAGATCGAGGAAGAAAAGAACGCGATCCAGCACCTGAAGGCCGAATGGAGCCTTCTGGAACAGCCGGCACGCATCCAGGAACTGGTCGAGCGCTACCACGACTACCTGAAGCTCGACACGGTCTCCCCGGAGCAGGTGGTCAGCATCGACGATCTGCCGCTGCGCCCGGTCGACCTGACGCCCTACCAGAAACCCTCGGTGCTCGGCGGTTATGCCGAAGCCGGCACCGCGACGGTGCGCTGATGGCCCGTTTGCAGCTCCGCGCCGGATTGATGCGCGTTCACGACGGCGACCCGGCGCCCAAGAAGGGGCAACGGGAAGAAAAGCCGCTGTTCGCGTCGTCCAATCCGCGCGACCGTATTCTGTTCACCATGGTCGTCTTCGCGCTCGCCTATGTGCTGATCGCCGGCCGGCTCGTGGTCCTCGGCTTCACCACCGACGCACCGACGATCGCCCGGCTGACGGCGGCGGATTCGGTGTCCGCGGCGCGGCCGGACCTCGTCGACCGCAATGGCGAGATCCTGGCGACCGATATCCGCACCGCCTCGCTCTATGCCGAGCCGCGGCGCATCCTCGACGTCGATGAGGCGATCGAGCTTCTGTCCTCGGTGATGCCGTCGCTCAATACGCCGCAGACCCGCAATTATCTGGCCAGCGATGCCGGCTTCGTCTGGCTGAAGCGGGAGATCACGCCGGACCAGAAGCGCAGGATCCACAATCTCGGCCTACCCGGCATCGGCTTCGTCGACGAGAACCGGCGGTTCTATCCGGGCGGGCCGACGGCGAGCCATTTCCTCGGCCATGTCAATATCGACAACGAGGGCATCGCCGGGATGGAGAAATTCGTCGACGGCGAGGGCCTTGCCGACCTGCAGGCGTTCGGCTTTGCCAACAAGGAGCGCTCGCTGGAGCCGGTGCCGCTGTCGCTCGATTTGCGCGTCCAGCACGTGGTGCGCGACGAACTCACCAAGGCGATGGACCGCTACAAGGCGGTCGCGGCCGTCGGCATCGTGCTCGATGTCCACACCGGCGAGGTGCTCGGCATGTCGTCGCTGCCCGATTACGATCCGAACGATCCGGCGCTGGCGCTGCAGCCGGACCGGCTCAACCGGGCGACCGCCGGCGTCTTCGAGATGGGTTCCGTCTTCAAGTCGTTCAACACGGCGATGGCGCTCGATACCGACCGGATCAGCATCGACGACAGTTTCGATGCGTCGAAGCCGCTGCGCGTGCGCGGCAACACCATCACCGATTTCCACGGCAAGCACCGCGTGCTGACCGTGCCGGAGATCTTCATCTATTCGTCCAATATCGGCAGCGCCAAGATGGCGCAGGCCGTGGGCGTTCCGGGCCAGAAGGCGTTCTTTTCCAAGATCGGCATGACCGACAAGCTGCCGGGTCAACTTCCGGAAATGGCGCGGCCGATGCTGCCGCCGAAATGGGACGAGCTGACCTCCATGACCATCGCCTTCGGCCACGGCATCGGCGTGACGCCGATGCACACGGCGGTGGCCGCGGCGGCGCTCATGAACGGCGGCAAGCTGATCCCGCCGAGCTTCGTGCCGCGCAGCCGGGAAGAGGCCGACGGGTTGGCAAAGCAGGTGGTCTCGCCGAAGACCAGCGACCAGATGCGCTACCTCTTCCGGCTCAACTGTGAGCGCGGTTCGGGCCGGCGCGCGGAAGTGCCGGGTTACCGGGTCGGCGGCAAGACCGGCACGGCGGAAAAGATCGTCAACGGCCGCTATGTGGGCAACAAGCGGTTCAACTCGTTCCTTTCGGCCTTCCCGATCGACGATCCGCAATATGTGGTCCTCATCGTTATCGACGAACCGAAGCCGGAGGAGGGGCAGTATTCCGCCACCGCCGGCCTCAACGCGGCGCCGACGGTCGCCGCCGTCATCCGCCGGATCGCGCCGATGCTCGGCGTGACGCCGCGCTTCGACATGGATTCGAACGCACTTCTTGTGTCCTACTGAGCTCCGTGCCATGCAACGGGGCCGCAAACACGGAACGAAAAGCCGGTTTTCCGGCAAAAACGGGACCCCGCTGCAGTCATGCACCTCGCAGAGCTTGCCCCCGATCTCGACCTCGATCCGCGCATTGGCGCGACCGAGGTCGCCGGCCTGACGGCGGATAGCCGGGCGGTTGAAGCCGGCTACCTGTTCGCCGCGCTGCCGGGGGCAAAGACCGACGGCGCGCGCTTCGTGCCGGCCGCACTGGACGCCGGAGCCGCGGCGATCCTTGCCGGCAAGGACAGCCCCATCGATATCGACGGCGACGTTCCGGTGCTGCGGGTCGGTGATCCGCGCCATGTGCTGGCGCTGATGGCGGCGCGGTTCTTCTCGCCCCAGCCGGAGACGATGGTCGCCGTCACCGGCACGTCCGGCAAGACCTCGGTCGCGGAGTTCACCCGGCAGATCTGGCAGGTGGCGGGGCGGGCGTCGGCGAGCGTCGGCACGCTCGGCGTGACGACGGCGAAGGGCGCGAAATACGGCAGCCTGACGACGCCGGACCCGGTGCTGCTCCACAAGCTGCTCGCCGAGCTTGCCGACGAGGGGATTGCCTTTGGTGCCATGGAGGCCTCCAGCCACGGTCTCGACCAGTGCCGGCTCGACGGTGTGCGGCTTGCGGCTGCGGCCTTCACCAATCTCGGCCGCGACCACATGGATTATCATTCGGACACGGAAGACTATTTCCGCGCCAAGCTGCGGCTGTTCGAGCGGGTGCTGCCGGAAGACGGCATTGCCGTCGTCGATCCGGGCGAGCCCTATGCGGACCGGGTCGCGGAGGCCGCCAAAGCGCGCGGCATCACGGTGTTTTCGGTCGGGTGCAGCGGGACGGACCTGAGGCTCGTCGATGCGGCGGTCGAGGGGTTCGGCCAGCGGCTGGTTCTGGAAGCGGACGGCAAGCGCCACGAGGTGCTGTTGCCGCTTGCGGGGAAATTCCAGGTCTCCAACGCACTCACTGCTGCCGGCCTTGCGATTGCCACCGGCGTTTCGCCCGCGGCCGCCATTGCCGCGCTGGCGAACCTCAAGGGTGCGCCGGGGCGCCTCGACCTGGTCGGCGAGACGGCGGACGGCGCGCTCTGCTTCGTCGACTACGCCCACAAGCCGGATGCCATCACCAATGCGCTTGCCGCGCTGCGCCCGTTCGCGAGCCGACGGCTCATTATCGTCGTCGGCGCCGGCGGCGACCGGGACAGCGGCAAGCGGCCGCTGATGGGAAAGGCCGCCGCCGAGGGCGCCGACATCGTCATCGTCACCGACGACAATCCGCGCAGCGAGGACCCGGCATCGATCCGCAAGGCGATCCTTGCGGCAGCTCCCGATGCGACCGAGATCGGCGACCGGCGCGAGGCGATCCGCCGCGGCGTGTCGCTGCTCAGGGCCGGCGATATCCTGCTCGTTGCCGGCAAGGGCCATGAACCGGGCCAAATTGTCGGCGACAAGGTGCTGCCCTTTTCCGACCATGACGAGGTGCGTGCCGCGTTGCAGGAGCCGTCCAGATGAGCGACACCCTTTGGACCTTCGCCGATTTCCTTGCCGCCACCGGGGGCACGCTGGAAGGCGCGACGGGCGCTGACGTCACCGGCATTTCCATCGACAGCCGCACGCTTTCTGCCGGCAACGCGTTCTTTGCCATCGTCGGCGACCGGCTCGACGGCCATGCCTATGTGAAGGGCGCGCTTGACCGCGGCGCAGCCGTTGCCGTCGTCGAGCGCGACCGGGTCAAGGATGCCGTCACGGGACCGCTCATCGTCGTCGACGATACGCTGAAGGCCCTTGAAAATGTCGGCCGTGCGGCGCGGGCGCGCACGTCCGCCGGCATCGTCGCCGTCACCGGGTCGGTCGGCAAAACCGGCACCAAGGAGGCGCTCAGGCTCACCCTGTCACGCAGCGGCGCCGTCCATGCCTCGCAAAAATCCTTCAACAATCACTGGGGCGTGCCGCTCAGCCTTTCCCAGATGCCGCAGGAGACCGCCTACGGCATCTTCGAGATCGGCATGAACCATCCGGGCGAGATCACCCCGCTGGTCGACATGGTCCGGCCCCATGTCGCGATTATCACCACGGTGGCGCCGGTCCATATCGAGTATTTCGAGTCCGAAGAGGCGATCGCGCGGGCGAAGGCGGAGATCTTTTTCGGTGTCGTGCCGGGCGGAACCGCCGTTCTCAACCGCGACAACCGCCATTTCGACCTTCTGGCAAGCCTTGCCCGCGAGGCCGGTATCGAGCGCATCGCCAGCTTCGGCGAAGCCGAAGACGCCGACGTCCGGCTGTTGAAGCTTGCGGCCAAGGCGGAATGTTCCTGCGTCTCCGCCTCCGTCTTCGGCCAGGAACTGACCTACAAGGTCGGCGCGCCGGGCCGGCACCTGGTCGACAACTCGCTGGCCGTTCTTGCCGCCGTCCATCTGCTCGGCGCCAATCTGGCGCTTGCCGGGCTCGCGCTCGCCGAATTCGCGCCGCCCTCCGGGCGCGGCGCGCGCCATACGCTGTGGCTGCGCGACGGCAAGGCGACCCTTATCGACGAAAGCTACAACGCCAATCCGGTCTCCATGCGCGCGGCGATCTCGCTCTTGGCATCGAGCGAGCCGACGCGCCCGGGCCGCCGGGTCGCCGTCCTCGGCGACATGCTGGAACTCGGCGACGACTCCCAGGACCTCCATGCCGACCTCGCCGGGCCGCTGATGGAGGCGAAAGTCGACCGGGTCTATTGCGCCGGCCCGGAAATGCGGGCGCTCTGGGAGGCCTTGCCGAACGGGCGGCGCGGCGCATATGGGGAAAAGTCGTCGGAGATCGAATCGGCGCTGAGGTCCGAGCTGATGCCGGGCGATGTCGTCATGATCAAGGGATCGGCCGGCTCGAAGATGACGCCGGTCGCCGAGGCGCTGCAGAAGCGGTTCGCCAGGCCAACAGAAAAGAACGTTTAGGAAGAAAGATGTTCTATTTCCTCGGGCAGCTCGGCGATCAGCTTTCCGCCCTCAATGTCTTTATCTACATTACCTTCCGCACCGGCGCCTCGATGATCACGGCGCTGTTCTTCGTCTTCCTGTTCGGGCCGCGCATCATCGCCGGCCTGCGCGTGCGCCAGGGCAAAGGCCAGCCGATCCGCGACGACGGTCCGCAGAGCCATATCCTGACCAAGGCCGGCACGCCGACCATGGGCGGGCTGATGATCCTGTCCGGCATGATCGTCGCGACGCTCTTGTGGGCCAATCTCGCCAACCCTTACGTCTGGCTGGTGCTGCTGGTCACGGTCGGCTTCGGCGCCGTCGGCTTTTACGACGACTATCTGAAGGTGACGCGCTCGAGCCATGCCGGCTTCGGCGGCAAGGCGCGGCTCGGCATCGAGGCGCTGATCGCGTGCGCGGCCGCCTATGCCGTCACCTCCTTCGGCCAGCCGCCTTTTTCCACGGCGCTCGCCTTTCCCTTCGTCAAGGATTTCCTGCTTAATCTCGGCTGGCTGTTCATCCCGTTCGGCGCCTTCGTCATGGTCGGCGCGGGCAATGCGGTGAACCTCACCGACGGCCTCGACGGGCTCGCCATCGTGCCGGTGATGATCGCGGCGGCGACCTTCGGCCTGATCGCCTATCTCTCCGGTAACGCGGTCTTTGCCGACTACCTGCAGATTCATTTCGTCGCCGGCACCGGCGAGATCGCGGTCGTCTGCGGCGCCGTCATCGGCGCCGGCCTCGGCTTTCTGTGGTTCAATGCGCCGCCGGCGGCGATCTTCATGGGCGATACCGGGTCGCTGGCGCTCGGCGGCATGCTCGGCGCCACGGCCGTCGCCACCAAGCACGAGATCGTGCTCGCCATCATCGGCGGGCTGTTCGTCCTGGAGGCCGTCTCGGTCATTATCCAGGTCGCCTCCTTCAAGCTGACCGGCAAGCGCGTCTTCAAGATGGCGCCGATCCACCACCATTTCGAACATCTCGGCTGGACCGAAAGCCAGGTGGTGATCCGCTTCTGGATCATTGCCGTCGTGCTCGCGCTGGTCGGCCTTGCCACCCTGAAGCTCAGGTAGAAACGAACCGATGATCCCGGTCACCACCCTCAAGGACAGGCGCGTCGCGGTCTTCGGCCTCGGCGGCTCCGGGCGCGTGTCCGTTGATGCGCTGATCGCCGGCGGCGCGAAGGTGGTGGCATTCGACGACCGGGCCGAGACGGTGGAAAAGGCGAAGGCCGAAGGCGTTCCGACCGGCGACCTCAAGGACGAGGACTGGACGACCTTTGCCGCCCTCGTTCTTGCTCCCGGCGTGCCGCTGACCCATCCGCATCCCCATTGGAGCGTGCTGAGGGCCGAGGCGGCCGGCGTGCCCGTCATCGGCGACGTGGAGCTCTTTGCCCGCGAGCGGCGGGCGCACTGCCCGCAGGCGCCGTTCGTTGCCATTACCGGCACCAACGGCAAGTCGACGACGACGGCGCTGATCGCCCACATGCTGGAAGCGGTCGGCCGCAGCGTCGGCCTCGGCGGCAATATCGGCACCGCCGTGCTCTCCCTGCCGGCGCTTTCCGGTGGCCGCAACTACGTCGTCGAGTGCTCGTCCTACCAGATCGACCTGGCACCGAGCCTCAATCCGTCCATCGGTGTCCTCCTCAACCTCGCGCCTGACCACCTCGACCGCCACGGCACCATGGAGAACTACGCGGCCGTCAAACGCCGGCTCGTTGCCGGCAGCGACGTCGCCGTCATTGGCGTCGACGACCGCATGTCGTCGGACATCGCCGACGCGCTTGCCCAGGCCGGCCGGCGGGTCATACGCATCTCCAACCGCTTCCCGCTCGCCGAAGGCGTCTACGCGGCCGGCACGCGCATCCTGGAGGCCGACAACGCCACCCAGACGGAGGTCGCCGACCTTGCCGGCATCGCCTCGCTGCGCGGCGCCCACAACGCCCAGAACGCGGCGACCGCCGTTGCCGTCTGTCGGGCGCTCGGCGTGCCGGCGGCAAAGCTGAAGGCGGCGCTTGCCTCCTTCCCCGGCCTGAAGCACCGGATGGAGCCGGTGGCACGGCTCGGCCGCGTCCACTTCATCAACGATTCCAAGGCGACCAACGCCGATGCGGCGGCCCGGGCGCTGGCCAGCTTCGAGCGCATCTACTGGATCGCGGGCGGCCGACCGAAAAGCGACGGCATCGCCGCACTTTCGGACTATTTCCCGAAGATCGTGCGCGCCTATCTGATCGGCGAGGCGGCAAAAGGATTCGCCGACACGCTGGGCGGCGCCGTTGACCATGTGGACGCGGGAACGCTGGAGGCGGCGGTCGCCATGGCCGCCACGGACGCGGAACGCGACGGGGCCGGGGAAATCGCGGTGCTGCTGTCGCCGGCCTGCGCCTCCTTCGACCAGTACGCCAATTTCGAGGCGCGGGGCGATGCCTTTCGCGCCGCCGTCGCGGCCTATCTGGAGAGCCGCAACAAGCTGACCCAAAAGGGAGTTGCCTGATGGTCTCGCGGACCGATCGCAGCCAGTTCGCGGAGTGGTGGTGGACCGTCGACCGGTTCCTCCTGTTCGGTATCCTGGCGCTGATGGTCGGCGGCGTGGTCTTGTCCTTTGCGGCAAGCCCGCCGGTGGCCGAACGCCTCCACCTCGACACCTACCACTTCGTCAAGCGCCAGGCCCTGTTCCTGGTGCCCGCGGTGGCCGTTCTGTTCGGCGTCTCGCTGCTCAGTCCGCGGCAGATCCGGCGCGTGGCGCTGGTGGTGCTGATCGGCGCGGTGCTGATGATGCTCCTGACGCTGTTCGCGGGCTTTGAGGTCAAGGGCGCCAGGCGCTGGCTCAGCCTCTTCGGCATGTCGATCCAGCCCTCCGAATTCGTCAAGCCGGCCTTCGTGGTGATCTCAGCGTTCCTGTTTGCGGAGAATTCCCGCCGGCCGGAGGTGCCAGGCAACGCGCTTGCCGTCCTGCTTCTATCCATCGTGTTGGCGCTGCTGGTGGCGCAGCCCGATTTCGGCCAGGCGGTGCTGATTTCGCTGGTCTGGTGCGCGCTGTTCTTCATGGCGGGGCTGCCCTGGCTTTGGATCGCGCTGTTGTCCGTGGTCGGCGTCCTCGGCGCGCTTGCCGCCTACTCCCTGCTGCCGCATGTGGCGCTCAGGATCGACCGGTTTCTCGATCCCTCCTCCGGCGACACGTTCCAGGTCGATACCGCAATCGAATCCTTCATCCGCGGCGGCTGGCTCGGGCGCGGTCCGGGCGAGGGGACGGTCAAGCGCATCCTGCCGGACTCCCACACCGACTTCACCTTCGCGGTTGCCGCCGAGGAATTCGGCATCGTTCTTTGCATGCTGCTGGTCGTCGTCTTCGCCTTCGTGGTGCTGCGCGGCTTTTCCCACGCCATGCGCAAGGAGGACGGTTTCGAGCGCCTTGCCGCGGCCGGCCTCGTCGTCCTGTTCGGTCTGCAGTCGATCATCAACATGGCCGTCAACGTCCAGCTCATGCCGGCCAAGGGCATGACGCTGCCGTTCATCTCCTATGGCGGCTCGTCGCTGCTGGCGCTCGCGCTGGCGATGGGCTTCCTTTTGGCGCTGACGCGGCGCCGGCCGGAGACCATGACACGGCGGCCGCCGGTGGTGTTCGAGCCGCTGGCGCGTGGCGGGTAGGCTTTCATGACGACCGTCCTGATCGCGGCCGGCGGCACCGGCGGCCACCTCTTTCCCGCCGAGGCGCTGGCCGAGGCGCTGACCGCGCGCGGCTGTGCCGTCGACCTTGCCACCGACGAGCGCGCCGACCGCTACGGTTCGGCCTTTCCGGCTCGGGCCACCCATATCGTCTCGTCGGCGACGCTCACCGGCAAATCGCCCGTGGCGCTCGTGCGCACCGCTTTTGCCCTTGCCAAGGGCGTCTGGCAGTCGCTCGGGGTGATCGGCCGGGTGAAGCCGGACGTCGTCGTCGGCTTCGGCGGCTATCCGACCTTTCCGCCGCTGATCGCCGCATTCCTGCGCGGCGTTCCCATCGTGCTGCACGAGCAGAACGCGGTGACCGGGCGCGCCAACCGCATGCTCGGCCGGCTGGCGAAGGCCGTGGCGACGAGCTTTCCGGGCCTCAAGCACGGCGATGCCTTTGCGGGAAAGTCCGTGCACACCGGCAATCCGGTGCGCCCGACGGTGATCGCGGCGGCAGAGGTGCCTTACGATGAGCCGAGCGAGGATCGCCCGTTTCGCCTCGTCGTCTTCGGCGGCAGCCAGGGTGCGCGCTATTTTTCCGAAAGCCTGCCCGAGGCGGTGCGGTGCCTGCCGGAGGCGCTCCGGGCGCGGCTCGACATCGTCCAGCAATGCCGGCCGGAAGACATGGACGCGGTGACGGCGGCCTATGACGCGCTCGGCCTCACGCATGATTGCGCGCCCTTCTTCACCGACATGCCGGCGCGGATCGCGTCCGCCCATCTGGTGATCGCGCGCTCCGGCGCCTCGACGGTGACCGAACTTGCCGTCATCGGCCGGCCCTCGATCCTGGTGCCGTTCCCTTACGCGCTCGACCACGACCAGGCGGCCAATGCCGAGGCGCTCGCCGCCGAGGGCGGGGCAATCGTCATCCGCCAATGCGATCTTCCCGCCGAACGGCTCGCGGAAGAGATCGCTGCGCGCGCCGCCGACGGCGCCAAGCTTGCCGCGACGGCGCAGGCGGCAAAAGCCGTCGGCCGGCCGGATGCGGCCGCGCGCCTTGCCGACCTCGTCCAGCACATTGCGTCCGGCGCCGACGTCCAATCCTTTTCACCTGGAGTTTCTCAATGAAAATGCCCCACGAGCTCGGTCCCGTCCATTTCGTCGGGATCGGCGGCATCGGAATGAGCGGCATCGCCGAGGTGCTGAAGAACCTCGGCTACAAGGTCCAGGGCTCCGACATCTCCGAAAGTGCCAACGTCCAGCGGCTGCGCGACAAGGGCATCGCCGTTTCCATCGGCCATAGGGCCGAAAATCTCGGCGATGCGGAGGTGATCGTCGTCTCCTCGGCCATCAAGCCCGATAATCCGGAGCTGAGGGCCGCGCGGCTCGCCCATCTGCCGGTGGTGCGCCGCGCGGAGATGCTGGCCGAACTGATGCGCTTCAAGCAGGCGATCGCCATCGGCGGCACCCACGGCAAGACGACGACGACCTCCATCGTCGCGGCGCTGCTCGACGCCGGCGGGCTCGACCCGACGGTGATCAATGGCGGCATCATCAACGCCTACGGCACCAATGCCCGCATGGGCGAGGGCGATTGGATGGTGGTGGAGGCCGACGAGTCCGACGGCACCTTCGTGAAATTGCCGGCCGACATCGCCGTCGTCACCAACATCGATCCGGAACATCTCGACCATTACGGCACCTTCGACGTGGAGCGCGAGGCGTTCCGCCAGTTCGTGGAGAACGTGCCGTTCTACGGTTTCGCGGTGATGTGCCTCGACCATCCGGAGGTGCAGGCGCTGGTCGGACGGATCGAGGACCGGCGGCTCGTCACCTACGGCCAGAATCCGCAGGCCGATGTGCGCTTCCAGAACCTCGTGACGGAGGCCGGCAACTCGCACTTTTCCGTGGCCGTCAGCGACCGCCGGAGCGGCGAGACCCGGACCATCGACGACCTCGTGCTGCCGATGCCGGGCATCCACAACGTCTCCAATGCGACGGCGGCCATCGCCCTTGCCGACCAGCTCGGCATTTCCGCCGACGACATCCGCCGCGGCCTTGCCGAGTTCGGTGGCGTCAAGCGGCGCTTCACCCATACCGGCACCTGGAACGGCGTCGATATCTTCGACGACTACGGCCACCACCCGGTGGAGATTGCCGCGGTGCTCTCGGCCGCGCGCTCGGCCTGCAAGGGCAAGGTCGTCGCCGTCATGCAGCCGCACCGCTACACGCGGCTCAAAAGCCTCTTCGACGAGTTCTCAAGCTGCTTCAATGACGCTGACACGGTGATCATCGCCGATGTCTATGCGGCCGGCGAACAGCCGATCGAGGGTGCGGACCGGGACGGCCTGATCGAGGGGCTCAGGGTGCGCGGCCACCGCAACGTCATGGCGCTGGAGGAGCCGCAAGCGCTGGCGCCGCTGATCGCCGGCCTCGTCAAGCCCGGCGACTATGTGGTCTGCCTCGGCGCCGGCTCCATCACCGGCTGGGCCTATGCCCTGCCGAAGGAGCTTGCAGCGCTCGCGGAAAAGGATGGGGCCGGAAAGGGTGAGGCATGAGCGGGGCCGATCTGATCGACCGGCTCGGCGACCGGCTTGAGGGCGTGCGCGGGCGAATTACCGCCGATGCGCCGCTGTCCGATATCACCTGGTTCCGGGTCGGCGGGCCGGCCGACATCCTGTTCCAGCCGGCCGATGCCGACGACCTGTCGCTGTTCCTGAAGCGGCTGCCGGAGGACGTGCCGGTGCTCGTTATCGGCCTCGGCTCCAATCTCCTGGTGCGCGACGGTGGTATTCCCGGCGTCGTGATTCGTCTCTCCGTTCGTGGCTTCGGCAGCGTCACCTTCGAGGAGGGGAACAAAGCACGGGTCGGCGCTGCGATGCCGGACCAGCGATTCGCCAAGGCGGCAGCGGACGCCGGCGTCGGCGGCTTTTCGTTCTACCGCGGCATTCCGGGCGCCATCGGCGGCGCGCTCCGCATGAATGCCGGGGCGCATGGCTCGGAGACCCGCGAGCGGATGGTCGAGCTGACGGCCGTCGACCGCAAGGGCGACGTACACCGGCTGACCAACGCCGACATGGGCTACGCCTACCGCCATTCCGAAGCCCCGTCCGACCTCATCTTCATCGAGGCGGTCTACCAGGGCGAGACGGCCGATCCTGAGGTCCTGAAGGCCGAGATGGACGAGGTGGAGCGCTACCGGGAGGAGCGCCAGCCGACGCGCGACAAAACCGGCGGCTCGACCTTCAAGAACCCGCCGGGAAATTCCTCCTGGAAGCTGATCGATGCCGCGGGCTGCAGGGGCCTCAAGGTCGGCGGCGCTCAGGTCTCGGAAAAGCACTGCAACTTCTTGATCAACACCGGAACCGCCACGGCAGCCGACCTTGAGCTGCTCGGCGAGACCGTCCGCGCGCGGGTGCTGGAGACCTCCGGTATCCGCCTTGACTGGGAAATCAAACGGCTCGGCAATCTGCCCGAGGGGGTGACCATCGAGCCGTTCCTCGGGAGATAATCGATGGCCAACCAGAAACATGTCGCCGTCCTGATGGGCGGCTGGGCGGCGGAACGCTATGTCAGCCTCGACACCGGCGCCGGCTGCGCCGGCGCGCTGGAGCGGGCCGGCTACCGGGTGACGCGGATCGACGTCGACCGCAACATCTCCGCCGTGCTTGCCGAATTGAAGCCCGATGTCGCCTTCAACGCCCTGCACGGCCCGTTCGGCGAGGACGGCTGCATCCAGGGCATCCTGGAATATCTCGACATCCCCTACACCCATTCCGGCGTGCTGGCGTCCGCGCTCGCCATGAACAAGGAAAAGGCCAAGCACATCCTGAAGGCCGCCGGGGTGCCGCTCGCCGAACACAAGGTCATGCACCGGCTGGAGGCCGCCAAGGGCCATCCGATGAAGACGCCCTACGTCGTCAAGCCGGTCACCGAGGGCTCTTCCTACGGCGTGCTCATCGTCGGCGAGGGGGCCGAACATCCGCCCCAGGAGCTCTACCGGGACGACTGGCCCTATGGCGACATGGTCATGGTCGAACGGTACATTCCGGGCCGCGAATTGACCTGTGCGGTAATGGGTGATGTGGCCCTCGGCGTGATCGACATCGTACCGGTCGGTCTGGACTTCTACGACTATGATGCGAAATATCGCCCCGGCGGATCAAAACACATCCTGCCGGCAGAAATTTCACCGAATATTTACCAATCTATACAGAATCTTTCCCTTAAGGCGCACAAAGCGCTCGGCTGTCGCGGCGTGTCACGGGCGGATTTCCGCTATGATGACCGGCTTCATGGCACAGGCGAACTGATTTGCCTTGAAGTTAACACCCAGCCGGGAATGACGGCGACGTCGCTTGTGCCCGAAATGGCGGCCCATGCCGGTCACTCTTTCGAAGAACTGGTGGCATGGATGGTGGAGGATGCAAGTTGCGGTCGATGACCCGTGAGCGCGCGAAAAAGGCCAGAAGGACGACACTGCCGGACATGCGTCCGGCGTGGCTGCCGGCGCGTGCGGGAACCGTTGCCGCCCTTGCCTTCCTCGCCGGCTGGGGCTGGTACGGCATCGTCCTCGGCGGCCATGCCGTGGAGGTTACCGACGCGGTCTCCGAGACCACCGGGTTCTCGATCAAGGAAGTGCGCATCTCCGGCCAGAAGGAGATCGAGGAGCGCGAGATCCTCTCCGCGCTGGCGATCCCGGAAAAGAACTCGCTGTTCACCTACGACATCGCCTCTGCCTATTCCCGCGTTTCGGACATTCCGTGGGTCAAACAGATCTCGATTCGTAAACTCTATCCGGCGACCCTTCAGGTCACCGTCAAGGAACGGGAGCCCTTCGCGCTGTGGCAGCGCGGCCAGGTGCTTTCCGTGATCGACCGCGACGGCAGGGTGATCGCCGATACCATCCGCCCGCGCTATGCCGGCCTGCCGATGATCGTCGGCCATGGCGGCCAGAAGCGCGCCGCCGAGTACGTTACCCTCCTGGACCGCTTCCCGACCCTGAAGCCGCGCGTCAATGCCGGCGTCCTCGTCGCCGAGCGACGCTGGAACCTGGTGCTCGACAACGGCATCGAGGTGAGGCTGCCGGAAAAGGGCGTGAATGCCGCCCTCAAGGAACTGGTGGCGCTCGACAACGAGCACGGCCTGTTGTCCCGCGACATCACCGCCGTCGACCTCCGGCTCGACGACCGCATCATCGTCCGGCTTTCCGAGGGCGCTGCCGAAGCGCGCCGGGAATTCATCAAGAAGGGCGGACTGACCGCCGGGGCGGAGACATGAGCGGTATCGTCTCGGAAACCCGCGTGCCCCGGATGCGGCCGCTGACCACAAGGCGGCCGTCGATCGTGTCGGTGCTCGACGTCGGCTCGACCAAGATCTGCTGCCTGGTCGCCAAGCTGAAGCCGCGCGAGGCCGACAAGCTTCTTCCCGGGCGCACCCACACCATCGAGGTGATCGGCTTCGGCCACCAGCGCTCGCGCGGCGTCAAGTCCGGCGTCGTCGTCGATCTGGACGCCGCCGAACAAGCGATCCGCATGGTCGTCGATTCGGCCGAGCGGATGGCTGGCGTCACCATCGAATCGCTGATCGTCAACGTCTCCTGCGGCCGGCTCGGCTCGGAAGCCTTCTCCGCCAACGTCCTCATCGACGGCGAGGAGGTGCGGCGCAGCGACATCCAGCGGGTGCTTGAAGCGGGCAGCCTGCACACCGCCCATGACGGGCGCATCGTCGTCCATTCGCTGCCGATCGGCTATGCGCTCGACGGCAATCGCGGCATCGACGATCCGTGCGGCATGATCGGCAAGCGGCTCGGCGTCGACATGCACGTCGTCACCGCCGACGCCGCGCCGGTGCGCAATCTGGAACTCTCGGTCAACCGCAGCCATCTCGACGTCGAGACCATGGTGGCGACGCCCTATGCGAGCGGCCTGTCGACCCTGGCGGAAGACGAGGCCGAGCTTGGCGTTGCGGCCGTCGACATCGGCGGCGGCACGACCTCGATCGCGGTCTTTGCCGGCGGCCAGGTCGTCCATGTCGACGCCGTGCCGCTCGGTGGCCACCACATCACCACGGATCTGGCGCGCGGCCTGTCGACCAGGCTGCAGGACGCCGAACGACTGAAAACCTTGCATGGCAGCGCCATCGGCACGGCCGCGGACGAGCGACGCGTGCTCACGATTCCGCCGGTCGGCGAGGATGACGGCGATGCCGCGACCCAGGTTCCGCGAGCCCTTTTGTCCCAGATCATCGGCCCGCGGATCGAGGAGATCCTGGAAATGGTGCGGGATCGCCTCAACCAATCGGGTTTCGCCGGACGTATCGGCAAACGCGTCGTCCTGACGGGCGGATCGAGCCAGCTTACCGGCCTGCCGGAAGTGGCGCGACGGATTCTCGGGCGCAATGTCCGGCTCGGGCGGCCTCTGGGTGTGGCCGGCCTGCCGGAGGCGGCCAGGGGTGCGTCCTTCGCGTCGGCGGTCGGGCTGCTGATCTATCCGCAAGTTGCGCAAATCGAACAGTTCGAAGTGCGCTCTGCCCGCCAGAAAATGACAGGAACTGGAGGCTATTTCTCCCGGTTCGGGAACTGGATCAGGGAAAGCTTCTGACAGCCGCGGAAGGGTCAAAACGGTGACGGTTGAAGAAGACGGAACGGAACGCCGCGAAGACGCGGCTGCCAATGAAGCACACGAGGGTGCCATGACAAGTATCAATCTGAAGATGCCGGACATTACCGAGCTGAAGCCCAGGATAACCGTGTTCGGTGTCGGTGGCGCCGGTGGCAATGCGGTCAACAACATGATCCAGGCCGGGCTGGACGGCTGCGACTTCGTCGTCGCCAATACCGACGCCCAGGCGCTGTCGCTGTCCAAGGCGGAGCGGATCATCCAGATGGGCGTGGCGGTGACCGAGGGTCTCGGCGCCGGCTCGCAGCCGGAAGTCGGCTGTGCCGCGGCCGAGGAGGTGATCGACGAGATCAAGGATCACCTGGAAGGCGCGCACATGGTGTTCGTCACCGCCGGCATGGGCGGCGGCACGGGCACGGGCGCCGCGCCGGTAATCGCCCGGGCGGCCCGAGAACTCGGCATCCTGACGGTCGGCGTCGTCACCAAGCCGTTCCATTTCGAGGGTCAGCGCCGCCAGCGCACCGCCGAGGACGGGATCGAGGAACTGCAGGCCAGCGTCGATACGCTGATCGTCATTCCGAACCAGAACCTGTTCCGGATCGCCAATGAGAAGACGACCTTCGCGGACGCCTTCGCCATGGCCGACCAGGTGCTCTATTCGGGCGTTGCCTGCATCACCGACCTGATGGTCAAGGAAGGCCTCATCAACCTCGACTTCGCCGACGTGCGCTCGATCATGCGCTCCATGGGCAAGGCGATGATGGGCACCGGCGAGGCGTCCGGCGAGAAGCGCGCCCTGCAGGCGGCCGAGGCGGCGATCGCCAATCCGCTGCTCGACGAGACCTCCATGAAGGGCGCCCGCGGCCTCCTTATCTCGATCACCGGCGGCAAGGACCTGACCCTGTTCGAGGTCGACGAGGCGGCCACCCGCATCCGCGAGGAAGTGGATTCCGAGGCCAACATCATCCTCGGCGCCACCTTCGACGATTCGCTGGAAGGCATCATCCGGGTCTCCGTCGTCGCCACCGGCATCGACCGGGTGGAGACGGAAGAGGCAAGCCCGGCCGAGACCCGCATGGCGGAGCTGGCCGCGCGGCTGAAGAACGCCGCCGGCAAGGGCGCCGCCGAGAAGCCGGAGATCGCGCCGGACGTCGCGCCGATTGCCGCCGAGGCGCCGCCGCGCACGGTGCCGGCAACGCCGCGCCCGCAGGCCGCCAAGGCCCCACGTCCGGCGGAGCCGCCGCGCGCCGCACCGACCAGTGCCGATCCGGAGGTCACCATCGAGCCCTATCGTCCCGAGCCGGTGCTGAACGACGATGCCGGTTCGGCGCTCGACGAGGCCCCGACGATGGAAGCCGCGGCGGACCGGGTTGATGCGCCCTACATTCCGCCGGCGGCGGAAGTTCCGGCGCGCGCGCCGCGCATGCCGCGGGTCGAGGAGTTCCCGCAGATCGCCCAGCAGGAGCTGCGCGGCGGCGACGACCACGACGAGGAACGCCGTCCGATCAGCCTGCTGCGCCGGCTGGCCAGCGGCCTCGTCCACCGCGAAGACGAGGACGAGGAGCACGGCATGCCGCCGCAGGCCGCAGCCTCGGTCGCCCGCAAGGAGCCGGCCCGGCCGGCCCCGGTGCGCACCGAAGCGCCGCGGGCCGAGGCCCCGAAGCCTGCCGCACAGCACAAGCCGACCTCGGAATTCGCCAAGCCGCAGGCACCCCGGCCGCAGGCCGAACGCCCGCGTCAGGCGGAACTGGACCCGCATGGCCGGACCATGCCGGCCCCGGCCTCGCCGCTCGACGACGACCAGTTGGAGATCCCCGCATTCCTGCGCCGCCAGGCCAACTGACGGCCCGACGGGGACTCCACTACGACGACAAAACACGGGCGCCGGCGCAATCGGCGCCCGTTTTTTGATCTTGGTTTCGAAATAGGCACGCGGCGCCTCGGCGGTTCCACGATAGCCAATGAATCCAATAGGTTACGAATGTATCAGCCGTAACAAAGCGTAAAAAAGCTTGATTTTGTTCCCCACCCCCCGGCCTATAAAGTGACGATTGTTCGGTCGATCATCGGTCGCATCGGACGGGCTCTGTGCACGCGCCGCTCCCAGGCGCCGGTTCGAACTCCATCGACATTCGCACAGATCCTGCAAGGGACGGAACGGACCGACCCGGCGCAGCGGGCGGCTTCGAACCGGGGTATCAACGAAGGGGCACTTTATGAAACGGTACAACAATCGGCATAAAGGAGAGCTCCAGACGACCCTCGCCGAGGCGGTAACCCTTTCCGATATTGGCGTCCATTGCGGCCAACCCGTTTCCATTACCCTGACCCCCGCCGATCCCGATTCCGGGATCGTTTTTCAATTGAGCCACCCCAAATCCGGTGCCGAGGTCGAGATCGAGGCAACCTGGCAGTCCGTCGCCGCGACGGAGCTGTGCACGGTGATCGCCTCTCCCTGCGGCGCCACGGTGGCGACCATCGAACATCTGATGGCGACGTTCCGCGGCCTTGGCGTCGACAACGTCGTCGTTGAGATCGACGGCTCGGAAGTCCCGGTCATGGACGGCAGCGCGTCGCGCTTCGTCGATGCCATCGAGCAGGTCGGCCTCGTCGCCTCGGCCACCGCCCGGCGCTACCTGCAGGTCCTGAAGCCGGTCCGCGTCGACCGCGGCGACTGCTTCGGCGAGTTCCTGCCCCATGACGGCTGCCGCTTCGACATCACCATCGATTTCGACACGCCGCTGATCGGTCGCCAGCGCTTCGACGCCGAACTGACCCCGGCTGTGTTCCGCGACCAGCTCTCTCGCGCCCGCACCTTCGGCTATCTGCGCGACGTGGAAAAGCTCTGGTCGATGGGCTACGCCCTTGGCTCGTCGCTGGAGAATTCCGTCGCCATCGCCGACGACCGGATCCTCAACCCGGAAGGCGTGCGCTGGCCGGACGAGTTCGTCCGCCACAAGGCGCTCGATGCGGTCGGCGACCTCGCCCTTGCCGGCATGCCGATCCTCGGCCTCTACCGCTCCTACAAGGGCGGCCACAAGCTCAACTACATGGCGCTGAAGGCGCTGATCGAGGATGCGTCGGCCTGGCGTGTCGTCGAAAAGCCCTCGCGCGGCGTCGCCGGTCATGCCGACGTCGGCACCTTCGCCAACGCGCCCCTGCTCGGGCCCGACGTTTCCTGAACGGCCGGTCGCACGGACGCACACCTTCATTCGGTCACAAAAATGCTCCAATGCCACGACACAGAACGTGGCATCGCGCCACCATTTGGGGTAAAAGGCCCGGATGGGCGGGTTTGAAAGAACCGAATTCCGGCACGTTGCGTATCGCCGCGCCATCTGAAGGGACCGACGCTCGCATGGAGACCACGAGACATCCGCGTCACCGGACTACTTGTTCGCGCAAGGTCGGCGTGCGCCCGGCCGCGCGCGCGACGGTTGCGCTCGTCGCTGCGGCGCTGATTGCCGGCGCCTGTTCGACCAAGGAAGAGGAATTCGACGGAACGCCGGCCGACCAGCTCTACAATCAGGGCCTGGCGCTGACGAATTCGGGCAAATTCAGCAAGGCCGCCCAGCAGTTCGACAAGGTCGAGAAGGAACACCCCTATTCGCGCTATTCGCAAAAAGCGCTGATCATGGCGGCCTACACGAACTACACCAGCGGCAAGTTCGACGATGCGATCATCGCCGGGCGGCGCTACGCGACGCTGCATCCGACCGATCCGGACACGGCCTACGCGCTCTACATCATCGGCCAGTCCTACTTCAAGCAGATCCCGGACGTCACCCGCGACCAGAAGATGACCGAAAAGGCGCTCGCCGCCATGCAGGAAGTCGTCACCCGGTTTCCCGAATCCGAATATGCCGACGACGCCAACCGCAAGATCAACATCACGCGGGACCAGCTTGCCGGCAAGGAGATGGAGGTCGGCCGCTACTATCTGGAGCGCCGCAATTATGTTGCCGCCATCAACCGGTTCCGCGTCGTCGTCACCAAGTACCAGACGACGCGGCATATCGAGGAAGCGCTGGCCCGGCTGACCGAATCCTATTATTCGCTCGGCGTCGTCAGCGAGGCGCAGACGGCGGCTGCCGTGCTCGGGCACAATTTCCCGGACAGCGAATGGTACAAGGACGCCTATACCCTGCTCAGGGAAGGCGGCTACAAGCCGGACGAGGACAAGGCAAGCTGGATCAGCAAGGCGTTTTCCCGTACCGGTCTGATCTGAGCCGGCAGAACGGCCGGCCGGGGCGTCGCGCGACCTCGCGCGGCCGTCCCGCTTCAGCCGCCACCGCATCGATCGTCTGACCGACCGCCATGCTCGCCGCCCTCGCCATCCGCGACATCGTCCTCATCGACAAGCTGGATATTGCGTTTTCCGACGGCCTGACGGCATTGACCGGCGAGACCGGCGCCGGCAAATCCATCCTGCTCGACGCTTTGGCGCTGGCCCTCGGCGGGCGCGGCGATGCCGGCCTGGTGCGCAACGGCACGTCCCAGGGCCAGGTCACGGCCGTGTTCGATCCGCCGATCGGGCATCCGGCGCGCCAAATCCTCACCGAGAACGAAATCGAGGCCGACGGCGATGTGATCCTGCGCCGGGTGCAGAACGCCGACGGCCGTTCGCGCGCCTTCGTCAACGACCAGCCGGTCGGGGTTGCGATGATGCGCCGGATCGGCGCGAGCCTCGTTGAAATCCACGGCCAGCATGACGACCGGGCGCTGGTCGATGCCAGCGCCCATCGCAGCCTGCTCGACGCCTTCGGCGGGCTCGAGGCGGATGCCGGCAAGGTGGCGGCGATCCACGAGGCGGTGCGGGAGGCGGCAAGTCGGCTCAAGAAGCATCAGGCGCGTATCGAGGAAGCCCGCCGCGAGGCGGATTTCCTGAGGACCAGCGTCGAGGAACTCACCGAGCTTGCGCCGCAGCCCGGCGAGGAGACCGAGCTTGCCGAGCGGCGCCAGGCGATGATGCAGGCCGAAAAGATCGCCGGCGACATCAACGACGCCTATGAGACGATTTCGGGCCAGGCCTCGCCGGTGCCGGAGCTGTCCGGCGTGCTGCGGCGGCTTGAGCGCAAGATCCCGGAGGCGCCGGGGGCGCTGGAAGGGGTGGTCGATGCGCTCGGCCGGGCGATCGATTCGTTGGAAGATGCCCGCGCCGGGCTGGAAGCGGCGATCGCGGCCTCCGAATTCGATCCGCGCATTCAGGAACAGACCGAGGAGCGGCTGTTCGCCCTGCGCGGGGCGGCCCGCAAGTTCCGGGTGCCGGTCGAGGGTCTTGCCGCGCTCTCTGAGCAAATGGCCGCCGACCTTGCCGATCTCGATGCCGGCGAGGAAAAGCTGGCAGGGCTGGAAGCCGAACTAACTGACGCCCGCAAGGCCTATGCGAAGGCGGCCGCGGACCTGTCGGCGAAGCGCAAGAAGACGGCGAAGGCGCTTGAAGCCGCCGTCGACAAGGAACTGCCGGCGTTGAAGCTGGAGCGGGCGCATTTTTCGGTCTCCATCGAGACCGACGAGGGATCGGAGAGCCCGGACGGATTCGACACCATCGAATTCTGGGTGCAGACCAATCCGGGAACCCGGCCCGGCCCCATGGTCAAGGTGGCCTCGGGCGGCGAGCTTGCCCGCTTCCTGCTGGCGCTGAAGGTCTCGCTCGCCGACAAGGGCTCGGCGCCGACGCTGATCTTCGACGAGATCGACACCGGGGTCGGCGGTGCCGTTGCCGAGGCCATCGGCGTGCGGCTTCGGCGCCTTGCGGAACGGGTGCAGGTCGTCACGGTCACCCACGCGCCCCAGGTGGCGGCACGGGCCAACGCCCATCTCCTCGTCTCCAAGGCCTCGCTCGGCAAGGATGCGGTGGCGACCCGGCTCGATACGCTGGGCGAAGCGGAGCGGCAGGAGGAGATCGCCCGCATGCTCTCCGGCAGCACGGTCACCGACGAAGCGCGCGCCGCAGCCGGCAAGCTGCTTATTCATCCGTGAGGGGACCGGCGGCCCCCACACAATAAGCGCTTGCGTCAAGGTCAGCGCATGCGGTTCTGACCAGCGCCCACCCTCCACTCCGCGTCATTGCCGGGCTTGACCCGGCAATCCATGAGGCCTTTCAAAACAATCAGTTGGCAGCTTTTTCGCTCGGCTGACAACACGGTCCGGCCCAGCAGGCCGGGAACGCCGGCTGGTCTATTGAAGCGACAATACCTATAGGATAGGCAGCATGGATCACCGGGTCTGGGCCCGGTGATGACGCGGAGTGTGTGGGTGCCGAATGCGGTTGGCTGCGGGCGCCTGCTTTGGTCGACCGCCGCGTCATGAAGACGGCACGGACGGAACTCCGGGAAATGGTCGCGGGGCGCCGGACCAATGAGGAGAGAATCGCGTGGCGGACGGGTCTGAAAAGCCGGTTGAAGAGCTCACCGAAGAAGAAGCGGGCGCGGAACTTGCCCGGCTTGCCGAGGAGATCGCCGGCCACGACCGCCGCTACTATCTGGAAGACCAGCCCGAGATCAGCGATGCGGACTACGACGCGCTGCGCCGCCGCAACCAGGCGATCGAGGAAGCGTTCCCCGATCTGAAGCGCGAGGATTCGCCGACCGAGCGGGTCGGCGCGGCGCCGACGGGGGCATTCTCCAAGGTCCGGCATGCGGTGCCGATGCTCTCTCTCGACAATGCGTTCTACGACGCGGACGTTGCCGATTTTGCCGCGCGCGTGCGCCGTTTCCTGGGGCTCTCCGCCGAAGAGGACCTGGCGTTCACCGCCGAGCCGAAGATCGACGGCCTGTCGCTGACGCTGCGCTACGAGAATCGCAAGCTGGTGGTGGCCGCGACCCGCGGCGACGGCACGGAGGGCGAGAACGTCACCGCCAACGCACGGACCATCGGCGATATCCCGGTGACGCTGCCGGAAGGTGCGCCGGAGATCGTGGAGGTGCGCGGCGAGGTCTATATGACGCATCAGGCGTTCGAGGAGCTCAATGCGCGCCAGGCCGAAGCCGGCAAACAGACCTACGTCAATCCGCGCAACACGGCGGCCGGGTCCCTGCGCCAGCTCGATGCGTCGGTGACGGCCGAGCGGCCGCTGAAATTCTTCGCCTATGCCTGGGGCGAGATGAGCGATCTTCCGGCCGACACGCAATATGAGGTGGTTTCCGCCTTCGCCGACTGGGGATTCACGGTCAATCCGGCGATGCGGCTCTGCCGGACCATCGAGGAGATGCTGCAGACCTATCGCGAGATCGAGGAAGGCCGGGCGAGGCTCGACTACGACATCGACGGCGTCGTCTACAAGGTCGACCGGCTCGACCTGCAGCGCCGGCTCGGCTTCGTGTCGCGCTCGCCGCGCTGGGCGATCGCCCACAAGTTCCCGGCCGAGCGGGCGACGACCGTCGTCAACGCCATCGAGATCAATGTCGGGCGCACCGGCACGCTGACGCCGGTCGCCAAGCTGCAGCCGGTGACGGTCGGCGGCGTCGTCGTCGCCAACGCGACGCTACATAACGAGGACTATATTGCCGGGATCGGCGGCAAGGGCGAGGTGATCCGCGACGGCAAGGATATTCGTGTGGGGGATACCGTCACCGTGCAGCGGGCCGGCGACGTCATCCCGCAGATCGTCGACGTCGATCTCGACAAGCGGCCGGAGGATTCCAAGCCGTATGAGTTCCCGGAGACTTGTCCCGTGTGCGGCTCCCATGCCGTGCGCGAGGTGGCGGAAAAGACGGGGCGGATCGATGCGCGGCGACGCTGCACCGGTGCCCTCATCTGCCCGGCGCAGGCGATGGAGCGGCTGAAGCATTTCGTTGCCCGCGATGCCTTCGACATCGAGGGCCTCGGCGCCAAGCAGGTGGAGACGTTTTATCAGGACGGCCTGATCAAGCAGCCGGCCGACATCTTCCGGCTTCGGGACGAGGACGCCAAATCCCTCAAAAAGCTGAAGGATCGCGAGGGCTGGGGGCCGAAGTCGGTGGAGAACCTTTATGCCGCCATCGACGAGCGGCGCTCCATCGACCTCTACCGCTTCATCTACGGCCTCGGCATCCGCCATGTGGGCGAGACGACGGCGAAACTTCTCGCCCGCTCCTATGGCAGCTTTGCCGCCTTCCGCGAGGCGATGGAGGCGGCGACGGACCGGGAAAACGAGGCCTGGGCCGACCTCAACAATATCGACGGCATCGGCGAGGTGGTGGCCGACGCCATCGTGGAATTCTTCGCCGAGGAACACAATCGCGAGGCGATCGACGCGCTGCTTGCCGAGGTGACGCCGCAAGAGGCCGAGACCATTGCGGCCGACGGCTCGCCGGTCGCCGGCAAGACGGTGGTCTTCACCGGCTCGCTGGAGCGCATGACCCGGGATGAGGCCAAGGCGATGGCCGAACGCTTCGGCGCCAAGGTTTCCGGCTCAGTGTCGAAAAAGACCGACCTCCTCGTCGCCGGCCCGGGGGCCGGCTCGAAGCTGACCAAGGCCAAGGACCTCGGCGTCGAGGTCATCGACGAGGACGGCTGGTTCGATCTCGTCGGGGTGTGAGAGGTGCTTTCGTGGGATTGATCAGCCGTCATTGCTGTGCGAGTTCAGATATTCGCTGATGGGATTGCGGAAAGGAGCGACCCATGCGCGACAACAGCTATGACCGGACGATTGAACGGAACTATGTTCAGAAGTGGCGTTTCCTGATCAGGGAGTATGAGGAGGTGAAGGCCGGCCGGTCGTCGGCCTTTGCCACGGTCGGGGCCTTTTACCGCCACCACGGCACCTGCTCGCAGACCTTCCG
>NZ_NPEV01000050.1 GCF_003258835.1 Rhodobium orientis | reverse complement strand
GGTGGTGGGTGCACATGGGAGGGGTTCTTTCCAAAAGAGGCCTTCCGGTGCCGGCTGGGCGCCGGCACCGCGTCCAGTGTCGGGGTGTGCGAGGGATCGCATCGCCGGCCTAGTTGGCGTTCTTTTTCATCATCTTGGCGCGCTTTTCGGCGCGCCGCTTGCGGATCATGACGGTGTTCTTGGCCATGTCGGCATAGGCGGCGGCAAGGGCGCCGTCGAAGCCGACGACCTTGGCCTCGCCGGTCGCCGCGGTCTTGGCCTTTTCCGCGTCCGCATAGGCCCATTTGCTGGCGCCGGACATGGTGCCCGGCTTGCTGGCATCGAGCACGTAGTGGGCGGCGTCGACCTTGACGAGCGGCTTCACCTCGGCGTCGGACCCGGCATCGCCGACCCAGATGTTCTTCGGCCCGCGGTCCATGTTGAGTGCCAGGCTGATCGACAGGCAGTGGATCGAGCAGGTGCCCTCCGCGCTGTCGTCGTCATACTGGATCAGGTGCCGCGTATGGCTCCACTGCTTGCGCATCATGCCGCAATAGGTGCAGCGGGCGTGCTTCTCGAACTCGTTTTCAAGCGGGTTCGGGTCTTTCTTCATGTTGTTGTTGACGATGCCGTGCTCGGCCGTCCAGGCCCAAGGTGCCTGCATCTGCGCGCGCGCCGTGCCGACGAGGCCGGTCCCGGCGAACAGCGCGCCAACGCCGGCGGTCTTCAGAAAATCCCTGCGTTTCATGGGTGTCTCCCCAAACAATCGATCATTGTCGAGCCACAGCGGTCAGGCGATGCCGGACCGGTCACATCAACGGAACGGCATCGCGACGCTGCGGCTATGCAAGCGTGATCTGACCGTTCGGGAGGGGAGGGCCGCGCGCCGGTGCCCGCCGGTACGCCGAGGCAAGGACGATGAGGTCGGCGGGCTGGACGGCAATGATGGCGGCAAATTCGACGTCGGGCAGGGCAAGACAGCCGACGCCGGGGACATCGCCCGTGCCGCCGAGGGCAAAGGCGGTGCAGATCGGGCAACTGGTGACGGGGCCGCCGGTGCGGTCGCCGGTCTGGCCTTCCGGGCCGAGCCGGGCAAGGCCGTTGCCCGTGCAGATGAAGAACAGGCTCTGGGGAAGACGCTCGCCGTCACGGCTGCCGATGAGCGAGGTGGATGCCGCCAGGTGCTCGCTGGCGGCCAGCACCTGCAGGACCATGGCAAAGATCGACACCCAGAGCGCGGCGCGGCTGCGGCGAAGCGTTCGTGCGAGGGATCTTGCGCAAGGTCTGGCCGGGGCGGACATGGGTCACCGTCGGGTCGGCCGTTGAAGGCAGCCGAAAGGTAGATATTCGAACTGGACTTGATCAATGCGGCATAAACGCCGTTGCCGCAACCGTCGTGCCGGCCGTCAGCGCCTCTTCCGGATCGGCACCGGCGAAGATCGCGGCGAGGGCCGGCAGGCCGCCGACGCCCCTGCCGCGCGCTTACGCCTTGGCGCTATCGCAGGACCCGTCGTCAGGCGCCGGTGCGAGCGACCACCGGCACGTAGTCCTCAAGGTCCGGGGCCGGAAAGGCGACGCTCGCGCCGGTCTCCGCCGAGCGGTAGAGGCCCATGAGGATTTCCACGACCGCAAGGCCGTCATGGAACGTCTCAAGCGGCGTCTCTCCCTTGCGGAAACACTCCACCATGTGCCGGTTCTCGTCGGTGTAGCCATAGACGCCGGGCTCGTCTTCCAACACCGGCATCAGGCCCTGTTCGGCGTTCTGCTTTTCAACGAGGTCCTCGCCCTCGGCGCCGGAGACGGCCCGCGACATGAAGATCTTCAGGCCCGTCGCCAGCGAGTTGAACTCCATGGCGTATTCCGGGCCGAGGAGTTCGAGCTGGATGCGCAGCCCGGCGCCGACATAGGCCCAGGAGGTCGTCGCCTCGATCATCACCTCGTTGCCGTCCTCATCTTCCAGCGTGACGGTGCCGCGCGCGAAATCTTCTGAGGGCCGGTTGCGGTAGTCGACATCGGCGCCGAAGCGCTCGCGGAGCTGGTCGGCATAGCCGGGCCGGGTCCATTTCAGGTTCGCCACCGTGCCGCTGACGGACTTGACCTTGAGCGAATCCCGCGGCGCGTCAGGCGCGGTCAGCAGATGCCGGGCGACCTCCACCGAATGGCACATCATGTCGGAAAGCACGCCGCCGCCCTGCTTGTCGCCCTGCCAGAACCAGGGCTCGTGCGGGCCCGAATGCTCTTCTGCCGCGCGGGCGAGATAGGGCCGGCCGGTGGCCGAGGCCGCCCGCCGCCAGACGATCTCCTTGCCGCGGATGACGGGCGTCGCGAACACCTGGTTCTCCAGATAACCGTGGTTGAGCTTGGCCTCCTCGGCAAGCCGCACCATTTCCCGCGCCTCGCCGATGGTGCGCCCGAGCGGCTTTTCGCAGGCGACCGCAAAGACCTCGGAGCGCCCCGCAGTGACCTCGCCATGGATGACTTTCATGATGTCGAGGCGGGTGTAGTTCGGCGACAGGATCCAGATCGCATCGACCTCGCCCGACTGCAGCATCGCTTCCAGGCTCTCAAAGCTGGTGCAGGTGCCGAGGCCCAATTCCTCGACCCGGGCGACGATGCGGGCTCGGTTGTCCGGATTGCGGCTGTAGACGCCGGTGACGTCCACATTGCGCACGTTGAGGAGCGCCTTCAGGTGGAACTCGGCGATGAAGCCGGACCCGACAAATCCAACGCGAAGGCGGTCTTTCGGCAATCCGGACATGCTCATACTCCTTGTTTTTGGTCTGTTCGGGTTTTCAAGGGGGCGGTGGTGCCCCGGATCTTCAGGCTCGTCGGCACGATGACCGGCTCGGCCGGCGGCGGTCCGCCGGCAAGGATGTCGAGCAACAGCGTCATCGCCCGCCGGCCGATTTCCGCGCGCGGCTGGGCGACGGTGGTCAGCGGCGGATAGAAGACGTCGGAGAGAAAGAGGTTGTCGAAGCCGACGACGGAAATGTCGCCGGGAACGTCAAAGCCGAGGGCGCGCATCTCATGGATAGCGCCGAGCGCCATCTCGTCATTGGCGGCAAAGAGCGCTGTCGGGGGCTCCTCCAGCGCCATCAGGAAGCGGGCCGCCGCCATGCCGGAATGGAGCGAGAAGTTTCCCTTGACGACATAGTCGTCGGGAAGCGTGAGCCCGGCCTCCTTCATCGCCCGGATGTAGCCGGCCATGCGCTTCACGCTCATCACCTCCGGCAGCGGGCCGGTGACATGGGCGATGCGGGTATGGCCGATCTCGATGAGGTGGCGGACGGCTTCGGCGGCGGCCCCTTCATTGTCGATCTGCAAATGGGGGAGGCGGCTTCCCTCGATCATCTCCAGCGCTACGACGACCGGCAGGCCGCCCGCCTCGACCGCGTTGCGGTGGCGCCGCGGCCACTTGCCGGTCATCAGGATCATGCCGTCGGCGTGGCCGTCATAGAGCATGTCGAAATACTCGTCCTCGCGGTCCGGATCGTTTTCCGCATTGCCCATCAGGACGGCATAGCCGGCGGCCCGCGCGGTCGCCTCCACCCCCTTCAGGATCTCCAGGTAGAACGGGTTGACGACGTCGCGCACGACCATGAGGACGGCCATGGAGCGTTTCGTGCGCAGGTTGCGGGCGCTGACATTGGGCCGGTAGTGCAGTTCGTCGGCGACCTCGCGGACCCGGTCGCGGGTCTCTTTTGCGACCAGCGGGCTTTCGGCCAGCGCGCGGGAAACGGTCGCCGGGGAAAGGCCCAGCCTTTCCGCGATGTCCTTGATCCTGGTGCGGCGGGTCATCTTCGAGTGCTCGCTAACCCCGCATGCGCCGGCCGCGGCCGTAGAACAGCATGAGGACGAGGAGGGTGGCGCCGTAGATCATCTGGCGGCCGGACTCGTCGATGTTCACGGTGGTGAGGATGCTCTGCAGGATCGTCAGCAGCACCGCGCCGGCCATGGTTCCGGTATAGCCGCCCTTGCCGCCGGCAAGCGGCGTGCCGCCGAAGACGACGGCGATGATCGACGGGACCATGTACTGCTCGCCGACATTGGAAAAGGACGAGCCGGAATAGCCGAGAAGGCAGAGGCCAGCGATGGCCGCGAAGATGCCGGAAAAGGTGAAGACCGCGACCCGCATGCGCTTGACCGGCACACCGGCCATGAAGGCGGCGTGCTCGTTGGAGCCGATGGCGTAGACCCGCTGGCCGAACACCGTTCGCCGCAACAGGAATGCCATGAAGAGGCCGACGGCGACCCACAGCCAGATCGTGCCGGGAAGGCCGAACAGGAACGGCTTGGCGACGAAATCGGCGAGCGCCGGCGCCGCCTTGCCGGACGGGATGCCCTGGCGGATGACGACGAGGAGGCCCTGCAAGACGCCCAGCATACCGAGCGTCATGACCAGCGGCGGGATGCGCATGACGGTGACGCCGACGCCATTGAGGAAGCCGAAGAGCGCGCCCGTGGCGACGCAGGCAAGGATGGCGAGCGGGATGCTGGCGTCCTGGCCGCTCATGACGTTGCCGGCGACGATGGCGCTAAGCGAAACGATGCCGCCGACGGAGAGATCGATGCCCTCCCGGCCGGCGAGGATGACGAGGTTCTGACCGGCGGCGACGAGGCCGAGCAGCGAGGCGACGACCAGCAGCCGGAGGATCTGCTCGCCGGACGCAAAGCCCGGCGACAGCGCCTCGCCGAAGGCGAGCAGCACGCCGATCAGCACGATCGCGATCAAGAGCGGCTGGCGCAGCACGGCAAGCACCGAGGAGGTTTTCACGGGAGTGGTCTCCGTCGCACTCATGCCCGGGCCCTCCTGGAAACCATAATGCCGAGCATCAGGGCGATGAGGATGACGAGGCCCTGGACGAGGTTCTGCCATTGCGACGGCGTGCCGACGAAATAGACCAGCGCGTTGATGAGCCCGATGATGAAGGCACCGAGGGCGGAGCCGACGACCGTGCCGAAGCCGCCGGACAGGGCCGTGCCGCCGAGCACCACGGCGGCAACGCCGAACAGCGTCATCTTGGCGCCGACGAGGGGATCGCCGCTCGCCGTGTCGCCGGTGACGCAGAACGCGGCGAGGGCGGCAAAGACGCCGGAGAGCGCATAGCCGCCGATGCGGATGAGGGTCACCGGCAGGCCGGACTGGTAGGCCGCCTGGGCATCGTCGCCGACGGCGAGCAGCCGGGTGACGAGCCGGGTGCGCACCAGGAGGTAGACGATGAGGGCGATGCCGAGCGCGGCAAAGACGACGAACGGGACCTCGAAGAAGCGCCCGCCATAGGTGCGCCAGAAGAGCCGCGGCGCTGGTGTGCCGGCGACCGGCAGCACATAGAGCGCCAGGCCTGTGAAGAAGATGCTGGTGGCGAAGGTGGCGACCACCGCTTGCAGGCGCAGCGCCGCGACGACGATGCCGTTGACGAGGCCGCAGGCGAGCCCGACGCCGATGCCGACGGCAAGCGCGGCCGTCACCGAAAGGCCCGAGCCGCCCATCTGCTCCATGAAGACGATAATGACGACGTTGACCAGCGACAGGATCGCGCCGTTGGAAAAGTCGATGTCGGAGGCATAGACGACGAAGGTCTGGCCGATGGCGAGCAGCATCAGGGCGAGATAGGTGGAGAGAAGGCCGGTAAGCCCTCGCGCGGACAGGCTCGCCGGCGAGAACACGCCGTTGAGGGCCAAAAGCACGATGAAGATGCAAAAGGCCGGCAGGAACGGATAGCGCTCGAAAACGCGCTTCAGGCGGCCCGGGGGTCTGGTCGCGGCAACGGCGGTCATGACGCGGCCTCATACGCAGCGTGGTAGAGGTTGAAGCGGGTGCGGTCCGCCCCGGTGAGTTCGCGCGTGACGCGGCCCTGGTTGAAGACCAGGATGCGATCGGCGTTGTTGAGGAGTTCGGCGTCCTCGGACGAATAGAGCACGATGCCCATGCCCTCGCGGGCGAGCTCGCGGATCAATGCGAAGAGGTCCGACTTGGCCGAAAGGTCGACGCCCTTGGTCGGGTCGTCGAGGAGCAGCACGGTCGGCTGGTCGACCAGCCAGCGGGCGATCACCACCTTCTGCTGGTTGCCGCCGGAGAGCGAATTGATCGCCTGCCACAGGCTCGCATATTTGGTGCGAAGGGCATCGAGCGCCGGGTCGACGCGCTTTTTCAGCACCTTCGGCTGCACGATCTTCAGCCCATTGCGCAGGAAATGCACCGGCACGACGTTCTCGAAAATCGGCCGCCCGTTGACGATGCCATCGCGGCCGCGGTCGCCGGAGACATAGGCCATGCCGAGGAGGATGGCATCGCGCGGATTGCTGTAGTGCACCGGCGTGCCTTCCAGCGAGATCCGCCCGCCGCCATAGGGCTCGGCGCCGAAAAGGGAGCGCAGCACCGCCGACTGGCCCTGGCCGTGCAGGCCGCCGAAGCCGAGGATCTCGCCGGCGGCAACGGAAAAGCTGATGTCCCGAAAGCCCGGCCCCGAAAAGCCGGAGACCTCCAGGACGGGCGTGCCGGAGCGCTCGGCCGCGTCGGGCGGGTTGACGGCGGCCTCGGCGAGGTCGTCCTTGGAGCCGACCATGAGCTGGATGACGGCCGTCGGCTCGGTCTCGGCAAGGATCCGCGTGCCGACGGTCTCGCCGTCGCGCATCACCGTGACCCGGTCGCCGACGGCAAAGATCTCGTCCATGCGGTGCGAGATGAAGATGATGCTGCGCCCCTCGGCCTTCAGGTCGCCGAGGATTTCGAAGAACCGCTCCGCTTGCGCCCGATCGAGCGCGGAAGTCGGCTCGTCGAAGATCAGGATCGGTGCCTCGGTCGCCAGCGTCTTCATGATCTCCACGAGCTGGCGCTGGTCGGCGCGCAGATTGCCGACGACGGTTTCGGCGGCAAAGTCGTCGCCGGAGACGGTCTCAAACAACGCAATATATTTTTCCGCCCGCTTCGACAGAGCCTTGCGGTCGACGAAGAGACCGGCCGTCACCGGCATGTCGGCAAGGCAGATGTTCTCCTCCACCGTACGGTGCGCGGCAAGGCTGAGTTCCTGGTAGAAGATGCCGATGCCCTTGGCCTTGGAGGCCTTCGGCCCGCCGATCGCGACCGGCTCACCGTCGATGGCGACGCGCCCGCCGTCCGGCTTGACGCTGCCGGCGACGATCTTGCAGAGCGTGCTCTTGCCCGACCCGTTCGATCCGACGAGGACGTGGACTTCGCCGGCCTCGACCGAAAGGTCGCCGCGCCTGAGCGCCACCGTGGCGCCGTAAGTCTTGCTTACGCCGCTGAGCTCCAGCTTCGACATGGCTGCGTTTTCCGAAAAGTTCCGGGAAACGGGATGCGCGCGTCCGCCCGCACCCCGCCTTTTGTCCGGTTGCGTCCTACTTGAACAGCGCTTCCGCTTCGTCGATCGAAAGCTGGCTGGTGTAGGAATAATAGCCCGGCTTGCCTTCCAGCTCCTCATGCACCTTGGCGACGTTGTCGCCGTCGATGAACGGGATCGGCAGGTAAAGCGCGTTGCCGTACTGGCCGGCGGTCGCCGGTTCCTTCAACTCGCGGCCCTTCAGCATGAAGACGGCGACGTTGAGCGCGCTCGCCATCACGCCCGGAGGATTGACTGCGGCACCGGAATTGAGATCGTTGGCGACCCACAGATCGAGGAAGTCCTTGCGGATCTCGCCGGTGGCGGCGATGTCGCCGGTCTTGCCGGCATCCATGATCGACTTCCAGGCGCCGGCGGCCATGCCGTCCTGCACCCAGACGCCGTCGATGTCCGGATAGGTGGCGAGCAGGTTCTGCATCGCCTGCTGGCCCTGGGCCTGGTCCCAGTTACCGTTGACCTCGTTGACGACCTCAAGGTCCGGATATTCTTCGAACACCGAGGTGTAGCCGGCGACGCGCATCTCGTTGGCCGGATGGCCGGCGACGCCGTTGATGGCGACGACTTTGCCCTTGCCCTCAAGCGTTTCGGCGAGCCACTTGGCCGAGGCCTTGGCCCAGCCGGTCTGGTCGATGCCGACATAGGTGGCGTCCGGCGAGGAGACCTCGGAGTCCGTGGCGATCACCAGGATGCCGGCGTCCTTGGCCTGGGCGAAAACCGGGTCGAAGGCGGTCGGGCTGTTCGGATTGATGATGATGGCGTCGACGCCATCGGAGATGAAGTTGCGGACATGGGCGACCTGGCCCGGCACGTCCACATTGGCGCTCTGCACGAGCACCTCGACATCGACGCCCTTTTCCTTCCAGGCGGCGGCGGCAGCTTTCGCCTCGTCGATCATCTGGGTGCGCCATTCGCTGCCGACCCAGCCGTTGGAAAGGCCGATCTTGTAGCTTTCGGCATGGGCGGTGGCGAGCGAGGCGGCAAGGGCAACTGCCGTCGCAAGGGCGATACTGGTGTTCTTGATCATCACTTCCTCCCGAAGCGAAGCGGTGGCCCCGAAAAGCGCCCGGCGGGATGCGCCGGAAGAGCCTTGTCGTTGCGGGGAGAACCCGGCTTCGCGCACAAAGGCTTAGAAGACGTGAGACCGATCCTGAAGGAGCGGACGTCCTCTGGGCCGGCATGGTAAGGGCGTTCTGCAATCGATTTCAACAGCAATTTTGCGCCGCCCGGTGCGACCGGTTTGCCCGCGCGCGATGCGGGAAGGGGCTGTAAGATGGTTCTGCTAGGATTGCAGCAGCCCTGGCGACATTGAGCCGGAATTGCGCCAGCCCGGTTTGAACAAAAACAAGAGGAGTATGGGCGGTTGTGAAGAGAAAACACCTGAAATGGAATTTCCTGATTTCAATCATACTTGGTGTCATCGCTGTTCTGGATGCCGTATTTGGTCGTGAAATCCCGATGCAGAAAGCTATATTTTATATTTCCGTGTATTTTTCATTCTTCTTCTTGATTTTCTTGACTATTACGCCAGTATTTATGACACTAGCTTACAATATTTTCAAGTTCGGCGAGCCGGAGAGGAAGGCAATGGAAAGGCCTCCTGTGTCTTGGTTTTTGCTTCGAGACGATGAGTGAAGCGGAGGGTGCTGTCGAGCGACGTGCTCCCTCGTCACGTCGCCGGGGCGGCAGGGTCCGGTCCACCGCCCTTTGTGCCTTTCCCGACAATTGGCGCAACCGACAATGACAATTATTCTCAATCGGACAATGACGGTTTCCGCTAGCACTGGCTGAAAGCGCGGAAAAGCAATTCATAAACAATGAATTAGATCAGCCCTGCTGGCGTACGGCAAAATGGCACGCGGCCTGCTTTGTGCTCCCTGAGCCGGCTGCGAGCCCGGCACGCATTGCCAATGCATCAACGGGGGCAGGTAATCACCGACATGGCGAAAATCGGATTGTTTTTCGGGACCGATACCGGGAATACGCGCAAGATCGCAAAGATGATCAAGAAGGGCTTCGACGATGAATTGATGGCAAAGCCGCTCAACGTCAATCGCACCGAGGTCGACGATTTCTTGAGCTACGACTACCTGATCCTTGGCACGCCGACCCTTGCCGAGGGATTGCTGCCGGGCCTCGGCGCGGACTGCCAGGCGGAGAGCTGGGAAGAGTTCCTGCCGCAGATCGAGGACGCGGATTTTTCCGGCAAGACCGTCGCCATCTACGGCCTCGGCGACCAGGTCGGATACCCGCACGAATTCGTCAACGCCATCTACTTCCTGCACGAGTTTTTCCAGGATCGTGGGGCAAAGCTCGTCGGCCGCTGGCCGGTCGACGGCTACGAGTACGACATCTCGTTGGCGGAGGACGACGGCGAGTTCCTCGGCCTCGTCCTCGACCAGGACAACCAGTCCGGCCAAACCGACGAGCGGCTGGCGGCCTGGCTGAAGCTGATCGCGGGCGATTTCGGCCTGCCCGTCTAGGGCGTTCGGAGCGATCCGATAGTCACGAGAAATACTTCAGAGACCTCGCTGCAACCCCAAACGGAGATCCGCCATGAGCAAGCCTTGCAAGAACAGATCCCTCGTCAGCAGCGACATCTGCCAAATCAAATACTGCGCAGACTGCGGCGCGGTGCATCTCGACCTCGGCAACATGACCCTGCACCTGACGACCGAGCAGTTCGACCGCCTCGCCGAGGCCTTCGGCGCGGCCGCGACGGAAAAACAGGCCATCGACCGCGCCGAGGGCAACAAGCCGGCGGGCACCGCGACGAACTCCCGCTGCGTCCACTGACGGATCGTCCGTCGACGGCCGGGGAAAAGGTCGGTCGCTGCGAATGCCAAGAAAGCTGGCTGGGCGGCAGAAGCCGAAGAAGGGGCCGCACGAGAGGCGTTCTGTTGGAGCAGGAGCCTACATAAGCGGGAGCCGGATTCAGCGAAGATCAGATGCTCCGACGGGAAGACAGCGCCCGGACGCAAGTCACAATGACCGCGTTCTCTGCCGGATACCATCGCCCGGAACTGGGGCTCTTTAAGGCCGCGGAAACCGAAGGAAATTCGCAGCAATCCATGCTTCGCAAAGGCGAGCGATCATTGTCCGTAGCAGAAAATATCCGGCCGACCGCCGATGCGATCGACAGCATGGGCATTTCCGTTGATGAACAGGCAACCGCCGTCACGGCCCTATTCAATCCGAAATAGCACGGAAAGAAGCGTCAGGAAGGCAGGAGATCGGGTCGATCCGGCAAGTCTGACTACTATTTTCGGATCAGGTAAAAGACCTTGTTCTCCACGCGGTTTTTGGTCTCAAAAATCAGCGTTTCATCGCGGATCTCAAATCCGGCCTTCTCGATCCATTCGCGCAACAAGACCATGCTGTGCGCCCCGTTGGGCGGCAATCCTTCAGCGACTGGTTTGGTATGTGCATTCGCCAGGTTCTTTTCGATGCGCGCGCGCTCTTTGCCCTCAAACTTGCTTTCGTCGATATAGGTCACGCCGAAGATCATGGCGCGTTTGCTGGCAGCGGCGATATTCATGAACGCCATTTCGGCGTTTGGACGGGCGAGCCAGTTGAGAAAGCGCATGCACACGCCGACATCGGACTCAAACTCCGGCGGTTGAGGTTTCAACGCATCGCCCGTCGCGAACGTGCCGTCTTGATAATCGAGTTCCTGAGCGAACTCGCGGGCCCGGTTCAGCATCGCATCCGAAACGTCGACGGCGTTCAGTTTCATCTCCAGCGCCTTATAAGCGCTCATGAACCGGCCAGTGCCGACGGGAAGATCGAGGACCGAGGCGTTCTTATGGTTTTCGAGGTATTTCCTCACCGCGGCATCTTCTAGCCACCACCGTTCTGTTTTCGCGCGGGCTTGATCGTATTCGGAAACGACCGATCCGTAGTACCGATCCTCGATTTTCGCAGTCGTCATGCCGAAATTGCTCCCTTCGGTGGTCAAGTTTCTGGCCCTTTCGGCCATCAATTCGAGAAATGCCTGCGCAGTTCTTAACCGAATATCGAAAGAGGAGGAATTCCGCAGCCGAGTCAAGACACGTCTCAGAAGTGGCACGATACCAAAGCAGAGCGCCACTGTCTTGATATGTGCGCATCGCTCGACCAAGGCCCGATCAAAAGCCGGCTCGCCAGCCTCAACCCGCTCGGAATTCAGGCCATTCATGTATTGGTCGACAATATTGCGCTCTGCTGCCCTGAGCAGTTCGACCGTCTCATTGCTGGTCTTCATAATGAGAGCCGGATAGACAATTCGAGCAAGATCGTCACCCACGCGTCCGGCGCAAACTCTCGCCCAATCGAAAGCGACGATGCTGGACCCGTCTTCGGTCCGTCGGATGTTTTGGTCGTTGGCGTCGCCATGACAGATCGTCGGGTACCCTTCGTCGTACATGGCGTTGATTTCGTCCGCCTGGCTTAGGAAAGCCTGGTAGTCCGGAAGCAAGTCCGAACGAGAGACGGACGCTAAGAGATCTTCAAGATCGTGCGTCGACTTGCTCTTGAGCACGTTTCCGATGCCGTAACTGCGGGGAAGCCACCAGTTTTCCTCACATTGAACAGCATGGTTGAGAAACGCGGCCGCCTTGCCGAAGGCGAATGCTGCCGTCGATTTGTCCTCAATGCCCAACACTTCCGTGCCGTCGACGAATTCGATGTCCAGCTCCATACAATGGCCTTCGATGAGGCGGGCGCCGAACAATTTGGGCACGACAATATTTCTGCGAGGGAGATTGCCGGCGATCGTCAGGTAAAACAGCGCTTCATTGAGCGTGTTCCCTGCCAGGCCATCCGACTCGCATTTGATGATTTTCCGCACCGTGCTTCCGTCGCGCGAGAGCAGGAGCGACAACGTGCTGTTGGAATTGGTGATGAACTTGGGGTGGTTCTCCGTCGGGAACGCCACGTCACTGCCGCCAGCGAACCTCTTCGCCGTTTCCTCACGAATGAAACCGAGCTTCTGATTTTTCATGGCCCAAATTCTTTATCTTTATCAGTCAATTACTCCTTCATAAAAACGTCATACACAATTAGCCAGCTCACGGCAAGAGCGCGCCTTCCGCAATCGAGTGCGCTGGTTGCGGAGCGAGCTGGATTTGGAAATGACGGCACCCTGGGGAAAGTCCGGTTGGGCTTCGCTCGCAAGCCTTCCGAAGGACCCCCGGTCTTGCGGCGGCGGCCGCGCCCAACGGCAATTCGCTGCGCGTCTGGCGACACCGGCACATATGCCTGGGAGGGCAATCGGGGCCGCTGAACCGGCCGGATTCGGACCCGGCATGATCCATCACATGCCGGCACTGAGGGCACGTGCGCGAAAACCCGTGGCCCGTCAAAAAAGGGGCCTGTCCCTTTGCCCGTCAGCGCTCAAGAGGCCAGAAGCGCGAAGATATCCGTCTCGGGCGACAGCCCGCGGGCGTCGGCCTCGACCTCGACCCAGCTTAAGTCCTTCAGGCCGTGGCCGGTGGCGACGGCGAGGATGCGCTCGTCGCGGCTTATGAGGCCGCGCTCGATCAGCGTCGGGATCGCCGCGATGGGGACGGCCGCGCTCGGCTCCACTAGGATGCCCTCGGTTCGGGCGAGTTTGCGCACACCGGCGCGGACCGTGTCGTCGTCGATGGCAGCGGCCGCGCCATTGTGCCGGCGGATCCAGGACAGCGTGTAGTCGCCGTCGTGCTCGTAGCCCGCCAGTGTGTCGTTGAGGGCCGACGCGATGGTCGGCTGGTGGTCCCAGGGTTCTATGGCGCCGCCCGTCTCGAAGGCGCGCACGATTGGCGCGCAGGCGGCGGACTGGACCGCGATGGGGCGCGGAATGCGCGTGATCGTCCCGGCCGCCTTCAGCCGCGCATATCCCTTCATGATGCCGGCAAGTATTGGGCCGCTGGAGACCGGCAGCAGCACCACATCGGGGTCGAGCCGGACCGTCTCGTAGGCGAGGGTCGCATAGGCGTCGACGCCGTAGGGATTGTGGTAGGTGGTGGTCAGGTTGACCCAGCCGCGCGCGCGCGCAAGCTCGTCGGCGAGGCGGCAGCAGTCGGACGTCTTGCCGTCGATGGTGACGAGGCGTGCGCCCGCCGCCGCGATCTGCCGGAGCTTGGCCTCCGGTGCGCTCGCCGGTACGAAGACGACGAGCGGCAGGCCGGCCCGGGCCGCATAGGCGGCGCCCGAGGCGCCGGCATTGCCGCTGGAGGACAGCACGAGGCCGGGCCGGCCATAGTTGCGGGCAAGCGACGTCGCCAGCGCCACCGCCCGATCCTTGAACGATGCCGTCGGCATGATGGAGTCGTTCTTGATCCAGAGATTCTTGAGGCCGAGGTCGCCGGCGAGCCGGGGGGCGGCGAGCAGCGGCGACTGCCCCTCGCCGAGGCTGATGCGGTGCTCTGGCCGGCAGTGCGGCAAGTGGTCCGCCCAGCGCCACAGGCCGACGGGCTTCGCGACCTCGGGTTCTCGCTCCCGGGGCGCGATGTGCAGGTCGAGGATTTCGCCGCAGGACGGGCAGAGGGAGGGGACGTCCGCGATGTCCGTGTCCCGTCCGCAGGCCGTGCAGCGCAGAAAATCCGTCTCCGTCATCTCGGGTCGTCCCCTGGTTAACCGCCGAGCACCGCCGGCGGTCGCGGCGCGGCTTCCGCGCTTTTGAGGTCGCGGATGACGGCGGCGAACGCTTCGACGACCGCCTCGCGGATCCGCGCGCCCTTTTCCGCCGTCGCAAAGGAGGGATCGCCGACCGTGCCGGTCCCGTTCGATTTGTCGTACATGGTGCGGAAAAGCCCGGCGCCGGCGGCGTGCATCATGTCCTCTTCCGCCCAGGCGAAGGTCGGCGCGCACTGCATGCCGCCGATGGCGTCGACCCGCACGCTGTCCGGATGCGCCTCCATCATCAGCGACGTCTCGAATTCGCAGGCATGGTTGACGCCGCCGCGCGCGCTTTCCTGGATCGGGGCGAGGGCCGCATGCGCCAGTGTCCACCACGTCGCCATGACGACCAGGCACTCGCGGTGCGCGGCGCCGATCTTATCGGTGAGCACACGGCCGATCGCCTGGTTCCCGCCATGGCTGTTGAAGATGACGATGCGCGAGAAGCCGTGCGCGATCACCGATTCCAGGAGCTCGGACGCATAGAGCAGGAAGGCCTCCGGCGTCACCGTCAGGGTGCCGGCGAAATCCATGTGATGCTCGGAGCACGCGACCTTGATCTGCGGCAGGATCAGCATGTCCTCGCCGACGACCGCATCGGTGGCGGCAAGCAGGTGCTGGCCGATGTCGCAGTCGACGGAGAGCGGCAGATAGGGGCCGTGCTGTTCGACGGCGGCGATCGGCAGCACGACGACCGTGCGCCGGTCGATGGCCGTAAAGTCGGTAGTGGCGAGCCTTTCCCAGATCATTGCGGATACCACCAGCGTCCGTTGATGACGACGCCCTCCGCGACAAGCCGCTCGTCGACCGTCAGGATCTCGCCGACGACGTCTTCCAGGCGGTGCGTGCCGGGCTGCAGCGACAGGATGGAGGCATCGCCCGCGGCGCCCGTCGCCAGGGTGCCGAGTTCGGGCCGTTTCAGCGCCGCCGCCGGCCTGGCGGTTGCCCGCGCGATCACCTCGCCAAGCGGCATGCCGAGGCCGAGGAACTTGGTCATGGTGGTGAGCTGGTCGTAGGCCGGGCCCTTCCGGCAGAAGGCGTGCACGTCCGAGGAGATGGTGTCGGGGGGGAAACCGGCGGCCAGCATCGCCCGTGCGGTCTTGTAGGCGAACGAGCCCATGCCGTGGCCGATGTCGAAATAGACGCCCCGCTCGCGCGCCGCCAGGACCTCGTCCTTGACCCGCCCGTCGCCCATCACCGGCGTGTTGGGGAAGGGGCGGAAACAGTGGGTCAGGACGTCGCCCTTGCGCAGCTTGGCGACCACCGCCTCGTAGGACGGGGGCGGCTCGTCGATGTGGCACATAACAGGAAGACCTGTCTCGTCGGACAGCCCCAGCGCCACGTCGAGCGGCGCGATGCCCTGCGGGCCGCTGGCGTGGCGGCCGACGCGCACCTTGATGCCGACGATGACGTCGCGATTGGCCTTGATCACCTCGCGCGCGTGGCCCGGCGCCATCAGCCTGAACTCGTGGCTCTCGCCGACCATGATCTGCGGATCGAAACCGTAAATTCCGGCGAAGGAGACGTGCAGATAGACCAGGATGCGGGTCTGGCTCGGCTCGATGACGTGTTTGCGGAAGCCAGGAAAATTGCCCGGACCGGCGCTGCCCGTGTCGACGCAGGTCGTCACCGCGCTCGCCCGGGCGAATTCCTCCGCGTCGATGCCGAGCGAGGTGCCGCCCCAATAGACGTGGGTGTGCAGGTCGATGATGCCCGGCGTGACGATCTTGCCGGAAACGTCGCGGACGTTCCGCGCATTTGATGCCAGGCCGTCTGCAATGGTGGCGACCTTGCCGCCGGAAAAGCCGACATCGGCGATGCGGTCGATCCCCTGCGAGGGGTCGATCACGCGGCCGCCGGTGAGGACGAGATCAAGTGTCATCTGTCTATCCAGAACTGCATGTCGTTGATGGTTGATGCCCCTTGTGGCGCGGCCGGTGCCGGCTATTCGGGCTTATAGGCGACGGCTTCCACCTCGATCTTGATCTCGGCCATCAGGCGCGATTCCACCGTGGTGCGGGCCGGCGGCTCGCTCGGGAAGTAGCTGCCATAGACCTTGTTGAAGGCGGCGAAGTTGCGCGCGTCCTCCAGCCAGACGGTGGTCTTGACGACGTCGGAAAGCTCCGCGCCGGCAAGCGCCAGCGCCGCCTTGACGTTTTCCATCACCTGCTTCGTCTGCGCCTCGATGCCGCCGGCAACGATGCTGCCGTCGGAATCGGCCGGGACCTGGCCGGATACGAAGACGAAGTCGCCGGCGCGGACGGCGGGCGAGAGCGGCACGGCCGCGTTTCCGAAGACTTTTTTGGGCATTTCGGGGGGCTCCAAGTGAGGGGAAGTGGTGCGACAAATGAACGTAAGTTTCTTTCATTTTTGATGCAAGAGCGAAAAAGGCGCGTGTTTCTGTGAAACGTCAACAAAAATTCATGTTGTTTTTTTTCATTTTTTCCGCCAAGCTTTTTTGCGGAACCAGGCGCTATGGCAAAAAAGTCGGGGCAGCAGCGTGACCACGGGCGACATCGTCAATCGATTGCGGATATGTGCCGCCGATGGCAGCAAGGCCGAAAAGCGCCTGGCCGAGATCATCCTCGCCGACATCTCCTACGCCTCGAAGGCCCCGATCGCGGACCTTGCCCTGCGCGCCGGGGTCAGCGAGCCGACGGTGACCCGCTTCTGCCGTGCGCTCGGCTGCGAGGGCGTGCGCGACTTCAAGTTCCAGCTCGCCCAGGTGCTGGCGATCGGCGGGCTCTACCTGTTTCCCGAGCCCTTGGTGCGCGACGAGCGCGATGCCCGCGTCCTCGACGCCGTCAGCGACGGCGCGACGGCAGCCATGCAGCGCGTGCGTGACGTCATCGACATGAGCGTCGTCAACGCGGTGGCGGAGATGGCCGTCAACGCCAAGCATATCTGCGCCTACGGGTCGGGCGGGGTGTCCTCCATGGGTGCGGTGGAGATGCAGAACCGGCTGTTCCGGCTGGGGCTGCCCATCGTCGGCCACACCGACGGGCAGATGCAGCGCATGTCGGCAGCGGTCTGCGACAAGCACTCGCTCATCTTTGCGATTTCCGCCTCGGGCCAGGCCAATTCGGTGATCGAATCCGTTGGCATCGCCCGGCAATACGGCGCGCGCACGGTCGCCATCACCAGTCCCGATTCGGATCTGGCGAAGGAGGCGGATGTCGCCTTGCCCTTCATCATCGCCCCGGACACGCAGCTCTTCAAGCCGACCTCCGGCCGCTACGCGCTGCTGTTCATCATTGACCTGATCGCCATGACGACCGCCGAACTGATCGGTCCGAGCGTGCTGGAGGGTCTGCGCCGCATCCGCATCAGCCTGTCCGGCCTCAACATGAGCGATCCCGGCCGGCCCGTGGGCGACTAGGAGATATCTGACGTGACACTGGACGATATCGAAACGCCGGCTGTCCTGATCTACCGCGACCGCGTGGAGGAAAATCTGCGCCGGGCGCAGGACTATGCCGATGCGCACGGCCTGACGCTTCGGCCGCACATCAAGACCCACAAGCTGCCCAGCCTCGCCGCGCGCCAGGTCGAGCTCGGCGCTTGCGGCATCACCTGCCAGAAGCTGGGTGAGGCCGAGGTCATGGCCGATGCGGGCCTCACCGACATCCTCCTCACCTTCAACATCCTCGGCGCCGCCAAGCTGAAGCGCCTGAAGGCGCTGAACGAGCGCATCGCGCTCGCCGTCGTCGCCGACAGCGCCGAGACCATCGCCGGCTATGCCGGGACCCTCGCCGGCGCGGCAAAGCCGCTCACGGTGCTCGTCGAATGCGACACCGGCATGGGCCGCTGCGGCGTCCAGAGCGCCGAGGAAGCGATGACGCTCGCCCGCCGGATCGACGCGGCCGAGGGCCTCAGTTTCGGCGGGCTGATGACCTATCCGCCGGCCGGAAGGCCGCGCGAGGCCGCGGACTGGCTGGCGAACGCCCAACGCCTTCTGGAGGACGCCGACCTCGATGTGCCGACGGTCACCAGCGGCGGCACGCCCGACATCTGGCAGGCCCACGAGGCGGCCGCCGTGATCACCGAATACCGGCCCGGCACCTACGTCTACATGGACCGCTCCCTCATCGCGCGCGGCGTCTGCGACGTTGACGCCTGCGCCTTGCGGGTTCTGGCCACCGTCGTCTCGGCGCCGACGGCGGAGCGGGTCGTCCTCGATGCCGGCTCCAAGACGCTGTCGAGCGACACGCTCGGCCTCGACGGCTTCGGTTACCTGCCCGCCTACCCGGAAGCGCGGATCGCCTCCCTCAGCGAGGAGCACGGCGTCGTCGACGTTGCGGCCTGTGCGGTGCGGCCGGCGATCGGCGAGCGCCTCGAGGTCATTCCCAATCACGCCTGCGTGGTCACCAACCTGTTCGACGCCGTCCATCTCGTCGCCGGCGACGGCTCCGTGGAACGGGTCCCCGTGGCCGCCCGCGGGCGCGTCGACTGACCGGAAGGACCAGAGGGAACCCAATGATCAGACAAGCGGCAGCCAAGCTCAGCGACTGGCTCAACCGAGGCGTGGAGGTCGTTCTCATCGCCCTGATGGCGGCCCTCGTCCTCGACGTGTGGATCGGGGTGATCGATCGCTACTACTTCCACTGGCAGTTCAACTGGCCGGAGCCGCTCGCCCGCTACCTGATGATCTGGACGGTGATGCTGGCGATCTCCACCGGCATCGTGCGCCGCGAACATATCGGCCTGACCATGTTCACCGACCTGATGCCGGAGACGGTGCGGCGCGGCGTGCTGATGCTCTCCGATTTCATCACCCTGATGCTCTTTCTCTACCTGTTCTGGTTCGGCGTCGGCTTCGCCCAGTCCGGCCAGACGCGTCAGGCGATGATCTTCGGCATGACGCTCGCGCCGGCCTATACGGCGATCCCGGCGGCGGCCGGACTGGCCGCGATCCAGATGGTTCTGGTCATGGTGCGCGACCTCGGCCGCTATCACCTTGAAGAAAACATGGAGGCCTGACGCCAATGATCGTGGCAATCGCCTTCGGCCTCCTGCTCATCATCGGCACGCCGATCGGCTTTTCGATCGGCATCGCCGGTCTCGTCGGCATCGTCCAGATGGGTGGCCCGCAGTTCCTCGCCATGGGGCCGAGCCGGATGTTCAACAGCCTGGACATCTTCCCGTTCCTGGCGATGCCCTTCTTCATCCTCGCCGGCGAGATCATGAACCATGTCGGCATCACCCAGCAGCTCATGCGGTTCGCCCATGTGCTGGTCGGCCATTTCCGCGGCGGCCTGGCCCACGCCAACATGGTCGCCTCGGTCCTGTTCGCCGGCCTGACGGGGGCGGCGACGGCGGATGCCGCCGCCTTCGGCAAGACGCTGGTGCCGGAAATGGTGCGCCAGGGCTACCGGCGCGACTATGCCTGCGCGGTCACCGCCGCCGGCTCAATCATCGGCCCGACCATCCCGCCCTCCGGGATCATGGTCGTCTATGGCTCGCTGATGGGCGTGTCGATCGGCGGTCTTTTCGCCGCCGGCATCCTGCCGGGGCTCCTCATCTGCGCCGTCTGCATGGCGGTGATCGCGCTCGGCGCCAGGCGCAACGGGCTGCCGGAGCCGGAGCGCCGGGCGACCTTCGGCGAACTCATGGGCGCATTCTTCCGTTCGATCGCCGCCCTCATCATGCCGCTGATCATTCTCGGCGGCATCCTCGGCGGCGTGGTGACGCCGACCGAGGCGGCCTCCGTCGCGGTCGCCTATGCGCTCGCCCTCGGCGTCTTCGTCTACCGCAACATCACCTTCAAGGTGCTGTGCCGGTTGCTGCTGCGCACCGCCGTCGTCAGCGGCGTCATCTTCGTCATCATCGGCTTTGCCTCGACGCTCGGCTGGTGGATGAGCTTCAACCGCGTGCCCCAGGCCATCGCCGAGGCCATGCTCGCGATCTCGGAGAACCGCTACGTCCTCATTCTCCTGATCATCGGCCTGTTGATGCTGATCGGGACCATCATGGATGTCACGGCGATCCTGATCATCCTGGCGCCCGTGCTCCTGCAGATCGCCCTGCAGATCGGCCTGGAGCCGATCCACGCCGGCATCATCTTCATCATCGCGCTCAACATCTCGCTGATGACGCCGCCGGTCGGCGCCTGCCTGTTCGTGCTGTCGTCCGTGACCGGCGAGAAGCTGGAGCGCATCGCGATGAAGCTGTGGCCGTTCCTGGTCGCAGAGATCGCCGTCCTCGTCCTGTTCGCCTTCTGGGAAGACATGGCGCTGCTGATACCGCGTTGGCTGGGCTTCGCTTAGCGCGGACATCCATAAGAAGCCAGATCACCAAGGGTCCGCCAAGGGCCATCAAACAGAGAATGGAGTTGTGTAAATGAAGAAGTTCATCGCGAGCGGCCTGGCCGCCGCATTGATGCTCGGGGCCGCGGCGACGGCCGGCGCCGAGACGCTCAAGCTGGCGCACGACAACAAGGGCGGCGATCCGTTCGACAATCCCGGCCATGCCTGCGCGCAGGTGTTCTCCAGCATCGTCACCAGCGACACCAATGGCGGCATCTCGGTAGAGGTCTACCCGGCCAATCAGCTCGGCTCCCTCACCGAGCAGGTACAGATGGTGCGCAGCGACGTGATCCAGGCGACCATCGCCTCCACCGGTGCGATCGCGTCCTACTATCCCAAGATCGACATCCTCAACATGCCGTTCGCCTTCACCGACAACGCCGCGACCTACGAGGTCTTCGACGGCGCTTTCGGCAAGGCGCTGAAGAAGGATATCGAGACCGAACTCGGCGACGTGGTCGTCCTCGGCTATCCCGACACCGGCGGGTTCTTCGCCGTCACCAACTCCAAGAAACCGATCAAGGACCTGGCGGACTTCAAGGGCATCCGCCTGCGGACCATGACCGTGCCGGCGCACCAGGTCATCATCAACGCGCTCGGCGCCGAGGCCTATCCGCTGGCCTGGGGCGAGGTCTATTCCGCCATGCAGACCGGCGTGATCGACGGCCAGATGAACCCGGTGCCGATCATCTCCTTCGCCAATTTCGGCGAGGTGCAGGACTACATGACGCTCACCAACCACCTGTTCTCGCCCTACATCCTGATGGTCTCCAAGACCTTCTGGGACAAGCTGGACGACCACAACAAGGACATCCTGCGCTACGCCGCGCAGTCCTGCGTCGCCGCCTCGCGCGGCCTGTCGCGCATCATCGAGGCGTCCGACCGCGGCGTCGCCGGCCTCAACGCCTCGCTGGAGATCACCGCCCTGACGCCGGAGCAGCGCGCCGAGATGCGCACCGTGACCCAGCCGGCCTTCGAACAGCACATCGAGAAGACCTTCGGCGACAAGGCCGACGCGCTTCTCGGCCTCTTCAAGGAGGAAGTCACGAAGGCCAACGAGTCGGGCTACCTGGAATAGCAGCGCCCGCCGGCCGACCGCGAGCCGACTGGCGAAAACTGGAAGCCCGGCGGTGGTCCTCACCGCCGGGTTTTTTTGTCCGGGGGGCTCGGCAGGGCATTCGGTCTGGCCGGAGACGAGGAGGCTACTGAACGATGAGGAAAAAGCTGGCTGGGGCGGCAGGATTCGAACCTGCGAATGGCGGCACCAAAAGCCGCTGCCTTACCACTTGGCCACGCCCCAACGGATCGCGCTATCGCGATTGCCGGAGCGCCTCTCATAGCGATTTCCGGCACGCCCTGCAACATGGGCCGGGCCCCGCGCGCCGGCAAGCTTTGGCGGTCATTCTGACGCGTTTGTGACGGGTATTGCGGATGCCGGTCATTCGCCCTTGCGGGGCCGCATTTCGATCGCTATAAGACGGCTCCGCAGGCATCGGAGTGTAGCGCAGCCTGGTAGCGCACCTCGTTCGGGACGAGGGGGTCGCAGGTTCAAATCCTGCCACTCCGACCATTTCTCCCCAAAATCAGTCCCTTTAAATCACCGGTTTCAATCGCCGGTCGCTCGCGCGCGACTTTCGCTCGGCGCCGCTTGACGGCACCGGTCCGGCGCGCGAAACAGGTCCTGTATCGATGTTGGGGGACAAGGCGATGACCGCGCCGCAAGACGACAGGGCTTTTCTGACAGGACTGTTCGAGGCGGCCGTTGCCGCTGCCGACCCGTTCCGGGTGCTGGCGCGTCACCTGCCTAAGCCGCCGAAGGGCCGTACCGTCGTCATCGGCGCCGGCAAGGGCTCGGCCCAGATGGCAAAGGCGCTGGAAGAGGTCTGGGACGGCCCGCTCTCCGGTCTCGTCGTCACCCGCTACGGCTTCGGCGCGCCCTGCACGTCCATCGAGATCGTCGAGGCCGCCCATCCGGTGCCGGACGAGGCCGGCCTTGCCGGCGCCGCGCGCCTGCTTGAGACCGTCTCGGGCCTCACTGCCGACGACCTCGTCATCGCGCTGATCAGCGGCGGCGGCTCCGCCCTCCTGCCGGCCCCGCCCGACGGCCTCGCGCTTGCCGACGAGATCGCCATCAACCAGGCCCTGCTGCGTTCCGGTGCGCCGATCTCGGCCATGAACGCCATTCGCAAGCAGTTCTCGCGCATCAAGGGCGGCCGGCTGGCGGCCGCCGCGGCGCCGGCACGTGTCGCGACGCTCATCGTCTCCGACATTCCGGGCGACGTCGCCTCGCTGGTCGCCTCGGGCCCGACCATCCCCGATGACCTGTCGCGCACCGATGCCATCCAGGCGATCGAGGAATTCGGCATCAGCCTGCCGCCGAGGGCCCTCGACTTCCTGCGCTCCGGCGAGGAGACGGCGCCGCAGCGGGGCGATCCGCGCTTTGCCGCAAACACCCAGGCGATCATCGCCTCCTCGGCGATCTCGCTGGAGGCCGCCGCCGTCAAGGCCCAGCGGGTCGGCATGGAGGCGGTGATCCTGTCCGATGCGATCGAGGGCGAGGCGCGCGAGGCCGGCCGCTTCCACGCCGCGCTCGCCCGCGAGGTGGCCGTGAAGGACCGGCCGTTCAGGAAGCCCGTCGTGATCCTCTCCGGTGGCGAGACCTCGGTGACGATCGCCGGCGGCGGCAAGGGCGGCCGCAACACGGAGTTCCTGCTGTCCTTTGCCCGCGTCGTCGACGGCCTTGAGGGCATTTCTGCGCTCGCCGCCGACACCGACGGCATCGACGGCTCGGAGGACAATGCCGGCGCCTTTGCCGACGGCGGCACGGCCTCGCGCATGCGCACCCGCGGCCTCGATCCGGTCCGCCTGCTCCTCGATAACGACGCCTGGTCCGCCTTCAACGGCATCGGCGACCTCTTCGTGCCCGGTCCGACCGGCACCAACGTCAACGATTTCCGGGCCATCCTCGTGCGGTAACGGCCGCCCGCCAACGATTTCACCCGTCTATTGCGTCCGGCGCCCGCGCCTGCCGCCGTCGCCGACCGCACGGCTTTTTCGGAACACCGTCATGACCGCTGCCTCCCGCCCGTTCGCGGCCGCCCTGTGGATGCTTGGTGCCATCGCCTCCTTTTCGGCGATGGCCGTCGCCGGCCGGGAAATCGCCGCCGAGCTCGATACCTTCGAGCTGATGGCCTACCGCTCGGTGATCGGCCTTGCCATCGTCGTCGCGGTGATCGCCGTCGCCGGACGGTTCGGCGAGGTCAAAACGCAGCGCGCCGGGCTCCATCTCCTGCGCAACATCTTCCACTTCTCGGCCCAGAACCTGTGGTTCTTCGGCATCGCCACCATTCCGCTCGCCCAACTCGTGGCGCTGGAATTCACCAACCCGATCTGGGTCGCCGTGCTCGCGCCCTTCATCCTCTTGGAGCCGTTGACGCGCTGGCGCGTGCTGGCCGCCGTCTGCGGCTTTTTCGGCGTTCTCATCATTGCCCGGCCGGGCGTGGTGCCGCTGGAATGGGGCCATGCGGCGGGCCTTGCCTGCGCCCTCGGCTTTGCCCTCAACACCATGCTGACCAAGCGCCTGTCGCGCACCGATTCCACGCTCTGCATCCTGTTCTGGATGACGGCGAGCCAGAGCGTGATGGGGTTCGCCTGCGCGCTGCCAGGCGGCATGACCATGTTCTCCGCCGGCCTTGCGCCGTGGGTCGTCGTCGTCGGCATCTGCGGGCTCTCCGCCCACTATTGCCTGACCATGGCGCTCTCCTGTGCACCGGCCTCCGTCGTCGCGCCGATCGAGTTCGCCCGCCTGCCGGTGATCGCCATCCTCGGGCTCCTCGTCTACGGCGAGCCGCTGGAGGTCTGGGTGTTCGTCGGCGGTGCCGTCATCGTCGCCGGCAACCTCGTCAACGTCTTTGCCGAGCAGCGCCGGGCGCGCCCCGCGGCTAGCTGAGGTCGTTCTCTGCCGAAATGCGGCTGCGCCGGGCGAGCGTCAGCTCCCGGTGGGCGATGTAGACGTTGGCCGCGACGATGATGATCCCGCCGAGCCAGATCGCGCCCTTCGGCCACTCGTCGAAGACGAGCCAGGCGGCGAGCACCGCCAGCGGCAGGCGCAGGAAGCTGATGCCGGCAACGAAGCTTGCTTCCGCCGTCTTGAACGCCCGCGTCATGCACTGGTGGGTGAGGGTGGTGGTGATGCCGATGGCGATCAGCAGCAGCCATTCCGCACCGGTCGGCGTCTGCCAGTTGGCGACGGCGAACGGCGTCACCAGCGGCATCACGAAGAGGCTGGTGTAGAAGATGATGACGTTCGGATGGTCGCTCTGGGCGAGTTGCCGGATCATCACGCTGCCGGCCGCCATGGTCATCGCCGCGGCCAGCGGCAGCGCGTGGTAGGGCGTGACCGTGGAAAAGCCCGGCTGCAGGATGATGAGCACGCCGACGATGCCGACAGTCACGGCGGAAAGCCGGTGGAACCGCACGCGCTCGCCGATGAACAGGGCGGCAAGGATCGTCGTGAAGACCGGCGCCGTGAAATTGAGCGCCACCGCCTCGCCGGTCGGCAGGTGGGCGAGCGCCCCGAACCACATCGACATGGTGAAGAACGCGAAGACGGCGCGCAGCATCAGGAGCTTCGGGCGATGCGGCACGACGCCGAGCGGCCGCGGCCAGCAGAGGAACGGCGCCATCAGGATGACGGCGATGAAATTGCGGAAAAAGACGATGACGAAGGTGTTGAGCGTCTGACCGGCGATGCGGATCAGCACGGCGCTGACGGCGAGCGTGACGGCGGCGCCGGCCATCCACAGGGTGGCGCGAACGGCAGGAGAGGAAAGGGGGCCGGCCTCGGCCGGAACGGGGGATGTCATTGACACTTTGTAGGGCCATGTCGGGCTCAAGGAAATGCCGGATGTGCACCTGCACAAGAGGGCGTCCGATCCGGCGGCGGTATTGGAATGCCGTCGGTTGCACGCGGGACGCGAATCGCAAGTAATGGCGCCGTTGGCCGCAAGCTTTCACCGTTCGTTAACCATTTTTAACGTCAACTGGGGACGGTCAATTTGGGGAATGAGGGCGATCATGGCCAACGGCAACCTCTACCGCGAAATCCTCCTGGAAATGTATCGCGACTATCCGGCTCGCACGCTGCCGATCTGGGTTCGCGACGGTCTGGTCGAGGAAGGCTTCGCCGAGGAAACCGCGCGCGGCGCGGTTCTCCTGACCGCCGACGGCGAGGCGCTGTCGCAGAAGATCGCGGAAGCCGAGGCCGAAAAGGCCCAAAGGCACTAAGCGCTCACGGCCCGGCGCAGAGCCGCGCCCGCGCTGCCGCGTATTCCGCCTTCATCCGGGCGACGATCTCGCCCGCCGGAGCGATTTCCCTGACGGCGCCGATGCCCTGTCCGGCACCCCAGATCGTCTTCCACGCCTTCGGCTTGTCGCCGCCCGCCGCTTCGCGGCTGGCGAAGTCCATGGTCGACACATCGCCGTCCGGCAGGTCGTCCGGATCGAAGCCGGCGTTTATCACCGATGGCTTCAGATAGTTGCCGTGCACCCCTGAAAAATAGTTCGAATAGACGATGTCCGGTGAGGCGCCGTCGACGATCATCTGCTTGTAGGCGGGATCGGTCTCGGCTTCCTCAGAGGCAATGAAGGCCGAGCCGATATAGGCAAGGTCGGCGCCCATCGCTTGCGCCGCGAGCACCGCGCCGCCGGTGGCGATCGCGCCGGACAGGAGCAGCGGTCCGTCGAACCAGGCGCGGATCTCCTGGATCAGGGCAAAGGGCGAGGTGGTGCCGGCATGGCCGCCGGCGCCGGCGGCGACCGCGATCAGCCCGTCGGCGCCCTTTTCGATGGCCTTCCTGGCGAACCGGTCGTTGATGACGTCGTGCAGCACGATGCCGCCATAGGAATGGACCGCCTCGGTGACCTCCTCGCGGGCGCCGAGCGAGGTGATGACGATCGGCACCCGGTGCGTCACGCAAACCTCGAGGTCGTGCATCAGCCGGTCGTTGGAGCGGTGGACGATCTGGTTGACCGCGAAGGGCGCGGCGGGGGCGTCCGGATGGGCCTGGTTGTGCGCATCGAGTGCCTCGGAAATCTCCTTCAGCCAGTCGGAAAGCAGCTCCTTGGGCCGGGCGTTGAGCGCGGGAAAGGAGCCGACGATGCCGGCCCGGCACTGGGCGATCACCAGCTTCGGTCGGGCGATCAGGAACATCGGTGCGCCGACGGCGGGAAGGGCAAGACCTTGGAGGATTGGGGGCAGGGCCATCGGGTACTCACAGCGGCGTTGAAAGGAGGTAGGTCCGGAGACGGGCGCCGACTATAGCCGGCAAAGGCGAAATCCTTGAAGACCTCGCGCGCAATTCCGGCAAGGTTTGCTATGGTTGGGCCAGACGACCGCAAACGCGGCACAATGGAGGGGACCGACGAAATGCCGGAATGGACGCGGCGCTTCGATCAACGCGCCGGCGAGCACGCCCACGATTCGCGGCTCGATGCTGCCGCCTTTCACCGCAACCGCGATCCGATTCTCGCCATTGCGCGAAAGGTGCTGACGCTCGGCGAGCCCGGCCACGCCCTGGAAATTGCCAGCGGCACCGGCCAGCATGCGGTTGCCTTTGCCGAGACCTTTCCCGATCTCGTGTGGTGGCCGACGGATGCCGAGCCCGCCCATGTGGAGAGCATCGAAGCCTGGCGGCGTCACGCCGGCCTTCCCAACATCATGCCGGCACGCGTCCTCGATGCGTCGGCGCGGGACTGGACGTTCGAGGGCGACGACCAGCCGCCGCTCGGTAATCTCTCCGCGATCCTTGCCATCAACATCACCCACATCGCGCCGTTTGCCGTGACCCTCGGTATCCTGTCGGCCGCGGGACGCTACCTGAAGCCGGGCGGGGCGCTGCTCTTCTACGGCCCCTTCACCCGCGGCGGCGCCCACACCGCCGACAGCAATCAGCGCTTCGATGCCTCGCTGAAGGCCCAGGATCCCTCCTGGGGCGTGCGCGATATCGCCGAGATCGAAGCGCCGGCAGCGCGCGATGGCCTGTTCCTTGCCGCCATCCACGAAATGCCGGCCAACAACTTCATTCTGGAATTCGACCGGCCCTGATTGCAAAAGGAGAGGGGCGATGGAGATCGCGCGGATCGCTTTTCTCGGCACCGGCATCATGGGCGCGCCGATGGCCCGCAATATTGCTGCTGCCGGATTCGATGTCGCGGTCTGGAACCGGACCGGCGGCAAGGCCGAGGCGCTCGCCGACGTGGTGCGGGTGGCGACAGGCGTTGCCGATGCGGTTGCGGACGCCGATGCGGTTATCACCATGGTCGCCGACGGCGGCGCTGTAACGGATCTCTATTTCGGCACGGGCGGCGCGGCGGAAGCGGCCCGGCGGGGAGCGCTCTTTATCGACATGTCGTCGATCGCACCGGAAATCGCCCGCGACCACGCCGCGCGGCTCGGCGAAGCGGGCCACGCCCATATCGATGCGCCGGTCTCCGGTGGCGAGGCCGGCGCAATCGCGGCCTCGCTGGTCATCATGGCGGGCGCCGAGGAGGCGGATTTCGCCCGCGCCAGGCCGTTGTTCGAAAGCATGGGCCGGCCGACCTTTGTGGGCGGCCACGGCGCCGGCCAGGCGGCCAAGCTCGTCAACCAGGCGATCGTCGGGGTCACCATCGGTGCGGTCTCGGAAGGATTATTGCTCGCCGAAAAGACCGGCTGCGACCCGGTCGCCGTGCGCGAGACGCTGATGGGCGGGTTCGCCACCTCGCGCATCCTGGAACTGCACGGCCAGCGCATGCTGGACCGCAACTGGACGCCCGGCGGCGCGGTGCGCATGCAGCTCAAGGATCTGGAAAACGCCGTCGCCGCGGCCGAGGCGGCGGGCCTGACCCTGCCGCTGACGGAGGCGGCGCGCACGGCCTATCGCGAGCTTGCGACAAGGCCGGGCGGCGCGGAGCTCGACCACAGCGCCTATCTCGTCTGGCTTGAGGAGCGGAACGGTCTCTTCCGGTGACGCGTCTTACGCCCGCCGGCTCGCCAGCAGGGGCCTCGCGCTGGCGTCCTGCAGCAGGCGGTGGAAGTCCGCGGCCGGAAGCGCCTTGCCGAACAGGAAGCCCTGGCCGACATTGCAGCCGATCTTCTTCAGCCGCGCGTATTGCGGCTGCGTCTCGATGCCTTCCGCCGTCACCGAAAGCCCGAGGGTCCGGCTCAGCGAGACGATCGCCTTGACGACGCTCATGCTTCGCGCGTCGTCAAGGCAGCGGCCGACGAAGCTGTGATCGATCTTGACCCGGTCGATCGACAGGTTGGCCAGGCGCGACAGGCTCGAATAGCCGGTGCCGAAATCGTCGAGCGCGATGCGGATGCCGAGCTGCCGCAACTGGTCGATGACGGCGAGCGTCGTCGCCTCGTTGTGAACGAAGACGCTTTCGGTGATTTCCAGTTCCAGCCGCGTGGGCGCAACGCCGGTCTCGTTGAGGATGGCGAGGATCTTGAGGGCGAGCGAGGGATCTTCGAACTGCACGGCCGAAAGGTTGAACGACAGGAAGATCGGCGCATCCCACGAGATGACGTCGCGGCAGGCCTGCCTGAGGAGATCGAAGGACAGCCCGTCGATGACGCCCATGGATTCCGCAAGCGGAATGAACTCGCCCGGCGGCACGAAGGAGCCGTCGTCCCGCTCCCACCGTGCCAAAGCCTCGCAGCCGATAACGTGTCCGTCGGAAAGATCGATCAGCGGCTGGTAGTGCGGCCGGATCTGGCCGCGCCGCATGGCATCGGCGAGCGCCTTCTCGCCCTCCTCCGTGCGGTGCAGGTCCGTCAGGAAGGACGAATTGAAGACGATCGCACCGTCGCCGAGCGTCGTTTTCGCCCGGTACATGGCGATATCGGCCAGCCGGACCAGGTCCTCCACCTGGTCGGTGTGGCAGGGATAGCCGGCAATGCCGATCGCGGTGCCGACCCGGTAAGGGTGGCCGTCGATATAGGCCGGCACGGCAAACGCCTTCAGGACCGCATCGGCGACCTCGGCCGCCTGGTCGCGGTTCTTGCCGGGCAGGAGTGCCATGAATTCGTCGCCGCCATAGCGGGCGACCGTGCCGTTCGGGATCGTCTCGACCAGCCGTTCCGCGACAGTCTCCAGCAGCCGGTCGCCGACGTCGTGGCCGCGCAGGTCGTTGATGCGCTTGAAGCCGTTGAGGTCGATGAGCAGGAGAGCGAAGGACCGCTGGTTCGGCGGCTCGCTCAGCTCGCGAAACCGCTCTTCCAGGAAGCGCCGGTTGGGCAGCCCGGTCAGCGCATCGTGTTGCGCCGACCATCTGGCGTCGGCCTCCGCCCTCATCCGGCGCCCATATTCGTATCTGAGGTCCGCGAGCCGCCGTGCCGAATAGATGAAACCGGCCAGGCCAAGCGCGATGAGCGCGACGACGAGTTCGTCGAGTTCCCAGGACTCGTGACTTTCGATGAACCCCACGATGGACTCGAAGATATCGAGGCGATGGCCGACCCGCCAAAGCACGACCGCACCCACGCCCAGGACAAGGGCGTCCGTGACTGCTCGCTGTTTCAGTGCTTTGGTTCCACGTGGCATTGCTGAAGACTCGACCCAATTCGGTTGGGCATCTTAGGGAGTATTAGTTACATGATAGTTATCTGTTTCTGGTTTACATCTAATACTCGACGCAATTTATTCGCCGAATTCGTGTGTTTTCTACGATGTAAATCGATAAAATTGTATATGTCCCGGTGCGGGCGCCGTAGTTACGGGTGGTTGTAGGCGTTAAACATGCCCTTCACAGGTCGAGGACCTTCCACGAGGCGGCGTTTTGCTGTCCCGCGGACATGCCATCCGCCGTCATACAAAATGCGTATAATGTAAGATACGGATTGAAATTTGATTTCAGAAAAAGTAGAAATGAAAATATTTTCATTTTATTCAACTTCGGAGTAAGATTTTGGGCAGGTCCTCCAGAACGGAAGGAACGGCTTCCGACCCCCCACGTGCCGGACATTCCGGCGTCGGTGCGGATATCCGCCTGTTGCGCAAGAGCCGGAAGGTGCCGCTGACCGAGCTTGCCGCGGAACTGAAACGCTCCGTCGGCTGGCTCAGCCAGGTCGAACGCGGCCTTGGCAGCGCCTCCATCGCCGATCTCAGGATCATTTCGCGGTTCTTCTCCGTGCCGATCAGCTTTTTCTTCCGCAACGAAGACGCTCCGGCCGAAGAGCGCGGCCTGATCGTCCGTGTCGGCGCCCGCCAGCAGCTCGGCACCAGCGAGACCGGCCTCACCGAGGAATTGCTGTCGCCGGACCTGTCCGGGGATTTCGAGATGCTGCGCTCGGTCTTTGCGCCGGGCACCGAAAGCGGTCCCCTGCCGGCCCGCCCGACCAATGACGGCGGCGTCGTCGTCTCCGGAGAACTGGAACTGAGCATTGGCGAGCGGACATTCCGGCTCGGCGAGGGCGACAGCTTCCAGTTCCGCGACCGCCCGACCCGCTGGCGCAACCCCGGCAAACGGGAGACCGTCATCTTCTGGGTCTGCTCACCGCCGGTCTATTGCCGCTTGAGGCGTTGCCACCCCAGCCTGCCATCCCCTTGAAGGAGTCCACCATGGCCGACCTGCCGACCAAGGCCCGCGCCGTCATCATCGGGGGCGGCGTCTCCGGCTGCTCGATCGCCTATCACCTGGCAAAGCTCGGTTGGCAGGACGTGGTGCTGCTGGAAAGGAAGAAGCTCACCTCGGGCACGACCTGGCACGCCGCCGGCCTGATCGGCCAGCTCCGCGCCTCGCCCAACCTGACCCGGCTCGCCAAATACTCCGCCGACCTCTATGAGCGCCTGGAGGAGGAGACCGGGATCGCCACCGGCATGCGCCGCAACGGCTCGATCACGGTCGCGCTGACCGACGAGCGCCGCGAGGAACTGCTGCGCCAGGCGGCCTTCGCCCGCGCCTTCGGCGTCGAGGCCGACGAGATATCGCCCGAACGCCTTGCCGAGCTCTACCCGTACCTCAACGCCGAGGGCGTCACCGCGGCGATCCACCTTCCCGGCGACGGCCAGTGCGACCCGGCGAATGTGGCGATGGCATTGGCGAAAGGCGCGCGCAACAGGGGCGTGAAGGTCTTTGAGGACGTCGCGGTCGCCGAAGTCCTCAGCAATGGCATGCGCGTCACCGGCGTGATCTGCGAGACGAACGGCGAACCGCACCGCATCGAGACGGACGTCGTCGTCAATTGCGCGGGCATGTGGGCGCGCGAGCTTGCCGCCCGCTCCGGCGTCACCCTGCCGCTCCACGCCTGCGAGCACTTTTATCTGGTCACCGAGTCCATCGACGGCCTGCCGGCGCTGCCGGTGCTGCGGGTGCCGGACGAGCACGCCTACTACAAGGAGGACGCCGGCAAGATGCTGGTCGGCGCGTTCGAGCCGGTCGCCAAGCCCTGGGGCATGGACGGCATTCCGGCCGATTTCTGCTTCGACCAGTTGCCCGAGGACTTCGACCATTTCGAGCCGATCCTCGACAAGGCCGTTTCCCGCCTGCCGATGCTCGCCGAGGCCGGCATCCACACCTTCTTCAACGGCCCGGAGAGCTTCACGCCGGACGACCGCTACTATCTCGGCGAGGCGCCCGAGCTTGCCGGTTACTGGATCGCCGCCGGCTACAACTCCATCGGCATCGCCTCCTCCGGCGGCGCCGGCATGGCGCTGGCGCACTGGATCGACGACGGCGCGCCGCCCTTCGATCTGTGGGACGTCGACATCCGCCGCGCCCAGCCGTTCCAGGCCAATCGCGCTTATCTGAAGGCGCGTGTGACCGAGACCCTCGGCCTTCTCTTTGCCGACCACTTCCCCTATCGCCAGCCGGCGACCGCGCGGGGCCTGCGCCGCTCGCCGCTGCACGAACACCTGAAGGCGCGCGGGGGCGCATTCGGCGAAATGGCCGGCTGGGAGCGCGCCAACTGGTTCGCGGACGAAGGCGAGGCGCCGGAGTACCGCTACTCCTGGAAGCGCCAGAACTGGTTCGACAACAGCGCCCGCGAGCACATGGCCGTCCGCACTGCCGCCGGCCTTTTCGACATGACCTCATTCGGCAAGATCCGGGTGGAGGGCAGGGACGCCTGCCGCTTCCTCGATCGGCTCTGCGCGGGCATCGTCGACGTGGAACCGGGCCGCATCGTCTACACCCAGATGCTGAACCCGCGCGGCGGCATCGAATGCGACCTCACCGTTACAAGGCTTTCAGAAACCGCCTTCCTACTCATCGTGCCCGGCGCCACGCTTCGGCGCGACCTCGCCTGGCTGCGTCGACATCTGGACGACGACGCCCATGTGGTGATCACCGACATGACGTCATCCGAGGCCGTGTTGGCGCTAATGGGGCCGAACGCGCGCAAGATCATGGCGGCCGTGTCGCCGGACGATTTCTCCAACGACGCTCATCCCTTCGGCACCATGCGCGAGATTGAGATCGGCATGGCGATGGCCCGCGTGCACCGCATCACCTATGTCGGCGAACTCGGCTGGGAGATCTATGTCTCGAGCGACCAGGCGGCGCACGTCTTTGAGGTGCTGGAGGAGGCGGGAAGCGCGCATGGCCTGAAACTCTGCGGCATGCATGCGCTCGACAGTTGCCGGCTGGAAAAGGCGTTCCGCCATTTCGGCTACGACATCACCGACGAGGACCATGTGCTGGAAGCCGGCCTCGGCTTTGCCGTGAAGACCGACAAGGGCGATTTCATCGGCCGTGACGCCGTGCTGAAAAAGCGGGAGGAGGGTCTGTCGCGCCGGCTGGTGCAGTTCCGCCTCACCGATCCCGAGCCGCTGCTCTATCACAATGAACCGATCCTTCGCGACGGAGCGGTCGCCGGTCACCTGACCTCAGGCGCCTACGGCCACCACCTCGGCGCCGCCATCTGCCTCGGTTACGTTCCGTGCAAGGGCGAAAGCGCGACGGAAGTGCTGGCCTCGTCCTACGAGATCGACGTCGCCGGCACCCGCGTTGCGGCCGAAGCGTCGTTGCGGCCGCTTTACGATCCGAAGATGGAGCGGGTGAAGGTGTAGACGGTGCCCAAAGACTGGATTGCTTCGCTCCGCTCGCAATGACGGATTCTTCTATAAAATCAGCGTCATTGCGAGGAGGCCGACAGGCCGACGCGGCAATCCAGTGGCCATTCGCTCGGCTGATTCGGCTCTACGCCGCCTCGAAGTCCAGTGCGACACCATTAATGCAGTGGCGCTTGCCGGTCGGCGGCGGGCCATCGTTGAAGATGTGGCCGAGATGGCCACCGCAGCGCCGGCAATGGACCTCGGTGCGGGTGACGAACAGGGAGTTGTCCTCTTTGGTCCCGACCGCGCCGTCGAGGGCCTGATAGAAGCTCGGCCAGCCGGTGCCGCTGTCGAATTTGGTCTTGGAGGCATAGAGCGGCAGCGCGCAGCCGGCGCAGACATAGGTGCCCTCGCGCTTTTCCTTGAGAAGGTCGCTGGTGTAGGCCCGCTCGGTGTCTTCCTCGCGAAGGACGGCGAACTCCGCCTCGGTCAGCTCAGTACGCCATTGCTCCGGCGTCTTGGTGATCTCGAACGCGCCCTCGACGCTGTTCTCATCGGCAAAGGAGCCGCCGAGATAGGCGAAACTGCCGGCCGCTGCTGCGACCACGGCGCCGCCGGCAATGAGAAACTCGCGGCGTTTCATGGCAAATACCTCCGTTGAATGTCGTTGGCCTTAAATAGGGTGCTTCGCCCCGATGTTGAAACGCCGAAGCGCCTCAACACTGACGCACGTTTAAGTGAGATCGATCGTTTCAGGGAGCCGCGGCCCCGCGCAATCCGGGCGGGGCCGCAGTCCATGCCGATTACGAGGCCGGCAGCAGCACGTGGTCGATGACGTGGATGACGCCGTTCGACTGTTCCACGTCGGCAATCGTCACGGTGGCGACGTTGCCCTGGCCGTCCTTGATCATGATCTTGCCGTCCTTGGTCATGGCGGTGAACTCGCAGCCGCCGACGGTCTTGACCGGATGCATGCCGCCATCGTCGGCGACCATCTTCTTGATGGCGCCCGACATGGCGTCCGCCGCGACCACATGGCAGGTCAGGATCTTGGTGAGCTGGTCCTTGTTCTCAGGCTTCAGCAGCGTCTCGACGGTGCCGTCCGGCAGCATCTCGAAGGCCTCATCGGTCGGCGCAAAGACGGTGAACGGGCCTTTGCCCTGCAGCGTCTCCACCAGACCGGCGGCCTTGACGGCGGCGACCAGCGTCTCGTGGTCCTTGGAGTTGACCGCGTTCTCCACGATGTTCTTGTTCGCGTACATCGGCGCGCCGCCGACCATCGGGTTCTCGGCAAGCGCGGCACCGGCGGTGAGCGAAAGTGCCAGACCGGCGGCGGCGAAAATCGAGGTGGTCCTGGAAGTCATGTAGTGGCTCCTTGGTTTGACGTCCTCGTTCGTGGGACAGGCCAAGCAACGGAGCGCTTTTCAAAAAAGTTTCGGAAAAAGGCGGAAAAAACGGAAGGGATCGATCACGCCCGATCAGATCGGCGTGATCGGCCCGGTGGCAACGACCGGCCCCGTGGGCGCGCCGGTGGGCGAGCCGCCGGCCGGTTCGTCGCTGACGGCGAGCGTTGCGCCGGCAAGCCGCCCGGCAAGCTCGCCGGGGATTTTGAGCCGGCCGGCCGGATCGCGCGGAACCAAGCCGAGCGAGACCGGCGCGTTGTCGCCCTCTATCAGCCACAGCTCGAAATCGTGCCCGCCTTCGGGCGCTCCGGTTGTGCGGTGCAGGCGCAGGACGCCTTCCTCGCCGTCATAGAGCGCGACGAGGTGGAAGGCCTTGTCCTCGGCGGTCAGTTCGGAAACGTAGGTCGGCCCGGCCTCTTGCGGCCCGGGCCGGGTGAGGAACAGCGCTGCGACGACGACCAGCGCGGCCAGCGAGGCGACGCTGAGGCCCTGCCAGAAGAGGAGGGCGCTTCGAGAAATCCCGGGCTTTTGCGCCGGCGCGCCGAACAGCCGGTCTTCGATCCGCGAAAGGGTCTCGGGCGGCGGGGCAACGGGCACTGCCTCCTCGGCGATCGGGGCGAACCGCTCCTCCCAGGCGCGCAGCTCGGCCTGAAGCTCCGGCTCGTCCTGGAGCCGGCGGGAAAGGGCGGCGCGCTCGTCGGCCGGCAGAACGCCGAGCGCGTATTCGGCAATCGCCGCGTCGTCCTTCCGCCGTTTGTCGTCGCCAGCACTCATCGTTCCAGGCAGTCCCTAAGTTTCATCAGGCTGCGCCTGAGCCGCGTCCGCATGGTGTTGAGCGGCACCTCCTGGCGTTCCGCCAGTTCCCGGTAGCTGTCGCCGTCGAGATAGGCGCCGCGCACGGCCTCCGCCGCAGCATTGTCCAGTTCGTCGAGGCAGACCTCGATCGCCCGCCGGGTCGAGCGGCGTTCCGACACCTGTTCCGGGTTCGGTCCGTCGTCGGCCGCGTCCGGAACGTCGTCGATATCGACCGCCTCCGGCTTTGCCGCCCGGAGGATGTCGATGACGTGGTTCCGGGCGACCGCGACCAGCCAGGAAATCGGGCTGTAGCCGGACGGGGCGTATTTCGAAGCGTTGGACCAGATCTTGACATAGACCTCCTGCAGCGCGTCTTCGGCCCGGGCCTTGTCTTTCAGCAAACGGAGGCAGACGCCGAAAAGTTTCGCCGAGGTGTGCACGTAGAGCAGGCGAAAGGCCTCCCGGTCGCCGAGTGCGGTCCGCGAAAGCAGCTCCTCGATGTTTTCGGCCTGGGGCAAATGATCTCCGGTGCCGCCTCGGTCCGGGTTCTTCGGCAAACCCGTTGCTGAGGCGGAGCCTAGTCCGCCGGCAACGCACCGATCAAGCAACTAAGATGACGAATTCCGCTTGGGGAAAGGCGCTAGGACTGCGCGCTGACCGGCGCCTTGGTGGTCGGCGGTTCCGGATCGATGTCGCTGCGCACCCGGCCGACCGAGGAAAAGCCGAGCCGGTGGACGGCGCGGTTGAAGGCGAAGGTCGCCGCCGTCAGGCGCTCCGAGGCCTTGACCCGCCGCTTGGCGATGCTCTTGGCGGTGTGCAGCGCCGCTGGCAGCCAGCCGCTTGCGGTCATCGCATGCGATGTCTGCATCATCTCTACATGGATGTCGCACACATCCAGCTTGTAGGACTCGTCGCCGAGCGAGAAGTCGAAGATTTCCAGCCGCTCCTCGATCGCCGCCTTCATCACCTTGTGGATCAGGATACGGCCCGGCGAATAGCGCGCGCACGGTCCCGGCCCGTAGGCGAGCTGGAAGATGGAGATCGTCTTGCCGTCGACGAGGCCGATCGCCGCCGCGACCATCTTGCCGCCGACGTCCATGGCGTAGATGCGGGCGAATTCCGGCGCGCTGGTCAGCACATGGGCAAGGAACATGTCGCTGGTGGTGTCGTCGAACGGATTGAAGGCGCCGCGCTCCAGGATCTGGGCGACCTTCCAGTCGAGCAGTTCGGCGACCCCGCCATGGATATCCGTGGCGCCGGAGAGCTTTCGAAAGACGATCTCGCCGCAGCGCTTGATGCGCTTTTCCTTGTCGCGCAGGCGTCGCCGCGACTTGGTGCTGTGCATGCGCGCGTAAAAGCTCTCCCAGTCGCCGCCGATCCGCAGCGCATAGGCCTTGGAGGTGAAGCGGCGCGCGTCATAGCGCGCAAAGGGATTGTCGAAGTCGCCGAGCTTCAGCGGCTGGCGTTCCAGGAGCAGATAGTCGGCGCCGCCGGCGATCTCCGAAACGGTCCGCCAGATCGTCGCGACGTCGGCCTCGGTGAGCGTCTCGGCAAGCTCCGGCGCGATCAGCGGCATGGCATAGTCGCACCAGTCGCCGGCGAGCCAGGTGAGGCGCCTGGCGCCCAGTTCCCGGTCGACGGCGAGCGGCAGCAGGATTCGCGGTGTCTCGCCGTCGAAGCCGACGACGATCAGCGGCTCGGTGCCGTCGCGCCGCCCAAAAGTCTCCATCCAGCTATTGATCCACTCGAAGCGCTGGTAGGGCGTGCGGATCGCGCGCTTCTGGAACTCGCACCAGAGCGCGGCGCAGTCGGCGAGCGAATGGTACGCCGTCCAGTTCAATGTGGTACGGGCAAGCGTCGTCTGGTGCATCGTCCACGGATCCTGGCGCAGGCGGGCGCGCCGACGGTTGAAGGTGGACCTTTATACGGTGGCTGCCGTGAAAGCCCGGTTAATTTGCCGCAATTTTCGGCATTGGCGGTAACGGGCGATTGACCCTCGTGCCGCGGCACGGCGGTCTCAGCGGGCGATGTTGTTGGCGACGGTGAGGCCGGCAAAGGCGTCGCCGCCGTCGTCGACGAGGTCGTCGCTCGCCCGCTCCGCCCAGCGGAAGCCGACGACGGCGCCGTCGGCGGTCCCTTCCAGGATGTTGTTGGCAACGACCGCCGGGCCGACGCCGTCGACGACGGAAACGGCAATGCCGACCTTGGCGTTGCGCACGATGTTGCCGCTGGCGGTGACGTTTCGCATATGCGGCCCCCAGCCGAGGGCAAGGCCGTAGAGCGGCACGTTCTCAACGACGTTGTTGGCAATTGTGGTGTCGCCTTCTGCGGCGATGCCGGTGCCGAAGCCCGGCGGCTCGGAGGTGTAGGGGCCGAGGGTGGTCATGTTGCGCACGAGGTTTCCGGAGACGGTGGCGAGCCGGCCGCCCTCGCGGAAATTGACGACGGAGATGCCGTTGGCGCCGCCGTCGACGATGTTGTCGGAAATGATGGCGCCCTCAAAGGCGAATTCCGAATAGATCGCCGTCTCACCCGATTTCAGGCAGCTATTGGCGGTGATCTGGACGTTCGAGCCGGCATTGGAGCGGATGGCGGAGAACGCGCAATTCGTCACCCGGTTGTTGGCGACCATCACGTTGTGGGCGCGAAAGACATTGATGCCGTTGCCGTTCTGGCCGGTGCCGCCGTCCCGGGCGTAGATCTCTTCGACCCGGTTGCCGGTGACGAGCGTGCCGTCGTCGCCCTCGGTCCAGCGATGGATAAGGATGCCGCCATTGGCGCAGTTGCTGACCACATTGTCCCGGATCGCAAGGCCCTTGGCCTCCATGGTCTGGATGGCGGCCTGGCCGGCGCCGGAGACCGTAGAGCGCTCGATGCGCCCGCCGCAGCGGTGCAGCGAAATGCCGTTCATGGCGCTGCCGGAGATCGAGCAATTGGCGATCGTCACCCGCTCCACGTCGATGAAATGGACGAGGCCCGGGGCGTAGTCCTCAAGCAGCCGGTTGGATCCGTCGATGACGATGCCTTCCAGCGACAGCCGTTCGGCCTTTTCGCCGAGGAGGAAATGGCCGCCGCCCTGGTAGACGAGTTGCGTCTCGTCGGGAATGCCGACGATCTGCGCGCCGTCCGGCAGCGTGAGGTTGGAGACCTGGTAGCGCCCCGGCGGGATGAACAGCGGCCGGTGCTCCCGCGTCGCCTGGTCGATGGCCATCTGCAGGATGCGGCTCTGGTCGTCGACGGCACCGGGCCGTGCGCCGAAATGGGACGCATCGAGGGAGCCGCGCAGCTCCGCAAGCTCGATCTTGGCCTCAGCCGGGGCGGCGGGGGCAAGGGCTGCGGCGGCAAATCCGCCGCCGGCGGTCAGAAACGATCTGCGGTCGAGCATTTGGGGTCCTGCGTCGGGTGCCGGTTTGGCCAAAACCAGCAAGCCCCGTGCCGCGGCCCGCGTGTCGTTTTGAAACGCAAAGGTAAACCCCGCGATTTCGTGAGCCGGCGCAAGGCTTCGGCGTCGATAAGCCGCAGAAACCCGCCGGTTTTATTTGCTCTGCCGCATCGAAATGCGCGTCTTCGCACCCCATATGAGGAAAAAGGCAAGAAGAAAGGTGGAGGGAGTGATGATCTCGCTGGAAGACTGCATCGCCCTCAGCGGTCTCGACGAAGACGAGATCCTGGCGATTGCCGAACACGAACACATCCCGGAAATCGCCGCCGCCGCCCTCGGCAACTATCTGATGCACGAGCACCGCGGGGTGGAGGTGGTGCGCAACATGATCGCCGACGACATCCGCGACGCGCTGGCCCGCGGCGACGACCGCCACGCCTGGCACCTGGTCATGGCGCTGCGCCATTTCCTCAGCGAGAACGCGGTGGTGCTGGAGGACCCTTTGCTGTCGGGGCGGTAGGGATGGGTGCTTGAGAGGGGGCCCGGCAACAATTTCGTCATCGCGAGGAGGCCGCAAGGCCGAC
>NZ_NPEV01000004.1:18743-149428 GCF_003258835.1 Rhodobium orientis | reverse complement strand
CGGCGCGGCGGCGCCGGGCAGCGCCCAGATGCTTGACCTTGCGCAGGAGCTCCTGGCGGAACTCGACGGAGGTGGTGACGCCGGAATTCGTCTCCGGCTTGGCGAGGTAGTCCTGGGCGCCGAGTGACAGCGCCCGGATGCTGATCTCCGCGTTACGGCGGGTCAGCGTCGAGGCGATGATGACGATGAGGCCGGGCTTCTTGGCCAGCATCTTCGGCAGGGCCGTCAGGCCGTCCATTTCCGGCATCTCGATGTCGAGGATGACGACGTCGGGATCGGAGCGCTCCACATCTTCCACGGCGAGACGGCCGTTGCGATGGGAGGCGACGACGGCAATTTCGGGTTCTTCGTCGATCCAGCGTCCGATCAGGCCGCGCACGACGACGGAGTCGTCGACGACCATGACGCGAATTGGATCGGTGACCGGGCCGGATCTCGGCGGGGCCGCATTGACGGCAAAGCTCATAAGCGTTCTCCGGAGATCAGTCGATCAGGCCGACTTCATGAAATTTCGCAGCTACGATGTCCCGGTCGAACGGCTTCATGATGTATTCGTTGGCGCCGGCGCGGATCGCCCTGGCGATGTGGTCGATATCGTTTTCCGTGGTGCAGAAAACCACCGTCGGCCGTTCGCCCTCAGGCTCCGCGCGCAGCGTGTTGAGGAACTCCAACCCGTCCATCACCGGCATGTTCCAGTCCAGCAGGATCGCGTCCGGCATGCCCTCGCGGCAGATGTTGAGCGCCTTCTGGCCGTCTTCGGCTTCGGAAATCTCGAAATCCAGATCCTCCAGGATCCGGCGGGCAACCTTGCGGATGACGCTTGAGTCGTCGACGATGAGACAATGCTTCATCGATAGTTCTCCCTTGACCGTCAGCCGTCGTCGGGCTGCGGCACCACGTTGCTGGGTGACCGGGACGAAGCGACTCCGCCCCGCCGGTCGAAGGTAAGTCGACGTCAGGCCGCGATGGTCGCGGTCAGCGTTTCCAGAAGACGCGAGACGTCGAGAATGACCATCAGGCGGCCCTCCAGGCGATGGACGCCCTTGGAGACCGAGCCCCACCGCGGATCGAGATTGGTCGGGTTCGGCTCGCGTTCGGCCACCGGCAGGTTGAGGACCTCGCCGACCGTGTCGATGATCAGGCCGTAGGACTCGCCCTTGAACTCGATGCCGACGGCCATCGCCGAGGCACCTTCCTCGCGCGGCGGCAGGTTGAGGCGCCGGCGCATGTCGATGGCCGTGACGATCCGGCCGCGCAGGTTGAGGACGCCCGCGACCTCTGCCGGCGACAGCGGCACCCGCGTCATCCGGTCGGGCATGAAGACGTCGTGGACCTGCTCGATCGGCAGCCCGAAGAGCTGGTCGGCGATGACGACGGTCACGTACTGGATGGTCGAGGCGTTGCTGTTGGCAGCCTCGATGACTTCTACACTCATGCCGCAACTCCCAACTCGGTATTCGTGAGATCCTTCAGCGCGGAGATCAGCCCCGGCCGGTCAAACTTGGCGACGTAGTCGTCGAGGCCGGCAGCCCGGCCCTTGTCGATCGAGGCCGGCGTGCAGATGGCCGACACCGCGATCACCGGCAGGTCGCGCCAGCGCTCGTCGCCGCGCAGCGCCTCGGCGAAGGCGAAACCGTCCATGCCCGGCATCTCGATGTCGGTGACGATGACGTCGAAGCGGCGGCCCTTCTCCAGCAGCACCATGGCGTCGTCGGCGGATTCGCGCGTCGTGACGTTGAAGCCCGCGGCCTTGAGCACCGGCGACAGCATGTTGCGGAAGAACGAGGAGTCGTCGACATAGAGCAGTTCCTTGGCGACGATCTGCGTCTGCATCTCGTTGCGCTGGAACCAGTCCGGGAAGGCCAGCGGCAGGAAGTGGCCGACATCGACGATTTCCGTGGCGATGCCCTTGATCACCGCCGAACCGAGCAGGCCCGGCGTATCGGAACTGATCTCGATCTTGAGCTGGTCCTCGACGATGTCGACGATCTCGTCGACGACGAGGCCCATGGAACGGCCGTTGTCGGTGAACACCAGCATCGGCTGGGTGCCCTCGGTGCGCCGGTGCATCATGTCGCTGACATAGACCAGCGGCATCAGCGAGCCGCGATACTGCACCAGATCGCGGCCGTTGGCGGTCTCGATCTTGTTGACGTTGAATTCCTCCAGACGGGTGACCAGCGACAGCGGCACCGCCTTCGGCTCCGGCGAGCCGGCCCGGAACAGCAGCATCGACAGCGTCTCGATGCCCGCTGCGGCCTCCACGTCGGCGGCCGACTGCTGGCCCTCGGTGACCTCGCTGGAGATCTCCTGGGCGATGCCGTTCGGATCGATGATCATGATCACCGAGCCGTCGCCGAGGATGGTGTTGCCGGAGAACATGGTGATGTTGCGCAGCATCGAGGTCATCGGCTTGACGACGATTTCCTCGGTATGGAAGACGCCGTCGACGACAATGCCGAAGTTCTGGCTGCCGACCTGCATGACGACGATGAAGCCGTTGTCATCATGCGTCGCATCGGCCGCGAAGCCGGCCTTTTCCTGGCCGAGAAGCTGCGACATGTGGACCAGCGGCAGCAGCTTGTTGCGCAAGCGCAGGACCGGGGTCTCCTTGATCCGTTCGATGCGGTGCTCGGAGTTCTCGTGCACCCGCACCAGCTCGACGACGGAAAGCTGCGGAATGGCGAAGCGGTCGCCGGCGGCTTCCACGATCAGCGCCGAGACGATGGCCAGCGTCAGCGGGATCTTGATGATCACCGACGTGCCGGCACCGGCCGTCGACTTCAGGTCGATGGTGCCGCCGATCTGCTCGATGTTGGTGCGCACCACGTCCATGCCGACGCCGCGGCCGGAGACGTTGGTGACCTTGGCGGCGGTCGAGAAGCCGGCATGGAACAGATGCTTGAAGATCTGCGCCTCGGTCATCTTTTCGACCTCGGCCTCGGTGGCAAGGCCGTTGGCGAGGATCTTGGCGCAGATCCGATCCTTGTCGAGGCCGCGGCCGTCGTCGGCCACCTCGATGATGATGTGGCCGCCCTCGTGATAGGCCGACAACCGGATCTTGCCGATCGCCGACTTGCCGGCGGTCTGGCGGCCTTCCTTGGTCTCCAGGCCGTGGTCGGCCGAGTTGCGGACCATGTGGGTGAGCGGATCCTTGATCAGCTCCAGAACCTGGCGGTCGAGCTCGGTATCGGCGCCGACCATCTCAAGCTCGATCTGCTTGTCCAGTTCCTGGGCCAGATCGCGGACGATGCGCGGCAGCTTCTGCCAGGCGTTGCCGATCGGCTGCATGCGCGTCTTCATGACGCCCTCCTGCAGCTCGGCGGTGACGTTGGAGAGCCGCTGCAGCGGCACCTTGAATTCGGAATCTTCGTGCTGGCGGACGATCTCAAGGAGCTGGTTGCGGGTCAGCACCAGTTCGGAAACCATCGTCATCAGGTCTTCCAGCGTCTCCACATGGACGCGGATCGACTGGTTGGAGACGTTGTGCTTCTGGTCGCCCTTGGCCTCGTGGTCCTTGGCCTTTTCCGGCCTGGCCGCGGCCGGCTTCGGCGCGGCGGCAGCAGCGGGGGCGGCTACGGCAACGGGTGCAGCAACGGGTTCGGGGGCCGGTTCGGCGGCCGGCGCTTCCGGCGGCGCCTCGGCGACGGCCTCATCCTCGACCGGGACGATCTCAACGTCGGTCTCCTGGAACGCCCGCTCCAGCTCGTCGAGCGAAACCTCGCCCGGCCGCAGGTCGCGCTCCAGCGCCTGGACCACCAGCGGCGGGTCGTCGTCCGTGTCCGCGGCCCCGTCTTCGGCCGGCGCCCCGGCCGCGTCCGCTGACGGGTCCAGCACGGCATCGGCGCCGTGCTCGGCCATATGTTCGAGCTGGCTGATGAGATCGGCGTCCGATCCCTCCGGCTCCTGGCCTTCCATCTCTTCCAGCTCGCCGAGGATGTCCTTGATCCGGTCGATCGACGTCAGGATCAGGGAAACCGCAGCCCCGGTGACCGGCACGCCGTCACGGAACTTGCCCATGAGCGTCTCGGCCGCATGCGCCAGTGCCTCGAGTCTCGGCAGGCCGAGAAATCCGCAGGTGCCCTTGATCGTGTGCACGAGGCGGAAAATGTTATCGAGGATTTTCGCATCGTTCGGGTTCTGCTCGAACTTCACCAGTTCGACGTCAACGACGTCGAGGCTTTCGTTTGTTTCGGTCAAGAACTCGCGCAGAAGATCATCCATTACCTTGGTCCGCAATCGCTGTGGTCCGCTGGGAACGACATGCTCCAGCCCTTCACCCGCCGATTTTGGTGCGAAAGCGTTAAGAATGGCTGAAAGGCAAGGCGCAAAAAGCGCAATCGTTCCGACAGTTAAAGAAAGCCGGCCGCCTTGACGGGACAAAATGGTTCTTAAAGTTAGTACTTTTCACGTACAATACAGATTATACAGCCCGGAATGAAAGCATTGCCTTCAATATTGAAGGTTAACGACTTGGGTTGTAGGGCGCCGAAACAGACATCACCGGGTGTAGCAGGGTGGCACAGCAATTGTTCCGGAGAACGCGTTTCGGGACCGCCCGTCGGCGTACCGGCAGCCGCATCTGAGGAAAAAAACCATCGCGCGGCGCTCTTTCCGCCGCCGCCACGGCCCGCCGCGTCACAGAACCGCCGCCGGGGCGCCCGCCGGCGTCAGGCCGGCTGCGCCGTCAGAACGATCTCGCCCTCGGCGACGTCCCATGTGATCGCGGTCGCGCAGGCGCGCGCCAGCATCCCGGTATAGACCGGCTGGATCTCGTGCGCGGTAAGGCCGTCGGGCTCCACCTCACCGGACAGTTGCCCGCCGAGCGGCTCCGGCACACGCAGGCCCGTTCCCTTGATCAGGTAGCGGAAGACCGGGGCGTCGGCCGGCCCGGTGATGCTGAAGTCGATGGTGCCGCCGCGCGGGATCATGGAATTGGCGACGAGCAGGAGGTTGAGCAAGAGCTTGACCCGGTTCTTGGCCATCAGCACCCGTTCGCCGGTCCAGGTCAGTGTCGCCTTTTCGCCGGCCATATAGCCGTCGGCCACCTTCTGGGCATCGCCGATATCGACCTCCGCGCCGGCCGACCCGGCCGCGCCGAACGCGATGCGCGCGAACTGCAGCTTCGCCGAGGCCTGGACCGCGCTCTTGCGGATCAGGTCCATGGCGAATTCCTGCATCTCCTCCGCGCCGCCCTCGTCGAGCACTTCCAGCCCGTTGTTGATTGCGCCGACGGGACTGATGATGTCGTGGCAGACCCGGCTGCACAGGAGCGCGCCGAGATCGATCGCCGAGATGTCGTCTGACTGTGCCATGGTCGAGCCGCCTTTCGAGCCGTGGTCGAATCGCGGCCGCAGCCGCCCCGACAGGGATACACAGGCCGGCGATCACTGCCAACCCGGCAAGCGACGTCGATGCGCGGGACGGTTGCCGATGCGGGGAGGAAATTAGAAAGGCGTTGTTAGCGAACCAGCGTCTTTTCGATTGCCGGCCACTTCTTCTCGCCGGCTTTGACGAACTGCTCCGGATCCTTCATCCAGACCGTGCGGTTCACAGGCGAGCCGAAGAAATAGAGCCGGTTTTGGTGGATGGTCCAGATCAGCGGGCTCGCCTCGACGGTGTAGCCCATGGTCACGGAGAGCGCGCCGTAGCCGCCATAGCGCGGGGTGTAGACCTCCGGCGCAGCGCGGAACGCTTCCATATTGCCGCGATTGACGAAACGCCAGACGGCACCGTTGACGATGATCTCGTACTCCCGCTTGCCGACCCGCGGCTTGCGGTCTGCGAAATAGGCCACCGGATCGTAGCCGCCGAGCGCCAGGCCGGTCATCGGATCGGACAGCACCCGTTCGCCGAACGGGCTGAACGCCTCCTCCGCCCGCGCGCCACCGAAAACGGTCGCGCTCGCCGCCACCATCATCGCGGCGATGAGCATCGCCCGCCAATTGTTCGCCCGAATTGTCATCTAGGTCCCGTCACAGGATTGCGAATACGCCGATCCATATAGGGTCGCCGTGAGCGTTCCGTTAACACCCTTTCGGCATGATCGACGTTAAGCTTAACGTTTCGCTACTCCAGGAGACCGACTGATGCGTGCCCCGATCTTCGCCTCGGCCTTCGGCCTTGCCCTTGTCGCCCTTGCAGCCTTCATGCCGCCGGCCATGGCGCAAAGCAGCGACCAGAAATACTCCTCCTCCCAGCTCGTCGACGCCGGTCATCGCTTCTTCGGCGGCGTCACCGGCGGCCTTGCCGGCGTCCTTGAGGTCGCCGTCGAGCGCTACGGCCTGCCGAACGGCTACATTCTCGGCGAGGAGGCCTCCGGCGCCTTCGTCGGCGGCCTGCGCTACGGCGAAGGCGTCCTGCACACCCGCAATGCCGGCAGCCACAAGGTGTTCTGGCAGGGTCCCTCGGTCGGCTGGGATGTCGGCGGCGACGGCGACCGGGTCATGATGCTGGTCTACGACCTGCCCTCGGTCCAGGAGATCCACCGCCGCTATGTGGGCGTCAACGGCGCGGCCTATTTCGTCGCCGGCTTCGGCATGACGGTGCTGTCCAACAACGACATCACCCTGGTGCCGGTGCGCACCGGCGTCGGCGCCCGCCTCGGCGTCAACGTGGGCTACCTGAAATTTACCCCGACGCCGACCTGGAATCCGTTCTAGGGTCCGCAAGGCATTTCCGCATGTGCTGATGGACGTGGGACCCTGACGTAACCGGGCAACGCGCTGGAAGACTTGACGCGTTTTCTGTATGTTGCGGATAATCGGGGCCAAGCGGCAACATTGGTCGCCGGAATGGCGGGGCATCCGTCATTCCGGTGTCGTTTTGCAGGCCGACGTGCTAGAGCATCGGTCCAAACCGAAGCACGGCGCAACGGCTGAGGGGATTGGTTTGCGCCCGGGCATCTTTTGCATGCGACCAGTCGCGGGAGACTGAGCTTGATCGAGATCGCCATGTATATTGCGCTCGGCGCGCTCGGCGCAGGGCTCCTCGCCCTGATGATCGCGCCCGCGATCTGGAACCGGGCGGTGCACCTGACCCGGCGCCGGATCGAGGCGACCGTGCCGCTCGAAGTCGAGGAAATCCGCGCCGAGAAGGACCTCATGCGGGCCGATTTCGCGCTCGCCCTCCGGCGCATGGAAAAGAAGCTGGAAGCCGAAAAGCAGACCGCGGCCGAGCGCCGGGTGGAGATCGCCCGCCAGGCCGAAACGCTGCATGCCGCCAATACCGACCGCGACGCCAAGGCCGATGCCGTGTTCGAGCTGGAAGAGCGCGAGCGGGTGCTGCGCTCCGAGCTGCGCAGCCGCGAGGAGGAACTCGTCCGCACCGCCGCCCATCTGCGCGAGGCCGAACGCAAGCTCGTCGCCCGCAACAACGAGATCGCTATCCTGAAGGGCAGCGCGCCGCGCCCGGAAAGCTCCTTTGCCTTCCTGGAGACCAGCGCCGACGGTGACGACATCGACGCCACCCTGGAAGAGCTGGACGCCAAAAGCCTGCGCCGCGAGGTCAAGGCCTCCAAGCGCGAGTTCGACGCCGCGCAGGTGCGCATCTCGACGCTGAGCAGCGAACTCGACTCGACCAGAGCCGCCCTGGAGGCCGCCAAGAAGACCATCGCCGAACTGCGCGAGCAGAGCGAGGACGGCGAAGCGTTCTCCCGCATCAACGCCTATGCCCATTCCGAGAGCGCCGAACTGAAGCAGATGGAGACCCGCATCCTGGAGCTTGAGGCGCACCGGGTGCAGTCGGAGGCCGAGATCACCCGCCTCACCGTCGCCCTTGAGAATGCCGGCGCAAGCGGTGGCGACGGCGGCGACAGCCCCCGCGATGCGGCGCGCAGGAACCTGCAGGCCGCCAACGAAGCGCTCCGCGCCGAGGTCGCAACCCTCGTCGCCGAACGCGATCGGCTGCGCGGCGACGTCGCCCGCCTCACCGGCGAGCCGAGCGAATTCCCCGGCGGTCCGCTGACGCCGCCGGCCCTCCAGGCCGTGCCGTCCGTCGATGCCGACGACAATGGCGAGGCGGCCCTGCGCGACAAGATCAGCGAACTGACCGCCGATATCGCCAGCCTGACGGCCACCGGCGAGACGGGCGACACCCGGTTGGGCAAGATGATCGGCAGCGACGAGGGCGGTGACGACGAGACGACCCTGTTCTCGCGCATCCGCCGCAAGACCAAGTCGCGCAACAACGGCCGCAAGCTGCCCTAACGGGATCCCCGCGGCCGCCCCCGGCCGGCCCCTCCCCCTCGACGGTCATCTGCCGCGCTTTCCGCAACCTGAGAGCGTTGAAACCGCGTTTCGAAAACGGTGAAAATCCGCCCCCCGAAACGTTAACCGGCTCCCTCCGCGAAACATCAGCGATCCGGTTTTCCCCGCAATTTTATCCGCTTACACCGGAACGACGGCGCCGCGGTCCTTAACCTGTCGTTTGCCATCCTCGGAAAATCGCCGCCGTCCGATGCGGTAATCTTAGAACTTTAAAAAGCCAGCCGTGTTTAGGTGGCGCCAATTGGGGTTCTTATGAGCAGTGGGCGATGACACAACCTTCTCCGGTCACATTCACCCAGCGGGTGCAGCAGCCCGGTCCGGGCGCGCAGCCGGGTCAGCAGCCGTCACCGGAACGGCGCGAGCCGATCGGGACGATCGTTTCGGTTTCCGGATCGCGCGGCACGATCGCCCTGGAAGACCCCGTGGGCGAAGGCCCGATCCAGGGCAAGAACCGCATCTCCGTCGGCAAGCTCCTGAAGATCGACACCGACCGCGGCGAGGTCATCGGCGTCGTCGCCTCCATGTCGGCGGTCAGCGCACCTGAGAACGCCAACACCATCATCAAGCGCCTCGTCGAGGTCGATCTCGTCGGCGAAATCATCATCAACGGCAGCCAGCGGGCCCAGTTCAAGCGCGGCGTCAGCTCCTACCCGACCATCGGCGACGCCGTCTGCCACATCGACGCCAGCGAACTCGAAGCGACCTACGGGCGCGGCACCGCCTCCGGCATCTGCATCGGCACCCTGCAGCAGGACAACAGCGTGCGGGCCATCGTCGACGGCCACAATCTGCTGGCCAAGCACTTCGCCATCCTCGGCGCCACCGGCGTCGGCAAGTCCTGCGGCGTCGCGCTGGTCCTGCAGGAAGTACTGCAGAACGTCGGCGGCATGCGGATCTTCCTCATCGATCCGCACAACGAATACAGCAACTGCTTCGGCAACAACGCCGAAGTGATCAATCCGAACAACGTCAACCTGCCGTTCTGGCTGTTCAACTTCGAGGAGATCGTCGACGTCTTCTTCAAGGCCCGCCCGGGCGTCGAGGAAGAGATCGAGGTCCTGTCGGAGCTGATCCCGCTCGCCAAGAAGCGTTTCGCGGCCGGCCGCGCCAACCACACCAATTCCCTGCGCAAGGACGATCCGAGCATCAATTTCACGGCCGATACGCCGGTCCCCTATCGCATCTCCGACCTGATGGCGCTGCTCAATGCGCGCATCGGCAGCCTGGAGAACAAGTCGCACATCCAGAAATACCTGCGCCTGAAGACCCGCATCGAGACCATCGCGCTCGATCCGCGCTACGCCTTCATGTTCGGCAACCTGACCGTCGACGACCAGATGGCCAACGTGCTCGGCCGCCTGTTCCGCATTCCCACCAACGGCAAGCCGATGACGATCATGGAGGTCGCCGGCTTTCCGGCCGAAGTCGTCGACGCCCTTGTCTCCGTGCTCTGCCGCATGGCCTTCGATCTCGGCGTGTGGAGCGACGGCGGCGTGCCGATCCTCGTTGTCTGCGAGGAAGCCCACCGCTACGTCCCCGGCAACCCCAATGCCGGCTTCGGTCCGACCAAGCGGGCGATCTCGCGCATCGCCAAGGAAGGCCGCAAATACGGCGTCTTCCTCGGCGTCGTCAGCCAGCGGCCCTCCGAGCTCGACCCGACGATCCTGTCCCAGTGCAACACGCTGATCGCTATGCGCATGGCCAATGAGCGCGACCAGGCGATCGTCCGCTCGGCCATTGCCGACACCGCTTCCGGCCTGATCGAGTTCCTGCCCTCCCTTGGCGGGCGCGAGGCCGTGGCCTTCGGCGATGCGGTGGCGCTACCCATGCGCATGACCTTCTCCGAACTCTCGCCGGAGCGCATGCCGCACAGTTCCATGCACCTGAAGCAGGCACCGGCGATCGATCGCCCGGGTGCCGACGGCCGCGGCATGCTGGAAGGCATCGTCACCAAATGGCGCTCCGTCACCACCTTCACCCGCGGCGACGACCACGCCCAGACGGTGCAGGCAGCGGCCAACGCCATGGGCGATGTGCCCTCGACCAAGGGCGGCGTCTTGCGCAAGACCCCCGAGGAGCGCCCGCGCATCAACATCCGCAAGCCCGGATCGGAACAGCGCCTGATGGAAGACGGCGCCGGGCCGTCGATCCGCAAGTTCTGAGCGGATCGCACCGGCGGGGTGCCGCCGGACGGGTCGGTCGGAACGTCGCGGGCAGCCGGGGAAAGCTGGATTCCGGGCGCGGAAACCATAGATAACAATTGCCACGTCGCGGGAGCCAGCCATGCAGCATGTCTCATCGAAGTCCCGTCTCTGCGTCCTGGGGGCGAGCGCCATCCTTGTCGCCCTTGCCGCCGCCGCCGTTCCGGCAGGCGCCTTCGAGCCGAGCCCGGAGATGAAGGCGCGGATGGAGCAACTGGAAAAGACGGGTGCCTGTCCCGGCTGCGATTTCCGCGACCAGACGCTTCGCATCATGCGCATCGAGAATGCCGATCTGGCACGCGCCATCCTGCGCGACGCGGACATGAAGAATGCGGCCTTTCCCGGCGCCGACCTGTCCAGGGCCGACCTCAGGCGCGCCGGCGCCGAAGGGGCCGACTTTGCCGGCGCCCGCTTCGACCGGGCGGAAATGCGCGCCGTCGATCTGGAAAAGGCGACCCTTGCCAAGGCCTCGCTGCAGGGTGTCGACCTGCGCGATGCGGACCTGCGCAAGGTTGCCGCCGATGGCGCCGATTTCGGCGGTTCGGACCTGCGCAACGCGCTGATGTCCCGCTCCGACCTCACCGGCAGCCATTTCGCGGGCGCCAAGATGAGCGGCTGCCGGATGGAACGCTCGCGCATCATCGGCGCCGACTTCTCCGATGCCGAACTGGACCATGCCGACCTGGAACGGGTGGTTGCCCGCAATGCCGTCTTCCGCGGCACCGGCCTCGCCTATTCCAAGCTCAACCACAGCGACTTCGCGGGGGCAAGCTTCGCCGGCGCCGACCTTAGGAATGCGAGCCTGCGCAAGACGGACCTGTCCGGGGCCGACCTTTCCGGCGCCAGGGGGCTCACCCAGCGCCAGCTCGACATGGCCTGCGGCAGCGGCGCGACGAAGCTGCCCTACGGCCTTTCCATTCAGTCCTGCCAATAGGTTGGAAGGCCGCAGCCGGCCCAGATCCGTGGAACCCGGACGGGCCTGGCGCGTTCTGCATCGGCCAGACATTCACATGTTTGCGTTTGAGAATTGTCAGCCGGACGTGCTACCAAGTCGGCAGCCGTCGCTCGGCGACGACATCGACACATCGAATTTGTTCCGGAGGAGAATGATATGAAGAAACTGATTTTGGCCATCGCCCTGACCGTTGCAGCGACCGGCGCGGCGTCCGCTGCCGGCGACGCCGCAAAGGGCGAGAAGGTCTCCAAGAAGTGCATGGCCTGCCACACCTTCGACGAAGGCGGCAAGAACAAGGTCGGCCCGAACCTCTTCGGCGTTGTCGGACGCCCGATCGGCAGCCACGAAGGCTACAAGTACTCAAAGGACTACGTCGTTCTCGGCGAGGAAAAGGGCATGACCTGGACCGAAGAGAACATCGCCGCCTACCTGCCGGACCCGAAGGCCTTCATCCGCGACCAGTCCGGCGACCCCAAGGCCCGTTCCAAGATGACCTTCAAGCTGACGAAGGACGAGGACATCGCCGACATCATCGCCTATCTGGCGACCCTGAAGTAGGTTTTTCCGCCAGTTTTGCGGCGGCCACATTTGGGTCGCTGCGGCAAGAACAGAGCCGGGCCCTAGCGCCCGGCTTTTTTGTTGCCGGATTGACCGTGCGAGCGAACGGAGGTTTGCTTCTTCCCTGCGAAGGGGCCTGCTGCTCTTCCGGATTAAAAGTATCTTCTTTAATTGTTGAATGCGCAAATAAAAGACAATACATTAATTACATCGACAGAGGCGCACGGATGGCCGAATGGGACCGTGAAAAGAACCGCAGCAACCAGGCCAAGCACGGAGTCGCGTTTGAGGATTTCGAACGCTTCAATTGGGAATTCGCCGCCTGTTTCGACATTCAATGCGTCGACGGCGAGGAACGGGAGGTCTGGATCGGCCCGATTGACGACACGCTCCATGTGGCGGTCCTGACCATGCGCGACGATATCGAGCGCCTGATATCGCTCCGGCGTGCAACGAGCCGGGAAGTCGAACTATGGCGGCGGGAGTTCTGACATGACGAAAGCACCGAGAGTCCGCATCCCGACCGCAAAAGACGATGAAGATATCCGCCGCGGCATTGCCGCCGATCCGGATGCAGCCGAACTGCCGGCCGAAGCCAGGGTCCTGAAGCGGCGCCGCGGCCGGCCAACGGGCCGGACCAAGACCCAGGTCTCCATAAAGCTCGACGACGATGTCATCGCGGCCCTGAAGACGCCGGACGCAAAAGGCTGGCAAACCCGCGCCAACGCGACGCTGCGCAAAGGGCTTGGTTTGAAGCAGGAGAAAACGACGTAGCTGCCAAAGACCAGTCCGCACCCGATGTCTAGTAACCCAATTTACAATAGGGTCAGTGCAAAAAATTGCATTTCATCCAAAAACTCAGACGCAAAACAATTTTAAATTACTTTTCCTAGATCCATATCGAATAGCGATTTTCAATAGCTTAATGACTTCAATATTCGATCAGGAACTTCAAACGAGAGCTTTGAACCGCTATCGCGGCAAATCCAAATGTGTTACTATTACATATCTGAAATCGAATTCTCGAGTATGAACGATAGCGCTGCAATTATGGATTCAAACAATGTTGGATGTCCTTTTTATCGTTGTTGGTATAACGCTGCGCCTACCATTCGCGTTGATTGCGACGGCTACAGTCTTTCTCACATGGCCAATTGGAGCAAGCTTATTAATCGCGCTATGGCTATATTTCATATTAAAGACTCCATTTGTATTCATATATTGTTCATTCTGCGGCAAAATCGAAGAATGGGATGAATATTATAACGATATAAAGTCCTCATTTTCAGAAGTTATCCCACAAGCCTTCACCTATCCTTTTCAGGCTTCTAAGAGAATTTTTCAATGGCTAATCGTAGGAGGAGATCTATTCCCAGGAGATTAAATATATGTAGACCATAAACGTCCAGTTTTTTGGCAAGACAACCAGTGCCATAGAGACAAGCCGACGACACTTTGCTCCACACCTCCAAGACAGGTGAGGAGCAAAATTGAATTTCTACTGCATTTTCAATAAGATATTTTTGAGATGGCACTCCCAAGGGGACTCGAACCCCTGTTTCCGCCGTGAGAGGGCGGCGTCCTAGACCGCTAGACGATGGGAGCACTAGCGGCGCGCTTGGCGCGGCGAATTGCGGATATACCGCCGATGCTTTGCCGGTGCAAGGGGCCAAATGCGATCTGTCGCCGGTCGGAACGGCATTTTCCGGGTACCGAGGATCGATCCCGCAGGGATCGCAAGCGCACCCCGCACGTCAGGCGTTCCCGACTTGAGCTTTGGAGAGCGCGAGGCAGTCCCCGCCCAGCCTGCGCCGGTCCGTCGAGCCGCCCCTACGCGAGCCATCTAACCAGAGCTAACGGCGAAGCGGACCTGCCGTGAGTGACAGGAAAATCAATCCCGCGTGCCGGTCAGGGTCACGCGCCTCAGCACATCCGCCGTGTCGAGGTCGATGACCAGCACCTTCAGCCCCGCATCGGTACGGAAGGTCACCGCAAGATGCCGGCCGTCGAGGCTGGTGGAGACGATGTCGCCGGTAAGCGGATCCTCGACGAGCGCCTCGATATTGGCGGGGATGTCGCGCATCTCGGTGCTATCGGACTTGACCACCCGGTAGACGATGACGGAAAAGACGGCGATCAGGCCGAGCATCATGATCAGGCCGGAGACGAGCACCAGCCGGCGGAGCTTCTTCTGCAGCCGCTCCGTCGCCGGATCGAGAGGCGCCTCGTCCTCATCGTCAAATGCAGGATGGGTCATGGCGGATCAGCCCTTTGAAGATCCGGTGGAGATAATCGAGATCGCGGTCGAGGAGGCCGCAGCAGGAACGCGGCTCGACGCCTTCGTCGCGGCCAAGTCCGACCGCTGCAGCCGCTCCCGCTTCAAGGCGCTGATCAAGGAAGGCCAGGTCGCGATCGGCGGGCGGACGATAGTCGAGCCCAATTACCGGGTCAATGCGGGCGAGCGGGTGGCCGTCACCCTGCCGCCGCCCGAGGATCCGACGCCCGAGGCCGAGGCAATTCCGCTCGCTGTCGTCTACGAGGACGACGACCTCATCGTCATCGACAAGCCGCCCGGCCTCGTCGTCCATCCGGCCGCCGGCAACTGGACCGGCACCCTCGTCAACGCGCTCATTGCCCATTGCGGCGACGGTCTGTCCGGCATCGGCGGCGTGCGCCGGCCCGGCATCGTCCATCGGTTGGACAAGGACACGTCCGGGCTGATGGTCGTCGCCAAGACAGACGCCGCCCATCGCGGACTGTCGGAGCAGTTCGCCGACCATGGCCGCACGGGAAGCCTGGTACGCGCCTACCGGGCCCTCGTCTGGGGATGCCCCGCCCATATGGCCGGCACCGTCGATGCAGCCCTCGACCGATCCGCCGGCAACCGGATGAAGCGCGCCGTCGTCAAATTCGGCGGCAAGCACGCCGTCACTCACTGGCGGCGCCTCGCCCGCTTTCCGAACGATCCGGCCAAGGAGGCGCTTGCCTGCCTCCTCGAATGCCGGCTTGAGACCGGCCGCACCCACCAGATCCGCGTCCATATGGCCCATATCGGCCATCCGCTGATCGGCGACCGGGATTATGGCGCCGGCTTCGCCACCCGCGCCAACCGGCTGCCGGAGCCCGCCCGCGCGCGCGTTTCCGCCTTTCCGCGCCAGGCACTGCACGCCGGCGTCCTCGGCTTTCGCCATCCCGTCAGCGGCGAGGTGCTCTGCTTCGAAAGCCCGTTGCCGGCCGACTTCGTCGATCTCGTCGACGCGCTCGAGGCCTCGCTTGCATCCCATTGACGGGCCATTGACGGGCCGTTGACGTGTTTTTGCCAAAAATCGTCCTATATTGGACGAGGTCGGTGGCCACCCTGGTCGCAAATGACCTCGGCACCGATTCGAGCTGCCGAAGACCGGAGCTCGTGACAGTCTATCCAAGGGGTGCAGCACCATGGCCCAGAACACTCTCCCGGCAATCAGTGCGGGCGAAAACGGACTACAACGCTATCTCGACAAGATCCGGCGGTTCCCGATGTTGGAGCCGCAGGAAGAATACATGCTGGCAAAGCGCTACAGCGAGCATGAGGACCCCGATGCGGCGCACCGGCTGGTCTCCTCGCATCTGCGCCTCGTTGCCAAGATCGCCATGGGCTATCGCGGCTACGGCCTGCCGATCGGCGAGGTGATCTCCGAGGGCAATGTCGGCCTGATGCAGGCGGTCAAGCGGTTCGACCCGGAAAAGGGGTTTCGGCTGGCCACCTACGCCATGTGGTGGATCAAGGCCGCGATCCAGGAATACATCCTGCGCTCGTGGAGCCTCGTCAAGATGGGCACCACGGCGAACCAGAAGCGCCTGTTCTTCAATTTGCGCAAGGTCAAGGGCCAGATTCAGGCCCTCGACGAGGGCGACCTGCAGCCCGAGCAGGTTGCCGAGATCGCCCGGCGCCTCGGCGTCAGCGAGGAGGAGGTCATCTCCATGAACCGCCGCCTCGGCGGCGATGCCTCGCTCAACGCGCCGATCCGCCAGGAGGCCGACGGCGGCGAATGGCAGGACTGGCTGGTCGACGAGAGCGAGAGCCAGGAAAAGATGCTGGCCGACCAGGAAGAGCTCGACATGCGCCGGGCCATGCTGAAGGACGCCCTCGGCATCCTCAACGACCGCGAACGGCGCATCTTCGAGGCGCGGCGCCTCGCCGAGGACCCGATGACGCTGGAAGCGCTGTCGGAGGAGTTCGGCGTCAGCCGCGAGCGCGTCCGCCAGATCGAGGTCCGCGCCTTCGAAAAGGTGCAGAAGGTGATGCAGAAGCGGGCCGCCCAGATCGAGCAGCAACAGCAGCTCGCCGAGGCGTAAGAAGCGGGAATGGGACCGCAGGCCTCAGGCCTGCGTCCCGGTAGCCTCGGTCCGAAACCGCCTTACCCAGTCCTCATTGGTCGCGTCCGACAGCTTGGCGACGCCGATCTCGACGGTGTCGGCCGCGGCGGGATCGCGGCCGAGCGCGGTCAGCACCGTTTTCAGCGTACCGATGGGATCGGCCGAAAGCCCGCCATAGGTCAGGCGCAGCGGATCGATCTCCTCCCCCTTGAACCAGTCGGCCCAGGCCGCATCCATGGCGACCATCTCGGCCATTTCAGCCGCGATCGCCTCGCGGTCGTAGCGGAGCTCCTGCGGGGCCGAGAGCCGTTCCAGCTCCGAGCCGTCCGGCGCCCGGTGCCAGAGGCCCGACTGCTGCGCCTTCAGAAAAGAGACCGCCTGGTCCAGCTTGTCCTCGCGCGTCAGGTGAACGAACAAGGTCCGCCCGAAGACGGCCTCAAGCCGCCCAACGTCCGTCGCCGGGTCCGGATGAAGGAGCGCCAGCTTTTCGGTGAAACAGGCAAAGCTGTGCCGCTGCAACCGGAGGCCGAACATCCCCGTATCGCCGCTCCCGAGCGCAATGGCTTTCCGGAACACCTCCTGCAGGGTTTCCACCTCGCCCTTCGCAGGATCGGGCGAGAGCCCCAGATCCTTGATCCACTCCGCAACGGACGGTTGATGGAAATAGGAGTCCGGCACCCCGGCAACGCCGGTGGCTTCCAGCAGAGAGCACAGAAGCGTGCTGCCGCTGCGGGGAGAGGTGCAGATCACATAAGATTCGTAGCGTGTCGCGGTCATGCCACCTCTCCCGGAATTCCGGTCTATTCGAGTTCCACGGCATAGTCGTCGACAGGCCGTGCTTCCTCGATCAGCCCGCTCTTCTTCATGAAATCCGCGAAGCGCTTGTAGCGTGCGCTGTCGAGCGCCGCCGGGCGCTTGGCAAAGCGCGGGAGCGTGTCCATGAAGGCGCGCCGGTTGAGTTCGTTGTCGAGATCTGGATGCGCCTTCAGGAACATCTGCTGCGCCTCCTCAGGGTGGTTGGTCAGGTAGATGGTCGCCTTTTCCACCGCTGCGAGGAACCGCCGCAGTCGCGCATCGTCCAGATGGTCGCGATGGGCCAGGAAGATGAGTTCGTCATAGACCGGCACGCCGTGCTCTTCCAGATAGAAGGCCCGGCCCTTACTGCCTTCAAGCTCGAGCTGGGTCATCTCGAAATTGCGGAACGCGCCGACGACGGCATCGACCCGGCCGGCGAGCAGCGCCGGCGACAGGGCGAAGTTGACGTTGACGAGTTCCACATCGTCGAGGCTGAGACCCACCTCGCCGAGCATGGCGCCGAGGATCGCGTCCTCGAAACCTGCGACGGAGAATCCGACCTTCTTGCCCTTCAGGTCGGTGATCTTCGTCACCGGCCCATCGGCAAGCGCGACGACTGTATTAAGCGGCGTCTCGACCAGCGTGCCGAAGCGCACCAGCGGCAGGCCCTCGGCGACCTGCTGGTAAAGGTTCGGCTGGTAGGAGATGGCGATATCGCCCTTGCCGGCGGCGACGAGCCGCGGCGGCGCGCTCGGGTCGGCCGGCGGCACCAGCGTGACGTCGAGCCCCTGTTCTTCGAAATAGCCGGCCTCCTTGGCGATCACCAGCGGCGCGTGGTCGGGATTGACGAACCAGTCGAGCAGCACGGTCAGCTTGTCGGCGGCGAGCGCCGGCGACGTCAGCGTCACCGCCAGCGCGGTGAGAAGGGCGAGAACGAGGCGTTTCATCTCAAAATCCTTTCGTTTCATGGTGGAGGCGGTTGGCCCGATAGGGTCAGGCATCCGTTTCCGGAGCCCAGAAGACGAGGCGCCGCGTCGCCCGGTCGACGACCTGGCGCAGCGTGACGGCGATGACGGCAAGGACGATCAGGGCGGCAAAGACGGTGTCGGTCTGCATGCGCGCATTGGCCTGGATCATGACGAAGCCGAGGCCACTGGAGGCGCCGACCCATTCGCCGACGACGGCACCGATGGGCGCAACGGCAACGGCGACCCGGAGCCCGGAGGCAAGGTTCGGCAGCGCGGCCGGAATGCGGATATGGATGAGCGTCTGCCAGCGCGAGGCGCCGGAAAGCCCGGCCAGTTCGACGAGCCCGCGGTCGGTCCGCGTCAGCCCGTCATAGAAGGACGAGGCGACGGGGAAATAGATGATCAGCGACGCCATGACGATCTTGGAGGCCATGCCGAAGCCGAACCAGACGACGAGCAGCGGCGCGATCGCAAAGACCGGCAGCGCCTGGCTGGCAACGACCACCGGCAGCACCAGCTTGCGGGCAAGCGGCAGGAAGCTCATGACCAGCGCCGTTACGACGCCAAGGAGCGCGCCCGTCGCCAGGCCGACGACAATTTCAAGGAAGGTGGTGAGCCCGTGTGTGGCGAGATAGCCCGGCTGCGCGCGGAACACGGCGGCGACCCGCTCCGGCGACGGCAGCATGTAGTGCGGCAGGGCAAAGCCGGTGACCACCGCCTGCCACAGGGCGACGAGGGCAGCGGCGATCAGCAGCGCGCGGGCGAGCGCCCAGAAAACGCGGGACATGGCCGAGCGGCCGAAATCAGGCGCGGTCGCGCCGGGCGCGGCGCCGCGGAAATCGCGCGGAAAAAAGGGAAAAATCGGACATCGGCGACACCTCCACAAGGATGACCGACGTCAGGAGATGTCCGCATAAGCCGTGCATGCGCCCCGTCCCTTCGCCGGCATGATCCGGATCAGGTTCGAAGGGTTCGGCATCCCGCGATGCCATCTCAGCTCCTTGACGGAGCACCCCTCGGAACGGCTGAGAGGATGCGCGGGATCGCCGCCCATTGCAAGCGGGGTGAAAAAGATTTTCGAAAAGACTGGAAAGGCTGGCGCAGCCGCGGTCAGCCGGCCTGCCATTTGGCGAAGGCCTGCTCGATCATGCGATCGCCGGGAGCGCCTTTTTCCAGCGTCAGGATCGCCCGCTTGTCGGTCTCGAACAGCACCGGAATGTCGATCCAGCCGCGATCCTTCAGGAGCGTCTGGTTGCGGTCGTTCTCAACGTCGTTCTGCGACAACGCGATCCAGAAAAGGTTTTCCAGAACCCGGGCGGAGGCGCCGCGCAAGGCGTCGCCGCGCGCCGCCTCGCTGGTCTTCAGGATCAGGCCGGGCACGTTGGCGATGCCCCCGCCCTCGAAGTCTTCCGGCAGGGTGAAGGCGATCTCGATCGTATAGGGCGCCGGCAGGGCGGTATCCCGGTTCGGCCGCAGCTTGACGTCGACCGCCATGTTCTTGTCCGGAATGTCCGCATGGGCATGCAGCACCGTATCGGTGCCGCCGCTCGCCGACGGCTCCTCGGTCAGCGACCACACAACGCTGCCGTTATAGGCGGTGTTGCCGGCGCCGGGCTCGGTGTTTTCCTCGTAGAGGATCGCCCGTTGGCCAACGCCGACGGTGTTTCCGGAATCGACGACCGGTGCCGGATTGTCTTCCGGCGCCGGCTCGGTGGCGGACTGCTCGTCCGGGGCGACCTCGTCCGGCCCGGTCTCTTCGGACGTTTCCGCCGGCTCGTCGCTCAACGCCGCATCGTCTGCGCCTTCCACAGGGACCGCATCCTCGGCCGGAACGTCCTCTTCGGTTGCCGCCCCATCCTCGCCCTCGCTGCCGGGTGCCCGCACGCGCATGGTCCTGACGCTCTTGGCGTCCGGCGCGGCGCCGTTCTCGCCGCCGACCGAGGGCAGCCGGTCGGTGATCTTCGGCGCCAGGCCGTCCGGCGCAAGGGCCGGCTCGTCGGTCGTCCGGGTGTCCATTTCGGTGACGGTCGGCTGGACCGTCCCGTCATCGGCAAGGTCGGCCGATCCGAACAGGAGGTCCCGCTGGGCATAGATCCAGCCGGCAACGCCGACGAAGATGACAAGCAGGATCGCGGCCGCCACCATCCACATGGTCCGCGAGGACAGCGGCTGGGCGACCCGGCCGTGGAATTCCGTCCCGGCAAGGGCATCGCCGTCGGCAGGCCCGTCGCCCGAAAGATGCGGTTCGCCGGCGGCTGCGACCGGCGGCTCGGCCATCGGCTCCGCGCCGGGTTCCTCAGGCGGATGCTCGGGGAGTTCCGGCTCCTGACGCTGGCGCTCGGCGCGGCGCTGCTTCTTTTCCGTCGCATCGAGGACCTCGCGCGCCGACTTCGAGGCCTTGCCGGAGGCGGCCCCGAGCGCGCCGGCAGCCTTGACCGCGCGGCGGAAGACATCGACGCCGCGCGCCTTTTTCGGCGGTTCGGAATCGTTCGCCGCTTCCGGCCTGTCCGGCTCACCGGCGGGCGCGGGAACGGGAACCGCAAGGTCCTCCTTCGGCCGCGCCGGCGGGATCGGCGGAGCGACCGCCCCGGCGGGCGGCGCAGCGGCAGGTTCCTTTTTCACCGGCGGCTCAGCGCGCGGCGGCGCCTCGAAGCGCGGCGGCGCCGGAGGCCTCGGCCTGTCCGGTTGCCCGGCGGGCTTCGGCGCCTCGGTGCGAGCCGTCGCCTCGGGATTGACCCTGGAGGCCGGCGCAACGGGCTTCGGGACCTCGGCGCGCGGCCGGTTCGAGCCCATCAGCGCCCGCGCCGTCTCCGATTCCACCTTGCGGATCGATTCTTCCAGGGCGAGGCGCTGCTTGGTGATTTCCGAGGGCGCCAGCGGCGGATCGACGGATTTCAACTGGGTGACCAGCGCGCTGCGGGCCTTTTCATAGACGGCGCGACGCGCCTCGCCGGTGTTTTCCGGCAAGGCGTCGAGAGCCCGTTTCAGGATTGCGTAATAGTCCGCCATGTCTCAACGCTCGGTCGGGCGCGTATTATTGTCGTCGAGGGCCGTTCGCGCCGAAGCGGTCTCCCGTCTGCAGGAACGCCGGCCGGTCCGAAGACGTTCCGAAGCGCGCCATGCCCTCGCTCCTCCCCGCTCTAACCTTCAACTCCCCGTCTCTACGCACCGCACGCCGCGTCCGCAATACTTGGCGGCCGCCAAGTCTTACAAAAAGTGCTAATCCTGAAACGGATCCTGGACAAGGATAGTGTCGTCTCTTTCCGGACTTGTCGACAACAGCGCGACCTGGGTGCCGATCAGTTCCTCCAGGTAGCGCACATATTTGACCGCCTGGGCCGGCAGTTCCGCCCAGCTTCGCGCACCCGCCGTCGAGGCTTCCCAGCCTTCCAGCGTCTCGTAGACCGGCTCGACCCGGCGCTGCGCCTCCTGGGCGGCCGGCAGGTAGTCGATCCTGGCACCGTCGAGCATATAGCCGGTACAGATCTTCAATTCCTTCAGGCCGTCCAGTACGTCGAGCTTGGTGAGCGCGATGCCGTTGATGCCGCTGGTGCGGACCGTCTGGCGCACCAGCGCGGCATCGAACCAGCCGCAGCGCCGCTTGCGCCCGGTGACTGTGCCGAATTCGCGCCCGCGCTCGCCGAGGAACTGGCCGACCTCGTCATCGAGCTCGGTCGGGAACGGCCCCTCGCCGACCCGGGTCGTGTAGGCCTTGGTGATGCCGAGCACATAGTCGATGGCGCCGGGGCCCATGCCGGAACCCGTCGCGGCCTGGCCGGCGCCTGTGTTCGACGACGTGACGAACGGATAGGTGCCATGGTCGATGTCGAGCAGCGCGCCCTGCGCGCCCTCAAAGAGGATTCGCTTGCCGGCCTTGCGGATCTCGTCGAGGAGCTGCCAAACCGAATCCATGAACGGCAGCACGGCATCGGCTGCCGCGGCCAGTTCCTCATAAAGCGCGTCTGCCGAGATCTCCTGCTCCCCGAGCCCGCGCCGGAGCGCATTGTGGTGGATGAGCATGCGGTCGATCTTGGGTTTCAGCGTCGTGAGGTCGGCAAGGTCCATCAGGCGAATCGCCCGCCGGCCGACCTTGTCCTCATAGGCCGGGCCGATGCCGCGTCCCGTGGTGCCGATCTTGCCGGCAGCGAGCGCGTTCTCGCGCAGCGCGTCGAGTTCGCGGTGCAGCGAAAGGATCAGCGTGCAATTCTCGGCGATCCTGAGGTTGTCGCGGCTGACGGTGACGCCCTGGTCCTTCAGCCGGCCGATTTCCGCGATCAGGGCGTGCGGGTCGAGCACCACGCCATTGCCGATGACGCCCAGCTTTCCCTCGCGCACGACGCCGGACGGCAGCAGGCTCAACTTGTACGAAACGCCGTCGATGACCAGCGTGTGGCCGGCATTGTGCCCGCCCTGGAAGCGCACCACCACATCGGCACGCTCGCTCAACCAGTCAACGATCTTACCCTTACCCTCGTCGCCCCATTGCGAGCCGACGACAACCACATTCGCCATTAACGCGCCCCGAAATACGCTCTTTTTTCCGCTGAGTTTCGCTGAAGCACCGCGGCTCCCACCCATCTGCGGGCGCGCGACTATAACCACTCGGCCGTGCCGTGGCGAGACCCCCCGATGTCTGAGCGGGGGACGCGCCGCGCCGCGGCCGGATTCGGCGCCGGGGCTGTGTCGCAAAGGTCACGTGAGACGGCAAAGGACCGGGCGCAATCAGCGCACTGGGCCACCGTTCCACATGATCCGCTCCTCCTCCGGCCAGCGCACCGTGTAGCCGATCAGGATCTCGCGCGCCTTTCCGGCATCGAGATCGAACGCCCAGCGCACGACACCGCGCCTGCCGTCCACATCGGTCGTCGTCGGCTCGGTCGTGTCGGACGCCCGCTCCACCTCGATCTTCTCGTTCTCCGACTGCGGCAGCCGGTCGTCGATCTCCATGCGCATGGTGCGGTCGTGACGGTTGGTGACGGTGATGCGATAGCGCCGCTGGTCGATCTTGTCGGTGGAGAGCATGCCGCGCTCGCCCTCGCTTTTCTCCAGCGTGATCCGTTCCACGACCACCGCCGGATCGGCGCCGAAGCCGAAGGAGACCTCCTCGTTCGGCGCGATGAAACCGATCCCGCCCTTGCCGACGAAGACCCCGTCCCGGAACAGCTGCACCTCGCCCGGCAGGATCGGCCCGGCGCTTTCATTGTCGAAGCGCACGGTCAGATAGGCCGTCGGATCGAGCACAGGCACGGAGCGCACGATGAGCTCCGGGGAGATTGTGTCGCTGCCGATCTTCAGGGTCTTCGGCGTACCGTCGCCGACGATCGAGGTGCGGCCGGGGATGCGATAGACGAGGTCGAAGCCGCGGGTCTCAAGGGCCGCGGCGCGCTCCCGCGCCGGCATCGCCCGGACCATGGCGCCGCCGGCCGGCGCTTCCATCGGCGCGGCCTCCGCCATCTCGTTGTCGTCAAACATGCGCATGGTCTTGCGGCTCTGGGCCATCGGCACCGGCCGCGGCTGCGGCGCGATGCGGACGATCAGGGGGCTGAGCTCCGGCGCCTCGGCCCGCCCGCCCGGACGCGCCGTGGAAAGGGTCAGTTCGGCGTCGCTCCAGTCCTCGCCGGTCGCCTGGGTGACGACGGCCCGGCGCACCAGGTCCAGCGACGGCCTCTCGCCGGAAAGCGACAGCCGCGCGTCATAGACCGGGCGCCAGACCGCACCGGCCGCTGCATATCGCAGCGTCAGGGCGGCATCCGCCGGCTTGTCGGCGACAACGGAAATGCGCGCCTGATAGGTCGGCTTTGCTTCGGGGAAGCTCTCGTTCTGCTTGTCCCTCAGGCGCGCGATCTCATCCTTGATCTCCTGCAGGCGAACGGTCGAGGCGCGCACCGTCTCGCGCAGGCTCGACAGCGAGGTGCCGAACTTGCCGAGCATGTCCGACCAGTCCGGAGCCGGCCGCTCACCCTTGAGGTCGAACATCTGCTTGGGCGCCTCGGAAACGATGTTGCGCACGAAGCGGATCTGCTCGTTGGCCGTGGCGATGGCGTCTTCCACCGCCTGGCGCTCGCGCTGGAGGGCTTCGATCCTGGCGCCGATCTCGCCCGGCTCGTCATGGGGCTTCGGCACCATGCGGCGCATGTCGACGGAGACGATCTCAAGCCCGGCCGTCGCCTCGGCTTCGACCCGCACCGAATCCGGATCGAGGCTGAGCGGCAGGTTTTCCAGGACGATGACGGATTCGCCGGCCGGCACGGCAGCCGTCGCCTCACGCGCCACCGTCGCCCCGTCCGGATAGACCTCCACCTGGGCGATCCGCGAGGGCGCCGTGACGTCGGCGGCCCATGCCGGGACAACAGCTGTACCCGTCCCCGTTGCCGCGACGAGGAGCCCTGCCGCGAAAATGCCGATCGGTTTCATCTGCCGAATTCCTCCCTCAGGAAACGCTTGAAAATCAAGCCCGCGATTGTGCCGGCAAATGCGGCGGCCTGACGGCGCCGGCCCGCAATAATGCTAGCGCTCGGCGCCGTGCGGCTCGGCATGGGTGACGATCCGGCGCACGTCCGCACGGCTCTCCCGGAACGCCCGCTCGAAGCGGTCGACGGCGGTATGCACCTCGTCGACGGTGAGCGTGCGGTCGACCCAGCAGTGCAGCGTCACGAACAGGCCGAGGCTGTTGCGCCGCACCCGGACGTCGTGGATGTGGGTGACCAGCGGATGGCGCTCGGCGAGCACCTCCAGCTTGTCGACCACCTCCAGGATCATCTCCTCGGAGACGTCGGCGCCGTCGACGCCGATGACATCGGCCGGCTCGATGTGGCTTTCCACTTCGACATCGTCGCCGAGTTCGTTGCGGATCGCCTCTTCCAGGCTAGATGCGACGTCATGCGCCTTCCAGTACGGCCAGTCGGCATCGACCTCGATGTCGAAGCTGACGGAGAGCGCGTCGCTGACATGCTGGACCGTCAGATGGTGCATGGCAACGCCGCGCCGCGCCGCCACCAGCATCACCTTGTCGAAGATCGTCTCGTCGTCGATCGCCACCGGATGGGCCGTCAGCGAGATGTCGGCGTCTTCGATCTCCCGGTGCACCCGGTCGATGAACTTGGCCTTGATCGCATTGACCCGGTCGAAGGCGAAGGTCCGGCGCACATTGACGTCGGCGTCGATGAAGACGGTCGACCCGCCGCGGCGGATCCGCGCCCGTTTCAAGGCCAGCACGCCCTCCGCGTCCCTGGCGATGTTGGCGATGATGTCGGCATAACCCGCCGGCGCGGTGTCGGTCAGGGACTCAATGGTGCGCCGGCCGAGCCGGTAGCCGGCAAGCCCGACGACGACGGCAACGGCAATTGCGGCAAAGGAATCGCCGGCCGGGAACCCGGCCCAGGTCGCCGCCAGGCCGACGAGAACGGCCGCGGAACTCCACAGGTCCGAGGCGAAATGCAGCGCGTCGGCGGCAAGCGCCTCGCTGCGCGTCGCCTCCGCCGCCCGTTTCAAGGCCCGCGAGCGGTTGAAATCGACGACCATCGACCCGCAGATGACCGCGACCGCCCACCAGGTGACCTCGACGCCGTTGCCCGGCGCGATCAGGCGGTGGATGGCCTCGTACACGATCCAGCCGGCGATGACGAAGAGCAACCCGGTCTCGGCGAGCGCCGTCACGCTCTCGATCTTGCCATGGCCGTAATGGTGCTCGTCGTCCGCCGGCTTGTCGCTGACCCGCACGGCAAAGAAGGTGATCGCCGTTGCGCCGATATCCATCAGGCTGTGGAAGGCATCGGACAGGATGCCGAGGCTGCCGGTGGCAAGCGCGACCGAGAACTTGCCGATGGTCAGCCCGACGCTGGCAAGAAGCGAGATGAGCGCGACTCTGGTCTTTTGCGAGGTCATCGTCCGTCCGGCCTGGCGCGGTCGTTCATGCGCGCCGTTCATAGCACGAGCGGACGACAAAAAAAGCCGCGCGGCGAACCGCGCGGCATTCTCTCATAGGTTTTATGCCTGCCCTCAGAATGCGAGCGGCGCGACCTGGACGACGCTCGGCAGCGCCAGCACCTTGGCCAGCACGTCTTCGGCGATCGGCCCGTCGACCTCGACGAGGCTGATGGCATCGCCGCCGCGCTCCGAGCGGCCGAGATTGAAGGTCGCGATGTTGACGCCGGCATCGCCGAGCACGGTGCCGAGATTGCCGATGAAGCCCGGCTTGTCCTCATTGGTGACGTAGAGCATGTGGGGACCGAGCTCGGCCTCCATGTTGATGCCCTTGATCTGGATGATGCGCGGCTTGCCGTCGCCGAAGACCGTTCCCGCCACCGAGCGCGACTGGCGCTCCGTGGTAATGGTCAGCCGGACATAGCCCTCATAGGCGCCCTGCTGCTCGCGCCGCACCTCTTCCACATGGATGCCGCGTTCCCGGGTCATTGCCGGGGCCGAGACCATGTTGACGGTCTGCAGCATCGGCCTCAGCACGCCGGTCAACGCCGCAGAGGTCAGCGCGCGCACGTTCATCTCCGCGACCGTGCCCTCATACTCGATCTTGATCGCCTTGATGCCGGTCTGGGTGAGCTGGCCGGCAAACAGGCCGAGCAGTTCGGCAAGGCGCACGAACGGCGTCAGCTTCGGCGCCTCCTCGGCCGAGATCGACGGCATGTTGAGCGCGTTGGTGACGGCGCCGTGCAGCAGGTAGTCGGACATCTGCTCGGCGACCTGCAGGGCGACGTTCTCCTGGGCTTCCGAGGTCGAGGCGCCGAGATGCGGGGTGCAGACGACGTTCGGCGCATCGAAGAGGACGTTTTCCTTGGCCGGCTCGGAGGAAAAGACGTCGATGCCGGCGCCGGCGACCTTGCCCGACTTCAGCGCTTCGGCCAGCGCCTCTTCGACGATCAGGCCGCCGCGGGCACAGTTGATGATGCGCACGCCGTCCTTCATCTTGGCGATCGCGGCTGCGTCGATGATGTTGCGGGTCTTGTCGGTCAGCGGCGTGTGCAGGGTGATGAAGTCGGCGCGGCGGAACAGCTCGTCGAGATCGACCTTCTCCACCCCGAGGTTCATCGCCCGCTCCGGTGACAGGAACGGATCATAAGCGATCACCCGCATCTTCACGCCGATAGCCCGCTCCGCGGCGATCGAGCCGATATTGCCGCAGCCGATGACGCCGAGCGTCTTGGCGGTGATTTCGGTGCCGACGAATTTCGACTTTTCCCACTTGCCGGCCCGTGTCGAGGCATCGGCCTCGGGAAGCTGGCGGGCGACGGCGAACATCATGGCGATGGCGTGCTCGGCCGTGGTGATGGAATTGCCGAAGGGCGTGTTCATGACGATGATGCCCTTGGCGGTCGCCGCCGGCACGTCGACATTGTCGACGCCGATGCCGGCCCGGCCGATCACCTTCAGATTGTTCGCATTGGCGATGATCTTTTCCGTCACCTTGGTGGCGGAGCGGATCGCCAGGCCATCATAGTTGCCGATGATCTCGGCAAGTTTGTCCTTGTCCTTGCCGAGGTCCGGCTGGAAATCGGCATCGATGCCGCGGTCCTTGAAGATCTGCACCGCGGTCGGCGAAAGCTTGTCGGAAATGAGAACCTTGGGAGCCATGGGAGTACCCTCATGCGGCACCGGCGGGCGCCGGTGCCTGAAAGAAAGATTGTGTTCGGAAAGGCGCGGGCGTCAGGCCGCGTGGGTCGGAACCTTGACGGAGCCGTAGGCCCAGTCGAGCCACGCCATCAGCGCTTCCAGGTCGGCGCGTTCGACGGTGGCGCCGGCCCAGATGCGAAGGCCCGGGGGCGCATCGCGATAGGAGCCGATGTCGTAGGCGACGCCCTCCGCGTCGAGCGCGGCCGTCAGTGCCTTGGCAAAGCCCGCCTGGCCCGCGGCATCGAGCGCGGTGATGTCCGGATCGACGATGGTCAGGCACACCGAGGTATTCGACCGCGTCAGCGGATCCTTGGCGAGGAAGTCGATCCAGTCCGTCCTGTCGACCCACTCCGCGATCACCGCAGCATTGGCGTCGGCCCGTTCGACGAGGCCGTCGAGGCCGCCGACGGACTCTGCCCAGGAAAGCGTGTCGAGATAGTCTTCAACGCACAGCATCGAGGGCGTGTTGATGGTCTCGCCGCGGAAGATGCCCTCGTTGAGCTTGCCGCCCTTGGTCATGCGGAAGATCTTCGGCAGCGGCCAGGCCGGGGTGTAGGTCTCCAGCCGTTCCACCGCGCGTGGGGAAAGGATCAGCATGCCGTGCGCCGCCTCGCCGCCGAGCACCTTCTGCCAGGAGAAGGTCACCACATCGAGCTTGTCGAAGGGCAGCTTCTGGGCAAAGGCCGCGGAGGTGGCGTCGCAGATGGTCAGGCCCTGGCGGTCGGCCGGGATCCAGTCGCCGTTCGGCACGCGCACGCCCGAGGTGGTGCCGTTCCAGGTGAAGACCACGTCGTTGGAGAAGTCGACCGCATGGAGGTCGGGCAGCTCGCCGTAGTCGGCCTTCAGTGTCCGTGCGTTGTCGAGCTTGAGCTGCTTGACCACATCGGTGACCCAGCCGGCGCCGAAGGATTCCCAGGCCAGCATGTCGACGCCGCGGGCGCCGAGCATCGACCACAGCGCCATTTCCACGGCGCCGGTGTCGGACGCGGGAACGATGCCGATGCGATAGTCTGCGGGAACTTCCAGGATCCTGCGGGTGTCCTCGATGGCCTTGGCGAGTTTCGCCTTGCCGATCTTGGCGCGATGCGAGCGCCCGACGGCGGCGTCGGCAAGAACCGACGGCGTCCAACCGGGACGTTTGGTGCAGGGACCGGAGGAAAATTGGGGATTTGCCGGCTTGGTGCCCGGCATGGCAGGTGCTGTCATGTCGTCTATCCTTCCAGATAGTAGCCCCTCGTTGGGGAGGGGTGTCCCACTGGCGCGTATAGACCTCGGCCCGGCAGAGTGCAACAGGCTTTGACGTGAATTTCGTGTGACAGCGTCGTCCAGGATCGCCTCGGCCGGTCGGAAAACGACGGACACCGGCCGCGCAGTGACCCCACCCTGCCGGCGCTCTGGGGCGGATCACCGCACCAAATCTGCGCCGGCTACCGTCCGCATTTCTTCCAGCCATGAAAGGTCATGGATTGCGGGGAAATTCCGCTGCCGCCATGCTGCCACGACATCCGGACAACTGGGAACGCACGCCTTGCAAAGGTTACCGAATCGGTGGCCGACGGCGCCCATGGTCAACGGATCGTTAGCGGGCAAGCCCCCGGACGGCGGAAGGCTAACCCTTTGCAGCATAACGATTTGTTAGGATTTCGACGGCGCGAGGACCATTTGCCCGCCGTCCGTCGCCCGTTTCAGGAACAAGTAGGAACGGCGCTTCTTATAAATACCGGTCGTCGAAAATCCGGCGTTTGCGGATGCTCTCCACAATAACGCGGCGGATTTTGATGTAATCGATGGGAATCGGCCGCGTATCGATTTCACACTTGAAGATGAATCGATCGAGATTGTTCTTGATGTGGAAGAGTTCCCTGTCCGTGACGCTCGGATCGCCCGCGATATCGGTTGCCAGAAGCTCGATGTCTTTTTTCCGCAAGGTTCTCATCGTTCCCAAAAATTCCCCGTTCGCCCCCGCCGTGTGGCCGGCATGAAGCGCGCGAACGGGCATTTCTTCAACGATGCGCTATGCGATTGCTAAGCAAACCTTAAACGAATCCGTTAGAATTCGTTTCGAATTTGCCTTTGATTTGAATGGTGGCGGTAATATTTCCCGCCCCTGCGGACCACCGGCCATCGCCTCCCGGGCCTAGCCGATTGAAAGGCCCACGCATTTCCGGCTTCACTGTATACAATAGCCGGATAGTCCGATGTGCGGCGGCCGATATCCGCGACCCGTGCCGAAATGGATCAATGCGGGGCACGCGGCGACGGCCGCGGCCCCGGGCGCACCGCGGATAGACCGTCCGATCCCTCGTCCGACGTCGACGATAGAGGCCAGGAAACGAAACCGGTCGGAGCCTCGGCGGGATCGGCGGCAATCCGTCGCGAAAGTTTCCAGCGGCCGCCATGACGATAGTGCAGCCTTCGTATTTTCCCGTTGTATACAGGCTGGCCTTGGGGCAGAAAAGTAACTCATTCTGTCCGTCGGCGTGTCGCCCTCCCGCGTCTTTCGTCGTCACAACAACGCATGTCAGGCCAAACTTGATAACTACGGAACGCACCATCGCCATCGTCGGCGCCGGTCTGCTGGGCTGCCTCAGCGCGATCGCGCTGGCGCGCCGTGGCAGGCGTGTCGTGCTGTTCGAGCGCGACGGGGATATTCTCGGCCGCGCCAGCCGCTTCAACGAAGGCAAGGTGCATCTCGGCTTCACCTACGGCCTCGATCGGACCGGCGAGACCGCCGCCCGGATGTTCGCCTACGGGATTCGGTTCAAGGAGGAACTGGCCCGCCTGCTCGACCGGCCGGTCGAGGAGTTCTTCCTGCACCAGCGCTGCGTCTATGCCGTTGCCGGCGATTCCGCCCTGACGCTTGAGGACGCCGTGACGCACCTGGACGCCCTCGATGCCCTCCATGCGGCCCATCTGGCGGCAGGCGGCGCACCGGCGACGACATCCGGCCCTTTCATCCGCCGACTGACGGGCGCCGAACTGGCGGCCCGGTTCAGCGACACGGTAACAGCGGCATTCGATGTGGCCGAACCGATGCTGGATTGCGACCGGCTGTGCGACGGCGTCGCCGCGGCCGTCCGTGCCGCATCCGGGATCGAGATCGTCGCCGGGTGCGCCGTCCATGCCATTGAGGCAACGCCCGAGATCGTCGACGCCGACGGCAACCGCCACGGCCCCTTCGACCGCGTCATCAACGCGGCGTGGGACGGCATGCCGGCGATCGAGCACCGCAGCGGCCGCCCGGCCGACGGCCACAGCTTGAGGGGCAAGACGGGGTTCGTCACGGAAGTCCTGCGCGGCATGCCGGAAGCACCGGTGACGTTCTGCTGGGGCATGTATGGAGACCTCGTCCCGCAAACGCGCAACCAGGCCTACGTCTCCTGGTATCCGTCCTGCCGGATGGGGTTCACCACCAGCGTTTCCGCCGGCTCCGGCTGGTTCGACGCCCTCGCCGAATCCTTCGATTTCAACCGCGCCTACCAGGATTGCCGCGCGGCCTTTTCCCGGCTCCTGCCGAATCTGGAACTGTCCGAGGAGCCGGCCGCGCGCCGCGCCGGGGCGATTCTGGCACACGCGCGAACCGACCTCCAGGACCCCGGCAGCGGCCTGCACCGGCGGACCGATTTCGGCATTCACGCCTATGACCGGGTGCTGATGGTCAACACCGGCAAGCTCTCCTGTGCGCCCGGGCTGGCGACCCGGCTCGCGGAAATCGCCTGAGACCATGGCGACGGCGCAGCCACCCGTCAGCATCTGCATTCCCGCCTGGCGGGCGCAAGGGTTCATTGGCGAGACGCTGGACTCCGTCCTCGCCCAGACCTGGCCCGTTGATATCGCCGTCTCGGTCGACCCCTCCGACGATGCGACGACACAAACGGTGCGCAAGGTGCTTGCCGGGCGGCAGGCGCGGGTCGTCGAACAGCCGCAACACCTCGGATGGCTCGGCAACTGCAATGCCGCGCTCGGCCTGGCGAGCCGGGACCACGCCATGCTGATGCCCCATGACGACACGCTGGATCCGGACTACGTCGCCGCCTGCATGGATGCGCTGGCAGCCAACCCGCGGGCGGTGCTTGCATTCACCGATATCGACGGCCTCAACAAGGCGGATGTCCTCGGCACGGAGCCGTCCGAAACGGGATCGACCTGCCAACGGGTCGCCGCCATGTTCCGCCGGCATTTCCCGGCCATCGGCTTTCGCGGGGTTTTTTCGCGAACGCGCGCGCGGCGCCACGCCGTCCCCCGTGCCATGGCAGGCTTCGGCGCAGATTCCCTCTGGGTTCTGAGGATGGCCGTCCAGGGCGATATCGTGCGCATACCGAGCACGCTCTATCACAAGCGCTTCCACGACCAGACAGCGCACCAGCCCTGGTATCGCGCATCCCCCGCCGAGCGCGACGAGATGTGGATCGCGCATTGCGTGGAGTCCCTGCGCACCGTCGCGCTGCAGCGCCCGGACGTGTTGCTGGACGCCGATTTGCGCCAGGCCTGGCGGCAACGCCTTGCACGCCAAGAGGTGCGCTTCCACACGCCGCCCGGCCTGCCGGGCGAACTCGACCCGGGTCGGCCGCTTCTGCCCCAGGTGCTTCGCGTCTACCGCCGCGTAGCCCGCCGCACGCCGCACTATTCCTGGAGTTGAGCCCCGCCCCGCGACTGCAAACGGAAAGCGAAATCCTGTGTTACAGTCGCACACGATTTTTGAACGCTTTTGAGGGATCATTGCGGCTATAAGACGCCAATCCATTCCTCGATCTGAACGACAATCGCCGTGACGGGAGGCGATATGACACGCAAGTTTTTCGGGACCGACGGCATTCGCGGGCGGGCCAACACCTGGCCGATCACGCCGGAGGTCGCCCTCAAGGTCGGCATGGCGACGGGCCTCGTCTTCACCCGAGGCGAGCACCGCCACCGGGTCGTCATCGGCAAGGACACGCGGCTTTCCGGCTACATGATCGAAACGGCGCTGGTCTCCGGCTTCACGTCGGTCGGCATGGACGTCTTCCAGCTCGGGCCGATCCCGACGCCTGCCGTCGCCATGCTGACGCGCTCGCTGCGCGCCGATATCGGCGTCATGATCTCCGCCTCCCACAACGCCTATCACGACAACGGCATCAAGATCTTCGGCCCGGACGGCTTCAAGCTCTCCGACGACATCGAGCGCGAGATCGAGGAAATGATGGGGGCCGACCTGACGGAGCGCCTTGCCGTCTCCGACAAGCTCGGCCGCGCCAAGCGCATCGACGGCGTCCACGACCGCTATATCGAGGCGGCCAAGCGCACCCTGCCCCGCAATCTCAGCCTCGACGGCCTCCGGATCGCCATCGACTGCGCCAACGGCGCCGCCTACCGGGTCGCGCCGGAAGCGCTCTGGGAACTCGGCGCCGACGTCGTGCCGGTCGGCGTCACCCCGGACGGCTTCAACATCAATGACGGCTGCGGCTCGACCAGCCCGGCAGCCCTCGCCGAAAAGGTCTACGAGGTCCGCGCCGACATCGGCATCGCGCTGGACGGCGACGCCGACCGCGTCCTCATCGTCGATGAAAAGGGCCATGTGGTCGACGGCGACCAGCTCATGGCCGTCGTTGCCGAAAGCTGGAAGGAGGACGACCGCCTCTCCGCCCCCGGCATCGTCGCCACGGTGATGTCCAATCTCGGCCTGGAGCGCTTCCTCGGCTCGCTCGGCCTCACCCTCGACCGCACCAAGGTCGGCGACCGCTACGTCGTGGAACGCATGCGCCAGATGGGCTTCAATGTCGGCGGCGAGCAGTCCGGCCACATTATTCTCTCCGACTTCGCCACCACCGGCGACGGCCTCGTTGCCGCCCTGCAGGTGCTGGCCGTCGTCAAGAAGCTCGACAAGCCGGTGAGCGAGGTCTGCCACCGCTTCGACCGGGTGCCGCAGATCCTTGAGAACGTGCGCACCCGCGGCGGCAAGCCGCTGGAAAACGAAGCGGTGCTCAGCGCCATTCGCGACGCGGAGACGAAACTCGGCAATTCCGGCCGCATCGTCATCCGCCCGTCCGGCACCGAGCCTGTCATCCGGGTGATGGCAGAGGGCGACGACGAAGTGCTCGTCGCGCGCCTCGTCAAGGAGATCTGCGGCGCCGTCGAAGCCGTCGTCTGAGCAAAGACCTGCGGACACCACCGCGTTTTTGCGGGACCGGCGTGTGGTTTTCACCTGTCCGGCGCGGAAATCCGCCAGAAATTATCTGCTGAGATGGCTTTCAGGCGTTTTTTTCAACCTTTGTCCGGAGAGCATTTTGCCACCGGAATGCCGGACCTTGAAACATACACTTGGAATTAGACTTCGCGTGCCAAGAAAAACACCGGAAAGCGGTATCTATTGCCGCTAGAGGCTGTTTGGATATTTTTGATATATATTAAGTCAAAATTTATCAGTTAGGCGACTTACACCTTCCTTTATCGATAGAAGGCGATTCTCAAACACTAGAAAAATCTATTTTCGGGTCATTTTTTACTATTACATTCCAGAAAATCGAAGAAAAGGTGAATTTTCACTCCGAATATTGCCCTTCCCTTGCAGGTAATCTGCGGGATAGTCTGTCTACACAGAGCGTCGCGACCGGCTTGGCGCGATCCGAAAGCGCTCACGTACCCGGCCCATCGGCGGCGAAAACGCCCATCCGACGGGCCGTCGGGGATGGTGGAACAGGGGAAGGTGAAGAGGAAACGCGGGCATGGCCACTGGTAACACATACATCGACTCGATCAGCTGGGGAGGCTGGGGCTGGTACAATCCGGGCGGCAGGGTCGTCATCAAATACTATTTTGACAACGACTATTCGGCGTGGTCGAACTCCGAAAAACACGCCTACCGCACCGCGCTCCAGGAATGGGCGAAGGTCGCCAATTTCACCGTCCAGGAAACCCAGAACGAGAGCGAGGCCCAACTCGTCGAGCACAGCCTCAGCAACGCCCAGATCAATGCCAAATACGGCGTGCAGCCGGGCTCGGTGCTGTTCGGCGTCCACGATACCCCGGAAAACGCCGCATCGAGCTTCGACGGCAAGGCGCACGGATTCTACAACTACCAGGCCTATAGCTGGCCCTCCTCCGGCATCGCTTACGATACCGGCGGCCTAAAGAAGGGTGGCTGGGGTTACACGACCATGCTGCACGAGCTGGGCCATGCGCTGGGCTTCGCCCATCCGCACGACAATGGCGGCGGCTCGCCGCAGATGCCGGGCGTGAGCAGTTCCGACGACCTCGGCTACAACAAGCTGAACCAGAGCCTCTACACCGTGATGTCGTACAACAGCGGCTGGGAAGCGGTTCAGCGGCCGGAAATGAATGACATTTCCGACTACGGCTACAATTACGGCCTCGGCGCCTACGACATCGCCGCGGTCCAGATCAAATACGGCGCCAACACGACCTATGCCAGCGGCAACAACACCTACACCATCCAGAACAACGGTGCCTGGATCTCGATCTGGGATACCGGCGGAACGGACCGCATCGTCTACAGGGGCTCCCACGACGCCGTGATCAACCTCAACGCGGCGACGATCGACGGCACGGCCCATGGCGGCGGCTATCTCAGCTACGTGAAGAACGCCGGCAGCCAGAAGCACTATGGCGGCTTCACCATCGCCGACGACTTCACCAACGCGCTGGCCAACCGCAACGGCGAGACCGGCGTCATCATCGAGAACGCCGTCGGCGGCAGCGGCGACGACAAGATCACCGGCAACGGCGTCAACAACAAGCTGATCGGCGGCGCCGGCGACGACACCATCTTCGGCCTGGGCGCCAACGACAAGCTGATCGGCGGCAACAACGACGACCTCCTCTTCGGCGGTGGCGGCAACGACCGTATCGCCGGCGGCAAGCACAACGATACCCTCGCCGGCGGTTCCGGCAACGACTGGGTCGCCGGCGGCGCCGGCAGCGACAGGGTCAACGGCAACGGCGGCGACGATCGCGTCCTCGGCGGCGCCGGCAACGACACCCTCGCCGGCCAGTTCGGCGACGACAAGATTTACGGCGGCAGCGGCTCCGACTACCTCAACGGCAGCCAGGGCAACGACCTCCTGCAAGGCTCCAAGGGCACCGACCGCCTCATCGGTGGCGGCGGGGACGACACCCTTTACGGCGGCAAGCACGCCGACGAGTTCGTCTTCGGCGGCAAGACCGGTCGCGACATCATCGAGGATTTCCATGTCAATTCGGACCTGATCGACCTGTCGGCCTACAAGAGCCTGCACGACATGTCCGACCTCACGATCTACATGCGCCACGGCGACACGGTAGTCCGGTTCTTCAACAACGTCATCGTCCTCGACGACGTCAGCAAGGGTGCCCTCGACAACGGCGATTTCATATTCTGACTGTCGTCACCGGCTGCCGAATATCAGGACTTAACCGCCGCCGGTCCGGCGCCGCGGCCGGGCAAATGTGATGCCCGCCAGCACCATGGCGAAACCGGCGAAATCCGTGCTCGTGAAGTGCTCGCCGAGGAAGCTGACGCCGACGGCGAGCGCAAAGGCCGGCACCAGATAGTTGGTCAGCGCCGTGAAGCCGGCGCCCGCCGAGGCGATCAGCGGGAACAGGACGATGCCGGCAATCGCCGTCGGAAAGATGCCGAGGAGCGCCAGCGACGCCAGGGTCTCCGCACGCTCCGCCGCATAGCCGTCCGGCGCCGTGACCAGCGCCAGCGGCAGGGCCATGGCGCTTGAGGCGATGATCATGCCCGTCGCCCGCTCCAGCCCCGCCATTGGCCGCATCAGCCGCACCGTCACCGCCTGGCTGGCATAGCCGAACGACGCCGAGACGACCGCCAGCGCGCCGAGAAGCTGCATGTTGCCGGGGTCGAACGACAGCAGCGCGCCCGGCCCGATCAGCATGACGACGCCGGCAAAGCCGGCCACGAAGCCGATGCCTTTTCGCACGGTCAGCGGCTCGTCCCTCAACAGCGCCGCCGCCATGAAGATGACCACCAGCGGCACCGCCGCCATCAGGACGCCGGCAAGGCTGGAGGAGATGTACTGGGTCCCCCAGGAAATCAGCCAGAACGGAGCAACCGTGCCGACGAAGGCCAGCCAGGCAAATCCGGCCCAGTCGCGCGGCCGCCGCGACAGCGCTCCCCCGCTGAGGAGGAGCACCGGGATCAGGACGGCGGTCGCCAGCAGCACCCGCCACGCCACCACCCAGACCGGCGCCACCTCGCCGACCGCCACCTTGGTCAGCGCAAAGGACGATCCCCAGACGACGACGAGGACGGAAAGGTCGGCCCAGTCGCGCATCGGATGTCGGGTGGCAGCTTGCGGGTCCGAGCCCATGCGGTCCTTCCAGTGCGCGCGGAGACGGCAGGCGCCGCCGGGGGACTTCCGGGTCCGCGACCCGGCCTGCTCCCGGCCCTTCTTATCGCAATCGGCGAGGCGGGCAACAGGCCGGCCGGTCGCAGGCGCGAAATCGAAACCTTTTGTTTACAAAGGTTTCGATCGTTAAGTATTCGGAAACCTTAATATTCGTGGTTAAAAATCTCGGTTAATTCAGCCTTAAGATTTTCCGCCCATAGTTCCGCCCTGAAGTAAGGGTCCGGGGTGTTGCGTCGAGTGTGACCGGGACCGGCAACGGAAGGGATTGAGTAATGGGCAGCCTGAAGAAAACGATCCTGTCGACGTGCGCGGCGATGCTGCTGTCGTCGACGGCCTTTGCGGCGGATCTCCTGGAACCGCCGATCATTGAACACACGCCGGAGGTCATTCCGGTGGAGGTTGGTGCCGGCTGGTATCTGCGCGGCGATATCGGCTACGCGGTGATGCAGGCGCCCGACGCCTACTGGAACAACACCAATTTCCATGGCGAGTCCCTCGACAACACATGGACCGGCGGCGTCGGCTTCGGCTACGATTTCACCGAGTATTTCCGCAGCGACATCACCTTCGACTATCATGGCAATGCCGAGTTCCGGGCCCGCACGCGCTGCGCCCCCGGCTGCGGCACCACCCGCGAGCGCACCACGCTCGATGCCTGGACCATCATGCTGAACGGCTATCTCGACGTCGGCACCTGGCAGGGCTTCACCCCCTATATCGGCGCCGGTATCGGCACCTCCTACATCAAGACCGACAACGTCGTCGGGCACAATCCGGTGCCGCCCGCCAGCCGCTTCGAGGGCAACGAGCAATGGAACCTGTCGGCCGCTGCGATGGCCGGTGCGTCCTTTGAGGTCGCCCCCGGCCTCATGGTCGATGCCGGCTACCGCTATCTGTGGATGGGCGACGCCATTTCCGGCAACGCCCGCGGCTTCCGCGGCAAGGTCCATTTCGAGGACGTGGCCGCGCACGACATCCGCGTCGGCCTGCGCTACATGATCGAATAGCGCCAACGATCGCGTAATTCCGGCGGCAACGCCGGAGGGGCTGCCGAGCGCGGTGGAGGGTCATGCCTCCGCCGCGTTTGCGTTTCGGGCAGACCACAGAACGTACAGACAAAAAAACGCCCGGGCGGATCCGCTCGGGCGTTTGTTATCTGGGTCGCAGCAGGTCGGTTACGCCTGCGGCTGCGGCTCCATTCCGCCGGCATCGTCCTCGCGCGGACGGGTACCGCCGGCCTTGGGGACCGCGGACGACCGGCTCGGGGGCGGCTCGTCGCCGGAATCCCGGATCGGCGCCTTGCCCTTCAGGAGATCCATGATCTCCTTGCCGGACAGCGTCTCGTATTCCAGGAGGCCCTTCGCCAGCGTGTGCAGCTCGTCGATGTTGTCGGTGAGGATCTGGCGGGCCTTGCCCTCCGCCTCGTCGATGATGCGGCGGATTTCCTCGTCGATGATCTTGGAGGTGTCCTCCGAGATGTTCTGGTGCTGGGTCACCGAATGGCCCAGGAACACCTCTTCCTGGTTCTCCCGGTAGCGCAGCCGCCCGAGCTTGTCGCTCATGCCGTATTCCATGACCATCGCGCGGGCCATGTTGGTGGCCTGCATGATGTCGTTTGAGGCGCCGGTGGTGACGTTATCCTCGCCGAAGATCAGCTCCTCGGCGACCCGGCCGCCGAACAGCATGGCCAGCCGCGCCTCCATCTCCATCTTGCGGATCGACAGGCGGTCGCGTTCCGGCAGGTTCATGGTGACGCCGAGCGCCCGGCCGCGCGGGATGATCGTGACCTTGTGCAGGGGATCGTTGCCCGGGGTGTGCAGGCCAACCAGGGCATGCCCCGCCTCGTGATAGGCGGTCAGCTTCTTTTCGTCCTCGGTCATGGCGAGGGTGCGGCGCTCCGCGCCCATCATCACCTTGTCCTTGGCGTCCTCGAACTCGGCCATGGTGACCATGCGCTTGCCGCGCCGGGCGGCCAGCAGTGCCGCCTCGTTGGTCAGGTTCATCAGGTCGGCGCCGGAAAAGCCGGGGGTGCCGCGGGCCAGCACCTTCAGCTCCACGTCAGGCGCCAGCGGCACCTTGCGCACATGGACCTTGAGGATGCGTTCGCGGCCGATGACGTCCGGATTCGGCACCACCACCTGGCGGTCGAAGCGGCCGGGGCGCAACAGCGCCGGGTCCAGCACGTCGGGCCGGTTGGTGGCGGCGATCAGGATGACGCCCTCATTGGCCTCAAAGCCGTCCATCTCCACGAGGAGCTGGTTGAGGGTCTGCTCGCGCTCGTCGTTGCCGCCACCAAGGCCGGCACCGCGATGGCGGCCGACCGCGTCGATTTCGTCGATGAAGATGATGCAAGGCGCGTTCTTCTTAGCCTGCTCGAACATGTCGCGCACGCGGGATGCGCCGACGCCGACGAACATTTCCACGAAGTCCGAACCGGAGATGGTGAAGAACGGCACGTTCGCCTCGCCGGCGATCGCCCGGGCAAGCAGCGTCTTACCGGTGCCCGGAGGGCCGACCAGCAGCACGCCGCGCGGGATGCGCCCGCCGAGCCGCTGGAACTTCTGCGGATCGCGCAGGAATTCGACGATCTCGTGCAGGTCTTCCTTGGCCTCGTCGACGCCCGCCACGTCCTCGAAGGTGACGCGGCCGTGGGCCTCGGTCAGAAGCTTGGCCTTCGACTTGCCGAAGCCCATCGCCTTGCCGCCGCCCGATTGCATCTGCCGCATGACGAACAGCCATATACCGATGATGAGCAGCATCGGCAGCCAGTTGATCAGCACCGCAATGAACGAATAGTTGTCCCCGGCCGGCTTGGCTTTGATGTTGACGTTCTTCTGGCGCAGGCTGTCGATGTAGGACGCATCGCGCGGCGCGTAGGTCTGGAACGTCGTGCCGTCGGTCAGGTGGCCGGAGATGTTCTGCTCCTGGATCACCACGTCGCGCACGTTGCCGCGGTCGACGTCGCTCAGAAACTGCGAAAAGGCGATTTCGGTGGAGCCGGTGCGCTGTCCGGGGTTCTGGAAAAGCTGGAATAGCGCAATCAATAGGAGGCCGATGATGACCCAGAGCGCAAAGTTGCGGAAATTTGTGTTCATTTTGGTCCCTTGCATCCGGAAGACGCGCGCGCGGAAGCGCTGGCGCAGCGTTCCGTTGTCCTCGCGAGGTAAGATAGGTTCCCCCGCCACCCTTGCCAAGTCATGGGCCTGCCAAGTCGCTGCAACTTTTTCTTAACCTAAACGAATGGCTAATCCGAGGCACGAAAGACACCGCCTGGGATATCCCCGGTAAAGGAACGCAACCGGAGTCCCCGCGGTTCCTCCCAGACGGCAGAAAACGGCACGGCCGACGCCGCATCGGGAAGTGTCGCCGAGAACGCCGGAACGGCGGCAAGCCGCCCCGCGGCGAACGCCGCCGGCATGGTCTCAAGTGCCGCGGCCGGCATTCCCTCGGCCGAGGTGAGTCCGAGTACGGCGCGCCCGTCCGGCCCGAGCGGGCCGACGACGACCGGTGTTCCGGCACCCGCCGCCAGCGTCACTTTGAAGCGGTGGTCCCAGATCGCCTTTTCGCCCGGAAGAAGCGGGATTTCCGGCATGCCCTCCCGCCCCGCCTCGCGGTAGAACCAGAGCCGGCCGCGGCGCGCCTCGACGACGACGCCGGCAAGCGTGCGCTTGAGCCGCCGGCCGTCGTCGCGGGACCGGATTGCCTCGACGAGAGCCTCGAGCCGCTCCTGGCGCGGCGGATAGACCGTGCCGCCGACGGCGGTGAGAAGCCGCGCCACCAGCCGCAGCGCGATCTCCTCCGGGCAATCGGCAAAGGCGGCCGGGTCGAGCGCGCCGAAGCCGCCCGGATGAAACCGGGCGAAGGCGGCAAGCCGCGACAGTGCATCGGCCTCAAGGGCGTCCGACGCCTTTCGCATGCGCCGCGCCGTCGCCGCCAGCCGCTCCGGCGTCAGGCCTTCGCCGGCAAGGACCGGCAGCAGCCTGCGCAGCCGGATGCGCTCAAAGGCCGTGTTCTCGTTGGAGGGATCCTCGATCCAGCCGATGCCCGCCGTCTCCAGCGTCGCGACGAGCCGCGCCTTGGGGACATCAAGCAGCGGCCGCACGAGCCGGATGCCGCCGATCCAGCGCGCAGGCGCCATGGCGGCAAGGCCGTCGACGCCGCTGCCGCGGGCAAGCCGCATCAGCACGGTTTCGGCCTGGTCTTCCAGATGGTGGGCAACGACGATCGCCCCGAGACCCGACAGCACGGCCCGCTCGATCAACAGCCGGTAACGCGCCTCGCGCGCTGCGGCCTGAAGGTTCGCGGTCGGCTTATCGCCGGTCCAGGAGAGCGTTTCGTGGCCAAGGCCGAGCCGCCTCGCCAGCTTTGCGACCTTTACCGCCTCACCGGCCGATTCCGGCCGCAGCCCGTGGTCGACGGTGAGGACGATCAGCCGGGGCGCATCGCTGCACCGTCCGGCCCAGCGCGCCGCCAGCACCATCAGCGCCGTGGAGTCGGCACCGCCGGAGACCGCAAGGCCGATGGCCTCCTCGCCGGCAAGCGGCGCGAACAGCGCCTCCAACTCGTCGTCGCGGATCGGGTCGGCGGCGGTCATGTCGGGTGTCGGCTCAGCCCTTGCAGCCGGCGCCGCGCATTTCCTTGGTCACGCGCGAGCGCAATGCCTGCGAGGCGCTGCCGTGGTTTTCCAGCACCTCCGAATAGGTGGCGCAGGCCGCACCCGTCTCGCCCATCGCCTTCAGCGACTGGCCGAGCTTGAACAGCGCGTCGGGAGCCTTCGGGTCGGTCGGATGCTCCGTGTAGACGGCAAGGTAGACGTCGGCCGCGTCCTGGTAGCGGCGCTGGCCGAACAGGCTCTCGCCGAGCCAGAAGCGGGCGTTGACGGCAAGATCGTCATCGCCGTGGAAGTCGAGGAAGTTGCGGAACGCGGTCTCGGCCCGGGCATAGTCGCCGGAAAGGATGTAGCCATAGGCGACGTCGTAGTCGGCGCGCGGATCGCCGCCGCGGGCCGGCACCACGTCGCTGTCGCCCTCGGCCGGTCCCGGCGCCGTCAGATTGTTGCCGCCGGCGAGCGTCGACAGGTCGAGCGGCTGGCCGATCGCCCGGCCGATGGCGTCCTCCTGGCTGCCCATGGACGAGCCTTCCGGCGCCTCGAGCACCATCGTGCCGAGCGTCTGGTCGTCGTTGGACGATTGCGGCTGGGACGAAAACTGGCTGTTGTTGGCGGTGTTCCGCTGCGGCTGCGGTTGCGGCTGCGTCACCTGCGAGCGATTGCCCCCGCCGCCCGGATTCTCAAGCTGCTGGAAGCGGAACTCATTGTCCTGCTGCATCCGCTGGAGCTGGTCCGTCAGCGTGCGGACCTGATAGCTAAGGTCCTCGACCTGGCCGGTCAGCTTGCGGATCTGCTCCTCGAGCTGGCTCATGCGCAGCGACTGCGAGGCGTTTTCGCGGCTCGAGGACCCGAAGAAGCCGCCCTGTGCAAGGATGATCGGCGACTCAAGCTCGCTGGCGGCAGCGCCGGTGGCGGAAAACCCGAGTATCGCCAGCATCGCCCCTGAAAGGGCTACCGGCAGAACGCGGTGTCGGATGCCGCTGGTGATCATGGTGTCCTTGCCTCGTCGTTGCACCGTCCAGGAAATGAAAACCGGTGTTTGCCGGGCAACACGCCCGAGCTGAGAAAAGACCGCGGATGGCAGGCCGCAAATAAACGCGCGAAGCCGGCCAAAGTTTGACGGTCCCCATCGGGGGCGCCACTCCAGCACCGGCTGTTGCCGCACTATAGAGGGTTTCGCGGAAAAAGGGGCGTGCCTTTTGCACACCGCCGGTGCACCCGGCCGCATATTCGCGGCATCGAGGCCCGAGGCGCCCGGTGTTCCGAAAACAGAACGACGCCGGAGCCTGTTGTCGGGGCCCCGGCGTCGCCGTCGGAAAAGGGCGGAACGTGTCTGCCGTTCGCGCGTCAGCTTCCCGCGCCGCTGACGACAGAGACCGCACGGCGGTTCTGCGACCAGCAGGATTCGGCCGAGCAGACGGCCACGGGCCGTTCCTTGCCGTAGGAAATCGTGCGCAGCCGGCCCGGCGAGACGCCCTGGCTGGCGAGATAGTCGCGCACGGCGGACGCGCGCCGGGCGCCCAGCGCCAGGTTGTATTCGCGGGTGCCGCGCTCGTCGGCATGGCCCTCGATGGTCAGCGAGTACTGCGAGTACTGGCCGAGCCAGCGGGCCTGGCCGTCCAGCGTCGAGCGGGCCGAGGCGTCGAGCGACGAGGAGTCGACGTCGAACAGCACACGGTCGCCGACATTGACGACGAAGTCTTGCGGGCTGCCAGGGGCAACCCCATTGATATTGGATTCCGGCTTGTTCGCGCAGGCCGCGACGGTCAGAGCCACGACGGCCACTGCGAACAGTCGCATTGCACCTGCAAAACGCGCATTACTCAGCATGCGATCACTCCCAAAAAGTCCCACCCAGTAAGTTCAGGGTTACCAGTGCGATGGTTAAGCCGCGGTTTTCCAGGATGGTAAACACTTCGTTGCGGCGGTTTCCAGAAAAATCCCGGCGCAGGTGAGCCCCAGCCGCCGAATTCCGCTGTCTGATGGCAATGAATGCGGTCAACACTATGTCCGCATTGCGCCAAATCGGTGATGAACACCGCCAGAGCGGCTCAAAACCCTGCGCCGAAACAACGTTGTGGCCAACTGTGTTTCTACCGCAACAGTAGCCGGCAACAATTCAATCGGTTGGGGCTTGCCGTTCGGCCGGAACGCCTTCCCTAGGGAAGCGGCGGCGACCAGGCCGGATCGGAGGCGAAGGACGGCGTTCCGATCTGCCGCTCGTGCCGGCCCGTCAGGTCGATGGCCCACAGTTTCGGCCCGCCACTGGCGCCCGGCGTCTCGCGGAAGAACATCAGCACCCGGCCGTTCGGCGCCCAGGTCGGGCCTTCGTTGTGGAAGCCCTCCGTCAGGATGCGCTCGCCACCGCCGTCCGTCCGCATTACGCCGATCTGGAACTTGCCGCCGACCTGCTTGGTGAAGGCGATGAGATCGCCGCGCGGCGACCACACCGGCGTCGAATAGGAGCCGCTGCCATTGCTGATCAGCCGTGCGCCGCCGCCGTTGCCGCCCATGACATAGAGCTTCTGGCGCCCGCCGCGGTCCGATTCAAAGACGATCTGGCGCCCGTCCGGCGAATAGCTCGGGCTGGTGTCGATCGAGGGCGAGGAGGTCAGCCGCGTCGTCTGGCGCGTCCTCAGGTCCAGCGAATAGATGTTGGCGTTGCCGTCCGACTGCAGGCTCATCACCACCCGGTTACCGTCGGGCGAGAACCTTGGGGCAAACGTCATGCCCGGAAAGTTGCCGACCAGTTCGCGCCGGCCCGTCTCGATGTCGAGCAGGTAGACCCGCGGCTGGCCGTCCGCATAGGACATGTAGGTGACAACCTGGCTCGACGGGCTGAAGCGCGGCGTCAGCACCAGATCGCGGCCTTGCGTGAGATACCGCAACCGCGCGCCGTCCTGGTCCATGATCGCCAGCCGCTTGACGCGCTTGGTCTTCGGCCCGCTCTCGTCGACAAAGACGATGCGGGTGTCGAAATAGCCCTTCTCGCCGGTCAGCCGCTCATAGATCGCATCGGCGACGATGTGGGCGATGCGCCGCCAGTTGTCCGGCGAGGTGAAATACTGCTGGCCGGTCATCTGCTCGCCGGCAAAGACGTCCCAGAGCCGGAACTCCACCTTCAGCCGGCCGTCCGGCTGCTGGGTGACGGCGCCGACGACGAGCGCCTGGGCGTCGATGACGCGCCAGTCGCCGAAACGCGGCGGCTGGCTCACATCCGGGTTCTTCTGGATGAAAGCGGCCGGATCGAGCGGCTTGAACAGGCCCGAATTCTTCAGGTCGTTGCTGATCACATTGGTGATGTTGCGGCCAATCTCGGCCGACGCACCGGAGCCGACAAAGTCCGGCAACGCGATCGGCAACGGCTCGATCACGCCCTGGGTGATGTCGATCTCGATCAGCGCCGAGGCCGGAAAGGCGCCGGCCGCCGTCAGCACGCATGCGGCGATCGTCGCGCGGACGAGTATTGCGATCCTTGACAGTGACGACCGCATTGCCTGCTCCCAGCCCCGTTTGGTCCGCGACACAACGATATCGACCATCCCGTGGTTCCCCTTCGTGTTCCGTCTCGTCAACGCTTCTGCCTTATCGCGTGACAACTTTCCAGCGCACAGTTGGCTGATCCGCATGACGAAACGATGGCCGCCGTCCCTGCGGATTGCGCCTTACCGGCGGATATCACCCGCCGAGCATCTCGCGCGGATCGAAATTGACGATGACCTCTTCCCAGGCATCGTATTTGTCGGCCGGCAACTGGTAGGGCTGGCAGCGCAGGACCGCGCGCGTTGCCGCACTGGCAGCGGCCGGGAAGAACTGGCTCGACCCGGTATTGATCACCTTCGGCGGCGCTGCGACCGTGCCGTCCCGGTTCAACTGCATCTTCACCTTGACCAGCAGCCCCTCGGCCTCGGCCGCACCGATCGGCGGGCTCCAGCAGCGGCCGATCTGGCCGCGCAGCGAATCGAGCTCCGATTGCGTCATCTTGGCATTGTCGTTGCCGCGCCGGGCGCCGAGCGAGGCCGGCTGGCTGTTGCGCTGCGAGCCGCCGCCGGCCGGCTGGACCTTGTTGAGGAGCGCCGCCATCTCGTCGTTGCGCTTGTCCTTGTTCTGCGCGGTCTGCGTCCGCTTCGGCGGCGTCGGCTTGGCGCGCGGCCGGGCGGTGTCCGGGATCTCGGACGGCGCCTCGGCCTGTTCCTGCGGTTGCGGTTCGGGCTCCGGTTCCGGCACGGGTTCGGGCTCCGGCACGCTCTCCTGGACCGGTTCGGGCTCCGGTTCGGGCGGCGCGGGCTCCGGCTCCGGTGCCGGTTCGGGCGCGGCCGGCTCAGGCGTTGCCTGCTGGGGGGTCTGCTCCGGCGTCGGCGGTGTCGGTTCCGGCGTCGGCTGGACGCCGGGCGGTTCGGGTTGCGGCTCGGGCTCCGGTTCCGGCGTCGGTTCGACCTCGGCCTCGGACGGCACCTCGCGAATTTCCTTCGCGGTCCGGTCGCCGCGCTGCAGGTCGGTCAGCTCGGAGATCGGCACCAGGTCGACGGGCAGCGATTCCACGGCCGTCACCTCAAACGGCGTCGCATCCGGCAGGGCGAGCGTGCCCCACAGGATCAGGCCGACATGGACGACTGCCGAGGTGACGAGCCCGACACGCACGTGATCAGCCTCCCTGTTCCTCCAGCGTCACCAGCCCGATCCGTTTGTAGCCGGCGGCGCTGATGCGCCCCATGATCTGCATGATGACGCCATAGTCCGCATCCCGGTCGCCGCGCACATAGATGCGCTCCTCGTAGCCGGTCTTGGCGATCGCCTGCAGCTTGGCGACGATCTCGTCCGGATCGATCTCGGTGTCCTGGATGAAGACCTGGCCGGAGTTGCGGATCGAGATGGTGATCGGCTCGGTGTCACCCTCCATCGGCTTTGCGCGGGTCTCCGGCAGGTCGATGGGAACGCCCACGGTCAGAAGCGGCGCCGCGACCATGAAGATGATCAACAGCACCAGCATGACGTCGACGAACGGCGTCACGTTGATCTCGCTCATCGGCGCGTGGTGCACCTTCCGGCGCCCGCGCCTGCGGCCGCCCTTGTAGGCGGGCTTGACCCCGGCACCCATGGCTATGCCCCGGCCCGGGCGTCAGCGCGCGCGGCAAGGGATCTGCAATCGGTCATCGTTCGTCCCCACGAAAAGAACAGGTGCTCATGGCGTCCGGCGGCGCGGTCGGCGCTCACAGGCGCTCATCGATCTGGCGCGACAGGATCGCGGAGAACTCGTCCGCAAAGCCCTCCATGCGACCGCTCAGCTTGCCGACGTCGTTGGCGAACTTGTTGTAGGCGATCACCGCCGGGATCGCGGCAAAGAGGCCGAGCGCGGTGGCGAACAGCGCCTCGGCGATGCCCGGCGCCACCACCGCAAGGTTGGTGTTCTTGGAGGCCGCGATCGCCTGGAACGCGGTCATGATGCCCCAGACCGTGCCGAACAGGCCGATGAACGGCGCCGACGCCCCGACGGTCGCCAGGAACAGGAGCCGGTTTTCCAGCCGCTCCACCTCGCGCGCGATCGTCACGTCCAGCACCTTGTCGATGCGGATGTTGAGCGAGCCGAGCGCTGCCCGGCCCTTCTCGTGGCTGCGTTTCCACTCCCGCATGGCAGCGACGAACAGCGCCGCCAGCGCATGGTTGCCGCGCCCGGACAGCGACCGGTACAGCTCCTCCAGCGACTGGCCCGACCAGAAGATCTTCTCGAACCGGTTCATCTGCGAGCGGGTGCGCGCGAAAAGGATCGACTTGTCGATGATGATCGCCCAGCACCAGATCGATGCCAGCAACAGACCGATCATCACGAACTTGACGACGATATGGGCGTCTAGGAACAGCGTCAGCAGCGACAGGTCGCCGACCGGGGCCTCAAGGGCCGACTGGGCCAAATCCACCGGGTTCATGCAAAAAGACCTCTTGTCCGTCTCGATAGTGGTCGCCCGGCGTCACCAGACGAGACTTCCACGCGAAAACCGTCTCCGGCCGCGTATTCGCCTGTCTGATCGCCAAACATGTCAAAACTTGGAACGTTTGCCGCTCGCAAGGTCTACCCGCTTATGCCCCGCACCAGCAAGACTTCGGCAAGGTTAATAGAGCATTAACGAAAGTGACGGCGGAAAAGTTTCCGCGCCGCCGCCGATCCCGTCAACCGGCGGCAAAGCCCAGTTTTTCGCGCATTTCCTGAGCCAGACGGCGCGGCCGGCCGGCGGCATTGATGACGGCGGCGGTCACCGCCGCCCCGATCAGGACGGTCGCCCCGCGGCGCACCACCTGGTCGAGCACCATCCGCGCGCCGCGCAATTCGCGGAATCGCGTCTCCACGGTCAGGACGTCGTCGATCCGCGCCGGCGCGTGGAAATCGAGCTCCATGTGGCGGACCACGAAATGCAGCGCCTCGCCGCCCGCACCCGCGGCAAGCTCCGCGTGGTGGACACCGCAAAGGCGCAGGAAATCGGTGCGCCCGCGCTCCATGAATTTCAGGTAGTTGGCGTGATAGACGATGCCGGAAAAATCCGTGTCCTCGTAATAGACACGAATCTGCAAAAGGTGATGGCCGGCCTCGATGCGGCCGGCAAGCGCAATGTCATCCATGTGAAAGGTCGTCGGGGTCGGGGGTTTGTGAATGGTGGCCGGCGGCTCGAAAGAAGCCGACCACCTTCCTGTTTAACCCACCTTTGTGACGACCGCGAGGAATTCGCCCATTTCGCCGCGCAACTCGTCCAGCGATTTCTGCTGATCGGCAAGCTGGCGCGCCGAGGTCATCACTTTTTCCGCCGCCTTTGCAGTGACTTCGGCCACCTCCTGGACGTTGGTGATACTCGTCGTCACATCCCGCGTGCCGCTCGCCGCCTCGGCGATGTTGTGGCTGATCTCGCCGGTCGCCGCGCTCTGCTCCTCGACCGCGGAGGCCACCGCCGTGGAGGTCTCGCTGACCTTGTTGATGGCCGAGTTGATCTCCTCATTGGCCTTCACGGCCTGGGTCGTCGCGGCCTGCAGGCTGTTGACCTGCACCGAGATCTCCTCCGTCGCGGTCGCCGTCTGGCCGGCCAGCGCCTTGACCTCCTGGGCGACGATGGCAAAGCCGCGCCCTGCCTCGCCGGCCCGCGCCGCCTCGATGGTGGCGTTGAGGGCCAGCAGATTGGTCTGCGCGGCGATGTCGTTGATCAGGCTGACCACCTCGCCGATGGTCTGGGAGGCGCCCGAAAGGCCGCGAATCTCCGCGTCCATCGCCGCCGACTTGGAGACCGCGCCGTTGGCGACCTCGGCCGACAGCACCATCTGCCGGTTGATCTCGCCGATCGAGCTGGTCAGTTGTTCCGTGGAGGCGGCAACGTTCTGCATGTTGGCCGAGGCCTGCTCGGCACCAGCCGCCGCGGTCAACGACTGCCGGTTGGCGCTGTCCGCGGACTCGCTGACCTTCGACGCCGCACCGTTCAGGTCGTCGACCGCCGAGGAGACCGAATGGACGATGCCCTGGAGCTGGGTCTCGAACTTGCCGGCGAGGTCGCAGAACGAATCGTGGCGCTGCTTGATGCCGGCCATCGCCGTGTTGATGCTGCGCGCCGCCCCGGCGAACGCGCCGACCATGCCGCGCTCCGCGATCAGGCGGAAGTGCTGGTTCTTGTTTACGTAGTCGAGGCAGGCCTTGGACTCGCGCAAATAGGCGTCGGTCCGGTCGATCAGGAGATTGATGGCGTGCATCAGCTCTCCCATGTCGCCCTTTTCCGTGATGTTCAGGATCCGGGCCTCGAAGTCGCCATTGGCGACCGCCTTGCAGACTTCCGTCGCTCGTCTCAGGGAAGATTTTCTCATGCCCACACGCACCGTTCCGTTTCCTTGTCATAGCCCTGGCGCCGGCGCCCCGACGGCCGGGACCCGTGCCGCTCCTTGCCGACGGTTGCGATAAACTCGTCATAGTCCATGCCGAGGTCGTCGAGCATGGATTCCAGCATCTTGGTCGACGCCGTCAGGCCGTCCTTGGCCGAGGTGTGCCGCTGCTCCTCTTCGCGCAGCTTGGCGTAGAGCGGGATGATGTGCTCTTCCAGGATGCGCCGGTCGGGCACCCGCCGGTTGGAGTGGTAGCCGATGATGTTGCCCTTGAGGTCGAAGCTGGGCGTGGCATGGGCATAGACCCAGTAATGGTCGCCGTTCTTGCAGCGGTTCACCACATAGGCGAAGATCTCGCTGCCCGACTGCAGCATGCACCACAGCACCTTGAACATCACCCGCGGCATCTGCGGATTACGCAGGATGCTGTGCGGCTGGCCGATGAGTTCCTTTTCCGTATAGCCGGAAATGTCGATGAAGATCTTGTTGGCGTAAGTCAGGTTACCCTTCAGATCGGTCTTCGACACGATGATGTCGTCCTCCGGGAAGGTTCTCTCCACGCCTGAGAGATGGACCTTGTCGTTCCGCTTCAAGACCTGACTCCTCGCTCTCGGCCAGCCCATTTTTGCGTCGCTGGACGGTTGTGTCGGGCGCGAGTTTCACGAGAAAGGAGTAAATGACCGGTTAAGAGAGATTTCGAAAACAGTTAAAATTGTAAGAATTCAATGTATAAGATGGAATCGAACGCAATAATACAGTAGTATTTTCCATCGGAAACCATAGTAATCGCATGACGACGGGCCGGAACGGACGCAGGCGGAACGCTATCCCTCGCGCAGCCGGGCGCCGAGCGCTTCCTCCATCCGCCTGAGGCAGCGCCCGCGCAGCGCGGAAGCGGCGAAGTGGTAGTAGTTGAGCTTGCAGGCGACGTCGGTGTGGAGGGCCGAGCGGTCGCCGTCTTCCAGGTCGACCCAGGCGATCACCGGCACGTCGTTCTTGCTGGCATCGACGCAGACCCAGTAGCTGTCGGCGAGCACCAGCTCCATTTCCTTCAGGTCCGCAAACTGCAGGCGGAGCGGCGTGCCCCAGCGGCCGCGGGCGCGGCGCCAGAGATTGTAGGTGCGGGCGTCTATGCGGTCCGGCCGCTGCGCCAGGACCGGCAATGCGGCAAGCCGCGCATCAAGTTCCGTCAGGTCCTCGTATCCTCGCCTCGTTTCGTGCCGATACCCCATATTGCCGCAGGACAGGGACGAAACGCCAGCCTGGCCCAAAGGTTGCCGCCGACAAAAAACGGAGAGGCTACTCGTCCTCGGTGAAGAGGCCCATCTGCGCGGCGATCGGCGGAGGTGCGGCAAGGCCGAGATGCTTGAAGGCGTGCGGGGTAAGAATACGGCCGCGCGGCGTGCGCTGGACAAAACCCTTCTGGATCAGGAACGGCTCGACGATCTCCTCGATGGCATCGCGCGGCTCCGACAGCGCCGCGGCGATGGTTTCGATGCCGACCGGACCGCCGCCGAAGCTCATGGCAATCGTCGTCAGGTAGCGCCGGTCGAGGGAATCGAGCCCGGCCGCATCGACCTCAAGCTGCCGGAGCGCCTTGTCGGCGGCGTCCCGGTCGATGGCATCGACACCGGCAACGGTGGCGAAATCGCAGACCCGGCGCAACAGCCGGCCGGCGATGCGCGGCGTGCCGCGGGCGCGCCGGGCGATCTCGTTGGCGCCCTCCTCGGTGATGCCGGTCGCCATGATCCGCGCACCGCGCTTGACGATCAGTTCCAGCTCATCCACCGAATAGAAGTCGAGCCGCACCGGAATGCCGAAACGGTCGCGCAGCGGCGTCGTCAAAAGCCCGAGCCGCGTCGTCGCGCCGACCAGCGTGAATTTGGCGAGGTCGATGCGCACGGATCGCGCCGCCGGCCCCTCGCCGATGATCAAATCGAGCTGAAAGTCCTCCATCGCCGGATAGAGGATTTCCTCCACCGCCGGATTGAGCCGGTGGATTTCGTCGATGAAGAGGACGTCCCGCTCTTCCATGTTGGTGAGCAGCGCAGCGAGGTCGCCGGCCTTGGCGATGACCGGTCCGGAAGTGGCGCGGAAATTGACCCCAAGTTCGCGCGAGACGATCTGGGCGAGCGTCGTCTTGCCGAGCCCCGGCGGCCCGACGAAGAGCACGTGGTCGAGGGCCTCGCCACGCCTTCGCGCCGCCTCGATGAAGACCTTGAGGTTGGAGCGCGCCTGGGCCTGGCCGACGAAATCGTCGAGCTGCTGCGGGCGCAGGGTCCGGTCCTCGTCCTCTTCGCGCACCTCGGCCGAGATCATCCGGTCGTCCGTCATAAAATAGATTCCATATCAGGTGGAAAAGTCGAAACTAGGCACCAGTGAATCGAAACGAGAATGAATTTATTGGGTCTGCTCATCAACACCAGAGCTATCGTTCTCGCCGCCAATCAAGACCACAGGCAACAATCGTCGGCCATGCAACAGATCGATGAATGACTTACGCACTATCCTAGCTTCGAGCTGCTCGTCTTCCCATCCTTGCGGAGTGTAGCCACCTTCGAATATTTCAAGTTGCTCGATCTTAAAGCCCATCTCCCTCGCCATTGAATGAAGTGTCTTCGCAAGCAGCGTATGCCTTTCGTTGTTGATTCTTCTCCAGAAGAGATCATCTTTATAGTTTTTTTGCTCAAGTGTATCGCCATCAATATACACTTCGCCGGGATACCTATTGTGCATTGTGCCTAAGTGCTCGAACAATCGTCGCCAAGCGTCGATAATCTGTTTTTTGTCTGCGAACTCGATTTCGATTAGATTGAGCGCACCAACATGTTCCAATGTCATTGGAGTTCGCCGCGTTCTCATCAGCGTACGAAAAACGTTCATCCGTCGTTCGCGTTTTTCTTTTCGATTCTGAAGATGTTGCGCGATAAGGACAGCCGCAAGCGGGCCGATGACGATGCCCGCAATCGTTAGGATTTCAACTAGAGTCATAAATTGAACTCCAACTCGATTTCGTCGCGGATCGGGATGCCGCTTGCCCCGATCGCGGGGATCTCCGGCTTCAGCTTGCGCGCTGCCTCCATCGCGCCCGGATAGACCGCCACGATGCGGAACCCCCGCCGCTGATAAAACCGCAAAGCATGGAGATTGTCATTGGTGGTCACCAGCCAGACCTTTGAGCAGCCCTTTTCCCGGGCCTCGAACAGCACCCGCACGACCAGCGCCTGCCCCGTGCCGCCGCCCTCAAAGACGCTGTTAACGGTGACGATCTGCAGGGCGCCATCGACAATCCGATAGCTAACGAAGCCTTTCAGTGTGCCGTCCCGGTCGACGGCCCGAAAGCCGGAAAGGTCGGCTGCCCCGATGACATCGCTGCGGGCGACGATGGCCGGCGCGCCCCAGTATCTGGTCAGGAAGTCGGCGATCCAGGCGGTATCGGATTCGGGGATCAGGTCGACCGGCGCGGTCACGTCGCCAGTTCCTTCAGCGCCAGCCGGATCAGCGTTTCCGTCGTTGCCTCCTCGCCGGCCTGGCGGGAGGCGGCGTTGACGGCGGCGCTCGCCCTTATCTGCTGGTAGCCGAGATTGACGAGGGCCGAGACCGCATCGGCAACCGGGCGCGGCGCCCGTTTCTCGGCGATGTCGTCGACGAGCCGGATGTGGCCGAGATCGGCGTCGGCATAGCTCGGCGCCTTGTCGCGCAGTTCCGCGGCGATGCGTTCCGCCACCTTTTTGCCGACCCCGGGCGCGCGGGTGATCTGGGCGACGTCCTTGAGCGCGATCGCGGTGGCAAGGTCCGAGGGCTTCATGATGCCGAGCACGGCCAGCGCCACCTTGGCGCCGACCCCCTGCACGGTCATAAGCAGCCGGAACCATTCCCGCTCGGCGTCCGACAGAAAGCCGTAGAGCCGGATCAGGTCGTCGCGCACATAGGTCTCGATGGAGAGCACCGCCGCCTCGCCCGCCGCCGGCAGGGCCTGCAACACCCGCGCCGGGCAATGCACCTCATAGCCGACGCCCTGGACGTCGAGGATGACATAGTCGTCGCCGAAACTATCGACGACGCCCTTCAGCTTGCCGATCATCGCCCGCCTCCCGCGGCCAACGCGATGCGCGCGCTCGCCGAGCCGCGATGGTGCGCATGGCAGAGCGCGATGGCCAGCGCGTCGGCCGCGTCGTCGCTGTCGAAGGTGGCCTTCGGCAAGAGCACTTTCACCATCACCCGGATCTGTCCCTTGTCGGCATGGCCGGCGCCGACGATCGCCTTCTTCACGGCGTTCGGCGCATATTCGGCAACGCTGAGCCCCATGCGGCCGGGAACGAGGAGCGCAATGCCGCGCGCCTGGCCGAGTTTCAGGGTCGCCTTGGCGTCGCGGTTGACGAAGGTCGCTTCCACCGCCGCCTCGTCCGGCCGTGCCTCGGCGACGACGGCATCGAGCGCATCGTGCAGCGCCACCAGCCGCTCCGCCAGCGTGCCCTCGACCGGCGGATGCACTGTGCCGGAGGCAACGAAGCCGACATTGTTGCCAGTGACCTCGATGACGCCCCAGCCCGTGTGCCGGAGGCCCGGATCGATGCCGATGATTCGAATCGCCTTTTCCATGGGAGGATTTTTAGCGCGTTGCCGGCACAAAAAGGTAGGCCGGCATTTGACGGTATCGCGCTAACCAGCCGTTAACGTTTTCACACGGCGCGCAAAAACGCCGCAGGACGCGTGGAGCGGTGTTTATACAACTGTAATCGGCCTCGACATACCCTGTCGCCAACGGTGATTCGCGCCCAATCCTCGCGCCATTTCAACCAAACTGCATCGAACCCTATCGTTATTTTGCCGATCGATGCCCGAAGGAGCTCATCATCATGGCAAGCAATTCATATGACAATCTGATCGTCGGCACCGCCGGAAATGACAAACTGAGTTTCAGCGGCAACCGGAACCGGGTTTTTGGCCTGGATGGGGATGATACCATCTCATCTCCACTAGAAATGGGAACCGGGAATACGCTAAACGGCGGCCAAGGCGATGATAGACTCTCAATGCACGAGGGACATTATAACATATTGATCGGCGGCGCCGGCGACGACAACCTATCAATACACAAAGGCCAAGAAAATGTGCTGAGCGCCGGCGACGGAAACGATTTCTTGTCAAACTATGGCGGTCAAAACAACGTTTTGAATGGCGGCATCGGAAATGATCACATATTAAACTATAATGGAAACAACAATAGATTAATCGGCGGCGAGGGGAACGATACAATATTCGGCCACGGCGCTAATGATATTTCAGAATATTCAGGAAATAGAGATGATTATTTGATTATCGACAAGGGGCTCGGTTGGATCGAAGTTGTTGATCAACGCACCGGTCAGACGGATGGTCGTGATCTCCTTCATCAGGTCGAAAAGCTCGCTTTCCAAGATGGCACGCTCTCAGTTCATGAAATCGAATTCGACATAACCACAGGCTTTGACGAGCAACTTTACGAGGGCACTGCCCGAAACCCCGCGACATTGATCTTTGGCGGCCGTGGCGGTGCCGTATTCGGTGACGGAGCCGATGAGTATTGTGTGGTCCAGAACGGCAACGACTCAACGCTGAGTGGCGGTCAAGGATATGACCGCTTCGACGTCATAAATTCATTCAACAGCCAATTGAATGGGGGGCAAGGGAATGATTTGTTGATGGTTCTTAGCGGCAGTAAAAACACATTGGAAGGGGGAGCGAACAACGATCATCTTCTTACGCAGTCCGGAGCCGAAGACAATCTGCTCATTGGCGGCGGGGGAAACGACACCCTACTTGGCCATGGCAGGGACGATACGGCACAATACTCGGGGAACCAGGACGACTACAAAATCATTTGGAGTAGTGACGGTAACCTCAAAATCATTGACGAACGCGACGCACCGGAAGACGGCGTCGACGAACTGCAGGGCATAGAAAAACTAGCTTTTGCTGACGGAACCGTATGGGTCAGCAGTCTTAGTTTCGACCAGGTTGACGGCACGGCAGGGAGTCAAAAACTCGCCGGCGGAGCCGGTGACCAGACGATTTTCGGAAAAGCCGGCAATGACACACTCGCCGGAAACGCCGGACGAGACGAAATCTTCGGCGGCAGGGGCAACGACAATTTGTTCGGCGGCTCCGGCAGGGACGAGCTGTTCGGTGGCAAGGGCAGCGACAGCGTGCTTGGCGGCACCGGCAAGGACCTGCTGTTCGGCGCCCAGGGAAAGGACACGCTTGCCGGCCAGGACGGCCGTGACAAGATTTACGGAGGTGCCGGCGACGATCGCCTGTTCGGTGGCGATGGAAAGGACGCACTTTTCGGCGGAAGCAACGATGATTTTCTGTCCGGCGGGATCGGCGATGATCGCCTGGTGGGCGGCAGAGGCAACGACACAGCGGTCTATGCCGGCGGCAAAGGCCGCTACGAGATTACCGAGACCAACAGTGGAAATATCAAGATTACCGACCACCAAGGTCACTTTGGAACCGATATCCTGAGTAGTATCGAGCAGATCAGTTTCGGCGGAAAGGTGTTTGACCTCGACGACCTGCTGAGTTGATCGAGCGGCGATGCGAAAGGGTGGCTTGCGACGCCGCGAGGTCGATGCGGGTGCAGGCGTGCAGATGCTCTCCGCGAAAGCACTGGAGCCGACGGCTGGCGGCGAACGTTTTGAAACGCTGCTTCAGTCGTTGGCCGGGCTGACGGACCCTACCCATATGCGTTGACATGCCGCGCCCGACCCGGAATTGTGCGCCGGTCCCGCCTTTCCCGTTCCGGCACCCGCAAACATGTTGTCCTGGACCGCACTGATCACCGAGCCGGCGATGCTCGCACTCGTTGGCATTGCCTTCGTCACCGCGCTGGTGCGCGGTTTTTCCGGCTTCGGCGCGGGCATGCTGTTCATGCCGCTGGCCGGCGCCCTGTTCGATCCCAAGCTCGCCATCGTCATGATCTGGATGATCGACAGCGTGCCGGCCTTCCCGATCCTGTTTCCGGCCCTGAAGAAATGCGTCTGGCGCGAGATCGTGCCGATGGCGATTGCCGCCTTCGTCGGCGTGCCGATCGGCATGTACCTGTTGAAGACCGCCGATCCGGTGCCGGTGCGCTGGACCATCAGCCTGTTGACCCTGGTGCTTGCCGCCATCCTCTGGTCCGGCTGGCGCTACCGGGTCCGGCCGAACATGCCGACGACGCTCGGCGTCGGCTTTTCCTCCGGCTTCCTCGGCGGGTTTGCCGCCATCCCCGGTCCTCCGGTGCTGATGTTCTGGATGAGCGGGCCGGCCTCTGCGGCGGTCGCCCGCGCCAATATCATCGCCTATTTCGGCATCCTGATGGTGCTGAGCGGCGCCAATCTCTTCGCGCAAGGCTTCATCACCATGGAAAGCCTGCAAAGATCGCTGATCCTCGCCCCGGTCTACCTCGCCGGCGTCCTCATCGGCAACCGCATGTTCGGCTTCGCCAGCGAGGCCACCTTCCGGCGCATCGCCTACGCGCTGATCATCGTCTTCGCGCTGCTCGGCCTGCCGGTGCTGGACAGCGTGCTGGGGTAGACATCAGGGGGCACTCGACAGAAAGCAAGTAGCCGGCCCATACTCTCCCCGTCACCCTGGGCCCATTGCCCCTGTCAACGCGGTAGTCCGTAGCCGGCGTTTGCTGGATCGCCGCGTCGGCCTTCCGGCCTCCTCGCGATGACGTTGAAAATACGAAAACTCGCCGAATTCCGTCATTGCGAGCGCAGCGAAGCAATCCAGAAACGGCCTTCGCTACCAGCGCCGACATACCGTATCGCGACGGGCAATGGATCCCGGCGCAAGGCCGGGACGCCGACGGAGGGTACGGTCCGCCCGGTGCACAAAACGCACCGAATTGCACCCCTAGCCCGAAGGGCTCGCAAGCCCGAACGGGCGCCGGCGCCGATGCGCCGAAAAGCCTGCGTGGCGCCTGAACGCCAAACTCACTCAAGCCGCCGCGATCTTCTCCATCACCTCGTCGGAGATGTCGTAGTTGGCATAGACGTTCTGGACGTCGTCGTCGTCCTCCAGCGCGCCGATCATCTTCATCAGCGTCGCCGCCTTTTCCTCATCGACCGGGGAAAGAGTCTGCGGCTTCCAGATGGCGTTGACCGATTCCGCCTCGCCGAGGGAATCGGCAAGGGCGGAGGAGACGTCGCCGAGGTCCTCGAAGGCGCAGGTGATGACGTGGCTTTCCTCGTCGGACTGCACGTCCTCGGCGCCGGCCTCGATGGCAGCGTCCAGGACGGTTTCCGCATCGCCCGCGGACGCCGGATAGACGATCTCGCCGACCCGGTCGAACATGAAGGAGACCGAGCCGGTCTCGCCCATCGCCCCGCCGTTCTTGGCGAAGCACGCGCGCACATTGCCAGCGGTGCGGTTGCGGTTGTCGGTCAGCGCTTCGACGAGCACGGCAACGCCGCCGGGGCCGTAGCCCTCGTAGCGGATTTCCTCATAGGTCTCCGCGTCGCCGCCTTCGGCCTTCTTGATCGCCCGCTCGATATTGTCCTTCGGCATCGACTGGGCGCGCGCGTTCTGGATCGCCAGGCGCAGCCGCGGATTGCCGTCGGCATCCGGGCCGCCGACCTTGGCCGCCACCGTGATCTCCTTGGACAGCTTGGAGAACTGCTTGGAGCGCTTGGCGTCCTGCGCTCCCTTGCGATACATGATGTTCTTGAATTTTGAATGTCCGGCCATGGCTCGTCTCTGTCGTTGCGTGCCGCTGGATACGTGGGCGAGAGGCGGCGGCGGGGGAGCCCCCGCGCGCGCCACGCGGCACGGGCGCGGCTGGTCGTTGGAAATTTCGGCTGCTTATATCAAAAGAGACGGCGAAATCCAGCCGGGCTTGCGCGTTCCGCCTACTCGAACTCCATCTCCATGAAGACGGCCTGGGCATTGCGCCGCGACAGGGTCTCGAAATTCGGCAGCGCGGCGAACGCCGACTGATCGATGTCGGCGGCCTCCGTCATGTCGCCGCCGCGCTCCAGCACCGCACCGACCTCGGACCGCAGATTGACCAGAACGTCGAAGGTCTGGGCAATTCCCGCCGACAGCGGCGCCGGCCGGCCATGGCCGGGAACGACGATTGCCGGGTCCAGCACTTCCAGCGCCTTGAAGGCGGCGATCCAGCCGGCACTGTTGGAGTAAGGCAGGACGCCGAGCATGCGGTCGAGGAAGACCACGTCGCCGGCAAAGGCGATGCGCTCCTTCGGCAGCCAGACGATGGTGTCGCCGGGCGTGTGTGCCGGGCCGGCCATCTTCAGCACCAACTTGGTGCCGCCGACCTCAAGCTCCAACGCGCTCTCGAAGGTCCGTTCGGCCGGCACGGCCTCGGTCCCGGCGAGCGCTTCTTCGCCGATGAGGTTGGTGAGCATGAAGAACTGCTCGTCCGCGCGGGCGGTCTGGTCCCGGACCGCGGCATCGGCCGCAATGATCTCCGCGCCCTTCGACTTGAAATAGGCATTGCCGAGCCAGCGATGATCCTGGCCGCCGGTGTTGATGACCGTGACGACCGGCTTGTCGGTGATCGTTTGAAGGGTCTCTGCGATCATCGCCGCACCCCTGGCGCTGCCGCCAGAGTCTATCAGTACCACGCCAGCATCGGTCACGACGACGCCGAAGGTGGCGTTGTTGCCGAGATTGTCGGCGCTCCTCTGGCCGAGCGGGCCGACCAGCGCATAGACGTTATCTGCGACCGGAACAACCTCGAGAACGCCGGCACGGGCCGGCAGGATGGCGAGGACAACAAGGGCAGCGGCGAGAAGGCCGGCGGCGCGAAAACGGCGCGACCATCCGTGAGCAAGACTGTGCATGGGGATTCCGGTTGGTTTTTCGGTTCTGTCGCGGGCGACCATGCCCCATCGCACAAAATTATTCAAATTACCGAATATAATGATTTGGAAAAGAAAATGGCGGGCCACAGGGTCCGCCACCAGAAGCTTTGAAAAACGCCGGCGCTTGAACGCCAAACCGAAGTTACGCGTTTTTCGCCGGATCGAGGGTGACCTTGTAGAGCTCGTTGTCGCCGCGATCCATCAGCCGGACGGTCATCTGTTCGGTCGAGCCGTCGATGTCGACGAGACCGAAGAACTGCAGGCCCATGGACGGCGGCAGGTTGGCGCCCTGCTCCTCGGTCGGCGCCTTGATGAACTTCAGTTCCGGACCGAAGGTCATGTCGAGGTCGTTGGGGCCGAAGGTGCCGGCGTGGATCGGGCCGGAGACGAACTCCCAGAACGGCTCGAAGTCCTGGAACTGGGCCTTGTCCGGATTGTAGTAGTGGGCCGCCGTGTAGTGGACGTCGGCGGTGAACCAGACCGTGTTGGTGATGCCGGCCGTCTTGATGAAGGAGAGCAGCTCGGCGAATTCCAGCTCGCGGCCCTTCGGCGCGCCGTTGTCGCCATTGGCGACGGCTTCGGCGCCGGCCTGTTCCTTCCAGTTGTCCCAGACGATGAGGCCGATCGGCATGTCGCAGGCGATCACCTTCCAGGTCGCGGTCGACTTGGACAGGGCGTCCTTCAGCCAGGCCATCTGTTCGGCGCCGAGGATGCGCGCTTCCGGCGACAGCTCGGTCTCCATCGACGGGCCGTTCGGGCCGCGATAGGAGCGCAAATCGAGGAAGAACACGTCGAGCAGCGGGCCGTAGGCGATCTTGCGGTAGACCCGGCCCGGTTCCGCCGGGGTGAAGCGGATCGGCATCATCTCGTGGAAGGCGCGGGCCGAACGCGAGCGCAGCACGTGGATCGACTTCTCGGTGTAGCGATCGTCGTTGGAGAGGTCCTTGGAACTCGACCAGTTGTTGACCACCTCGTGGTCGTCCCACTGGAAGAAGGTCGGGCAGACGGCGTTCATCTCCCGCACATGCGTGTCGAGGAGGTTGTACTTCCAGTTGCCCCGGAACTCGTCGAGCGTCTCCGCGACCTTGCGCTTTTCATCGACCAGCACCTTGTTGACCCACTTGGTGCCGTCCTTGAGGTCGACCTCGTCTTTCATCACGCCGTCGGCGTAGATGGTGTCGCCGGAATGGATGAAGAAGTCCGGCGTGTGCTTCGCCATGGTGCCGTAGGCCAGCATGCCGACCTCGTCGATGCCCCAGCCCTGGCCGGCGGTGTCGCCCGACCAGGCAAAGCGCACATTGCGCTTCTCGCGCGGCGCGGTGCGGAAGCGGCCGACGATCGGCTCGGAGACCGCATTGGTATCGGCAAGGTCGACCGCGGTCATGCGGTAAAAAATGTCCTGGTCGGAGGCGAGGTCCGTCAGCAGGCGCTTGACGGCAAGGTCGTTGGCCGGAACGGCGTCGAGGCTGGCAAGCTGGCGCGCATCGGCAAAGCTCTCGGTCGTCGCCACCTCGAAGCGGACGCTCGACGGCCTGTCGGTCCGGGTCCAGATCACGCCGGAATTGGTGTCGACGTCGCCGGACTGGACGCCGTGGGTGAAGACGGGCCGCGCGTTGGCGCGCGAATAGAACGGCATGGCAAGGCCGGAACCGGCCACCAGCCCGGCCGCGCCGGCGGAGGCCAGAAAGCCGCGGCGGCTCAGCTTGAGCATCTGAGTCATTGGAGATCCCCTTGTGCGAAAATTTGCTGCGGCTCGGATGACGACCGCCAAGGGGAAGCCTGACGCCGTTCGGTGACAGCGTTTTGTCTATTCCATTATGGTTATGTGAAAGAGAGGATATCGCTCCCGACGGGAAGCCCCTTCAAGATTTTATCATTTGAAAACAACTGATTGGCTGGGAATTGGCGAGCCCCGCAAGGGCGCGGAACGCCGAATGTGACAGCCCCGTCGCGGCACCGTCACGAAAGCGCCCGCAATGGTCGAGCGCCCTACCAGAAGGAGGGCACGGTCTCTTCCAGCCGCCCGCCGAGCCGGAGCGGCGCGACCGCCGTCGCCAGCCCCGTGTCGTCATCGACCTCCACCGCCACACCGGACAGCGTCGCCCGCCCCAGCGCCGGCGAGAACCGCGCTTGCGGGATCTTCTTGGTGAAGCGCTGGATCGGTTCGTCCTTGTCCATGCCGACGACGGAATCGTAGTCGCCGCACATGCCGGCATCGGTCATCAGCGCGGTGCCGCCCGGCAGAATCTGGTGGTCGGCGGTCGGCACATGGGTGTGGGTGCCGACGACGAGGCTCGCCCTGCCGTCGACGAAATGGGCCATCGCCTGCTTCTCGCTGGTCGCCTCGGCATGGATGTCGATGACGACGGCATCGACGTGCTCGCCGAGGCTGCAGGCGGAAAGCTCGCGCTCCATGGCCGCGAACGGATCGTCGAGCTGGTTCATGAACACCTGGCCCATGGCGTTCATGACGAGCACGCGGGCGCCGTTGCGGGCGGTATAGACGCCGGCGCCGCGCCCGGGCGTTCCGGCCGGATAGTTGACGGGGCGCAGCAGCCGGTCCTCGCGGGCGATGAAGACGAGCGCCTCGCGCTGGTCCCAGACATGGTTGCCGGTGGTGATGACGTCGGCCCCGGCGTCGAGGAACCCGCGGGCGATGTCCTCGGTGATGCCGAAGCCGCCGGCGGCGTTCTCGCCGTTGACGACGACGAAATCGAGCTCGTAGCGGTCGACGAGGCCGGGCAGCCGGTCGAGAACGGCAGCGCGGCCGGCGCGGCCGACGACGTCGCCCAAAAACAAGAGCCTCATATCGCGCCCTCCGTGTCGGGTCTCAGTTCCGTGCCGGCGTCGGTGAAGACCATGGCAAGCGGCCGGTCGTGCGGCTCGGCCGGAACGTCCTCCACCCGCTGGCACGCATAGGCGACGCCGACAAGCAGCGGCTGGTGATTTTCCGCCTCCATCGCCGCGATCGCCCGGTCGTAATAGCCGGCACCGTAGCCGATTCTGTTGAAAGCGCCGTCATAGGCGGCAAGCGGCACCAGCATGATGTCCGGGCGCACCGGTTCCGCCTCCGGCCGCGGCTCCATCAGCCCGAACCGCGCCGGCACGAGCGCATCCGGATCGCCGGTCCAGGCCCGAAAGACCAGCGTTTGGGCATCCAGCACCACCGGCAGGCAGAGCCTTGCGCCCTCGCCCGCCAGATGCGCCATCAGCGGCAGCGGATCGATCTCGCCGCGAATCGGCCAGAAGCCGGAGACGGCGCGGCCCGAGACCAGGCCGAGCATGCCGGCTTGGGCGACGAGGGCCACGGCCGCCGCGGTCTGCGCCTCGGTCCCGATGTCCGCCCGCCGCGCCAGCACGTCGGCGCGGATCCGGGCCTTCTGCTGCTGCGGGGTCTCGGTCATGGCAACGGCAAGTTTCAAGGGAATCGGGCTTCAAGGGAATTGACGGACCGCCGGGGTCCGGTGAAGAGGTGAAGCCGCACGGCCGTTGGAGAATGCGATCCCGGGTACCTACATCGTAGGTGGGCGCCGTTTGAAAGAACCCACGGGTTCAACCAGGGACAGCTCCCTTCAGGATCAATAAGGCCCCGGGGAAAAGACTCCTGACGCACCGCGCAGCAACACCGAAGACGAGATATAGGACCCGCTCCCGGCAAAAGCCAGAGGCCGGCGATGCGCTCTTTGCGACGGGTGCCTCGCGTCGCAGCGATCGGCCCGCCTCAGCGCCCGGCGCCGTTCGGCCGGTCCAGCGTTTTCGCCAGGTCCTCGATGCGCGCCGCCGCCGCGTTGAGCTTTTCCGCAAATGCCTGCTCGGAGCTTTCGCTGCGCTCCAGGAGCGCCTTGCGGCTCTCGCGCAGCGATTCCAGCTCGGCCTCCAGGCCCTTCATCTGCTGCTCGACGGTGGCCAGCATGTCGACGGCCATGATCCCGGCCATCACCGACAGGCGCTGGTCGCCGATTTCCCCGAAGGCCGTCTTCAACTCGCCGATATAGCCGTCGAAGCGGCGGGCGAGCGCGAACAGCCGCTCCTCCTCGCCGTCGTCGCACGCCATCCGGTACTGCCGGCCGTTGATCGTTACGCTGACCTGCGCCATCCGCTGTCCTAACGCCCCCGGATCGCCGGGTCCCCTAACCGCCGTGATCGTTCAGCACCGCGCGGATCGTCTCCATCGCCGAGACCAGCCGCCGCGACACCTCGCGATTGGTATCCTCCAGCCGGTCGGCCCGGGCCAGCGCCGAATCGAGATCCTGCGCCAGCTTCGACCGGTCCTCGCCGAGCCGCTGCAGCTCGTCCTCCGCCGTGGCAAAGCGCTCGCCGGCCTCCACATGCCGGTGCACGGCGGCCTCGAGCTGGCTCAACGCCGTATCGAGCCGCCCCATCACGGTCTTCACGTTCGGGGTGTCCGCCATGCCCGTGTCCGCCAAAACCAACCCTGGCCCATGCCTGTCGCGTTCGGTCGTTCCACCCTGCGGCGGTGCGCCGGCGATCATCGCGAGAAAAGAAGATGCTCAGTAACTTGCGGCCGGAAGATTAGGCGCCGCGTGAAGTCACCGTCAATGGTGTGTGGTCACGTTCTTTCGGCACATACCCCGAATACATTGACACAAAACGCCTTCCTGTTATCACTCTGGCCCATTCCCCAAGCGCCCGCAGCCGCAATCGGCGCCCGGCGCCATCACACCGACGGTCCCGGCGCCTCCCGTGAGTCGGGCCTTGCCGCAACGCGATCGAGTGTTCATCACATGACCGACATCTCCAAGCATGACCAGATGGCGAACGCGATTCGCTTTCTCGCAATCGACGCCGTCGAAAAGGCGAATTCAGGCCACCCCGGCCTGCCGATGGGCGCGGCCGACATCGCGACCGTCCTGTTCACGAAATTCCTGAAGTTCGACCCGACCGACCCGCACTGGCCCGACCGCGACCGCTTCGTGCTGTCCGCCGGCCACGGATCGATGCTGCTCTATGCGTCGCTGCACCTGCTCGGCTACGAGGATTTCCCGCTCGAGCAGCTTGAGCAGTTCCGCCAGCTCGGCAGCCGCGCCGCCGGCCATCCGGAGTTCGGCCACGGCGCCGGCATCGAGACCACCACCGGCCCGCTCGGCCAGGGCATCGCCACCGCCGTCGGCATGGCGCTCGCCGAGCGCCTCGCCAATGCCCGCTATGGCGACGACGTGGTCGACCACATGACCTATGTCCTCGCCTCCGACGGCGACCTCATGGAGGGCATCAGCCACGAGGCGATCTCGCTCGCCGGCCACCTGAAGCTCGCCAAGCTGGTGGTGCTCTACGACGACAACGGCATCTCCATCGACGGCCCGCTGTCGCTCGCCGAATCGGGTGACGCCGTCGCCCGCTTCGAGGCCGCCGGCTGGAACGCCACCCGCGTCGACGGCCACGCGCCGGAAGCCATCGCCGCAGCGATCGAGGCCGCCCGCGGCAGCGACCGTCCGACGATGATCGCCTGCCGCACCGAGATCGGTTTCGGCGCCCCGACCAAGGCCGGCACCTCCGGCGTCCACGGCTCCCCGCTCGGCGAGACCGAGGCGGCCGGTGCCCGCGAGAAGCTCGGCTGGACCGGCGGACCGTTCGAGGTCCCGGCCGACATCCGCGACGCCTGGCGCATCGCGGGCCTGCGCTCCGGCCAGGCACGCAAGGAGTGGGCGAAGCGCTTCGAGGCCCTCGACAACGAGACGAGGGCCGAGTTCGAGCGCCGCCTGCGCGGCGACCTGCCGGCCGGCCTCGGCGCGGCGATCACCGCGTTCAAGGCCAAATGCGTCGCCGAAAAGCCGAAAGTGGCGACCCGCAAGGCCTCCCAGAACACCCTCGACGTCATCAACGAGGTGGTGCCGGAGACCATCGGCGGCTCGGCCGACCTCACCGGCTCCAACAACACCCGCTCCGCCGACATGGCGGCGGTCAGCGCCGAGGACTTCTCCGGCCGCTTCATCCATTACGGCATCCGCGAGCACGGCATGGCAGCCGCCATGAACGGCATCGCGCTGCATGGCGGGTTCATCCCCTATTCCGGCACGTTCCTGTGCTTTGCCGACTATTGCCGTCCGGCCATGCGCCTGTCCGCACTGATGGGCCTTCGCGTCATCTACGTCATGACGCACGATTCCATCGGCCTCGGCGAAGACGGCCCGACGCACCAGCCGGTCGAACACCTGGCGAGCCTGCGCGCCATGCCGCACATGCAGGTGTTCCGTCCGGCCGACATCGTGGAGACCGCCGAATGCTGGCAGGCGGCGCTGGAATCGAAGTCCGCGCCGAGCACCCTCGCCCTCACCCGCCAGGGCCTGCCGACCCTGCGCGAGGAAGACGAGGAAACCAACCTGTCGGCCCGCGGCGCCTATGAGCTGCGCTCCTCCGACGAGGACGCCCGGGTCTCCATCTTCGCCTCCGGATCGGAGGTCGAGATCGCCGTCGCCGCCAAGGAGGCCCTCGACGGGGCAGGCATTCCGACGCGCGTCGTTTCGGTCCCCTGTTTTGAGCTTTTCGAGGAGCAGTCTGACGCCTATAAGTCTGAGGTGATCGGCTCTGCCGAAGTCCGCGTCGCCGTGGAAGCCGCAATCCGCATGGGCTGGGACCGGTTTATCGGCGAAAACGGCATCTTCGTCGGCATGAGCGATTTCGGCGCCAGCGCGCCGGCCGACCTGCTCTACGAGCATTTCGGGATTACTGCAGAGAATGTCGTTGCCCGTGTCCGCGAGCGCCTCGAAGCGGCACAGTGACGCAATAGCCCCTAACCGATATTTCCCATAGGGTTTTCCTGAGGGACATATTACCAATCTTGAATGTGACTACGCCTGGTTCGACACCGCGAAGGAGGGACTGTGAAATGGCTGTCAAGGTAGCAATCAACGGTTTTGGCCGCATCGGCCGCAATGTTCTGCGTGCGATCGTGGAAACCGGATGCAAGGACATCGAAGTCGTCGCCATCAACGACCTCGGTCCGGTGGAGACCAACGCGCACCTGCTGCGCTACGATTCGGTTCACGGCCGGTTCTCCGGCACGGTCAAGGTCGACGGCGACACCATCGACTGCGGCACCGGCCCGATCAAGGTCACCGCGATCCGCGACCCCAAGGAACTGCCCTGGGGCGAGATGGGCGTCGACATCTGCTTTGAATGCACCGGCATCTTCACCGCCAAGGAGAAGGCCTCCCTGCACCTTGAGGCCGGCGCCAAGCGCGTGCTGGTCTCCGCCCCGGCGTCCGGCGCCGACAAGACCATCGTCTATGGCGTCAACCACGACACGCTGACCGCCGACGACCTGGTCGTCTCGAACGGCTCGTGCACCACCAACTGCCTGGCGCCCCCGAGCTTCGTGCTGAACAATCTGATCGGCATCGAAAAGGGCTTCATGACGACCATCCACGCCTACACCGGCGACCAGCCGACCCTCGACACCCTGCACAAGGACCTCTACCGGGCCCGCGCTGCGGCGATGTCGATGATCCCGACCTCGACCGGCGCCGCCAAGGCGATCGGCCTCGTCATTCCGGAGCTGAACGGCAAGCTGGACGGCGTCGCCATCCGCGTGCCGACCCCGAACGTGTCGGTCGTCGACCTCGTCTTCAACGCCGGCCGCGAGACCTCGGTCGACGAGATCAACGCCGCCATCCGCGAGGCCGCCGACGGCCCGCTGAAGGGCGTCCTCGCCTATACCGACGAGAAGAACGTGTCGATGGACTTCAACCACGACCCCGCCTCCTCGACCTTCGCCACCGACCAGACCAAGGTCATGGACGGCAAGCTGGTCCGCATCCTGTCCTGGTACGACAACGAGTGGGGCTTCTCCAACCGGATGCTCGACACCGCCGTCGAGATGGGCAAGTACCTGTAAAAACCGCGACCGCCGGGCGGGATCGGCCACTGTCGATCCGCCGGGCCCGTTTCGAACCGTAACCGGCCGCGGCCCGGGATTGCTCCCGTCGCGGCCGTTTTCGTCTCCGTCAGTTCAGCCACGCCAGCGGGCGGCTTTTTCAGCGCCGCCGCGCTCACGGGAGGACCACGATGAGCAAGTTCAACACAATCGACGACCTTGACGTTGCCGGTAAGCGCACCCTGGTGCGCGTCGACCTCAACGTGCCGATGAAGGACGGCAAGGTCACCGACGACACCCGCATCCTCGCCGTTGCCCCGACCATCAAGGAGCTCTCCGACAAGGGAGCGAAGGTTCTGCTTCTGGCCCATTTCGGCCGCCCCAAGGGCGAGAAGAAGCCGGAGATGTCGCTGGAGCCCGTCGCCGGCCCGCTTTCCGAGGCCGTCGGCAAGCCGGTGACGTTCGTCTCCGATTGCATCGGCGACACCGTTGCCGACGCCGTTGCCAAGATGGCCGACGGCGACATCGCGCTGCTTGAGAACACCCGCTACTACAAGGGCGAGGAAAAGAACGAGGAAGACTTCGTCGACGCGCTCGCCGCCAATGGCGACGTCTATGTCAACGACGCCTTTTCCGCCGCCCACCGCGCCCACGGCTCGACCGAGGGCCTGGCCCACAAGATGCCGGCCGCGGCCGGCCGCGCCATGCAGAAGGAACTGGACGCCCTTGAGGCCGCGCTCGGCTCGCCGAAGCGCCCGGTCGTCGCAGTCGTCGGCGGCGCCAAGGTCTCGACCAAGATCGACCTTCTGGAAAACCTCGTCTCCAAGGTCGACGGCCTGGTCATCGGCGGCGGCATGGCCAACACCTTCCTCGCCGCCAAGGGCGTCGACGTCGGCAAGTCGCTGTGCGAGCACGACCTTGCCGAGACCGCACGGCGCATCATGATCGCCGCGGAAGCCGCCGGCTGCGCCATCGTGCTGCCGGAGGACGCGGTCGTCGCCAAGGAATTCGCCGCCGGTGCCGCCAACGAGACGGTCGCGCTCGACGCCATCCCGTCCGACGCCATGATGCTCGACGTCGGCCCGGCCTCGATCAAAGCCGTCACCGCCAAGATCGACGAGGCCGCAACGCTGGTCTGGAACGGCCCGCTCGGCGCCTTCGAGATCCCGCCCTTCGACACCGCCACCGTGGCCGCCGCCAAGCACGCCGCGGAGCGCACCAAGGCCGGCGATCTCCTGTCGGTCGCCGGCGGCGGCGACACCGTCGCAGCCCTCAAGCACGCCGGCGTCAAGGACGACTTCTCCTATGTGTCGGCTGCCGGCGGCGCCTTCCTGGAATGGATGGAAGGCAAGCCCCTGCCGGGCGTGGAGGCCCTGCGCAAGTAGCACGGCCCCGAAGTCGCAAGACGGGTCCGCATGCGCCGCCCGGCGCCAAAGGCATCGCAAGCGCGAACCCGCGCCGGCGCCGTTGCGCCGAAAAGCCCAGGTAGCGCTTGAACGCCAAAAAGAATCGCCGGCGGTTTACCCCGCCGGCGTTTTTGTTTGCACGCGCTTCGCTACCCCCTCGACGGGACCGGACGAACAGGATATTTCCGGCCAAGCCATGGGGTCCCATTTTTTGCCGCCTTTTTGTGATCGGTGCCCCCGAGACCCGTTGGCGGCGAAAGCCGGCGGGACGACAGAACGATCGAGCCCGACATGACAACGCCACGCCCCCGCCTCTTCCTGGTGACGCCGCGCGCCGTCGCACTGAGCGCCTTCCTGCCGAAGCTGGAAGCGGCGCTGTCGGCCGGCGACGCCGCCTCGCTGCTGATCACGCCGGACATGGACGAGGACGCCGGCTTCCAGAAAGTCGCAGAGGCCGTTGCAGCGGTTGCCCAGAAGAATGGTGTCGCCGCCATCGTCGCCAATGACAGCCGCGTCACCGGCCGCGCCGGCGCCGACGGCATCCATATCGACACCGGCGTCGACGACCTGACGGATGCGATCGAGCGCTTCCAGCCGAAGAACTTCGTCGGCGCCGGAGGGCTCTTCGACCGCCACACGGCGATGCTCGCCGCCGAGCGCGGCGCCGACTACGTCTTTTTCGGCCGCATCGACCGCGAGGAGGCACCGGGAGCCCATCCGGCCAACATCGCTCTTGGCGAATGGTGGTCGAGCCTGTTCGAGCCGCCCTGCGTGGTGATGGCCGGTGCCGACCTTGCCACCGTCGATGCGGTGCTCGACGCCGGTGCCGATTTCATCGGCATGCGCGCCGCCGTCTGGAGCCATCCGGGCGGCCCGGCCGAGGCCGTCCAGTTCGCCAATGCCCGCATCGACGCCTTCGGCGGAGACGCGCCATGACGCTGCGCCCGATCGCGGTGCTGGCCCTCCTTCTCACCGCACCCGTCGCCGCGGCGGCCCAGACGCCGCCGACGACGGCGCCGCAAGAGGAAACCGAGTTCCTGCAGAACCCGGTCAGCGACTACCTGTCCAAGCAGCAAGCCGGCCCGCAGGCGCCAGAAGCCGATAGCGGCGCGGCAACGACCGACGGCGCAGACGAGACAACAGCGGACGGCCGGACCGTCGACCTTGCCTATGGCGCCTACCAGCGCGGCCTGTTCCTGACCGCCCTTGCCTACGCCATTCCGCGCGCGGAAAACGGCGACACGGCCGCCCAGACGCTGCTCGGCGTGCTCTATGAAAACGGCAAGGGAACCCAGCAGAACCTGAAGGACGCCGCGAACTGGTACAGGATCGCGGCAAGGAACGGCGACCGCGAGGCCCAGTTCCGCCTCGGCACGATGTACCTGGAAGGCCAGGGCGTCGAGAAGGACCGCAAGCGGGCGATGGACCTCTTCGAAGAGGCGGCAAAGGCCGGCCAGCCCAACGCCATGTTCAACATCGGCATCGCCTATCTGGACGGCGACGACCGGCCGCGAAGCGTTCCCCGCGCCGCCGAGATGTTTGCCAAGGCGGCAGAGGCCGGCATCGCCGATGCCCAATATGCCATCGCGCAGATGCACATGCTCGGCGTCGGCCGGCCGATCGACCAGGAAAAGGCGACGGAATGGCTCGGCCGCGCCGCCCGCAACGGCTTCGTCGACGCCCAGGTCGAGTATGCGATCCGGCTCGCCAACGGCAAGGGCACGGCGCGCGACGACGGCGCCGCCATCGCCTGGTTCGAGCGTGCCGCGCGGGCCGGCAATCCGGTCGCCATGAACCGCCTCGCCCATATGTACCTGCTCGGCCGCGGCGGCACCTACGATCCCGCCGAGCCGGCCAAATGGCACCTGGTGGCCCGCCAGCTCGGCCTCTCGGACCTGCAGCTCGACGGCTACTGGGAGTCGCTGCCGCAGGACGTCCAGAACCGCGCCAAGGATCTCGCCGCCAACTGGATCCTCGGCAAGTAGGCGCGCAGCGGACCTTTGCAGCGCGGCGAGACTTGAAACGACGGCGCTTTTGTGGTGCAGAAAGCCCCGACACATCAAGGGCCGACGACGCCCGACCGATCGGCGCGTGAGGCACCGGTCCCCATCGGCGCCCCGCGCGCCTTGCCACAGCCACGACAGGCCTCCGGCGTCCGCGCCGCCGTGCCCGCATCCGGAACCGACCGACATGAAGATCAACGGCAACGAAATCCGCCCCGGCAACGTCATCATGCACCAGGACACGCTCTGGGTCGCCGTCAAGACCCAGCACGTCAAGCCCGGCAAGGGCGGCGCCTTCGCCCAGGTCGAGTTGAAGAACCTCCTCGACGGCCGCAAGCTCAACGAGCGCTTCCGCTCCGCCGACACCGTCGAGCGCGTCCGCCTGGAACAGAAGGACTTCCAGTTCCTCTATGCCGAGGGCGAGATGCTGGTGTTCATGGACACCGACACCTACGAGCAGATCGAGCTGCAGACGGAATTCGTCGGCGATCGCGCCGCCTTCCTGCAGGACGGCATGACCGTCACCCTGGAAATGCACGAGGGCCGGCCGATCGGCATCACCCTGCCGGCGCAGGTGACGCTCGAAGTCACCGAGGCCGACGCCGTCGTCAAGGGCCAGACCCAGTCCTCCTCCTACAAGCCGGCCGTGCTGGAAAATGGCGTGCGCGTGATGGTGCCGCCCTTCGTCTCGGCCGGCGAGCGCATCGTCGTCGACACCAACGAACTGGAATACGTCCGCCGCGCCGACTGACGCGGCGGCGACACCGCTAACGAAAAAAGAGATTGCATTATGGCGCGTTCAGCCCTCTTGAACGTCATGGTTCAGGCCGTCATGAAGGCCGGACGCAAGCTGACCCGCGATTTCGGCGAGGTGGAACACCTCCAGGTCTCGCGAAAGGGGCCTGCCGACTTCGTCTCCGCCGCCGACCGCAAGTCGGAGGAGGTCCTGTTCAACGAGCTGCAGAAGGCCCGGCCCGGCTACGGCTTCCTGATGGAGGAGTCGGGCGTCACGGAGGGCGACAGCGAGAACCGCTGGATCGTCGATCCGCTGGACGGCACCACCAACTTCCTGCACGGCCTGCCGATCTTTTCCATCTCCGTCGCCCTGGAGCGCCAGGGAACGCTGGTCGCCGGCGTCATCTACAATCCCATCACCGATGAGCTCTTCACCGCCGAACGCGGCTCCGGCGCCTTCCTCAACGACCGCCGGCTCCGGGTCGCCACGCGCCACGACCTGACCGACTGCATCATCGGCACCGGCATGCCGCGCTTCGGCTATGGCGACCACGGCCGCTTCCTCAAGGAGCTGGCGGCCGTGATGGGCGAGACCGCCGGCGTGCGCCGCTGCGGCTCGGCCGCCCTCGACCTTGCCTGGACCGCCGCCGGCCGCTTCGACGGCTTCTGGGAGCGCGCCCTGTCGCCCTGGGACATCGCCGCGGGCATCGTGTTGATCCGCGAGGCGGGCGGCTTCGTCACCGACCTGGACGACCGCGACCGCATGCTGGAGGCCGGCAACATCTGCGCCGGCAACGAGGACATCCACCGCCGGCTGATGGCGCTGTTGAAAAAGGCCGGCGGCTGATCCGCAGCGCCAGGGTTAAAAAACGGTTCCGATTAGCGGTTTTTGCTGCGCCTAAAACGCGCTATCACTGACCTCGTCCTTTCCGGGTCAGTGGAGCGAATATGGCAAAGGATCTCGATCCCTACCGGCTTTCCAGCCCCCAGGTCTTCCTGTGGCGGATGATCATCTTCCTGGTCATCTTCGCCTTCGTGGCGCTGATCCTCTACCGCCAGATCGTCACCGCGTTCATGAGCAATCCGGGCCTCAACGGCCTCATTCTCGGCGTCGGCCTGATCGGTATTTTCCTGACATTCCGGCAGGTTATCCGGCTCTTTCCCGAGGTCGCCTGGGTCAACTCCTTCCGCCTCGGCGAGCCCGGCATCGAGGTTCGCCGCCCGCCCGTGCTGCTTGCCCCGATGTCGACGCTGCTCGGCGACCGCATCGGCGAGATGGCGATCTCGACCCACACCATGCGCTCGATCCTCGATTCGATCGGCATGCGCCTCGACGAATCGCGCGACATCTCCCGCTACCTGACGGGCCTGCTGGTCTTCCTCGGCCTCCTCGGCACCTTTTGGGGCCTGTTGCAGACCGTTTCCTCGGTCGGCGCCACCATCAACTCACTGGACGTCGCCTCCGGCGATTCCAACGTCATCTTCGAGGATTTGAAGGCAGGACTGGAAGCCCCGCTCACCGGCATGGGCACGGCGTTCTCGTCCTCGCTGTTCGGTCTTGCCGGCTCCTTGGTGCTCGGCTTCCTCGATTTGCAGGCCGGCCAGGCCCAGAACCGCTTCTACAACGACCTTGAGGACTGGCTGTCGACCGTCACCGACCTGACACCGGAGGAGATCGCCGAACAGCGCGGGCCCAGCGGCACGACCGCTGAGGACCTGCGCGTCGCCATGGAACGCATGGCCAGATCGATGCAGGAGGGCGGCTCCAACCGCACCGCCTCCCACGCCATGGCCAATCTCGCCGAAGGCATCCAGGGCCTCGTCCAGCATTTGAGGTCCGAGCAGAAGACCATGCAGCAATGGGCCAAGAACCAGGGCGACCAGCAGGAGCACATCCGCGAGCTGCTGGAGACCCTCAACACGGCGTTCAAGAAGGCGAAGGACTGAGCGATGGCGCTCGCCCGGACACGACGGCGCGAGGCGCGGGCCGACTATTGGCCCGGTTTCGTCGATGCGATGGCGACGCTGCTGCTCGTCATCATCTTCATGCTGTCCGTGTTCATGCTAGCGCAGTTCTTCCTCAGCCAGGAGATCACCGGCCGCGACGCCGTCCTCAACCGGCTGAACGCGGAGATCGCCGCCCTCAAGGAAGCCCTGGCGCTGACCTCGGCGGAAAACAACAGCCTGACCGAGACCCTTGCCGTCTTTGAGTCCAACCTCAGCGATGCCGAAGAGGAGCAGGCGCGCCTGCAGGGCCTGCTCGACACGCAGACGGGGGCTGCGGAGAGCGCCGGCGGCCAGCTTTCCAGCCTGCAGAACACGCTCGACGAAAAGGAGCGCATCAGCCAGCGGGCGCTCGCCCAGGTCGAACTCCTCAACCGCCAGATCGCAGCGCTCAGAAAGCAGATTGCCGCGCTGGAGTCCGCCCTCGATGCGTCCAAGGACAAGGACCGCGAGGCCCAGGCCAAGATCGCCGACCTCGGCAAGCGCCTCAACGTGGCGCTCGCCCAGCGGGTCCAGGAACTCGCCCGCTACCGCTCAGACTTCTTCGGCCGCCTGCGCGAGATCCTCTCCAAGCGCTCCGACATCCGCGTCGTCGGCGACCGCTTCGTGTTCCAGTCCGAAGTGCTGTTTTCCGCCGGCAACGACGCCGTCAACCCGGAAGGCGAGGAAGAGCTCGACAAGCTCGCCGAGGCGATCAACGAACTCGGCGCCCAGATCCCGCCCGAGATCGACTGGGTGCTGCGCGTCGACGGCCACACCGACAAGCGGCCGATCTCCTCGCCGCGCTTCCCGTCCAACTGGGAGCTGTCCGCCGCCCGCGCCATCTCGGTGGTCAAATATCTGATCTCCAAGGGTGTGCCGGCGAACCGGCTGGTTGCCGCCGGCTTCGGCGAATTCCAGCCGCTGGAGGAAGGCGAGGACGACGAGGCCTACGCCAAGAACCGCCGCATCGAGCTGAAGCTGACCCAGCGGTAACCCTCCCCGCAAAGGAGCGCGGGCCGATGATCGGATAGAACCTTTCAACCTCGCCATTCCGCCTGCGCCGGGCGCCTCACCAAGACCGTGCAGGCCCTCTTCCCATGTCGAAGCGAAAAGGTCCGATCATGCCGTTTTTGAACAAGGACGCGCGCAACCCCGTCACCATGCCGGACGGCACCGTCCTGGAAGAAGTCGTCTATCTGAAGAACGCCATCGACATCCCGCAGATCGAGGTCGGCGACTACTCCTATTACAGCTCCTTCGGCCGCCCGGAAAATATCGCCGCCGCCATCGCCCCCTATCTGTTTCCCCACAGCCGGGAAAAGCTCATCATCGGCAAGTTCGCCCAGATCGCCCACGGCGCGCAGTTCATCACCAGTTCGGCCAACCATCCGATGGGCGGCGTCACCGCCTATCCGTTCCGGCTGTTCAATCTCGACACCGTGCGCGACTACACCGAGATGCCGGTAAAGGACACGGTCGTCGGCAACGACGTCTGGTTCGGCCACGAGGCGATGGTGATGCCAGGCGTGACCATCGGCGACGGCGCCATCGTCGCCGCGCGCGCCGTCGTCACCCGCGATGTCGCCCCCTACACCATCGTCGGCGGCAATCCGGCAGCCGTCATCCGCAAGCGCTTTTCCGACGAGGTGATCGCCGATCTCCTGGAAATCCGCTGGTGGGACTGGCCGGTCGAAGCGATCGAGGACAATCTGGAAGCGCTGGAAACCGCGGATATGGAGCGCCTGAAGGCCGTGCATCGGTCCCTTTGAGCGCGTGCCTCCTGGGCGCCGCCGTTCCGGGCGCACCAAAACGTGACTCCCTTACGGGATTGCGGTTTTTCGACAGATCGACAACCATGTGTTGGCGGGCTCGCTCGCCCGTCAACGCGAAGGAGCGATCGCGAAAGGAGCCACAGGGGCCACCGCAAGGGACAAGGGATCCGTGTCCGCAGGCCGCGTCTTTCTCACCGGCTTTGCCGTCGCCGTCATCGCCGGCGCGCTCTGTCTCCTTGCGGTCTACGTCGCCGGCATCGGCGGCGCCCGGGCACCGGTCGCGGCAACCCCCGTTGAGGTCTCCATTCCCGACGGCTCGGCCCTGGCGGAAGCCGTCGATGCCGCTGCCAGCGCACAGATCGTCGCCGCGGAAAAGGCCCTCGGCGAGGAGCAGATCTTTGCCGAAAAGGAGCTGGCGCGGCTGACCGAACAGCTTGCCGGTATCACCGAAGACCTCAACACCATCTCCGAGCGCGTCGTCCGCAGCTATCACGGCCGGAGCCGGAGCAGCGGCGATCGCACCTGGCGCAGCCGGCCGCAGCGCCCGAGGATCCAATCCGGCGATCCGGAAATGCTGGCCCGCCGCCGCCTCTACCAGCGCCGGGCCGAGGCGCTTGCCGAAACCCGCGCCGCCTCCGAAACGCAGATTGCGGCGATGCGGGTGCAGCGCGAAAACCTTGAGGCCGCGGAGGGCGAGCCGCTGGCCGACCGCATCGCCGCCATCACCGACCGCGACGCCCTCATCGCCGATGCGGCACGGCGCGCCGAACGCCCGGCGAAGATCACGCTGGAAATCGTCTCCGAGATGTGGATCGGCGAGACCTACGACGCCCACCTGACCATCGGCCGCGGCACCGGAAGCGATGCCGCCGGCGAGACCTTTCGCGCCGCAACGCCGGAGCCCGACGCGCTGTCGGCCGACGTCGCCGCCACTCCGGATGTGGGCGCGGCGCTGTCCGGAAGCGGTTTCACCGTCGACCCCGAGGGCCTCACCTGGGTGACCGTGCCTGAGGGCCGCTCCGACGTCATTTCCTGGACCGTGACGCCCGCCGCCGAAGGCAGGAAGACCCTGAAGCTCACCGTCCGCCAGCGGATCACGGTCGGCGAGGAGACCATCGAGATCCCGGTGGAATCCTTCCCGCGCGCGGTGAGCGTCCATGTCGACCTCGTGACACGGATCGGCGCAACGCTCGGCGCGGTCGACAAGACCACCGGCAAGGTGAAGTCCATCTATGAGGCGGTCATCGGCTTCGGCGGCGCCTTCACTGCGCTCGGCGTCATCGGCGGGGTCATCTCCGGCTTTGCCGCCTGGATCCGAAAAAAGATCGCCGGCGCACCCGGGAAGGAGCCCGGAAAAGAAAACGGCGGCCCGCAAGAAAGGCCGCCGTCGCCGGAGAGATCAGAAAACGACGCGGCGCCGGCCGCCGGCGCGCCTATTCCGCCGCCTTGACGTCGCCATTGCCGTTCAGTGCCGCAGCCCCGGTCTCGAACTGCAGCTTGGCGAGCCGGGCATAAAGGCCGCCCTTTTCGACGAGGCTCTGGTGGTCGCCCTCTTCCACGATCACGCCCTTGTCGAGGACCAGGATGCGGTCGGCCTTGAGGACGGTCGCCAGCCTGTGCGCGATGACCAGCGTGGTGCGGTCCTGCATCAGCGTCTCCAGCGCCTCCTGCACCTGCACCTCGCTCTCGGCATCGAGCGCGGAGGTCGCCTCGTCGAGGAGCAGCACCGGCGCGTCGTTGAGGACGGCGCGGGCAATGGCGATGCGCTGGCGCTGGCCGCCGGACAGCGTCACGCCGCGCTCGCCGACCATCGTGTCGTAGCCGTTTTCCAGCGACAGCACGAACTCCTCGGCGTGGGCGGCGCGGGCGGCGGCCTTGATCTCGTCGAGGCTCGCCTCGGGACGGCCGTAGCGGATGTTCTCCGCGATGCTGGCGCCGAAGACGACGGTGTCCTGGGGAACCAGGGCCATGCGCTTGCGCAGCGCATCGAGGTCGACATGGCGCAGATCGACGCCGTCGAGCCGGAGCGTGCCCGCGGTCGGGTCGTAAAAGCGCAGGATCAGGTGGAACAGCGTCGACTTGCCGGCGCCGGACGGGCCGACCAGTGCCACCGTCTCGCCGGGGCGGATGGTCGTGGTGATGCCGGAAAGGACGCCGGCCTGCGGCACCCCGGGATAGGCGAAGCTGACCGCCTCGAAGCTGACCTCGCCGCGCACGGGGTCCGGCAGCGGTGTCGGATTGTCCGGCGTGCGGATGGCGCTCCTGGTATTGAGGAGCTCCGACAGCCGCTCGGCCGCACCGGAGGCGAGCGCGATCTCGCCCCAGACCTGGCTGAGTTCGCCGAGCGAGGCCGCCGCGATCACCGAATAGAGCACGAACTGGCTGAGCGAGCCGCCGGTCAGCCGGCCGGCCAGCACGTCCGTCGCGCCGATCCACAGGACGCACACGATGCTGGCAAAGACGATGAAGATGGCAATGGCGGTGAGCACCGCCCGCGCCTTGGTCGAGGCTCGCGCCGCCTGGAACGCGCGCTCGACGGCGTCGCTGAACCGGTTGGAGGCGAAGTCCTCGTTGGTGAAGGCCTGCAGCGTGCGCACCGCGCCGATCGCTTCCGAGGCATAGGCCGACGCATCGGCCAGCGTGTCCTGGGCGAAGCGCGACTTGCGCCGCACCTGGCGGCCGAACACGATCATTGGCACGACGACGAAGGGAATGGCGAGAAGCACCATGCCGGACAGCCGCGGGCTGGTGACCACCATCATGATCATGGCGCCGACGAAGAGGAGGAAATTGCGCAGCGCCTGCGACGCCGTGGCGCCGACGGTTGCCTTGATCTGGGTGGTGTCGGCGGTCAGCCGCGAGACCACCTCGCCCGACTTGGCGGTGTCGAAAAAGGCCGGCGACAGCCGCGTGATGTGGGCGAAGACGGCCGCGCGCAGGTCCGCGACTACCCGTTCGCCAAGCCAGGTGACGTAGTAGTAGCGGCAGGCGCTGGCGATCGCGAGGGCGGCTGCAACCACCACCAGCATCGCGAAATACTTGTCGATGAGGTTGGTTTCGGCGCCGGAAAAGCCGTGGTCGATCATCCGCCGGACGGCGAGCGGCACGATCAGCGTCGCCACGGTCGCGCCAAGCAGCGCCACGAACGCAGCGGCGAGATGCCCGCGATAGCGCATCATGAACGGAATGAGGGTCGCCAGCGGGCGCAACGAGCGGCTCTTGCGCCCGTTGTCGGTGTCCTGGCGGGCGGCGGAATGTCTTCTGCGTGCCAAAGCTTGTCCTCGTTTTCCGTTGGCTTAACGTCTCAGGGCCGTGCTGACAATCCCATGAATATGATCTGCACCTTCGGCCGGGACCGCACTCGCCGCAGGCCTTGCCCGAAAGGACGCTGGCCGGCAATCCGCATAAGCACGTCCCGCCCCTTGTTTCGCTGTCCTGCTTCGGTTATATCCAGCATCGATTTCGCATCGGCTGCGGGCTGTTCCGGCTCGCGGCCGTGCTTTTATGGTTTCACGGCCCCCGACGATTGACCGGCCCTGCCGGCACGCGGCCGCCGCGACCGAGACGACGACCCGCATTTGACGAAAGGACCCGTCCGATGAAAAAGGACATCCACCCGGAATACCACACCGTGAAAGTGGTGATGACGGACGGCACCGAGTTCGAGACCCGCTCCTGCTATGAGGGCGGCGAACTGCGTCTGGACATCGACCCGACCACCCATCCGGCCTGGACCGGCGGTCAGCAGCACCTGATCGACCGTGGCGGCCGCCTGTCGCGCTTCAAGAAGAAGTACAAGGGTTTCCTCGGCTAGGCCCTGCACGCTTCCGGTCTATCCGGACGGACAAACAAAAACCCCGGTCGCCGCGCGGCCGGGGTTTTTCGTGTGTGCAAGGATTGGCGGCTTCTCAGTCGCTGCCCTGGCGGAACGCGTTGGCGAGCTGGCTGAGCTGCGCGGCAACCGGATTGCTGGTCGCCGCCTCCGGTTCGGTGGGCGTCTTCTTGTAGATCGCCGCATCGAGAATGCGGATGCGTTCCTGCAGGCGGACCGAGCGGGCGATCAGGTCCTTCAGCCGCACCGGCAGCATTTCCCACCCCGGGCCGGTGCAGGGCGAGGACAGGCTGTCGAGGCGCACCTTCGACTTTTCCTCGCCGGCCTGCTCGTGCGTCATCTCGCCTTCGTTGACGGCCCGCTGCAGCAGCAGCCAGGAGGCGAGCTGCATTAGCCGCGTCGTCAGGCGCATGGATTCCGTCGCGTAGGTGAGCGAGGCGGCACGATCGAGCGATTTCGATTCCTCGCGGCCCTCGCTGTCGAGATAGGCAGCGGATTCCTCGACAAGCGCCATGCCCTCGCGGAACAGCGAAAGGAAATTCTCCGAGTTCGCCAGCCGCTCCGCGAACGGGACCGGTTCGGCGTAGCCGGGGTCATTCGTCGAATTCTTGTCTTTCATGGCACTCGCTACCCTTAACTCGTTCGGCAAACGGCACATCGTACCGCCATCGACCGCGTGTCCCGGACCGGGACGATCACACCCCAACGAGCAACGACCGTGCCAGACCGCCTGCCTTCCCCAACCGGCGATACTATACCGATCAAAAAAGGTAAAAAAAGAGCCGCTCGCGGCGGCTCTAAGGAAGTTAACAGGGAGGCGTCAAACAGAGTGACAGGAGCCACTCGCAATCCAGATGACTGGACATACTTAGTAAACACCGAGAAAGCTTAATAGTCGGTTAATAGACCGGAAAAACCCCAACCAAGCTTAAAGACAATGTTAAATTATGAGGCCGTTTTCGCAACCCTGAACCCGGTAAATACACATAGAAACCACTGGATAAATGTGGAAAATGCAAGCTTTCAAGTATTAAATACGTATCAAACCGATAGGGAAAAATCCCCGCCGGATCTTTCCCGAAAAAAATACGGCAAATTGCACCGCAACGGACGGAAACAACCGAATCAATCCCGAATCGGCACAGAGGTCGACCCTGAAGAGGCGCCTTAACAAAGTTCCGATGCCGATGTTGCTTCAGCTCTTGAAGACGCTGTCCGCCGCCGACCGGGTCGCCTCCCGAACCAGGATGGCATCTTTCAGGCGCCCGATTTCCGCCTCCAGCTCGCCGATCCGCTCTGTCAGTTCGGCCACCGACAGCGTCGAGATGTCCTCGCCGACCCTGTGGCCGGCCCTCGGCGTCTTTTCCGGACCCTCTTCGTCGAAAAACATGGCGTGCCTCCTTGCCGGATATCCTGTGCCAAAATAGGCCCGATGGCACGGTTTGTCAGCGTCGGCGGTCAAAGGTGCCGGACGCCCCCGCCGGCGGGCACCCGGACCCACACGCCTGCGGGCACCCGGGCCCACCCGCCTGCGGGCACATTGTCAGCTCCGGTCCGAGGCGGTACATCGAAGGAAACCGACCAAAACACCGAGGACGCCCGCCATGACCGACACGATCCCCGAGACCATGACCGCCATCGCTATCCAGGATCCCGGCGGGCCGGAGGTCCTGGTGCCCGAACAACGGCAGGTGCCGCACGCCTATGAGCACGAGATCCTGGTCAAGGTCGCCGCCGCCGGCATCAACCGGCCGGACGTGCTGCAGCGCCAGGGGCTCTATCCGCCGCCGAAGGGCGCCTCCGACATTCCGGGCCTGGAGATCGCCGGCACCGTCGCCGCGGTCGGCCGCAACGTTGCGCGCTGGAAGGTCGGCGACACCGTGACGGCGCTGGTGCCGGGCGGCGGCTATGCGGAATATTGCGCCGTCAACGAGGCAACCGCCCTGCCCGTCCCGGACGGCCTTTCCATGGCCGAGGCAGCAAGCCTGCCGGAGACCTTCTTCACCGTCTGGTCGAACGTCTTCGATCGCGGCCGGCTGCAAAAGGGCGAGGTGTTCCTCATCCATGGCGGCACCTCCGGCATCGGCACCACGGCGATCCAGATGGCAAAGGCGTTCGGCGCCAGGGTGATCGCCACCGCCGGCTCGGACGACAAATGCGCCGCCTGCAAGAAGCTCGGCGCCGACGAGGCCATCAACTACCAGACCACCGACTATGTGGAGGCCGTGAAGGCGGCGAGCGACGGCCACGGCGCCGACGTCATCCTCGACATGGTCGGCGGCGACTATATCGAGCGCAACTACAAGGCCGCCGCCGTGGAAGGCCGCATCGTCCAGATCGCCTTCCTCAACGGGCCGACCGCCGATGTCGACTTCCGCCGGCTGATGATGAAGCGGCTGACCCACACCGGCTCGACGCTGCGCGCCCGCGAGGTGCCATTCAAGGCGGAAATCGCCAAAGCCCTTGAGGAAAAGGTCTGGCCGCTGATCGCTAGCGGCTCGATCAAGCCGGTGATCGATTCCACCTTCGACCTGAAGGACGCTTCAAAAGCCCATGAACGCATGGAGACGAGCGGCCATATCGGCAAGATCGTGCTGACCACGGGCGCCTGAGGCCCGTTCACGCTCCGTTAACCGCGATTGCCTCGCGCCGCCGCAAAGGGCTGCCGGGGCGCCGCCGTTTCAGCAAAAATAAAGAGCTGCCGGCGACACTTGCCCGCGTGGTTCGCGCAAGGACGGCGCGGACATCGGGGAACGGAGCCAGCCTCTTGCAGCGCTCGATCGCATCACCAGAGATTGCCGGCACGGCAGCACCGGAGCGCCGGGCACGACCGGGCACGGCGGAGAGTGCGGCAGGTGGCGCGCTGCGCATCGATGCGTTCCAGACCGTCGAGGCCGCGGCGCGGCCGTGGCAGGCGCTGGAACGGGGCGCCGGCGCCAATCTGTTCCAGTCCCATGCCTGGGCCGCGGCCTGGGAAGCGACCGCCGGCCCGGCCCATGGCGAGGGGTTCCAGGCCTTCGTCGGATATCTCGATGGCGTGCCGGTCCTTCTCAACGCCTTTGCCATCAGACAAGACGGCCTGTCGCGCATCGCCTTTCCCATCGGCGGCGTTCATGCGGCCGAATGCGGCGGGCTCTATGCGCCGGAGCTGCTGTCCCGGCCGGACGGCGCACGCCTGATCGCAGACGCACGGCGCGCCATCGCCGGACGCCTTGCCGCCGACGTCATCCTGGAGCCCTGCCTCGGCGAGACCGCCCTCAAGTCCGAGACCACGATCGCCCGGCGCGGGCTCGCCTTTGCCGGATCGCTGACCGAGCCGGTCCACCTCTGCCATCTGGCACCCTGGGACGTGTTCGACCCCGCCCATCGCAAGTCCCGGCACCGGGCCGAGGACCGCCGCAGCGCCGCACGACTTGCCCGCATCGCACCGCTCCGATTCGAAATCACGACCGATCCGGCCGCATCCGCCGCCGCCCTCGGCGATCTCCTGCGCCAGAAGTCCCTTCAGTTCCGCGCCGCCGGCATTCCCGACCGCTATGGCGATCCGGCGGTCGTCGCCTTCTTTGAGCGCCTGGCAACGGCGGACGCCGGCACCGAGCCGATCCTCGGCAGGCTGCATGTCGGCGAGCGCATCGCCGCGACCATCTTCAGCGTCGGCTTCAAGGACACGGTCTTCGGCCTCGTCACCGCGATCAGCGACGACGCGGAACTGCGCCGCGGGGCGCCGGGCTTCGTTGCCTTTGAGAAATACCTGCAGGCGCTGTGCGAGGCAGGCCGCTATCGCACCGTCGATTTCGGCGTTGGCGACAACGGCCTGAAGGACCGCTGGTGCGACGACGCCCGCCCGCTCTCCTATCGCTACGAGATCATCGGACCGTACGGCATCGTTCCCGGTTTTCGCGCCGCCGGCACCGAGATCGCCAAGCGGACCGTCAAGGCGAATCCGCGGCTCGCAGGCTTCTACCGCCGCCTGCGCCGGCACGCGGCCGAAAGGCACAAGGCTCCGCGGACCTGACCCGGCCCGGCGTCGCGGCCAAATCCCGGCCTTTCCCGGATAATCCATCCCGGCGATTGCACGCCGGGACGTTACGACCTATATTCGCGGCCATTCCCCGTCAATTTGACGATATGGGCCTTTGCCGGCACCCCGGCAAAGCACGGAGGAGGAGCATTTGAAATGACGTCGACGCCGTTGATGCCAAAGGCGACCGCCGTTTGGCTTGTCGACAACACCGCGCTGAGCTTCGAGCAGATCGCCGCGTTCTGCAAGCTGCATCCGCTCGAGGTGAAGGCCATCGCCGACGGCGAGGCCGCGCAGGGAATCAAGGGGCTCGATCCGCTTCAGACCGGCCAGTTGACCCGCGAGGAGATCGACAAGGCCGAGGCCGACCCGAAGCACCACCTGAAGCTCGCCGAGCGCAAGGTCCGGGTGCCGGAGGCCCGCCGACGCGGTCCGCGCTACACCCCGGTGTCGCGCCGCCAGGACCGGCCGAACGCCATCCTGTGGCTGGTGCGCAACCATCCCGAGGTCAAGGACAGCCAGATCATGCGCCTCGTCGGCACCACCAAGCCGACCATCCAGGCGATTCGCGAGCGCACCCACTGGAACGCCGCCAATCTGTCGCCGATGGATCCGGTGACGCTCGGCCTGTGTTCCCAGATCGAACTCGACCTGGAAGTGGAAAAGGCGGCCAAGAACGCCCCGCGCCCGCCGGTCGAGGAGGCCGGCTCGACGCTGCTGTCCGTCGAGGAGACGGTGGCACCGCCGGTCAGGGACGCCGACGTCTTCGCCAAATCGGACAGACCGTCCGAACCGGATCCCGAGGAAGAGGTGTACGACCCGGACCAGGTCTTCGCCAAGCTGAAGACCCTGAAGGGCTCCGACAAGGAAGTGGAAGACGCCAACGAGGAAGAGACCTTGGAGGAAGAGACTTCGGAGGTAGAAGCCTCGGAGGTAGAAGCCTCGGGCGAAGTCGAGACCTCCGGCGAGGAGAGCGACAACGGCGCCGAAGAAGAGGCGAGCTCCGGCGAGGAAAGCCCGAGCGAGGAGAGCGACGACGACCGGAAGCCCGAATAGGCTCGATCTTTCGCCAGTCCGCTACGGAATCGAAAACGGCGCTACCCGCGGGCAGCGCCGTTTTTGTTTTCCTCAGCGGATGAAGCTCAACTCGCGTCCGGCACCGGGACGGTGTAGTTGAGCGGCAGCCGGCCGCCGTCCGCATAGACCGTCTGGCCGGTCATGTAGCTCGCCTCCGAGGAGGCCAGGAACGCGGCGATGGCGGCGATCTCGTGCGGCTCGCCGATACGGCCGAGCGGCGTGCGCGACAGCACCTTGTTGCGGGCCGCCTCGTCGGTGGTGATGGTCGACAGCATGTCGGTCATGATCGAGCCGGGACCGATGGCGTTGACCCGGATGCCATAGGGCGCCAGCGACAGCGCCATCACCTTGGTGAGCTGGTTCACCCCGCCCTTGGAGACCGAATAGGGCACGTTGTCGGGGATCGCAAAGACCGCGTTGATCGACGACATGTTGACGATGGCGCCCGGCTCGCCGCCGCCTTCCACCCGCTCCACCATGTACCGCGCCACCGCCTGGCTGACGAGGAACATGCCCTTCAGATTGATCCGGAGGACCCGGTCGAAGTCGGCCTCCTCGAGCTCCAGGAACGAGCAGCCGTGGATGATGCCGGCATTGTTGACGAGGATATCGATCTCGCCGTGCTGCTCCAGCGTCGCGGCAACGAGGTTCCTGACATCGAGCTTTTCGCCGACATCGCAGTGGACGAAGCTGACCGTGCCGACATCGGCAAGGCTTTCCGCGGCTTCCTGGCCGCGCTTTTCGTCGACGTCCGCCAGCACCACCTTGGCACCGTCATTGGCGAACCGCCGGGCGATCGCATAACCGATGCCGCGGGCGGCGCCGGTGACGATCGCGGATTTTCCTTCAAGCCCCATATCAGCCTCCGCATGGTACTAAAGTCGGCGGCACTCTAGAGCAGCCGCTTGCCCGTTGGAACAGGGGTCGAGGCACGTTTTCCACACGCGCATTGCGATCCGCCGGCGAAAGTAAACGCCGCCCGCCAGCCGGATTGTCGCGTCCGGCGAGGCGGGCGGCGCCGTTTTTGAGCGTTTCGGCCCTGTCAAAAGGCCGCGCGCACCATCATGCGAGCATCCGGACCTTCGGCTCGCGGTCGTAGAAGCGCCTGGCCGCGGCGGCGACGAAATCGTCCCCGACACCGGTGACGCCGTCGTCCGCCATGACGCCTGCCTTTTCGAGGAGCGGCTTGGCGTCCTCGTTGCAGCCGAGCGCCTTCAAGTGGCCGAACGCATCCATCACCCACTGAACGGCCGCACCCTCGCCGCACATCGCCTTCGTCGCCTCCCCCGACAGGACTACCGCGGCGGCGTCGAAAAGCTGCGAAGGCGAGCCCAGGAGCTGGCCGTCGGCCATGACCTCCGTGCCGTCCGACAGCGTGACGCCGGCGATCTTCGGCGCCACCAGGGTCACCTTGGCGCCGGCCTTTTCCAGGGCCTTCGTGAGGCTTGAAACGGCCTTGGCGTCGCTGCCGTCGGCGATCAGCACGCCGACATTGCGGCCTTCCAGGGTCTCCTTCATGTTCTTGTGGATGCTGAGTGCAGGCGACGGCTCCATGTCGATCGTCTTGCGCGCCGCCTTGGCCTTTTTCGGCATCTCGATGCCGAGGCCTTTGGCGACCCGCTTGGCCAGATCCTCGTCCACATTGCGCAGTCGGGCGACCACCCGCGGCGGCACCTGCTCCAGGCCGACCTTGGAGAGCTCGAAGACGAAGGCGGAGGCGATATGCGCCTGCTCGGCGTCGGTCTGCGACTTCCAGAACAGACGCGCCTGGCTGAAATGGTCGCCGAACAGCTCGGCCCGCAGGCGCATCTTGTCGCCCTGCTCGTCGTTGGCGGCACGACCGCCATGGGTGGTGAAGCCTGTCGCCGGGCATTCGCGCGGACCGCCCTCCTCGCCATGGTCGGCAAGGCTGTTCGGCTCGTAGTTCGCGCGACCCTTCGGCACCTCCATCTGCATGTGACCGTCGCGCTGGAAGTTCATCACCGGGCATTTCGGCTGGTTGATCGGGAGCTGATGGAAATTCGCCGTCCCGAGCCGCGACTTCTGGGTATCGAGATAGCTGAACAGACGCCCCTGCAGCAGCGGGTCGTTCGAAAAGTCGATGCCGGGCACGATATTGGCCGGGCAGAACGCCACCTGCTCGGTCTCGGCAAAGAAGTTGTCCGGGTTGCGATCGAGCACCATGCGCCCGATCAGCTTCACGGGGATCTCCTCTTCCGGGATCAGCTTGGTCGGATCGAGCACGTCATAGGGCTGGGCGTCGGCCCAGTCCTCGTCGAACGCCTGGATGCCGAGTTCCCATTCCGGGAAGTCGCCGGCCGCGATCGCCTCGTGGAGGTCCTTGCGGTGGTAGTCGTTGTCGGCGGCCTGCAGCTTCAGCGCCTCATCCCAGACCGTCGACTGGACGCCGAGCTTCGGCTTCCAGTGGAACTTGACGAAGGTCGCCTTTCCCTTGGCATTGACCAGCTTGAAGGTATGGATGCCGAAGCCTTCCATCATTCGAAGCGAGCGCGGGATTGCCCGGTCGGACATCGCCCACAACAGCATGTGGGTGGATTCCGGCGTCAGCGAGGCCCAGTCCCAGAAGGTGTCGTGGGCGCTGCCGGCCTGGGGATAGCCGCGGTCGGCCTCCATCTTCACCGCATGGACGAGGTCCGGAAACTTCATGGCGTCCTGGATGAAAAACACCGGGATGTTGTTGCCGACGAGGTCCCAGTTGCCTTCCTTTGTGTAGAACTTGACGGCAAAGCCGCGCACGTCGCGCGGCGTGTCGACCGAGCCGGCGCCGCCGGCAACCGTGGAGAACCGGGCAAAGAGCGGCGTCTTCTCGCCCTTGCGCTGGAAGAGATCGGCCGAGGTGATGTCGGAAAGCGACTCGTAGAGCTCGAAATAGCCGTGCGCGGCCGAACCGCGCGCATGGACGATACGCTCCGGGATCCGTTCGTGGTCGAAATGGAAAATCTTCTCGCGGAGGACGAAGTCCTCCAACAGCGTCGGCCCCCTGGCGCCGGATTTCAGGCTGTTCTGGTTGTCCGAAACGCGAATGCCCTGATTGGTCGTCAGGTGGCCGTCCGCGTCGTGCGGGCCCTTCTTCGGCACGTGCTGGTGGGTCTCGCCGGCATTGCCCGGCGTCGTCTCAAACGGCTTGTCAGCTCCCATGACACCTTCCCCTTGTTGCGTGGATAGCGAAGGTCGCAACGGCAGGCGGGGGCGAAGGTTCCGGGGCGGCGAAAAATTATTGTAGCGATTCTAAAACCGTTCGCGCCCAGGCCCTTGGCGGGACAAGGGAAAATCCCGGCAGCAAAAATTCCGCTTTCAGAACCCGTCCATGGAAAGGGCGCCGGCCATTCCGCCGGCGCCCGCGCCAGATCGACAGGAGAACGGCCGGCTCAGCCGACGCCGTGCTCTTTCAAGGCTTCCATGATCTCGTCGAGGATCGCCGGATCGTCGATGGTCGCCGGCATCTTGTATTCCTCGCCGTCGGCGATCTGGCGCATGGTGCCGCGCAGGATCTTGCCGGAGCGCGTCTTCGGCAGCCGGTCGACGGTGACCGCGATCTTGAAGGCGGCGACGGGACCGATCTTCTCGCGCACCAGGGCGACCAGTTCCTTCTCGATCACCTCATAGTCGCGGTCGACGCCGGACTTCAGCACCACGAAGCCGCACGGCGCCTGGCCCTTAAGCTGGTCGTGGATGCCGATGACGGCGCATTCGGCAACGTCCGGATGGCTCGCCAGCACCTCTTCCATGCCGCCGGTGGAAAGCCGGTGGCCGGCGACGTTGATGATGTCGTCGGTGCGCGCCATGATGAAGAGATAGCCGTTCTCGTCCATGTAGCCGGCGTCGGCCGTCTTGTAGTAGCCGGGGAACTCGGTGAGGTAGCTCTCCTTGAAGCGCTGGTCGTTCTCCCACAGCGTCGGCAGGCAGGCCGGCGGCAGCGGCAGCTTGACGACGATATTGCCGAGGGTGCCCGCAGAGACCGGATGGCCGGCATCGTCGAGGATCTGCACGTCGTAGCCGGGCATCGCCACCGTCGGCGAGCCGTAGACCACCGGCAGCATGCCGAGGCCGACCGGATTGGCGGCGATCGCCCAGGCCGTTTCCGTCTGCCACCAGTGGTCGATCACCGGCACCTTCAGGTGCTCCTCGGCCCACTGGATGGTGTCCGGATCGGCGCGCTCGCCGGCCAGGAACAGGGTCCGGAACGTGCCGAGATCGTAGTCGGCGATGAGCGTGCCCTTCGGATCGTCGCGCTTGATGGCGCGAAATGCCGTCGGCGCGGTGAAGAGCACGGCGACGTTGTGCTCGGCGATCACCCGCCAGAACACGCCGGCATCGGGCGTGCCGACCGGCTTGCCTTCGAAGACGACGGTGGTGCAGCCGTGCAGGAGCGGCGCATAGACGATGTAGGAATGGCCGACCACCCAGCCGACGTCGGAGGCGGCCCAGAACACCTCGCCCGGATCGATGCCGTAGATCGCGTTCATCGACCATTTCAGCGCCACCATGTGGCCGCCATTGTCGCGCACGACGCCCTTCGGCTGGCCGGTCGTTCCGGAGGTGTAGAGGATGTAGAGCGGATCGGTCGAGGCGACCGGCACACACGGCACGTCGCGGCCCGAAGACAGCGCCTCGTCCATGGCGGCGAGCATGTCGACGTCGCGCTCGCCGTTGAGCCGCGCCTCCACTTCCTCGCGCTGGACGATGAAGCATTTGGAGGGCTTGTGGGTGGAAAAATCGATGGCGCCGTCGAGCAGCGGCTTGTAGGCAATGACCCGGCCCGGCTCGATGCCGCAGGACGCCGAGATGATCGCCGTCGGCTTGGCGTCGTCGATGCGCGTCGCCAGCTCCTTGGAGGCAAAGCCGCCGAACACCACGGAGTGGACGGCGCCGATGCGGGCGCAGGCGAGCATCGCCATCACCGCCTCGGGGATCATCGGCATGTAGATGATGACCCGGTCGCCCTTCTGGATGCCGTTGTCGATCAGGACGGCGGACATCGCCTTCACCCGGTCGAGCAGTTCGGCGTAGGTGTAGGAGGCTTTCCTGCCGGTGATCGGGGAATCGTAGATCAGCGCCGGCTGGCCGGGGCGGCCGCGCTCCACATGGCGGTCGAGGCAGTTGTAGCAGGTGTTGCAGGTGGCGCCGGGAAACCAGCGGCCATAGGCGCCGCTGTCGGCATCGAACACCTTGTCGTAGGGCGTGAACCAGTCGATCTCCTCGGCCGCGTTCCCCCAGAACCCGTCCGGGTCGTTCTTCCAGCCCTCGTAGACATCCTGATACCGGCTCGCCATGGCGCGTTTCTCCCAACTGCAGGTTTCCGGCAAATTGGGCAAATTCAACGGACAAATGCAAGTCGGCGATGTTACGACTTTCCGACTAAGCAACGCCGCTTATGGCCGAAAAATGACCCGCGAGCGTGCGCCAGGCGTCCGAAAGCGGTGGCGAAGCGTTGCTGTCACAGCCCGCATGGCGACAGGAGACGTGCGTCCCACCGACGCCATCGCCTGTTGGATGCTTGACGCGAGGCCCGATCTGCCGTCGATGTGACCACCATGATCACAGACCCGATGTTCTACTGGGCCGCGGTGCCGGCCGTACTCCTCGTCGGCCTGTCGAAAGGCGGTTTCGGCGGCTCCTTCGCCCTCCTCGGCACGCCGCTGATGGCCCTTGTCATCCCGCCGCTTCAGGCCGCCGGCATCATGCTGCCGATCCTGGTCGCCATGGACATCGTGGCGCTGACCGCCTACCGGCGCCGCTTCGACAAGAAGACCATCGCCATCCTCGTGCCGGCCGGCGTCATCGGCGTCACCATCGGCTGGCTGACGGCGGCGATGATCACCGCCGCCCATGTCCGGCTCATCGTCGGCACCATCGGCCTGTGGTTCACCCTCGACTACCTGCTGAAGCGCAAGGGCGAGCGGGCGCCGGCCGAACACAACATCGCCAAGGGCGGCTTCTGGGGGACGGTTGCCGGCTTCACCAGCTTCGTCAGCCACGCCGGCGGCCCGCCGTTCCAGATGTACGCCTTGCCGCTGAAGCTGGAGCCGGTGCTGTTCGCCGGCACCTCGGCAATCTTTTTCGCCTCCGTCAACGCGGTCAAGCTCGTCCCCTATTTCGCCCTTGGCCAGTTTTCCACCCAGAACCTGACGACATCGGCCGTGCTGTTGCCGCTCGCCCCGATCGGCGTCATGAGCGGCGTCTGGCTGGTCAAGCGCATCCCCATGAAGCCGTTCTACCGCATCATCTATTCGGCGGTGTTCCTGGTCTCGTGCAAGCTGATCTGGGATGGCGTTTCCGAAATCGCCCTCCGGTAAAGCGCAGTTGCGGACCGCCGCGATTTGGTCTTAGGTCTTGCGAAAAATCAATCGCCGCTGCCGCAAACGGCGGCGGCATGACGCGCGCAAAAAGACCCGGACCCGAGCGATCCGGCTCAACGCGATGCGCGACCAGGGACGAGGAAACCGCCGTGACGGAACAGCCAAGCCAATACGATCTTCATCTGGAAAAAACCCCCGCGAACTACCAGCCGCTGACGCCGCTGACGCTGTTGCAGCGCTCCGCCCTGGTCTTCCCGGACCATGTCGCGATCATCCACGGCGAGAGCCGCACCACCTATGCCGAGTTCTACGCCCGCTGCCGGCGGCTCGGCTCGGCGCTGGCAAAGCGCGGCATCGGCAAGGGCGACACCGTCTCCGTCATGCTCGCCAACACGCCGCCGATGCTGGAGGCCCATTACGGGGTGGCGATGGCGAACGGCGCCGTCGTCAACACGCTCAACACAAGGCTCGACGCCAAGATCATCGCCTTTTCCCTCGACCACGCCGAGACCAGGGTGCTGATTGTCGACCGGGAGTATTCGGCGACCGTCAAGGAAGCGCTGGCCCTGACGGAAAAGGTCAAGCCCCTCGTCATCGACTATGACGACCCGGAGTTCCAGCAGACGGGCGAGCGCCTCGGGGAGCTGGACTACGAGGAACTTCTCGCCGAGGGCGATCCGGAATTCGACTGGCCGATGCCGGAAGACGAGTGGAACGCGATCTCGCTCAACTACACCTCCGGCACCACCGGCAACCCCAAGGGCGTCGTCTACCACCACCGCGGCGCCTCGCTGCTCGCCAACGGCAACGTGGTGACGGCGGCGATGGGCAAGCACCCGGTCTATCTCTGGACCCTGCCGATGTTCCACTGCAACGGCTGGTGCTTCACCTGGTCGCTGTCGGTCGTCGCCGGCACCCATGTCTGCCTGCGCTGGGTGCGGCCGGAGGCGATCTGGAAGGCGATCGCCGAGCACAGGGTCACCCATCTGTGCGGCGCGCCGATCGTCATGTCCACCATCCTCAACGCCCCGGCAGAGGAAAAGCGCGACCTCGACCATACCGTGGAGTTCATGACCGCCGCCGCGCCGCCGCCCGAGGCGGTGCTCGCCGCCATGGGCGACAACGGCTTCAACGTCACCCACCTCTACGGCCTGACGGAAACCTACGGCCCCGCCGTCGTCAACGACTGGAAGGACGAGTGGCAGGCGCTCGAGGGCCCCGCCCGCGCGGCCAGGAAGGCGCGCCAGGGCGTGCGCTACGCGGCGCTGGAAGACCTCACGGTGATGAACCCGGAGACCATGGAAAAGGTGCCGGCCGACGGCGAGACCATCGGCGAGGTCATGTTCCGCGGCAACCTCGTCATGAAGGGCTATCTGAAGAACCCGACGGCGACCGATGCCGCGTTCCGCGGCGGCTGGTTCCATTCCGGCGACCTCGGCGTCCTGCATCCGGACGGCTACATCCAGCTCAAGGACCGCTCCAAGGACATCATCATCTCCGGCGGCGAGAACATCTCCTCCATCGAGGTGGAGGACGTGCTCTACAAGCACCCGGCGATCGCCGCCGCCGCCGTCGTCGCCAAGCCGGACGACAAGTGGGGCGAGACCCCGTGCGCCTTCCTGGAGCTGCGTCCCGGCGCGGAGATCACCCCCGACGAGGTCATCGCCTATTGCCGGGAGAACCTCGCCCACTTCAAGGTGCCGCGCCACGTCCAGTTCACGGACCTGCCGAAGACCTCGACCGGCAAGATCCAGAAATACGTGCTGCGCGAGCAGGCCAAGGATCTTTGACCCGCGCGCCGGCAGCGCCCTTTTGTGGCCTTGAACAGGGCCCGGTCCCCCGCCCATCATGGGACCGTTACTGACGAGACGGATTATGGCGCCCCGTACCGCGACCGCGCTTTTGCGCTTCCGGCTCGGGCAACCGACAGGAGCTTTGAAAAAATGTCGATCGTGCCCCCTTCGGGCGGCGGCTACGGCCCGGATGGCGGGCGCCCGAAGACCCACAAGGAATTCAACCTGCCCGGCTGGCTTCTGATCGCGGAATTCGTCGTCATCGGCGCGCTTGCCGCCTGGGCCGCCAAGCGCTTCGCGGGCCTGCCCTGGCTGCCGTCCGCCATCGCCGGCATCGTCGTTTTCGTCGGCCTGATGAGCCTTCTCTACAAGACCCGCTGGTTCTTCTGGCTGTACCTGGCGGTCGTCACGCTGGTGCCGGCGCTGATCTTCGGGGATTTCATGAAGTTCCACGTGCCCGAGGAATGGGCCTGGGCGTGCGGCATCGCCCTTGCGGTCGCCAGCGCCTGGGCGCACTGGGCCGCGCGCTCGGAAATCTACGAGGAAGACGAGACGGAACCGCCGCAACAGCCGCCCTATGGCTGAGGCCGGTGCGGACGGCAAACGTCGTCCGGAACGCCCGCTCCTTGCGGCAGTCGGCGCAGTCTTGAGCGCCGGCGCGGCCCGGAAAGGGCCCGCAAGACCGCGGATTTCGGGAACGTGAGATGGGATAGCCGCCGAGACCGCACGGACTGGCGGCGGCGGGGGCCGGTCGAACGAAAAGGCAGACCGGCGATTGATACGGATGGCGCCGCGAGCAGAACCTTAAGTCTTGGCGTCTAGGCCCTACTCGCGGATTTCTGGAACGTGCTTGACGTGACCGTTACAGAAGCTGATCTCAGGATGTTCGGATGCGCAAAATCTCGTCCTTCAGGAGCAGCTTCTTGCGCTTCAACTCGGCTACGTGGAGATCGTCATACCCCGGATGGGCCAGTTCCTCTTCGATTTCCCGTTCCAGCGCGTGATGCTGTTCTTCGAGGTTAACGAGAGCGGCATTCTGAGACATGTCGAAAAGCCTCCTTCTATCCCAAGTTTGACAACACAAGTGTGACATATGGGAACCGGTCTGTCGAAAAAAAAGTCCCCTCCAAGCCCCCGAATCACCCCTTTTTGGGATGCTTGCGGCGTATACCCTGAAGACGCGCTTCCGGTGCCCGGCAACACCGTGCTATCGTCGTGAAATTACAGTTTAAAAATGATCGCCGGAGGGTCCCCGCCCCCGCATCTGAACGGTGAGGTTGCGCCGTTGGACGTCGAAGAAAAAGCTGCAGCGGAAGCAGAACTGGCGCGGCTGCGCGAAGAGCACCGGGACCTGGATACCGCCATCGAGGCGATGGTCGCCAATGCCCGGGCCGATCACTTGCAGGTTCAGCGGCTGAAGAAGCGCAAGCTGGTGCTGAAGGACAGGATCAGCCAGCTCGAGGACGACACCCTACCGGACATCATCGCCTGAGGCGAAAACGGCCCGGGTATAGGCCTCGCGGCGACGTCTCTTGTCGCGGTACATCGCCGCATCGGCCTCGTCCAGAACGGTCTCGCAACCGCCCTTCGTCTCCAGCGGCGCGATGCCGGACGACAGGTGCAGCGGGATCGGCGTTCCGAAGTCGCAGAGCGGGTTTTCCTCAACGAACGTAACGAGGTCCCTGACGCGCTTTGCCGCCTCTGCGGGTACCGTGTTCCACAGCAGCATGGCGAATTCGTCGCCGCTCAGCCTGCCGACGAGATCGGAGTCGCGGACGTTTTCCAGGAGAAGCCGCGCCACATGGCGCAGTGCCGCATCGCCGACCCGGTGACCGAACCGGTCGTTGATCGTCTTGAACCGGTCGACGTCGAAGAAGACGAGCGTCGCCGACACCCCGTAGCGGCCGCTGAAGGCCTTGGCGCGTTCCAGCTCCCGCATGAATCCGCGCCGATTGAAGACGCCGGTGAGTTCGTCCTCGTCGAGCTTGCCTTCCAGGTCCTTGATGCGGCAGTCGAGCGTGTAGATCAGATGCTCGAAGGCATGGACGATCTGCCGGGCCTCCGGCGCGAGGGTCCGCAAAAGGACGTCGTTTATCGCAGTCGGGCCGACCTCTGACGGGTGGATCAAAACCACCTCGTCGCCGGCCCGTACGGCGTTTTGCACATGCTGGTCTTCCATGGCGCTCTCTTTCGCGTTTACCGCAATCCGGCGCAACAAGATTAAGGCCTGATAGTACGGCCGCCATTACGATTTCCTCACTTGGAACAGTAAAATCTTAGCGATGCAACCAGGGAGCGCATTAGCGTTTTTTCAGCAACGCGGTAATATGCAGTGTTTATTAAAGAATCCGGCGGGTAAATGTTTCCCGGCAATAACGTCGCAGGGCCCAGGCTCGCGCTTCGGGCGAGTTGCGTGCAGTGCATACACCCTCGATAGCGCCGTCCGACAACCGCGAATCGCCGCCTTGCACCGCCGCACTCCGTCCCTATAATCCCCGGCTTTCCAACCCGGCGCCGGCGCGCGGCCCGGCATCCGGCCCATAGCCGAAAGGTAATCCAATGCCGTCACCGGCCGCTCCGGTCGCCATCATCATGGGCAGCCAGTCCGACTGGCCGACCATGCGCCATGCCGCCGAGACCCTCGATGCGCTCGGCATCGCCTTCGAGGCGCGGATCGTCTCCGCCCATCGCACGCCCGACCGGCTCTACGACTTCGCCAAGGGCGCCCGCGACCGCGGCCACAAGGTGGTGATCGCCGGTGCCGGCGGCGCCGCCCACCTGCCCGGCATGACGGCGTCGATGACGCCGCTGCCGGTGTTCGGGGTGCCGATCGAATCGCGCACCATGAAGGGCATCGACAGCCTCTATTCGATCGTCCAGATGCCGGCCGGCGTGCCGGTCGGAACACTGGCCATCGGCCGCTCCGGCGCCGTCAATGCCGCGCTGATGGCCGCAAGCGTGCTGGCGCTCACCGACGCGGCCCTTGCCGAACGGCTCGACGCCTGGCGCGCGCGCCAGACCGAGGCGATCGCCGAGACCCCGAGCGACGAGGACTGAGCCGGCAATGGCGCGACTTTCCCCCGGCGACACCATCGGCATCCTCGGCGGCGGCCAGCTCGGCCGCATGATCGCCATGGCGGCCGCCCGCCTCGGCCTCAAATGCCACGTCTATTGCCCGGACGCCGCCTCGCCGGCCTTCGAGGTCGCAGCCGCAAGCACCTGCGCGCCCTATGAGGACGAAGCGGCGCTGGCCGCCTTTGCCGAAGCCGTCGACGTCGTCACCTACGAGTTCGAGAACGTGCCGGACACCACCGCCGCCGTGCTTGCCGCCCGTGTGCCCGTGCGCCCCTCGCCGGAATCCCTGCGCGTCTGCCAGGACCGGCTGACCGAAAAGGCCTTCCTGTCCGATGCCGGCATCGCAACGGCCGCGTTCCGCAAGGTCGACAGCCTGGACGAGCTGGAAAAGGCACTCGGCGAGATCGGCACACCGGCGATCCTGAAGACCCGCCGTTTCGGCTATGACGGCAAGGGCCAGACGATGATCCGCACCGCGGGGGAAGCGGCGGATGCCTGGGAGGCCATCGGCAAGGCGCCGGCGATCCTGGAGGCCGTCGTGCCCTTCGCGCTGGAATGCTCGGCCATCGTCGCCCGCGGCGTCGACGGCGAGACAGCCGTCTTCGACATCGCCGACAACCGCCACGAAAACCACATCCTGAAATTCTCCAGGGTGCCCGCCCCGATCGCCCCGGAAACCGCCGCGAAGGCCGCCGACATTGCCCGGCGCATCGCCGGCGCCCTCGACCATGTCGGTGTCCTTGCCGTGGAGCTCTTCGTCGTCCGCGACGGCGATGCGGAGACCCTCTTCGTCAACGAGCTTGCGCCCCGGGTCCACAATTCCGGCCACTGGACCGAGGATGCCTGCGCGGTCTCCCAGTTCGAGCAGCATGTCCGGGCGATCGCCGGCTGGCCGCTCGCCATCCCGCGGCTCGTTTCTGAGGTCGAGATGGAGAACCTGATCGGCGCCGATGCGGAGCGCTGGGCCGACATCCTTGCCGAACCGGGTGCCCGGCTCCATCTGTACGGAAAGGGCGAAACGCGCCCCGGACGCAAGATGGGTCACGTGAACCGTTTGGCCTCGCCAAACGGCCGTTTTGGAACCTCTCCGAAACGGCCGCTTTGACGTGGACAACCCTTGTTGATTCTGTTAAAGACGGCGCCACATTTGCGACGCGACAGCGGCGCCAAGGGAGTTGTCGCCCCTTAGCGGCGGATTCCCGGCAAGATCACACGGAAACGAACACGGGATTTGACGCGTGCAGGTACTCGTCCGCGACAACAACGTCGATCAGGCGCTGAAGGCGCTGAAGAAGAAGATGCAGCGCGAGGGCATCTTCCGCGAAATGAAGCTTCGCGGCCACTACGAGAAGCCGTCCGAGAAGAAGGCCCGCGAAAAGGCCGAGGCCGTCCGGCGCGCACGCAAGATCGCCCGCAAGCGGGCACAGCGCGAAGGCCTGCTGCCGGGCAAGGCGCCGCGCAGCTAGGCGACGAGGTCCGCAGGCCGGCTCGCGTGGCTCCGGCGCCGCGGCAGCCGGCGGCAACGCCCTTTGAGACACCGACCGGATTGGCGCCGCAATGCTGCGGCGCCTTTTCGCTGCCCGCCATGAAGGCGCCACCCGAAAATCGACGGTCCAGTCGCCGAAAGGCCTTTGTCCCGCACGGGTATTCCCAAAAAGCGACGTGTGTTAAATGTTTTCCATGAAAACAGCGCGGGAAAATGTCATGAGGTATCCCGTCACCGGGTTGAGAACGTTCCGCGCCGGCAGCCTTGCCGCGGCAATTCTCGCCGTTGGCCTTGCCGGCTGCCAGGTCGATTCCGTTTCCGGGCCGACGGCCAGCGAGCTCGACCCCTATACTGGCTCCAAGGAAAATATCGCGTCGCTGAGCGCGGTGCTGGAAGCCAACCCGCGCGATCCGCACGCCTACAACATGCGCGGCACCGCCTTCGGCAAGGCCAACAAGTCCGAACAGGCGATCCAGGACTTCACCCGCGCCGTCGAACTCGACCCGTCCTATTACCAGGCCTACGCCAACCGAGCCCTCGTCTACCGCAACATGGGCCGCATGGACCTGGCGCTCGCCGACTACAACCGCGCCCTGTCGATCAATCCGAACTACGATTCGGCCTATGTGGCGCGCGGCAACATCTACCGCCAGCATAACCAGCCGGGCCTTGCCCTCAACGACTACAACAACGCGATCCGGCTGAACCCGTCGGATCCGCGCGCCTATCATAACCGGGCGCTGATCTACCAGGCCCGCAACCAGCACAACAAGGCGGTCGACGACTTCTCGCGCGCCATCGGCCTCGATCCGAAGGCCCCTGCCCCCTATAACGGCCGCGGCGTCTCGTATCTTGCCCAGGGCAACGCCAAGGCGGCGCTGGAAGACTTCAACTGGTCGCTGGAATACGATCGCAAGACCGCCAGTGCCTGGGCCAATCGCGGCGTCGCTCTGGAAGAGCTTGGCCACAAGAACGAGGCGATCGGCTCCTATAACCGGGCAATCGCCCTGGAAGCCACCAACAAGACCGCCCGCGAAGGCCTCGGCCGCCTCGGCGCCACCTACTCGCGCACGCGGACGTAGCTCAACACGCAACGACCTCGCACGCCTCTCCGGTCTCCATCGACCGGCGCATGGCGGCCAGAGGCGCATCCTCGTCGAAGGCGATGCGCCCGCTCAAATGCGTAACGCCGAGCGATTTCCAGAGACGGTCGAGGTCCGGATCGACGGGCGTTGACCGCCAGTCCCTGTAGAGCGTCATCAGCACGTCCGTGCCGGTCGCCGCATCGGCCGCCGCGAGCGTACGCTCGATGGGCCAGAAATCCGTGAAATCGCCGCCCGACGTCAGCACGCCGCGAAGGGCGTCCCTGAGGCTTCTGGCGCCGTTCGTCCGCTTGCGGATCTGCGTATCGGCGACGAGCGCGAAGATCGCCCCGCCCCAATAGGTCCGGCCCCAGGTCGGCGTGTTGTCGAGGCCGTGGTCGCCGGCCTTCGGCAGGCCGTGCGGCATGCGCGTCACGAACTCGCCCCAGACCTGGGTGCGGTCGAGATCGCCGGCCTGCATCCGCGCAATGGACTCCACATAGACCGCGAGCCCCTCGGCCAGCCAGTCGTGGCGTCGAGGCATGCGCGGCAGCGCCAGGTGCACCATCTCGTGCACCATGATCCAGTCCTTCTTCAGATCGGCGACGTCGCTCGCCTCGCCGACCATGACGCGCAGATAGGCGCCGCGGTCGCCGAACGCCTTGCCGGACCTGACACCGGTCCCGTCAACGCCGATGACGTCGAGCCGCACGTGATCGACCGGGAACCGCCCGTAGTAGCCGGCAATGACCTCGGCCGAGCGTCGGATCCAGGCGGCAAGGGCCGCCTCAGGAAGGCTGAAGTCGCCGCGATAGGCAACCGACAGCGTCGCCCCGCCAACGGCGATCTCCTGGCGTAAAGGCGCGCTCTGCTGCGACAGCGTCGGCACCGCGGCAAGGCCGAGCGCCAGAACGGCAATCGCGATCCTACCGGACATCCACGCCATAACGCCTTCCTCCGCATCGATCTGGAAGAGGCCAGCCTATCCGCACACGAGGCGCAGCGCGCATCAAGCCGCTTCAGGATGTCGTGAAGGACCTGCAAACAAGAAAAGGACGCCTGCCGGTCGGCAGACGCCCTATCCAATCTCTCTTGCGGATCGCCTGTTCTAGGCTTCCATCGACTTGACGATGCCTTCGACCATCTTCTTGGCGTCGCCGAGCAGCATCATGGTGTTGTCGCGGTAGAACAGCGGGTTGTCGATGCCGGCATAGCCGGACGCCAGCGAGCGCTTGGAGAACATCACCGTGCCGGCGTTCCAGACATGCAGGACGGGCATGCCGTAGATCGGCGAGGACGGATCGTCCTCGGCCGCCGGGTTGGTGACGTCGTTGGCGCCGATGACATAGGCGACATCCGCCTGGCTGAACTCCGAGTTGATGTCTTCCAGCTCGAAGACCTCGTCGTACGGCACGTTGGCTTCGGCCAGGAGCACGTTCATGTGGCCGGGCATGCGGCCGGCGACCGGATGGATCGCGTATTTGACCTCAACGCCCTCGTGCTTCAGCGCATCGGCCATTTCCCGAAGCGCATGCTGGGCCTGGGCGACCGCCATGCCGTAGCCGGGGACGATGATGACCTTGCCGGCATTCTTCATGATGTAGGCCGCGTCCTCGGCAGAGCCGCGCTTGACGACCTTGTCGCCGGTGTCCTCGCCCGCCGCCGCCGTCTCGCCGCCGAAGCCGCCGAGAATGACGGAGATGAAGGACCGGTTCATGCCCTTGCACATGATGTACGAGAGGATCGCACCCGACGAGCCGACCAGTGCGCCGGTGATGATCAGCGCCGTGTTGCCGAGGGTGAAGCCGATGCCGGCCGCCGCCCACCCCGAATAGGAGTTGAGCATGGAGACCACCACCGGCATGTCGGCGCCGCCGATCGGAACGATGATCAGGCCGCCGAAGACCAGTGCGGCCAGCGTGATCAGCCAGAACGCGGTGTGGTTTTCCGAGCCGACGAACCAGATGATCAGGATGACGATCAGGGCGAACAGGCCGGCATTGATGACGTGCCGCGACGGCAGCAGGATCGGCGCGCCGCTCATCCGCCCGTCGAGCTTCAAAAAGGCGATGACGGAGCCGGTGAAGGTGATGGCGCCGATGGCGACACCGAGCGACATTTCCACGAGGCTCGCCCCGTGGATATGGCCCGGAGAGCCGATGCCGAAGGCGTCGGGCGCATAGAGCGCTCCGGCCGCCACCAGCACCGCGGCCATGCCGACCAGCGAGTGGAAGGCGGCAACGAGCTGCGGCATCGCCGTCATCGGGATCTTCTTGGCGGTGAACGCACCGATGCCGCCGCCGATGGCAATCGCGATGATGATCAGGAACCAGGCATCGGCCGCCGGCGACGCCACGAACAGCGTCGTGATGATGGCGATGGCCATGCCGATCATGCCGAACAGGTTGCCCTGCCGGGAGGTTACCGGATGCGACAGGCCGCGCAGCGCCAGAATGAACAGCACGCCGGCGACGAGATAGAGAAGAGCCGTGATGCTTGCGGACATCTAATCAGCCCCCTCAGCTTTTTTTCTTGTACATGGCGAGCATGCGCTGGGTGACCAGGAAGCCGCCAAAGATGTTGACGCTGGCAAAGACCAGCGCGATGAAGCCGAGCACCCGGGCCCAGGTACCGCCCTCGCCGACCATGTCGACGCCGACGGCCAAGAGCGCACCGACGACGATGACGCTGGAGATGGCGTTGGTGACCGACATCAGCGGCGTATGCAGCGCCGGGGTCACCGACCAGACCACGTAGTAGCCGACGAAGATGGCGAGCACGAAGATCGCCAGCCGGAACACGAACGGGTCGATGGCGCCGCCGGTGGCGGCGTGGACGGCCGCGCCCGCGGCATCGCCGACCTGGTCGACATAGGACTGGGCGGCCGCGGCCGCGTCGGTGGCCTCCCGTGCGGACTGGGCGGCGGCATCGGCCGCAGCGCGCGCGCGTTCGAGCGCTTCGGCCGGGGTAAGATTAGCCATGAGTGAAGTCCCCCTTAACCGGCGAATGCCGGGTGAACGATGGAACCGTCGCGGGTCAGGACCGTCGCCTTGACGAGCTCGTCCTCCCAGTCGACGGCAAGCGCCTTGGCCTCCTTGTCGATCAGCGTCTCGACGAAGGCATAGAGGTTCTTGGCGTAGAGCAGCGAGGCGGTGGCGGCGATGCGGCCGGGCACGTTGAGATAGCCGGCGACCTTGACGTCGCCGACGGTGGCGACCTCGCCGGCAACCGAACCTTCCACGTTGCCGCCGCGCTCCACGGCGAGATCGATGACGATCGAGCCGGGCTGCATGGAGGCAAGCATGTCCTTGGTGACGAGCTTGGGTGCCGGGCGTCCGGGAATCAGCGCCGTGGTGATGACGATGTCCTGCTTGGCGATGTGCGAAGCGACGAGTTCCGCCTGCTTCTTCTTGTAGTCGTCGGACATCTCCTTGGCGTAGCCGCCGGCCGTCTCGGCTTCCTTGAACTCCTCGTCCTCCACGGCGACGAACCTGCCGCCGAGGGATTCGACCTGTTCCTTGGCCGCCGGGCGAACGTCGGTCGCCGAGACGATGGCGCCGAGCCGCTTGGCGGTGGCGATCGCCTGCAGGCCGGCAACGCCGGCGCCCATGACGAAGACCTTGGCCGCCGACACCGTGCCGGCTGCCGTCATCATCATCGGCATGGCGCGGTCGAACAGTTCGGCCGCGTCGATCACCGCCTGGTAGCCGGCAAGGTTCGCCTGGCTCGACAGCACGTCCATGACCTGGGCGCGGGTGATGCGCGGCATGAAATCCATGGTGACGGCCGTGATGCCCGCCTCGGCCATCGCCTTGACGTCGTCCTCGTGGCCGAAGGGATCCATGGTCGCAACGACCAGCGTTCCCTTCTTGATGAGCTTCAGCTCGTCCGCATTCGGACGTCGCACCTTGAGCACGACATCGGCGCCCGAGAGCGTCGCCTTGGCGTCCTTGGCCAGCTTGGCGCCGGCCTTTTCATAGGCTTCGTCGGGAAACCGCGACAGCGCGCCGGCCCCCTTCTGAACGACCACCTCGGCACCGAGGCCGACGAAACGCTTGGCCGTTTCCGGAGTCAGCGCAACGCGCGCCTCGACCGGATCACTTTCCAGTGGGACTGCAATTTTCATGATTGTTCCGAACTAAGCGACGGTAAGAACGACGAACGCCACCCCGAGAACGAAGACGAGGCCACCGGGTATCCAGCCGCGCGGGCCGGCGAACAGGCCGATGAGCGCGGTGACGATCGCAAGAAAGACGATCAGCGACCCGGTCCAGACCGACCACGACCCGCCGAAGGCGAACAGGACGAGGGCGACAAGGATGCTGAAGATGTTGGCGACCGAGACCTTGATCAGCGACATGAAGCGCTCGTAGGTCTCGTGGTGGGTGTTGAAATCGGTTGCCGGCTGGCTGGTCTGGCTCATGCTCCCCTCCCTTTGAATCAAGGTACGTCCGGGCTGTTATAGCAAAGCATGCGCCTGCGGCAACGCGGGCGCACAACAGTTTTCGAACCGCCATGCGATCGAAGGCATAGCACTTGTTGTGCAACGCCGAAAGACCCGGCCGGTCATATTACCCAAGGCGCATGCAAGCGCAGCGCCGTCCGGTCCCCCTCGCTATTGCGGCGACGCCACCGTCTCCAGCGACAGCCCCGTGCTGGCGAGCGCCTCGCGCTGGCGCCGGGCGACCACATCGATGTCGAAGTCCTCGATCTGGCCGTTGAAGAGCTTGTAGAAATTCAGCTCGGCGCCGAGATGCAGGAACACACCGCCAAGGCCGATCGCCGCCCGGTCCATGAACACGAACTCCCGTGGCACCGTCACCGGTCCCCGCTCCTTCAGCGCCTTGTGCACCTGGAAGGCTTCCTTGCGGCCGTATTCGGACGGTGAGACGCCGTCGGCCATGGTCCGTACGCGGTCGGTCAGGATCGGACCGTAGATGAACCGCGCCCAGACATTGAGGATCTCGATGACGTCCTTGGTCAGTCCCTTGAAGCCCCAGCGCTCATAGGCATGCACCACCCGCTCGTCGTCATTGTCGCGAAGCCCGGTGTAGAGATCGACGACGCCCTTGATGAACTCGGGCGGGAAGATGCGGATGCAGCCATAGTCGAGGAGGTTCATGCCGGCCGGCCGGCCGCCCTCCTCGAACACCGTGTAGTTGCCGAGATGCGGATCGCCGTGGATGACGCCGTAGTGGCTGAACGGATACCACCACGCCTTGAACAGGGTCTCCGCGACGATGTTGCGCTCCTCCAGCGAGTGCTCGCGGTATTCCAGGAGCCGCCTGCCATCGAGCCAGGTCATGGTCAGCAGCCGCTTGGTGGACAATTCGTCGACGATCTCCGGCACCCGCACCTGATCGTTGTCGGCGAAGATGCCGTCATAGAGCTTGGTGTGCCGCGCCTCCCGGTAATAGTCGAGTTCCTCGCGCACCCTGGCGCCGATCTCCTTGGCGATCTCACGGGTGTCGATCGCCGGCTTGGTGCGCCGGTGGAGGGAAAAGATGATGCCGAGCTGGTTGAGGTCGGCTTCGACCGCCGATTCCATGTCCGGGTACTGCAGCTTGCAGGCAAGGTTGCGCCCGTCGGTGTGGACCGCCCGGTGCACCTGGCCGAGCGAGGCGGCCGCGGCCGGCTCGTGCTCGAAGGAGGCGAAGCGCTTCTGCCAGCCGGCCCCGAGTTCGGCCGTCATCCGCCGCTTGACGAAGGCCCAGCCCATCGGCGGCGCGTTGGCCTGCAGCTTGGCGAATTCCGTTGCGTATTCCGGAGGTACGGCATCGGGAATGGTGGCGAGCAGTTGCACCACCTTCATGAGCGGGCCCTTCAGCCCGCCGAGCGCTGCGGCCAGTTCCGTCGCGTTACGGTCGTGGTCGGCATCGCCGCCGAAAAAGCGCGTGCCGGCCATGCGCGCGGCAAGGCCGCCCATATTGGTGCCGACCCGGGCATAGCGCCGGACCCGGCCGCTGAAGCGGTTGGCTTCGGTATCCTTGATCTTATCGTTCATCGTGGTCGCAAAAACTCACTGACACATCGTCGACGCGCGCCGCCCGGCGGCGTTTCATCCACGCCTAATATGGCACTTCGGCGCCCGTTGAACAGGCGCGGCGATGCAGCGCGCCGGAAAGCAGCGCAAAGACGATGGTCGCCGCCCCCGCATAGACGGCCATGGCGACGAGCTGCGTCTCGATGGCAACGCCGAGATCGATCAGCCAGCCCATCAGGCCCGGCGCGAGCGCCGTCGACAGCACCGCCGCGGCAACCGCCACCGAACGGATCGCGCCGATATGGGCGCTGCCGTAAAGTTCCGCCCAGACCGCGCCGAGGACCGCGGAGCTGCCCCCTTGCGTGAGCCCGGCGAGCACGAAGAAGAGGAGCGCCAGCCCCGGCTCCGGCGACCAGGCAAGGACCAGAAGGCCGCCCGCCATCGGCAACAGATAGGCCGGCAGCGCGCGTCTGGCGGACCAGCGGTCGATGATCCATCCGGTGGCAAGGCCGCTGGTGATCGAGGTTGCGGCAAAGAACGGGTAGCCGGCCGCGAACCAGGCAAGCTCCCAGCCCTTGGTCTCGACCAGATGCACCTGGTGGAAGAAGACGCCGGTGACGATGAAGGCGGGCGCCAGCAGCCCCGGCAGCAGGATCCAGAACAGCGGATCGCGCAGCACCCGGGCACGGGTCCACTCCTCCGCCGGCGCCTCGCCCTCGCGGCGTGGCGGCAGCGGCGTCTTCGGCACCCGGGACTGGCGGAAGAGGACCATGGAAAGCGGCGCCGCCAGCGCCAGCGCAATACAGGCGACGACCCAGGTCTGGCGCCAGCCGATGGCGGCGGCCAGGAACACGCCGATCGCCGGAAAGATCGCCTCGCCGACCGGATGGCCGAGGGCGGCAATGGCGATCGCCCGGCCCCGCTCCCGGTTGTACCAGCGCGCCATCGCCGTCAGCGCCACATGGTCGAGCATGCCCTGGCCGAACAGCCTGAGGCCGAAGAGCGCGACCGCAAGGACGGCGATGCCGGGCGACAGCGCCATCATCAGGCAGGTGACCGCCAGCCCGCCGAGGATAAGCCCGCTGACGAGGTCGAGCCGCGAGTGGTCGGCGAACTTGCCGACCCAGAGCAGCGTTGCCGCGCTCGCCAGGGTCGCCGCCATGTAGAGCGTGCCGAAATCGCCGTGGGAGAGGCCGTATTCGGCGCGGATCTCGCCGCCGAACAGCGAAATGAAGAAGGTCTGGCCGAAGCTTGAGGCAAAGGTCAGCAGGAAGCCGGCAAAGAGCCAGCGCAGATTGGCGACGGCAAAGGCCAAAAAGCCCATGGGTGTTGCTTTCGAAAGGTCGGGGCGCCGGATCGGGCCGTGGGAAGCGACCGGGACGCGGCGCCATCCTTGACGCGGGCCGGCGGTGCCTGTCCAGAGATTTTTGCGAGCGGTACCTGCAAGACAGCCGGCCTCAGGCCGGTTGCGGTACCCCGGCGATGTCGGACAGCAGCGCACCGATCGCCGGCGCGGCGCGGGTCAGCCCCTTGTAGCGGAGCTGGTCCGGCGTCATCGCGGCAAGCTGCCCGGCGAGCGCCAATGCGATCTTTTCCCGGTCCGGATGCGCGCGGATGGTTTCCACCGGGTCCACATGGATGCGGATCGTGAACAGGATATCGCTCGTCTCCGGCAGCCGCATCAGCGTCTGGCGTTCCACGCGCACCGCCAGTCTCTCGGCCAGTTCGGCCGGCGTCAGCGCCGCCATGTCCTCCTCGTGCGGCTCGGCATGCCGGAGCCTAGTGTCGGTGTAGAGCGACCAGTTGTGGCGCTCCACGGCACTGCCTGGCGCCAGATTGTCGAAGATGCGCTCCACCACCGTCAGCATGCGCCCGGCAAAGCCCGGCACAGGATCGTGGATCGCGCCCATCGGCTTGGCGAATTTCTCTTCGAGCTGCCAGGACGAGGGGAAACAGACCGCGGCGGCCGCCAGCCGCCAGCCGTCGTCGCCCTTGCGCATCAGGCAGAGGTCTTCCTGGACGAGGAGGGCGGCGAGTTTCAGAGGCGCATCGGAGAAGTCGGAGAAGCGATAGCGGCGGGCAGCCGGGGCCACCGTCACGCCCTCCCGGTCGAGCTCGTAAAGGTCCGGCCGTTGGTCCGTCGCCGAGGCGAGCACGACCTTCAGGATTTCCGCCTGTGCCGCGCCGGTTCCCTGCTCGGCCCGGAACACCGCCGCCTCGTCCGCGGCAAACAACGCCTCCTTCTCGGCAAGGTCCCGCGCGACGCGATCGTCGGTCTCGACAATCGCCTCCGGCCCGATCGGCTTCAGCCCGATCGAGAAGGGCTTGGTGGTGAGATAGGGCTTGTGGAGGAATGCACGCATGGCAGCGGTTTAGGCGGGACGGAGCAGGAGGGCAAGACCTGGCAATGTCGCGCTGACCGGCGCCCGCGATGCCGCAACGACAAATCGCCCGACCGGTCGTCGGGCGATTTGGAGGCAAGTAGGACGTGGTCCCGGTCAATTGCAGCCGCGCGGGCCGCCCGGGAGGAGCTCTTCGCGCCTCGGGCGGCATCTTTGCTTGATCATCGAGGCAACGCCCGGCATCACGTAGGGGCCCATCCTCGACGACCGACCACCGCCGCGAAAACGGCCATAGCCGTGGCCGCGGTGCCGGCGATTGTAGCGGAACCGCTTGGCGTGGCGGCGCTTTGCCCGCCAGCCGACCTTGACCACATGGGCCTCGTCGGCATGGGCGAGATATGCCGCGCCCGGCGGGATGATGGGATGCGCGCTCGCGGGGCCGTGGGCCGCCGCCAGCAGCGCCGCCAGTGCCAGTCCGGAAAGAAATGTGCGTCTCATGGGTCGTCTCCTTCGTTCTTGGTTGGGTGCGCTTTCGGGAGCGCAGGCCGCAGCCGTCCGCGACCCTTTCAACATGGGGCCAGGTCAGACGAAGGAGTGTGATGGAGGTCATGTTTGGAGCGATTGCGGGAGCAGCAACCGGTGAGGGCAAGCAAGGCAATCGTCGATCTCGGCAGTCTCCCTCGAGGCCGATCGGCGTCAGCCCGAGCGGGGCCGGCTCGGGAGAAGGCTTTGCTGGAAAGCGCCCGCGGAAAGCCTTCCCATGCGGACGGGCGCCCCGGGACGAGCGCCCGAGGCGACCAGCGACGTCGTCGCCCGCCAATGGCCATCATTGGGCATCGTCACCGGCAGGCGGGATCGCTCGCCGGGAACAGCGCATCGAGGCACTGGCGACGCCGGATCAGCATCGAGGCGACGCCGGGATGCACATAGGGCCCCAACCTCGACGCCCGGCGACCGCCGCGGAAACGGCCGTAGCCGTGGCCGCGGTTCCGCCGATTGTAGCGGAACCGCTTGGTGTGGCGGCGCTTGGCCCGCCAGCCGACCTTGACCACCTCCGCGGTATCGGCATGAGCGAGATATGCCGTGGCCGGCGGTGTGATGGGATGTGCATTCGCGGGGCCGTGGAACGTCGCCAGCAGCGCCGCCAGTGCCAGTCCGGAAAGAAATGCGCGTTTCATTGTCCTTCTCCTTCGTTAGATGCGCCGGGGACAGCGCACGCCGCGTTTCCCGCGACCTTGCCAACATGGGAGCCACGCGAACGAAGGAGTGTGATGAGGGTCATGTTTGCGGCGATTGTTGGCCGTTCGCCACATCGACAGAAGAGTATCGACGCAGCCAAAACTCGCTGGCAGAATTGCAGACAAGGCAAGAGAGAAGAACAATGTCCGCATTAGCCCGGGAGTTCACCGAAACGGTGAAGGTCCGCGCCGGATGCGATCCGGCTTTTCGCGCCGCTCTGCTGGCCGAAGCGGTCGATCTGCTGATCTCCGGCAATGTCGACACCGGCAAAGCCGTTCTACGCACCTGTGTCAACGCGACGGTCGGCTTCGAAAAGCTCGCCGCGGAAACCGGTCATTTGCAGAAAGAGACGGGCGTGCGTTTGGCTGTGGGCGTCGATTCGTGAGGGACCTGCCGCAATAACCCCCGCCTACCGCCGCGCCCTTCGCCAGCCGGCGGCCCAGGCTTCGTTCTCGGTGCAGAACCAGCGCTCCCCGCGCGACGGCGAGATCACCGTCTGATGGTAAAATTTTTGGCCCGGGACGTGGAAAATGCGCTCGCCGGTATTGTAGCTGACATTGCCCTTGATGTTGCAGGTGGCGAGCGCGGCAAAGGACTGCGAAACGGACGTCAGCAGCGGCAAGACGGCGTCTTTTTCGCTCATCACCAAAAGGCCGACGACGACACCGACTGCGAACGTTGCCGCCGTCGCCAGCCCGCCCGACCGGCGTTCTTTCCGACGCCGATCCCGGTGTTTCTCGCGAAATTGCGCCACGGTGCCCATGGCGCAATTCTGAGCAAAAGGATCTTACGATTCAGACGGAATAATCGCTAAAATTGTAACCTGTGCACGAAACACCATAAGGCGCGCTCAGGCAAAGGCCCTGCCGCATGTGCCCCGCTCATCTAACGCGTCCCTCACTCCATCCCCTCCAACTCATCAATCATCCGCGAAATCACCCCCAGTCCCTTCTGCCAGAAGGCCGGGTCGGAGGCATCGAGCCCGAACGGCGCCAGCAGCTCCGAGTGGTGCTTGGTGCCGCCGGCTTTTAGCATGTCGAAATACTTCTCCTGGAAGCCGGTTTCGGCCTCCTCGTAGACCGCGTAGAGCGAATTGACGAGGCAGTCGCCGAAGGCATAGGCGTAGACGTAGAAGGGCACGTGGATGAAGTGCGGGATATAGGTCCAGTAGGTCTCGTAGCCCTCTTTCAGTTCCACCGCCGGGCCGAGGCTCTCTCCCTGCACCTCCAGCCAGATGCGGCCGATCTCTTCCGAGGTCAGTTCGCCCTCGCGGCGCGCCTCGTGCAGCCGGCGCTCGAACACGTAAAAGGCGATCTGGCGCACCACCGTGTTGATCATGTCCTCGACCTTCTGGGCGAGCATGATCTTGCGCAACTCCGGCGTTCCCGCCGTCTTCAGCATCGCCTGGAAGGTCAGCATCTCGCCGAAGACGCTGGCGGTCTCGGCGAGCGTCAGCGGCGTCGGCGCCATCAGCGCGCCCTGCGGCGCCGCCAGCACCTGGTGGACGCCGTGGCCGAGTTCGTGGGCGAGCGTCATGACGTCCCGCGTGCGGCCCTGGTAGTTGAGCAGCACATAAGGGTGCGCACTCGGCACGGTCGGGTGCGAAAAGGCGCCCGGCGCCTTGCCGGGGCGCACCGGCGCGTCGATCCAGTTGCGCTTGAAAAAGGTATCGGCGATCTCCGCCATCTTCGGCGAAAAGCCGCCATAGGCATCGAGCACGGTCTTTGACGCCTCGTCCCAGGAAACCTTGCGCCGGTCGGTGTTCGGCAGCGGCGCGTTGCGGTCCCAATGGGCGAGCTTGTCCATGCCCAGCCAGCGCGCCTTCATGGCGTAGTAGCGGTGCGAGAGCTTCGGATAGGCGCCGGTGACGGCATCGACGAGGGCCGCGACCACCTCCGGCTCGACCCGGTTGGCCAGGTGCCGGGAGTCGGCGACATCGCCGAAACCGCGCCAGCGGTCGGAGATCTCCTTGTCCTTGGAGAGCGTGTTGGTGATCAGGGTAAAGGTGCGAAGGTTCTCCGAGAAGGTCTGAGCCAATGCCTCGGCCGCGTCCTTGCGCTTTTCCTCGTCCGGATCCTGCAGGAGGTTGAGGGTCGCCTCAAGGCCCAGTTCGCCGGAAGCGGTCTGGAACGACAGCCCGGCCATGGTCTCGTCGAACAGCCGGTTCCAGGCGCCCGCCCCGGTCACCGACTTTTCGTGGAACAGCCGCTCGATGTCGTCCTCGAGCTGGTAGGGCTTTTCCTTGCGGATGTCCTCGATCCACGGCCGGTAGTGGGCCAGGCCCTCGTCCTTGAAGCCTGCCTCGATCGCCGCATCCTCGACCCGGTTGAGCTCCAGCTCGAAGAACAAGAGATGGACGCTCGCCGCGGTCACCTTTTCCTGCACATCGCCATAGAACTTCGCCCGCGCCGGATCGGTGGTCTGGCCCGAGTACAAGAGGCTCGCATAGGACATCAGCCGGCCGAGCAGCTCCTGCAGCTCCTCGTATTCGCGGATCGCGGCAACGAGCTGACCCACATCCCCGCCCGGGGCAAGATAACCGGCAAGCCGCCCCTTGCGCGTCTTCTCGAACGCCTCGCCATCTGCCTTCGCCCGCGTCAAATCGCGCTTGACGGCATCGGACTGCGGCCCGTCGTAGAGATCGCTGAGGTCCCATTCCGGCAGCGCCCCGAGATCGCTGGCCGCCACCGCGCCCCCGTCGTCCGGGCTGTGGACGGCGTTGTGGAAAACTCCGGGAAACCCTGTGGCGGCATCGGTGGAAAAGGCGGTCATCGGCGGTCTCTTTGCTAGGGCATCAGCGGCGCGCGGCGCCGGGCGGGACGGGTTTCATATCGTGTCGCGGGGGGCGGGTTCAACGGCCGCGCCCCGCCTTTGTGAGCAAATATCGCAAGGTCGGTGCAAATAAAGTCCGGAGCAGGCGTTTATTAACCCGTTCCCTCCATGATGACCCGAAATGAGACAGGCGTCCGCACACGGCGGAGCCGATTTATCCAGCGTCTTCTAGGCCAGGAGACGCGCGATCCGGACCGCGACCCATGACCAAACGCATCCTCATCGTCGACGACGATCCCGTGCAACGCAGGCTCCTGGAGGAAGCGGTCAAGCGCTTCGGCTTCGGCGCCGTCGTGGCAGACGGCGGCGAGCAGGCGCTGGCGGTCCTCAACGGGCCGGACGCCGCCGACATCGGCGTCGTCGTGCTGGACATCGTCATGCCCGACCTCGACGGCATGGGGGTGCTGACCCGCATGCGCGAAGCCGGCATCACCATCCCGGTGATCGTGCAGACCGGCCAGGGCGGCATCGACACCGTCGTCGGCTCCATGCGCGCCGGCGCCTACGACTTCGTCGTCAAGCCGGTCTCGCCGGAGCGCCTGGAAGTCTCGATCCGCAACGCCCTCAAGGTGACCGCCCTTGAGGGCGAGGTCAGCCGCATCAAGCGGTTCAGGTCCGGAACCCTGACCTTTTCCGATATCGTCACCTCGAGCCCGCCCATGGAGCGGGTGATCCGGCTCGGCGAGCGCGCGGCGACCTCCAACATCCCGATCCTGATCGAGGGCGAGTCCGGCGTCGGCAAGGAAATGGTCGCCCGCGCCATCCAGGGCTCCAGCGAGCGCGCCGCGCGCCCGTTCGTCACCGTCAACTGCGGCGCCATCCCGGACAATCTCGTCGAATCGATCCTCTTCGGCCACGAGAAGGGCGCCTTCACCGGCGCCGTCGACAAGCATATCGGCAAGTTCCAGGAAGCGAACGGCGGCACGCTCTTCCTCGACGAGGTCGGCGAACTGCCGGCCGAGGTCCAGGTCAAGCTCCTGCGCGCCCTGCAGGAGGGCGAGATCGACCCGATCGGCGCCCGGCGCCCGGTCACCGTCGACTTCCGGCTGATCTCCGCCACCAACCGGCGGCTGCTGGATCTCGTCAAGGAGGGCCGGTTCCGCGAGGACCTCTATTACCGGCTCAACGTCTTCCCGATCTGGATCCCGCCGCTGCGCGATCGCCGCGAGGACATTCCGAAGCTGGTCCAGCACTTCATCGCCCGCTTTGCGGCCGAGGAAGGCAAGCGCTACGTCAACTCCGTCTCCCCCGCCGCCATGCAGATGCTGATGGCCTATGAGTGGCCGGGCAACATCCGCCAGCTCGAGAACGCCGTCTTCCGCGCCGTCGTCCTGTGCGACGGCGAATGCCTGACGGAGGACGAGTTCCCGCAGATCGCTTACCAGACGCAAGGAAGCGCGCAGCCGACCGGCTCGCCCTCCCTTGAGCCGGCCGCCGCACATGGCGGGCCGAGCGAGCCCTCCCGGCCGGCGGCGTCCGCGCCCGTCCCGCCGCAGCATGCGCCGGCGGCGCCCGCCCCGGGCGATTCCTCGCGGCAGACGCCCTTCGGGTTCCTGCGCGCGCTCGACGACACCGGCCATGTCCGCCCGGTCGACGAGGTCGAGGCCGATATCATCCGCATCGCCCTCGACCACTATCGCGGCCGCATGGCGGAAGTGGCCCGGCGCCTGAAGATCGGCCGCTCGACGCTCTATCGCAAGGTGCGCGACTACGGCCTCGATGCACCGGCCGACGACGAGGCGGCCGAATAGGCCGATCACGCGACTGTTCATTGAAATCGGCTGCGGGAGCCCCTTTTTAAGGGGAGACCTGTCGAGCCGCCCCTGGCCGCGAAACGCTCGCGGTCGCCGACCGACACCCCGTTCCAAAGGGAGCCGCTACGTGACCGCACGCATGCCGCTATCGAGAGCCCTCGCCATCGCCCTTGTCGCCGCCGGCCTCGCCGCCGGCAGCCCGGCCGGGGCGCGCGCCGAGCCGGAAGCAGCGTTTGCCGAAGCACTCGCCGCGCACCGCCCGAGCCTCGATCCGGTCGCCGAGGACCTTCACCTCCTCCTTTCCGGCAGCGCCGGCGCCCTCACCTTCGACGACAAGCGCCACATCGCGGCCCTGAAGGCCTTCTACGCCGACCGCAACTGGCAGCCGGCCTGGACGAAAGATGGCGCGCTGACGGAGCGCGGCCTCGACCTTCTCGACCGGCTCGCCCATGCCGACGAGGACGGTCTCGACCCTGCCGCCTACAAGGTGCCCGAGGCCGACCCGGGCGCCGTTGCCGGTACCACGCCGCAAAAGGCCGCCCGCCTGGAGGTCGCCGTCGCGCTGGCCGCCCTCACCTATGCCGAGGATGCCGAGGCCGGCCGCATCGATCCCCAGGAGATCTCCGGCTACATCAAGCAGCGCCCGGTGCGCCCCGACCCGATAGAGGTGCTGAAACGGCTCGCCGAAGCCGACGATCCCGGCCGCACGCTGCAGGGCTACAACCCGCCCCACGAAGGCTACCGGCGCCTGCGCGCCAAGCTCGCCGAACTGCGCCGCAAGCGCGACGAGGCCACAGCCGAGCGGCCGGACCCGCTTCCCGCCGGCGGCAATGCCCGCCTCGGCGACACCGACCCGCGCGTGCCGCTCCTGCGCAAGCACCTCGACCTCGCCGAGGCGACGGGCGATGCAAACACGTTCGACGAAGACGTCGATGCGGCCCTGCGCCGCTTCCAGGAGGAGCACCGGCTGACGTCGGACGGCATTCTCGGGCCGCGCACGGTCGCTGCGCTGAACGGCACGACCGCGTCCGATCCGATCGCCGACATCGTCACCGACATGGAGATCTGGCGCTGGCTGCCGCGCGATCTCGGCCGCAACCACGTCTACGTCAACATTCCGGAATTCCTGGTCCGGGTCGTCGACAACGGCCGCGTCGTCCACCGCGCCCGCGTCGTCGTCGGCAAGGTGCACAACCAGACGCCGGTGTTCTCCGACGAGATGGAGCACATCGTCGTCAACCCGTACTGGAACGTGCCCTATTCGATCGCCACCAAGGAGATGCTGCCGAGCATCCGCGCCAATCCTGGCGCCTATTTCGCCCGCCGCGGCTACGAGGTGGTCTATCGCGGCCGCGTCGTCAGCCCCTATTCCGTGGAATGGTCGGCGGCGAGCCTCAGGAACATCCGCATCCGCCAGCGTCCGAGCGCCCGCAACGCGCTCGGCCGGCTGAAGTTCATGTTCCCGAACAAATACTCCATCTACCTGCACGACACGCCGTCGAAGACCCTGTTCAAGCGCAACCGGCGCGCCTTCAGCCATGGCTGCGTGCGCGTCCAGGACCCGCTCGAACTCGCCGACGTGCTGCTGGCCGGGACCGGATGGAACGCCGCGCGACTCGAGAGCATCTTCGGGCGCGGCGAGCGGCGCATCGAACTCGACCACCACATCCCCGTTCACCTGACCTATTTTACGACCATCGTTAACGGGCGCGGCGAACTGAAGCGTTTGCCGGACATTTATGGCCATCACGAGCGCCTGAAGAAGGCTTTAAAGCTGTGAATTGAGGCCCGGAACGACCTCAAACGGCGGAGAACGGTCGATTTTTCGGAAAATCCGGGCTATTTTCTACCGGCGATGCCGCGGAACCGTCATTTTTGGCGGCTATTCCACTCCGCGGTAAATCGACATTAACCTATCCGGGCGTACATCGAGTAGGCTTGGGGGCCAGCGCTACCACAGCGCTAAACAGTACGGGACGTGTCTTGTCGACAACGAACGCCGGTTTTGTAGCACATGGCGTGCCCGGTTTGGCGAAGCTGATTACCGCGCTCTTTGCGGCGGTGTTCTGCGCGACCGCCTTCGGCGGATCCGCCTTTGCCGAAACCCGCAGCCTGACGCTCTACAACACACACACCCACGAACGCGCGACCATTACGTTCAAGCGCAACGGGCGTTACGTCGCGTCCGGCCTGCGCGACCTGAACCGGTTCCTGCGCGACTGGCGGCGCAATGAATCCATCAAGATGGATCCGCGCCTGTTCGACCTGATATGGTCGGTCTACCAGAGGACCGGCACCAGCACGCCGATCCACGTGGTCTCAGGCTACCGCTCGCCGGCCACCAACAACATGCTGCGCCGGCGCTCGCGCGGCGTCGCCAAGTTCAGCCAGCACACGCTCGGCAAGGCGATGGACTTCTTCATCCCCGGCGTGAAGTCGTCGAAGATCCGGGTCATCGGCCTGCGGCAGCAGGTCGGCGGCGTCGGCTACTATCCGCGCTCCCATTCCAAGTTCATTCACCTCGACACCGGCCGCGTGCGCCACTGGCCGCGCATGACCCGGAGCCAGCTCGTCCAGGTCTTCCCCAACGGCAACACCCTGCATGTGCCGTCCGACGGCAAGCCGCTGCCGGGCTACAAGACCGCGCTCTCGCGCGCCAAGTCCGGCAAGAGCCTCGCCCAGCGCTCCACCCGCGTCGCCTCGCTCACCGCGCCGACCACCGGCGGGCGCAACGGCGGCTGGGACGAAGGCGTGCTGCGCGAGAAGGGCACCGGCAAGGGCTTTTTGAGTGCCCTGTTCGGCGGCGGTCTCGACGAGGAAGAGGATGGCAGCGGCGTCGAGGCGAGCGGTCGCACCGAGGTCGCCGCAGCGCCTGCCAAGGCCGTCCGCACACCGCAGGTCGCCGTAAGGCGCAACGGGCCGGTCCCGCCGGCCCCGGTCGGCACCGACGACCAGACCCGCGTCGCGTCGCTGACGCCGGCCACCAATGCCCTTTTCGGCAGCAATGTCGGCACCGACAACACCGAGCCGCAACCGGCCGAGGCCGCAGCCGAACCGGCGGCGCCCGAGCCACCGGCAGTGGATGAAGAGCCGAAATTCGTGATCCGGGCCGATGCCCCGCCGCCGCGTCCGAAACCGGTCACCGAGACCGCCATTGCCGCGCTCGTCGACGATACCGCGATCCCGCGCCTGAAGCCGGCCGTACCGACCGTGGTCGCCTCGGCCGGCACCGAAGAGGCGGACGCCACAGTCACCGCGACGATTCCGCGTGACGGCACCGAGGTCGCCGCGATCGACGAAGACAACACGGCAGCCGTTCTCGGCTATGCCTCCGCGGTACCGGCATCGAAACCCGGTTCGATCTTCGACGAAACCCGTCGCCTGGCGGATACCGCCGTCCCGTCGGCCTCGCCGCGACCGAACCCGCGTCCGCGGGCCCTGGCCAGCCTGAAGGGCGATGCCCGCATCGGCGCCGACGGCACGACGATCGCCAGATCCGACGACCCGAACGATCCGACCGGCCGCATGGCCAAGGCGCCGCGCCTCTTCGTCGACGCCCATTCCGCCGGCACCACCGCCTTTGCCGAGCTCTACCACCCCGACCAGCGCAGCATCGCCTATTTCATGTCGGTGCCGGGGCGCACGGTGGTCAACGACTTCTCCGGCAATGCGCCGGCACCGCTCAGCATGGACGCCTTCAGCGGCACCGCAATCGCCGCCCTGCCGACCCGCTCGATCTACTGATCCGGCGTCGAACGGCACCGAACACGTCAAAAAAGCCCGGCGGGTCGCTCCGCCGGGCTTTTTCGTTGTCGGCCTGAGATCCTGCCGTTCTATCCCGCCGGCTTCTCGGTGCGGCTTTCCAGCGGCAGGATGATGCGGAAATAGCTGGTGTCGTCATTGGCAAAGACGATGACGAGGTCGCCCTTCATCGCCCGCATGATGGCGCGGCTGATCGGCAGGCCGAGGCCGGCGCCCTGGTCGCGGCTGGCGCGGCTGCCGCGGGCGAACTTCTCGAACACCACGGTCGCATCCTGGCGCGAGACGCCGCCGCCATTGTCGATGATGTCGACATGGACGACCGGGCCGCGCACATTGGTCCGCACGAGGATGCTCGGCTCTTCCGCGGCGTTGTATTTGACGGCGTTGGACAGGACGTTGATCAGCACCTGCCGGAGCCGGTCCGAATTGGCCATGATGTTAAGCCCGCTCGGGTCCGGGTCGACGGTGACGTCGACCTCCGAATTGCGGGTCATGCTGTCGACGGCGGCAAGCGCCGCATCGATCGCCTGGCGCGCATCGATCGGCTCCACGTCGACGACCGAGGCCCCCGCCTCCAGCCGGCTGATATCGAGGAGTTCGTCGAGCAGACGGGTCAGCCGCCGGCTCTCGTCGTGGATGATGGAGACGAACCGGTCGCGCTCATCCTCGCTGAGGCTCTTTTCGGTCATCAGTATTTCGGAGAACGAGCGCACCGAGGTCATCGGCGTGCGCAGTTCATGGCTGACCTGGCTGAGGAAATCGTCCTTGTGGGCGTCGAGCGCCCTCAGCCGTTCGTTGACATTACGAAGCTGCTGGGCGGTCCGCTCCTGCTCGATGGATTTCTCCGACAGCCGGCGCGAGGTCTCGATCAGCCGCTGGGTCTCGTCGGCGATGTCGAAGAGGTCGGTGATCTCCACGGTCTGGCGCCCGGCGATACGGGTGACCATGGCGTGGGCCGAAGCCGCCCCAATCGAGCCGGCAAGCTCCCGTTCCAGGCGGCCGATCACATCGTCGGTCGGATGCGGCAGGCCGCCGGCCCTGCCCTGGCTGCGCGACATCTCGTCGAACAGCCGCCGCGCCGGTTCCGCGCCGAGGATGCGCTGGGCGAGGATGAAGAGGTCTTCCGACTGCGCCGTTCCGACCTGGACGCCGGCTGGCCGGCCGCCCGTGGTGCGGTAGACGTCGACGAAGAGCGCGCCCTGCAGCCGTTCCAGCGCCCCGGGCGTCACCAGGCTGGAGACGACGAGGAAGGTGAGCGTGTTCAGCCCGACGCTCCAGATCACCGCGTGGACGAGCGGGTCGAGCCCGGTCAGCCCGAACAGCGCCTGCGGCCGCAGAAGCGCAATCCCCCACGGACCCTCGGCAAGGAACGCGGCCGTGCCGGAGAAATCGCCGGCAAAGCTCGGCAGGAACAGCGTATAGGCCCAAAAGACGAAGCCGACATTGAGGCCGGCGATGGCGCCGACCCGCGTCGCGCCGCGCCAGAAGATGCCGCCGACGAGGCTCGGCAGGAACTGGGCGACGCCGACGAAGGCGATGAGGCCGATGGCGGCAAGCGCCGTCGAGCCGCCGCTGACCCAGAAATAGAGGAAGCCGAGGCCGAGGATGAGCGCGATGCTGATCCGCCGCGAAACCAGCAGGAGGTTGCGCACGTCGCCGCTGACGGCGGGGTTGGCCGCGAGCAACCGCATCGCCACCGGCATGACGATATGGTTGGAGACCATGGTGGAGACGGCGATCGCAGCGACGATGACCATGGAGGTCGCCGAGGAAAAGCCGCCGAGGAAGGCGAGCAGCGCCAGGTCGTCCCGTTGCGAGGCGAGCGGCAGGGTCAGGACGAATAAGTCCGGATTGCTGCCCGCCGGCATCATCTTCAGGCCGACGATGGCGATCGGCATGATGAACAGCGTCATGCCGAAGAGGTAGAGCGGGAACAGCCAGGAGGCCGTCGCCAGGTGCCGCTCCTCGATGTTTTCAACGACGGTGACCTGGAACTGGCGCGGCAGGCAGATGACGGCGGCGGCCGACAGGAACGTCAGCGTCGCCCAGCGCGGCCCGAAGATGTCGCCGGCGCCGCGGATATCCTCCATCGACACATTGGCAAAGACATCGTCGAACCCGCCCGACAGGCCGAAGGTAGCAAAGACGCCGACGGCGATCAGCGCCACCAGCTTGACGATCGCCTCAAGGGCGATGGCGGCGACGACGCCGTGGTGGCGCTCGTTGGCGTCGAGGTTCCTCGTGCCGAAAAGCACGGTGAAGAGCGCCATGCCGGCGGCGACCCAGAACGCCGTGGAGACGACGTCGGCCTCGCCGGCGATGATCTGGTAGCTGCGCGTCACCGACTGGAGCTGCAGCGCGATATAGGGCGTCGTCGCGATCAGCGCGATCAGCGTGACCAGCACGGCAAGGCTCGGACTCTTGCCGTAGCGCGAGGAGATGAGGTCGGCGATCGAGGTCACCCGGTGGACCCGGCCGATCCGCACCAGCTTGCGGAGCAGCCACCACCAGCCGATGAAGACCAGCGTCGGCCCGGTATAGATGGTGACGAATTCCAGCCCGCTGCGCGCCGCCGACCCGACCGCGCCGTAGAACGTCCAGGACGTGCAGTAGACCGAGATCGACAGGGTGTAGATGACGGGCGACTGCAGCCAGCCGATCGGGCCGCGCCGGTTGCGCCGGTCGACGATGAAGGCGACGGCGAAAAGCAGCGCCACATAGCCGAGGCAGACCGCGAGCAGGAAATTGACGGACAGCATCAGGGCGCCGGATCGTGGGACGACACGGTCGGATCGGTGTCGCCGAATCGCCGCGCCAGCACGAAGGCAACGGCGATCAGGCAGATCCAGATGGAAAACACGTAGAGCAGCGGCACCGGAATGCCGGCGATCTTGTGCGGGATCAGCGAGATGCCGACCATCGGCGGCATCAGCACGGCAACGCCGAAGATGACCAGGACGATGGCACGGTCCCGGGTCTGGCGGTGGAGGAACTGGACTTCCGGATGGTCGCTCATGGCACGCGCCTCAAAGAGCGAGCCGCCGCGGCGGCTATGCGGGGCGGCCGTCGGAGAGCTTTTCGACGGCGGCGACGATTTCGGAATTCGCGAACGGCTTGGTGATGAACAGGTCCGCGCCGCATTCCAGCGCCGTATCGCGGTCCTCGCGCTGGCCCTTTGCGGTCAGCATCAGGACGGGCAGCCGGTCGGCACGCCGGTCGGCGCGCAACTGGCGCAGGATCTCGTAGCCGTCGATTTCCGGTAGCATGACGTCGAGGATGAGCACGTCGGGCGTGTCGGCCAGCGCCTTGTCGAGCGCCTTGCGTCCGTCGGTCTCGACGGCGACATCGAAGCCCGCCCGTTCCAGAAGGAAGGTGAGCGATTCCACGATGTTCGGTTCGTCCTCGGCCAGCAACACGCGTTTTGCCATTGTTTTCGCTTCCTCCACTGCGCACTGGTCTGATGCAGGCGTCGGCGCGATTACACGATAATTGGCGCGGAGTGGCAATTGAGGAATTGGTGTTATGCCAGGCGCCGCCGCGCGCTGCTATTCGGCAAAGGGGTCTTCCACCCGGTGCAGGCAGGACCGGCGCGGGCACAGCCGGCAACTGGGCCCGACCTCCTCCACCAGCGCCCTCGGGTCCGGACCGTAGACCGTGTGGGTTGCATCGGCCTCGCGCATCACCAGCATGTCGGTAACATAATGCCGGGGCCGCCCGAAGCCGCTCGGCCCGACGCCGGTGGCGCGGGCGACGAACACGAAGCGCGCGCCGGAGGGAAACAACACCCGCTGCGGCAGCACCGCCTCCGGCGAGCCTTGCGCCCGGTAAAGCACCCAGAGCGGACAGGCCGCGGCGTAGCGCGGCACGGTCAGGCCCTCAAGGCCGAGCATCTCGATGATGGTGCCGGCCGCATTGGCCCGGAAATAGCCGAAGCGCGGCGTCTCCTTGCCAGGCGACAGCGCGGTCAGCCTCAGGCAGACCGATTCCACCTCGGCGGCGAACGCCTCGGCCAGCGCTTCGATGTCGTAGCGGAGGTCGGCCGCGCGCGAGACGAAATCGGCAAGCGGCATCAACACGGCGCCGGTGGCGTAGTCCATCAGCCGCCGGCGGGCCCGCGCGCGCGCCGCAGCGGTCTCGATCGGCGGCTGCCGGCAGAGCGATTCCACGATCTCCTGGAGATGCGCCTCGGCGAGTGCCCGTGCCTCGTCGCGCCTGCCGCCGGGATGCAGCGAGGAGAGCCGGGACGCCAGCGGCGCGGCGGCCGCATCCAGTTCGGCAAAGCGGTTCTGGCGCTCCGCGAACAGCGCCTCGACCTCGTCGACCGGCGTCAGCTTGCGGTCGCTCGCCTCCACCTTGTCGAGATAGGCGGCGAGCGCCTCGGCGATGCCGGTCAGCGTCCGGCTCTCCTCGTTGACGATATCGGTGAAGCGCTGGCGGCGCGCCTGCGGCACCTCGGGATAGTCGGAGAGAATCTCGGCCGCCGACCGGATCGCCGCGATCCGCGTCAGCATGCGGTGCACCGTCTCGCTGAGGAACGGGTCGTTGGAGAGCCGGTCGGCGACGATCTGCGCCCGCACCGTCGCCTCGCGCTCCGACTGGGCGAGCGCCGCCATGCCTTGCGCCCAGCCGGGAAAGCGGCCGACGAACTCGTTGGTCCGGTGTTCCTCGATCCCGACATCGGCCAGTTCGGGAAGCTGGGCGATTTCGCTCAGCCTGTCGAGCAGCCGCCTGCCGGTATCGTCGTCGAGTTCCTCCACGGTCAGGTCGACCGCCTCGGCCGTGCGCCGCAACAGGCCGCCGGCGATCCGCCGCTTGTTCCATTCGATCAGGTTCAGATAGGACGGGGAGATGCCGATCCGGCGGGCGAGCTCGGCCTGGGTGAGGCCGATTTCGCGCCTGCGTTGTCTTATGCGGGTGCCGAGAATCGACGATTCCACGGGGTTTTGCTCCCTTGGCGGGTATTGTCGCGATCGCTCGCTTGTCAATTATTGACAACTTAACATCCAAATAATGAAATAGATTTACAGAAAAAGCAATTAGTTCCAATTGCTTATTGTGCATTTGACAGCGTTGGTTCAGTTTGGCGCCGGGCGAGACAATCGCCCGCGGGCCGAAAAGAGCCTGGACGCTAAAGGCCGGCCATTCGGCTTAACCCTAGGGAAACGCTGCAAGGGAGAGTTTTTTTCATGAGCAAATTATATGTAAACCGTCGCGGCCTGCTGAAAGGCACGGCCGCTGCCGGTGTCGGCCTTGCCGCACCGACGATCTTTACCAGCCGCGCCTGGTCCGCCGAATACATGAACGAGCCGACCGGCGACACCGTCACCCTCGGCTTCAACGTACCGCAGACCGGCGCCTACGCCGACGAGGGCGCGGACGAGCTGCGCGCCTACCAGCTTGCGGTCGAGCACCTCAACGGCGAAGGCGACGGCGGCATGCTGAGCACCTTCTCCTCCAAGGAGCTGAAGGGCGAGGGCGTCAACGGCAAGAAGGTCGCCTTCGTCACCGGCGACACCCAGACCAAGTCCGACGCCGCCCGCGCCAGTGCCAAGCGCATGATCGAGAAGGACGGCGCTGTGATGATCACCGGCGGCTCGTCCTCGGGCGTCGCCATCGCCGTGCAGGGCCTTTGCCAGGAAGCCGGCGTCATCTTCATGGCCGGCCTCACCCACTCCAACGACACCACCGGCAAGGACAAGCGGGCCAACGGTTTCCGCCACTTCTTCAACACCGAGATGACCGGCGCCGCGCTGGCCCCGGTGCTGAAGAACAACTTCGGCTCCGACCGCAAGGCCTACCACCTGACCGCCGACTACACCTGGGGCTGGTCGCAGGAAGGCTCGATCAAGAAGTACACCGAAGAGCTCGGCTGGGAGACGGTCGCGGCCGTGCGCACCCCGCTCGGTGCCGGTGACTTCTCCCAGTACATCACGCCGGTCCTCAACTCCGGCGCCGACGTTCTGGTGCTCAACCACTACGGCCGCGACATGGTCAACTCGCTGACCCAGGCGGTCCAGTTCGGCCTGCGCGACAAGGAAGTGAACGGCAAGAAGTTCGCCATCGTCGTGCCGCTGTTCTCGCGCCTGATGGCCCAGGGCGCCGGCGATGCCATCAAGGGCATCTTCGGCTCCACCAACTGGCACTGGTCGCTGCAGGACGAGGGCTCCAAGGCGTTCGTCAAGTCGTTCGGCCAGAAGTACGGCTTCCCGCCGTCCCAGGCGGCCCACACCTGCTACTGCCAGACCATCCTCTACGCCGATGCCTGCCAGCGCGCCGGCTCGTTCCGCCCGTCGGCGGTCGGTGCGGCCCTGGAAGGTTTCTCGTTCGACGGTCTCGGCAACGGCCCGACCGAATACCGGGCCGCCGACCACCAGTGCTTCAAGGACGTCCTGGTCGTGAAGGGTAAGGAGAACCCCTCCTCCAACTACGACCTTCTGGAAGTCGTTGAAATCACCCCGCGCGCCCAGGTCGAGTACCCGGCCGAGCTGCTCGGCGGCGAGCTTGGCCCGTACAACGACGGCGCCTGATCACCCCGCTTTTTCGCAAGCAACACGGTCGCCCCTTCGGGGGCGGCCGCCCCTTCGACGTGAGCGAGATCCATGGACGAGATTCTGCTGCAAATCCTCAACGGTCTGGACAAGGGCGGCGCCTACGCGCTGATCGCGCTTGGCCTGACGATCATTTTCGGAACGTTGGGCGTGGTGAATTTCGCCCACGGCGCCTTGTTCATGCTCGGCGCCTTCTGCGCCGTCGCCGTCAAGGCGTTCCTGGGCATGGAAAAGGTCACCCTCGATCCGACCCAGACGACGGCCTGGGGCACGCCGATGGAAATCCGCCAGCCCTATATGGAGGCCTGGTTCGGTGAGTTCGGCCGCCTTGTCGTCGACTTTTCCGTCCCGTTCTCGGTTCTCGTCGCCGTGCCGGTGATGCTGATCGTCGGCATCGCCATGGAGCGCGGCCTGATCCGCTTCTTCTACAAGCGCCCGCACGCCGACCAGATCCTGGTGACCTTCGGCCTTGCCATCGTGCTGCAGGAGATCATCAAGAGCTTCTTCGGCGCCAACCCGATCCCGCAGCCGGCCCCGGAAGCGGCCCAGGGCATGATCGACTTCGGCATCGCCCTCGGCTTCGACGCCGGCAACGTCGTCTACCCGGCCTGGCGCCTGATCTACTTCCTGTTCTCGCTCGCCGTGATCGGCGGCGTGTTCGCCTTCCTGCAGCTCACCACCTTCGGCATGGTCGTGCGCGCCGGCATGGCCGACCGCGAGACCGTCGGCCTCCTCGGCATCGACATCGACCGGCGCTTCACCGTCGTCTTCGGCATCGCCGCCGTCGTCGCCGGCCTTGCCGGCGCCATGTACACGCCGATCCTCAGTCCGGACTACCACATGGGCATGGACTTCCTGGTCCTGTCCTTCGTCGTGGTCGTGGTCGGCGGCATGGGATCGCTGCCCGGCGCGGTGCTGGCCGGTTTCCTGCTCGGCATCCTGCAGAGCTTTGCCTCCATGAACGAGGTCAAGGACATCTTCCCGGGCATCGACCAGATCATCATCTACCTGATCGCCGTCGTCATCCTCCTGGTCCGGCCGCGTGGCCTGTTGGGCCGCAAGGGCGTGATGGAGCACTGAGTTATGAGCCTTACAATGAACCGCAACGACGTGCTTCTCCTGATCGGCTTCACGATCGTGGTGTTTGCCGCGCCCTTCATCTTCACCCCGATCGGCGCCGGCTATCCGGACCTTCTGCAGAAGTTCGCGATCTTCGGCATCTTCGCCCTCGGCTTCAACATCCTGTTCGGCCTGACCGGCTACCTCTCCTTCGGCCACGCCGCCTTCCTCGGCGTCGGCTCCTACACCGCGGTCTGGTCGTTCAAGCTGTTGTCGATGAACCCGCTGCCGGCGATCTTCTTCGCCATCCTGCTCGGCGGCCTGTTCTCCGCCGTCATCGGCTACATCTCGCTGCGCCGCTCGGGCATCTACTTCTCGATCCTGACGCTGGCCTTCGCCCAGATGTGCTACAACCTCGCCTATTCGGTGCTGACCCCGATCACCAACGGCGAGACCGGCCTGCAGCTCGACCAGTCCGACCCGCGGATCCTCGACACCGCCGCCGGTATCGACTACGGGGCGGCGCTCCCGGTCTCCAATTTCTTCGGGATCGACATGAACTCAACGGTGGAGACGACGCTGTTCGGCCAGACGCTGCAGTTCAACTCCGGGTACTATTTCTGCGCCGTCTTGCTGATCCTGTGCTTCTTCATCTCCATGCGCATCTTCCGCTCGCCCTTCGGCCTGATGCTGCGCGCGGTGAAGTCGAACCAGAACCGGATGAGCTATACCGGCCTCAACACCAAGCCCTATGCGCTCGCCGCCTTCATCATCTCCGGCATGTATGCCGGCCTTGCCGGCGGCCTGATGGCCGTCACCGACCCGCTGGCCGGTGCCGAACGCATGCAGTGGACGGCGTCCGGCGAGGTCGTTCTGATGACCATCCTCGGCGGTGCCGGCACCCTGCTCGGCCCGGTGATCGGCGCCGGCGTCATCAAATATTTCGAGAACATCTTCTCGTCCTTCAACGAGGGCATCCTGATGCAGGCATACAGCTTCCTGCCGGAGACCCTGCAGCACGCCCTGGTCTCTATCTCCTCGCTGTTCGTCGGCGAGGGCTGGCACCTGACGCTCGGCGCCCTGTTCATGCTGATCGTCATCTTCCTGCCCGGCGGGCTGATGGAAGGCTTCAGGCGCATCCGCACCGGCATCTCCCGCCTGATGGGCGGCGGCAAGAGCGGCAAGGCCTCTGATCGGGCCTCCGCGGCGGCCGAGTGAGGAGAGAAAAATGAGCATTCTTTCCGTCAAGAACGTCAACAAGAACTTCGGTGGCCTGAAGGCCCTCAACAACGTCAACCTGACCGTCGACGCCGGCACCGTGCATGCCATCATCGGCCCCAACGGCGCCGGCAAGTCGACGCTCCTCAACTGCTTCATCGGCCGGCTGGAACCGGACACCGGCACCGTCACCTTCGACGGCACGTCGCTGCTCGGCATCGAGCCGCACGAGATCAACCAGATCGGCGTCAGCCGCGTCTTCCAGACGCCGGAGATCTTCGGTGAGCTGAGCCTCGTCGACAACGTCATGATCCCGGCCTTCGCCAAGCGCGACGGCATCTTCACACTCAACGCCTGGCGCCAGATCAAGACCGAGACGGCGATCCGCGACAAGGCCATGGTCATGCTGGAGGACGTCGGCCTTGCCGCCAAGGCCGGCGACATCGCAGGCCAGCTTTCGCGCGGCGACAAGCGGCGCCTGGAACTGGCCATGTGCCTGGTGCAGGATCCCAAGCTGCTGCTTCTCGACGAGCCGACCGCCGGCATGGCCCGGGCCGACACCAACAACACCATCGACCTGATGAAGACCATCGCCCAGCGCGGCGTCACCATGGTCGTCATCGAACACGACATGCATGTGGTGTTCTCGCTCGCCGACAAGATCTCCGTGCTCGCCCAGGGCACGGTGATCGTCGAGGACATGCCGGAGAACATCAAGGGCAACCCGAAGGTTCAGGAAGCCTATCTCGGAGGCGCGCACCTATGACCGATCTCAACCAGGGGAGCCCGGCTCCCGAGAAAAAGCCGGGCCCGTCGCTGCTCGCCGACGACCCGTTCGCAGGCGCCGCCCCCGGCAAGAAGCCGACGCTGACCACAGGCGGCCAGCGGGCCTTCTTTTCCTGCTGGGACGTCCATGCCTATTACGGCGAGAGCTACATCGTCCAGGGCGTCAGCTTCGACATCCGCGAGGGCGAGATCGTCGCCCTCCTCGGCCGCAACGGCGCCGGCAAGACCTCGACGCTGCGGACCATCGCCCGTGTCGATTCGCCGAACCTGAAGCACGGCGAGATCTGGCTCGACCACAAGCCGCTGCACAGCATGCGCGCGCACCAGGCATCCTTCAACGGCATCGGTCTGGTGCCGGAAGACCGGCGCATCATCGCCGGCCTGACGGTGGAGGAGAACCTGCAACTTGCCCAGATCTCCCCGCCCGTCGGCTGGTCGATCGAGCGCATCTACGACCTCTTCCCGCGCCTCGGCGAACGGCGCAACCAGGAGGGCATCACGCTGTCCGGCGGCGAGCAGCAGATGCTGGCGATCAGCCGGGCGCTCGCCCGCGACGTCAAGCTGCTGCTGCTCGACGAGCCCTATGAGGGCCTCGCCCCGGTCATCGTGCAGGAGATCGAGCGCACGCTGGAGCAGATCAAGAACCTCGGCATGACCACCATCATCGTCGAGCAGAACGCGATCGCCGCGCTGCATCTGGCCGACCGCGCGATCATCCTCGACATGGGTCAGGTGGTGTTCGACGGCGTCTCCCAGGAGGTGCTCGACAACGCCGACCTGCGCCAGCAATACCTGGCGATCTGAGCCCGACCGTTTGGGAGCCGCGATATGGACAGGGACGGGTCGGGCGCCAAGGAGACCGTCGCCCTCAGTACCAAGGTCGAAGAGGAATTCATCGCGCCGTTGACGGCGATCCGCGGCTCGCTGGAAATCCTCAGGGATTTCGAGGACCTCTCGAAGGACGAGCGTACCCGCTTCCTGGACACTGCCCTGCGCGGCTGCGTGCGGCTCGAAAAGGCCGTCGCCGGCCTTGCCGACTCCGTCTACGACGCCGGCGGCGAAACCGGTCACACAAGCAGCGCCAGCGAGCTGTCCCAGGAGGATTTCCGGGAATACGCCTCGCGCGTGCGCATCCTCGACGACCTCGACGTCATCGAGATCGACTTCAGCGGTTTCGTCTTCAAGAATTCCAAGACCGTCAACGACTTCCACGATGTCATCGACGGTGTGATCGCGACCACCGGCCGCCACTGGTATTTCGTCGTCAACTACAGGGACTGCCGCATCTGGCCGGAGGCCTGGGTGGCGTTCGCCCATCGCGGCAAGAAGATCAACGTCACCCATTCGCTGGGCACCGTGCGCTATGTGGAGCGCGAGGCCGACGAGACCAAGGTGACCGACGAACCGCTGTCGGCGAGCTACGATCCCAACCTGTTCGACAGCCGCGACGCCGCCTTCGCCCGCATCGCCGAACTGAAGCGGTCCGCCGGCAAATAGCCCCCTTCCCCGACAAAAAAGCCGCCCGGGCGGAAAACGCTCCGGGCGGCCTGGTATTTGTCGGTTTTTCTGCCGGTCAGTTGATCGCCATGGCTTCCTTGGAGCCGGCGCCGTGGACCTGCAGGTAGCGCAGGACGAAGCGTTTTTCCTCTCCCGTCAGGCTGGTCCTCGGGGCGTAGGTGTCGACGTCCGTCTGCCAGGCGAGCGCATCGCGCGAGGCCGGATCCGGCGGCGAATGGCAGGCACCGCACTGGCTGGAGAAGGTCCGGTCGGCGATCGACCACAGCATCTGGTCGTCGGAGGTGAGGTCCGCCGCCTTGACCCAGCCGTCGAGCGAGGTCTGCACCCAGTCCTGGTTGCCGTCCTCGTAGAAGCGGGTCTCGCCCTTCTTGACCTGATCGAGGGCGCTTGCCGAGATCGACAGGTTGAGGGCACGCAACCCGAAGCCCGCATACTGGCCGCGCACCACCTGGCCGGCCTGCCAGCCCTCGACCCGCACCTTGACGTAGTCGCCGCTGCTCTCCAGCCGGGTCATGCCGACGCCGACCAGCACCGTCGCCAGCTTGCTGGCGTCGTCTGCAGGCTCCGCGACCAGTCCGGTCGTCCGCTTGGCCCAGACATGGTCGCCCGTCAGATCCTCGGTCCTGGCCATGAAGGCGGCCGCCTCTTCGCGGGCGCGCTTGGCCATATCCGGCTTATGGTGGGCGATGCCCTTGTGGCAGTCGATGCAGGTGTCGCCGTTCTTCATCGCTTCCTGCATCTGCTTGGCTGCGGTCTCCTTCTGCTTGTGGAAATCCATGGTCTCGAAGGAATGGCAGTTGCGGCATTCGCGGGAGTCGTTCGCCTTCATCGTCGCCCACACCCGTTCGGCCATCTCAAGCCGGTGCTCCTGGAATTTCTCCTTGGTGTCGATGGTCCCGATGACCTTGTGGAACAGCTCGTTGGAGGCCTGGATCTTGCGGATCAGCTTGGCCGTCCAGGGCTTCGGCACATGGCAGTCGGAGCAGATGGCGCGCACGCCCGAAGCGTTCTTGTAGTGCACGGTCTGGGTATATTCGGCATAGACGTTATCGCGCATCTCGTGGCACGAGATGCAGAACTCCATGGTGTTGGTGTACTCCATGAAGGTGTTGAAGCCGCCCCAGAAGATGACGCCTCCGATACCGCCGACGATCAGCGCCACGCCCAGGCGAAAGGGCGTCTTGCGCGACCACAGCGTATTCCACCATTTGCGGATCATGTCTCGATTTCCAGTGTAGCAGGGTGTCCCCGGAGGAACGGGCGCCAGAAGGCGCCCGTTCCGTTGGCATCAAGGTCGAACCGGCCCTAGGCGACCGGGTCGAAGGTGGTGATCGTCGGAAGGTCTCCGGCGTACTTCTCGATCTCCACGAGGGCGGTGTGGGCGCAGTTGCCCTGGGCGAGCTTGGAGGTGCCCTTGTCGAAGGTCAGCACGTTCGGGTCGCCGTGCTTGCACAGCGCGCCCTTCGTGCCCGGCTCGGCCGGGTCGTACCAGGCGCCTTCCTGCAGGCGGATCACGTCGCTCTTCATCCGGTCGGTGACGACGGCACCGGCCAGGACCGCACCGCGGTCGTTGAAGATGCGCACCACATCGCCGTCGGCGATGCCGCGGGCCTCGGCCGCGTCCGGATGGATCCACACCGGCTCGCGGTTCTCCACCTCGTAGGAGTGCCTGAGGTCGGCGTTATCGAGCTGCGAGTGCAGGCGATAGTCCGGATGCGACGAGGTCATGTGCAGCGGATACTTGTCCGACATCGTGCCGCCGAGCCGCTCGAACGGCTCCATCCAGGTCGGATGGCCCGGGCAGTCGTCATATCCGTAGCCGGCGATCTTGCGCGACAGGATCTCGAACATGCCGGACGGGGTCGCCACCGGATTGAGCAGCGGATCCTCGCGGAACTTGGCGAACTGCACGTAGTTCCGCTTCTCGTCCGTGACGTCGTACATCCACACCTTCTTTTCGTTCCAGAAGGTATCGAAGTCCGGGCTTTCGATGCCCTTTTCCGCCGCCTTGGCAACGCCTTCCTCGTAGATGTGCTTGAGCCAGCCCATCTCGTCCATGCCGTCGGTGTATTCGGCCTCGAAGCCGAGGCGCTTGGCGACCTGGGAATAGACCCAGAAGTCGGTCTTGGATTCGAACAGCGGCTCGATCGCCTGCTGCATGGCGCACAGGCCGGCATTCTGCTCGCTGATGTTGCAGATGTCGTTGCGTTCGAACAGCGTCGAGATCGGCAGCACGATGTCGGCGAACCGGGCCGACTGCGTCCAGTTGATGTCGCTGATAATGATCGTCTCCGGCTTCTGCCAGAAATCGATCTGCTTGTTGCGTTCCTGGTGGTGGTGGAACGGGTTGCCGCCGGCCCAGATCACCAGCCTGAGATCCGGTGTGGTGTATTCCTGGCCGTTGTAGTCGTATTTCTCACCCGCATTGGCCAGCGCCCACGGCACGCGCGAGCACGGGATCGGCGCCGGAACCTCCTTGGAGGCCTCGCCCGCCGGGAAGCCGGCGAATGACGGGCCGTGGCCCTTCGGCGTGCCGTAGCTGGCGTAATGCAGCGTGAAGTCGGCGCCGCCGCCGGGCAGGCCGATATAGCCGAGCATGCAGGCCAGCGTATGGGCCATCCACGGACCCTGCTCGCCATGGTCCTGGCGCTGGATCGACCAGCCCATGGTGATCAGCGTGCGCTTGGCGGCCATGGAGCGAGCCATTTCCTTCAGCTTGTCGGCGTCGACGCCGCAGATCTCGGCGGCCCATTCGGCCGTCTTCTCGGTGCCGTCGGGCTCGCCCTTCAGATAGGCGGAGAACTCCTCGAAGCCGGAGCAGTAGTTGGCAAGGAATTCGGTGTCGTGCAGATCCTCGGCGACCAGCGTGTGGGCGATGCCGAGCATCATGGCGACGTCGGTGCCCGGACGCGGTGCCACCCAGTCGGAGCCGAGCAGCTTGGCGGTTTCGGTGTTGATCGGGTTGACCGAAATCGACGGCTTGCCGGTTGCCTTGTACTCCTCAAGGTATTTGAGGCCGGCATGGTTCGGGACCGACCAGCCGATGCGGCTGGTGACGGCCGGATCGGAGCCCCAGAACACGATCTGTTCGGTGTTCTCGATGATGCTCGGCCAGGTCGAGGAGTCGTAGTAGGAGGTGCCGATCACATAGGGCAGAATCACGCGGATCGCGCCCGTGGAATAGGTGTTGACGTCGTCGACGAAGCCGCCGTTGAGGTTGAGGAGACGATAGAGGTTGTTGAAGCAGTTGTGCAGCATCGCCGGCGTGCGCCAGCCATAGGACCCGCCATAGATCGAGCCGTTGCCGTGCTCGTCCTTGACGCGCTTCAATTCGCTGGCGACGAGATCGAGCGCCTCGTCCCAGGAAACGCGCACGAACTCGCCCTTGCCGCGCTCGGTGCGGTCGCTGTTGACGCCGTCCTTCAGGAAGCCCTTGCGGACCATCGGATATTTGATGCGGGTCGGCGAATAGGCCCAGTCGACCAGCGTCGTCGCCTGCTCGACCGGGACGAGGTCGGCTTCGTGCGGACGCACGGCGACGAGCTTGCCGCCCTCGACCTTGGCGTAGTGGACGCCGAAATGCGAGCCGGTGACGACCTCGCCGTCGGCCACGGCGGCGGCATAGGCCTGGCGCAGTACGGACGGCACCAGTAGCGTGCCGGCACCAAGGGCGGTGAGGCCCTTCAGCACCGAGCGGCGCGAGACTTGTGTGATCGGGTGACTGGTCATGGGTATCCCTTTCTTCTCAGTCAGGGCACGCCGCTTTCGGTCGTGCCAATCGAAACGGTCTGCCGACCTTCGACATATCGAGGAGAGTGACCGGCGGCGGGCCGGCGTGCC